>NZ_CP110139.1:4123640-4817280 GCF_025979885.1 Hymenobacter sp. YIM 151500-1
TTGGATAGACGCTGAGCCAAACCCACTCCGCTACTATGGTTATGGAAACGTCTTTAGAAACAATATCTACCAACAGGGCTCCAGCCCTTCTGACATAGCATTTATTGCCCGCTTGGGTTATTTTCCAGAGCACATAGGCAAGGAATGGCCTGTATCATCCTTGGTGCTGAGCGTTATACAATCTTATCGTCGTATTAACCTGAGCGACGACAAACGAGAAAAAGAAGAAAAAGGGTACTCCGACGCCGGGCCGCGGGAGAAGCTGTCGGCCAACGGGGACAACCTGCCCAACGTGCTGTACTACCTGCACACCAAGCACCCGGAGGTGCTGGCGCGCATCGCGGCGCAGCTGCGGCGGTGGGTGCCGCAGCTGGCGGAAGTGGTGACGGAAATTACCTCGGATGAGCGGCTGCTGCTGCGGTTTAAGGATGCGCCGTTTGAGAAGCCGCTGCCGGCGCAGTATATGTCGGAGGGCACGATGCGGCTGGCGGCCCTGCTCACGCTGCTGTATGAGCCCAATGCTACCGGGCTGCTGGGCCTGGAGGAGCCGGAAAACGAGCTGCACCCGCGCCTGCTGCCGCGCCTGGCCGAGGAGCTGGTGAAGGCCACTGAAACGCGGCAGCTGCTGGTGGCTACTCACTCGCCGTTTCTGCTGGATGCGCTGGAGCCGGAGCAGGTCTGGATTCTGCACCGGGGCCCGGATGGCTATACCCAGGCTACGCGCACGGCTGATATTCCGCAGGTGAAGGAGCTGGTGGAGGATGGCTCGCCGCTGGGCTACTTGTGGACCAGCAACTTCTTCCGCCTCGGCGACCCGCTGGCTCCCCGCACCTCAGCCGCGCAGTAGGATGCACATTGAGTTCTTGCTGGAAGAAGAGTCGGCGGAGGCGGCGCTGCACGTTCTGCTGCCGAAACTGCTGGCGCCCGATGTGACCTATCAATGCTACCCGCATCGGGGCAAGACGGACTTATTGCAGCGCCTGCCGGGCCGGCTGAAGAACTACGCCCGTCGGTTGCCCCAGGAGCCGGGGTTGCGGGTTGTCATCCTGATGGACGCCGACACGGATTGTCGGCGGCGCAAGGCCGAGCTGGAAAAGATAGTAGCCGAGGCAGGCCTGCTCACCAAAACCACCGCTGGTTCCGAACAGCCGTACCACACCATCACCCGGTTAGCTATGCAAGAACTGGAAGCGTGGTTTCTCGGTGACCGGGAGGCTATTCAGGCCGCCTACCCACGGGTGCGGCCCCAGCACTTCAGCGGCCTGCCCCACGACCCCGACACCATTGCTGATACCTGGGAAACGCTGTGGCGCGTGTTGCAGGAGGGCGGGTATTACCGAACGGGCAAGGCCAAAATAGAGTGGGCCGAAACCATAGCCCCGCACCTGAACCCGGAGCGGAATATGTCGGCCAGCTTCCAGTATTTCCGGCAAGGCCTGGCGCAACTGCAATAATGCCCCACCACCGCCCGAGCCGGCCTGCCACGTCAGTAGCAGGCCGGCTCGGGCGGTGGTGGGGGAGCGGCTTGGTGGGCCTGATGGGTATTACTTACGGTTGGTGCGGGCTTCAAGTCGCCGGAAAGCAACTGTCAGGTTCATAGACCGCTGCATGAGCAGGCGGAGCATGGCGTCTTGGCGTTTGTCCGCTCGGCGGCGCTGTTCATCATCACGCAACAAGAGTTTTTCAAACTGTTGGGCTGATTTATTTGGTGAAAGCGCAATTGCTGATGCTTCTCCGAAATGCTTGTCTGCTACGCTTCGCTTCATCGACTGTAATACGTCCGCTAGGGCTTGGCTGGCACGCGCTTGGTCGGCAGCAAGTTGAGTTAAACGACGCTGCAACTCGTTTTGACGCTTTCAAAATCTTCGGGCGATTCAGGATTACTCATGGTGCGGTGAAGTTGAAAAGTATATCAAGATAGGTTTTCCAACGACGTGGGCGGGTCGCCGAACTGGAGCTTATCCTCGGGTAATGCTTATGAACTTCATAAAGCTTGGAACGAGTTGGACATGGGGCCATAAACGGACACGGGCGGACATCATGTCCGCCCGTGTCCGCTTATGTCCGGGACTTTTCCTTACACCCCGACCGTTTCCTCGCTGCCCAGCTCGCTCAGTATCCGCTGGGCCTGTTGCACGCTCCGCACATCTTCGAAGGTGATGATGAGCTGTTCTTTGCGCTCCTTCATGGAGGCCGTGCGAGGGTGGGTTTGCACGTAGCTGAGAATGTTGCCGAACGTGTCGCCCTGGAAGTAGGCCTCGTTGCCCGTGGCCGGGATGTAGCCTTTCAGCTGGTTTTTCTTCAGCGTCAGCTTCTCGAAACCCAACTGGCAGCCCTGCCAGCGCAAGCGCACGATGTCGGCCAGCTGCTCTACTTCGGGGGGCAGGGGGCCGAAGCGGTCCACGATGCCAGCCAGCAGCTTGCGTAGGTCCTCGGGGTTTTTGGCCCGGTCGAGCTTGCTGTAGAGTTGCAGGCGTTCCGAGACGTTGCTCACGTAGCGGTCCGGGATGAGGACCTGGAGGTCGGTTTCGATGTTGCACTCCTTGGGGCCGCTGGTGCCGGCGGCTTCTTGCAGGCGCTGGGTGGGGTCGCCGAGGAACAGGTCGCGGAACTCGGTTTCCTTCAGCTCCTGCACGGCTTCGTCCAGAATCTGGTGGTAGGTCTCAAAGCCCAGGTCGTTGATGAAGCCGGATTGCTCGCCACCGAGCAGGTTGCCAGCCCCGCGGATGTCCAGGTCGCGCATGGCCACGTGGAAGCCCGCGCCCAGGTCCGAAAACTCTTCGAGCGTGCTTAGGCGCTTGCGGGCGTCGGAGGGCAGGCCGGCCACCGGGGGCGTGAGCAGGTAGCAGTAGGCCTTTTTGTTGGAGCGGCCCACGCGGCCGCGCATCTGGTGCAGGTCGCTCAGCCCGAACAAGTGGGCGCGGTTGATGATGATGGTGTTGGCGTTGGGAATGTCGAGGCCCGATTCGATAAGGTTGGTGCTCACCAGCACGTCGTACTCGCCATCCACGAACTTCATCATACGCTTTTCGAGCAGGTCGCCCTCCATCTGGCCGTGGATGTAGGTGACGCGGGCATCGGGCACGAGGCGCAAAATCATGTTGGCCAGCTCCTCGATGTCCTTCACGCGGTTGTGCACGAAGAACACCTGGCCGCCGCGCTTGATTTCGCGGGCCACGGCGTCGCGCACCAGCAGCTCATCGAACACGTGCAGCTCGGTTTGCACCGGCTGGCGGTTAGGCGGGGGCGTGGCAATAACTGACAGGTCGCGGGCACCCATGAGGGAGAAGTGCAGGGTGCGCGGAATGGGCGTGGCCGAGAGAGTAAGCGTGTCCACGTTTACCTTCAACTCCTTGAGCTTGTCTTTGGTTTTGACCCCAAACTTCTGCTCCTCATCGATGATGAGCAGGCCCAGGTCCTTGAACTTAATGTCCTTGTTGGTGAGGCGGTGGGTACCGATGAGGATGTCGGTTTTGCCCTCGGCCACGCGGGCCAGCGTCTCCTTGATCTGCTTGGTGCTCTTGAAGCGGTTCACGTACTCCACCGTCACGGGCAGAGCCGCCAGCCGCTCCCGAAACGTTTTGTAGTGCTGCATGGCCAGGATGGTGGTGGGCACCAGCACGGCCACCTGCTTGCCGTCGGCCACGGCCTTGAAGGCCGCCCGGATGGCTACTTCCGTTTTGCCAAAGCCCACGTCGCCGCACACCAGCCGGTCCATGGGGTGGGGCACCTCCATGTCGCGCTTCACATCTTCGGTGGCCTTGGCCTGGTCGGGGGTGTCTTCGTAGATAAAGCTCGACTCCAGCTCAGCCTGCATGAAGGAGTCGTGGGCGAAGGCGTGGCCGGGTGCGGTTTTGCGCTTGGCGTAGAGCCGAATCAGCTCGGCGGCAATGTCCTTGACCTTTTTCTTAACCGACTTTTTCTTGTTTTCCCACTCCGGCGAGCCCAGCTTGCTCATGGTGGGCGGCGTGCCCTCGGCCCCCGAGTACTTGGCAATCTTGTGCAGGGCGTGGATGCTGACGGTCAGCACATCGTCGTCGCGGTACACCAGCCGGATGGCCTCCTGGAGCCGGTCGTTGATGGTAACCTGGGTGAGGCCGGCGAAGCGGGCAATGCCGTAGTCCTGGTGTACCACGTAGTCGCCGGGCACCAGGGTGCGCAGCTCTTTCAGCGTCAGCGCCTTTTTCTTGGAGAACTTGCGTCCCTCCTGGGCCCGGTAAAACCGCTCGAACAGCTGATGGTCAGTGTAGATTACCAGCTTGAGCTGTTCGTCGATGTAGCCTTCGCGCAAGCCGAGTAGCAGGTGCTGGAATTGCACGTTGTTGTCCAGCTCGTCGAAGATGGTGCGCAGGCGGTCGGCCTGGCGCACCTGCTCGGCGGCAATGATGTTGGTGTAGCCTTTTTCCTGGTTTTCGTGCAGGTTCTTGACGAGGCGGTTGAAGTCCTTATTAAAGGAAGGCTGGGGCTTGCTGCTGAACTGGAACTCCTCGGCCCCGGTCTTGTAATGAAACCGTTTGCCGAACTCCACCACCGAGAAGGCATCGAGCAGCTTCTTGAACGTCTTGCCCGACTCAAACAAATCCTCCGGCTTGCTCACAATCTGCACACCCCCCGACGATTCCAGCAGCTCCTTGAAACCCTGCTCGGCCCGGTCAAACGACTCTTCCACCACGTCCAGGGTCTGGCGCACGTCCTTGGCCCAGATGGCGGTGTTGCGGGGAATGAAGTCCAGAAAGGCCTCCCGCGTTTCTTGCAGCAGCTTGGTTTGCACGTTCGGGATGATGCTCACCTGCTGCCGCTTCTCCACCGACAGCTGCGTCTCAGGGTCAAACGTCCGAATCGTCTCCACCTCATCCCCGAACAGCTCAATGCGGTACGGCAGCTCGTTGGCGTAGGAGAAGATGTCCACGATGCCCCCGCGCACGGCAAACTGCCCCGCCTCGTACACAAAGTCGGTCCGCTCGAAGTCGTACTCGGCCAGCATGTCGCTGATGAAGTTGACATCCAGCTTATCACCGATTTTCACCAGGAAGGTGTTAGCCACGAGGCTTTTCTTGTTGATAACCTTCTCAAACAAAGCCTCGGGGTAGGTGACGATGAGGGCGCCTGGGGCCTCACCCCCCGGCCCCCTCTCCTTCAGAGAGGAGGAGCCTGACGATTCACGTCCGCTCCTCGCGTCTGGCTCCCCCTTCTCTGTAGGAGAAGGGGGTTGGGGGGATGAGGCACTACGGTGGGTATTCAGCCGGTTCAGCACCTCGGCCCGCATGAGCACGTTGGCGTTTTCCGTCTCGTCGAAGGAATACGGGCGCTTATAGGAGCTGGGAAACAGCAGCGGCTCTTCGCCAGGTAGCAGGTGCTGGAGGTCGGCGAGGAAGTAGGCGGCCTCGTCCCGGTCGTGGAGGATGAAGAGGTGGTGCTGATCGGGAAACTCACGGTGCAGGGCGGCGGCCAGCACGGCGTCCTGGGAGCCCACCAAGCCGCGCAGGTACAGGCGCACCGGGGCTGTTTCGGCCGCGGCCCCGGCCCGCAGGCTATTGCGCGTGGCCGGGTTCAGGCGGGCCCCAACGGTCAGCACGGTGGGGTCGAGAGCGTAGAGCTTGAGAAAATCGGAGACCTTCAAAACGTAGTTCGGCTGGGGAGAGAAGCAAAGGTAGAAGCCCGGCCGGATGGTTTTCCGGTCGGGCAGAGGTGGCACAAGGCACGGTACCCAATACCATGACTGGCCGCTGAAAGTTTCTTGGGGTTGGGGTGCTGGGGTACAGGTCTGTCATCCTGAGCGGCGCGAAGCATCTCGTCCGCTTTGTTGGACCTCACCCCCCGGCCCCCTCTTCAAAAGAGAGGGGGAGCCTGATGATTGAAGTTAGCCAGCGGTAGAGATGCTTCGACTCCGCTGCGCTGTGCTCAGCATGACGTTCTACTTGTCACCTGTCACCTGTCACCTGTCACCTGTCACCTGTCACCTGTTACCTGTCACCTGTCACCTGTCACCTGTCACCTGTCACCTGTCACCTATCTTTGCACTCGTTTTTTTATGTATCTGACGTGCGCGGTTCTTCTCACCTGGCCATTGGCCTGATTACCGGCGTGGCTATTGGCGGCCTTGTCACTGGGGTGCCGTTTTCGCCGGCGGGCATTGCCCTGGCGGGCTTTTCGTCCCTGGCTCCCGACCTCGACCACCCCGGCTCCCGGCTCAGCAAGCGGCTGGGGTTTACCCAGCAATATGTGCGCTGGGCCTTTGTGCTGGTAGCGGCGGGCCTGGCCTTGTACACGCACTTTCTGGTGCCGCCCGGCCCCGACCGGCGCATGGGCTTCACGGCGGCCCTGGCGTTTGGCCTCATTGGCGCGGCCATGCAGGGCGACTCTACCCGCAAACTGGCGCTGCTGTTTACGGGGCTGTGCACGGTGGTGGCGGGCCTGTACACGGGCTACGTGTGGCTGAGCATGCTGGGCTGCTTTGTGGCCGTAGCGCCATTTACCTCCCACCGCTCCTGGACCCACACCATCTGGGCGGCCGGCCTCTGGACCTACATCGGCCACCTGGCCAACCAAAGCCTGGGCTGGCACGGCGTGGCCTTGTTTGCGGGCGGCGGCTACGTCTCGCACCTACTGGCCGATACGCTCACTAAGGCCGGCGTGCGGTGGCTGCTGCCCCTCACCGACCGCGCCCTGAAACTTCCGCTTATTCGCACGGGTTCGGCCAGTGGCAATGTGCTGGAGGTAGCCATCTGCATCGGCTACGCCGCGTTGGTACTGGGGCTGGTAGTAGGGCGCATGGGCTTTTAGCGGCGGGACCCTGGCCACCGTTGAGGTGGCAGAGCGCCCGTACAGCCCTCGTTTGTGCTGCGTTATAGCCGGCAAAGGTGTACCTTGCCGAAAGTTTATATCCTATTAGGTCGGACAGGCGCCGCCATCCGAACGGTTACCTTTCGCAACAGCCCGGAACTTGCCTTTTTCAACGGACTCCTCCGCCGGAGGAGACGGGTAATTACTGGACAGCTGTACCTAAAAAGATATAATTTGCTTAACCTTGTGGTACGTGTTGTGGAAATAAGTGGATAGGTCACAGAATAGCTCGTCTGCTGCGGGGCAGAAGCATCTGTACGCAAAGTTATCTTGCTTTATCCCAATTTAGGAAGCCCGTCAGGCCTCCGCCTTTTTCGTTGCTCTACTCGCTACTGCTACCCTATTGCACTTGTCCGTTGCACCTTTCATTCTCTAAAACTTTGCCATCATGATTTATTGTCTTTCTGAAAGAAACACAGATAGTATCTTTGGTCGAGGCGACGCCCGACGTCGCCTCGACCGAACCAATGTACCCGCTCCCGCTCACACACACCTTTTTGCGCACAAACCGCTTCTCGTATGAACCAGATGAATAGCCCTCTGATTAGGATAGGCGTCTTCTATGACGGCAATTATTTCCTGAAAATCAGTGATTACTACTACTTCCAGCACGAACGTAAGGCCCGCATCAGCCTGGAAGGTCTCCATGAATTTATCCGGCACCAGGTAGCCGAAGAAGAAGACGTTGACGTGCGTCTTAGCCAGATTACGGATGCCCACTTTTTCCGCGGCCGGTTGTCGGCCACGGAAGCCCGCGACAAAGACCGGCTGTTCCACGACCGGCTGCTCGACGATATTCTGATGAATATGGGCATCACCACGCACTACATGCCCCTGAAAACGCGCGACGGCCGTTTGCAGGAAAAAGGCATCGACGTGTGGCTGTCCCTGGAAGCCCTGGAACTGGCCATGCACAAGAGCTTCGACGTGATTGTACTTATCGCCGGCGACTCCGACTACGTGCCCCTGATTAAGAAGCTGAACACGGTAGGCACCCGCGTGATGCTGCTCAACTGGGACTTCAAGTACGTGGACTTCAAGGGTGAAAACCGCGTGACGCGCGCCTCCCAGCAGCTGCTGGAGCACGCTACCTACCCCATCCAGATGCACGACCTCATCGACCAGGGCCTGAGCACGGGCGACGACGTAATTGAGGGCATGTTCGTGAATACCCCCGAGCCGGTGGCCTATCCCACGCCCAAGCCGGTGCGCCCCACGGGCCCCACGGCCGCTGGTCCGGTGGGCACGGTGGGCATCAGCACCATCAAGAACCTGAAAAACGGGTTCGGCTTCGTGGTAATGCCCCCGAACAACCTGTTCTTCAGCTACGCCGACATGGCCGAGGGCGACTTCAACGACCTGCGCGAAGGCGACTGGGTGGAATTCACGGTGGGCCGCAACCACCGCGACGAAGACTGTGCCCGCAACGTGCGGAAAGTGCAGCCCCCGCAGCTCAACGACGAGTACGACGGGGAGCCCGAGCACGAGTCGGCCGTCTCGCCCGAACGTTTATAATCTGACCTCTTTTCTCTATCGGTTCGGTATTTGAAAACCCGCCGGATGGCCTCAGGGCCGTCCGGCGGGTTTTTTTAGAGCCCTTCGGCAGCTACTCTTCGGCCGGAAACAATAGGTCGTGGAAGTCGCGCTTGGAGGCGGGGTAGCGGTTGAAGGTGCCCAAGCCACGGGCCACCACCAGTCCGTCGCGGGCGGGGCAGGTAATGGTAGCGCTGCTCACGATGAGCGTTTTGCCGGAGTGCTCCACCGCACCATGCGCCACAAGGTAATCGTGCAGGTGCACGGGGTGCAGGTAGTTGATTTTAAACTCGACCGTGGACACCAGCTCGCCGGCCGTAAACGCCAGCGACAGGGCCGCCGCGCCCAGGGCCGCGTCCATGAGGCCAGCCAGCACCCCGCCGTGGCAGGTACCCGGCGAGGAGAGGTGGTCGGGGCGCACGGTCATGGTGTACTGCACCTGGCCAGGCCGGGTCAGCAGCAGCTCCATGCCGTTGGTGCGGCCGTAGGCGTTTATTTGGTTGTAGATGGCCAGCAGCGCGGCCACGTCGGGCAGTTGTTCCATACCGGGAGGTCAGGGCAATAAAGCAAGTCAAAAGCACAGGCAAGAGTGGGAAAAGGTAGTTACTTTAGGAAAAACCCTCCCGCATATGGCCGCTCCCGATTCACTTACCTTCGCTGAGTTCTACCCCCGGTACCTGCGCGAGCATAACCGCCGCGGCACCCGCATTCTGCACTTCATCGGTACCAGCCTGTTCTTGCTGGCTCTGGGTTTGGCCGTGGCCTGGCAGCGCCCCTGGCTGGTGCTGGCGGGCGTGGTGGCAGCCTACGGCCTGGCCTGGGTGGGGCACTTCTTTGTGGAGCACAACCGCCCCGCCACCTTTCAGCACCCCTGGCTTTCCCTGCTCGGCGACTTCCGCCTGTACTGGGACCTGCTGCGCGGCCGGGAGAGGTTTTAGCAAGCCTCCCGGAGGCTGTATTCGCCCGAGTGCCCCGAAGCTCAGCTTCGGGGCACTCGGGCGAGCTTGTGTATCTTTGGCCCCCAACCTAGCGCGGCGCCCTGCGTAGCCTGGGTTTTCGTCCTGCCTTTCTCTTCCCTTGCCTTCCGCATGGCTTCCTTCGATATCGTAAGCAAAGTAGACCCGCAAGTCCTGGAAAACGCGGTGAATACAGCCAAAAAAGAACTCCAAACCCGCTACGACCTGCGCGACACCAAGGGCGGCATCGAGCTGGACAAGAAAGCCAACCTGATTACGCTCAGCTCCGAAAACTCCATGCGTATTAAGTCGCTGGAAGACATCTTGCTGGCGCGGGCCGTCAAGCAGGGCATCGACGGCACCGCCCTCGACTTCACGGCCGAGGAGCAGGCCAGCGGCGCCCTGGTCAAGAAAGTGGTGAAAGTAAAAGCCGGGGTAGACAAGGAAGTGGGCCGCAAAATCATTAAGGCCATCAAGGACGGCAAGCTCAAGGTAGAAGCCCAGATGCAGGACGACCAGGTGCGCGTGTCGGCTAAGAAGATAGACGACCTGCAAGCCACCATTGCCCTGCTCCGCCGCACCGACGTTGGCCAGCCCCTGCAATTCGTTAACATGAAAAGCTAAGGCGCAGTGTGCGCGAATGTGGAAATGCGAGAAAGGCGCCTAGTTGTTGTGGCAGGTCCTTTTTCGCACTCATTTTATTCCTAGCACAGTCTTCTCATTTCAACATCTCTCACATTCTCCCGGATGGACTTCGACCTCTCTGTTTTTTCCAACCCCCAGACCTGGGTGAGCCTGCTCACGCTCACGTTCATGGAAATCGTGCTGGGTATCGACAATATTATCTTTATCTCTATCATCGTCAACCGCCTGCCAGCCGAGCAGCAGCCCCGCGGCCGCAGCATTGGGCTGATACTGGCGCTGCTGTTCCGCATTGGGCTGCTGCTGAGCATTTCCTGGATCGTGAGCCTGAAGCAGCCGCTGTTTACGGTGCCCGTGCCCTGGATAGAGGGCGGCTGGGGCGTGTCGGGCCGCGACTTGATTCTGCTGGCCGGCGGCTTGTTCCTGATTGGCAAGAGCACCACCGAAATCCACACCAAGCTGCAGGGCGAGGAGGAAGATGAGCACAATACCGGGGGCCGGGCCACTATGCAGAGCGTGGTCTTTCAAATCATCCTCATCGACATCGTGTTCAGCTTCGACTCTATCCTGACGGCTGTGGGCCTTGTTGATAACGTGATGATTATGATTCTGGCCGTCATCTTATCCATGGGCGTGATGCTGGCCTTTTCGGGTGTGGTGGCCAACTTCGTCAACCGCAACCCCACTATCAAAATGCTGGCCCTGTCCTTCCTGATTATGATTGGGGTGATGCTAGTGATGGAGGCCTTCCACAAGGAGATTGAGAAGGGCTACATCTACTTCGCTATGTTCTTCTCGCTGATTGTCGAGCTGCTCAACATGCGTCTGCGCAAAAAAGCCGAACCTATTCAGCTGCGCGAGTCGCGCTACGACTAAGCACCAGGTAACCTACCCGGACAATAAAAATGCCCGCTGCTTCGGCAGTGGGCGTTTTTGTTGGCCGGGTAACCGGCGCTTCAGGCGTCCGATGCGGCCAGCAGTGCCGCTACGGCAGAGGCTTGGTCTTGCACGCGGCGCACGGCCAGCTCCAGCAGGCGGCGGTTTACCTCGGCCCGCTGGCTGCGGTAGAAACGCATTTCGGCTGCGGTGAACAGGCCCGTTACCAGTCCTACAATGGTGTAGCGCAGCTTCACGTTGCGGGTGAGCAATTCGGCCAGCAGGCGCTGCTGTTCAGCGGGCCCGGCCACTTGGAAAGGCACGTGGTGGTCGAGCAGAAAATCGGCAGTAACGGCCAGCAGCCGCGGATTCTGGAGCTTGAGCAGGGGGCGCAGCGTGCGGTGCAGAAAGTCGGCGGTGGTGGCGGCAGGTTCCGCGGGCAGCTCAGCCGCCACGGGTGGGCGCAAGGCCAGCAGGGCCGCGTCAAGAGCCGCAGGAGCAGAAGAATCAGCAGTAGACATACGCCAGCAACAACGCAGACGCACCGAAGGTTAGGGGCTATGGCAGCTACCGTAGCAGCAGGCTGCATTGCATTTTGCTCGTGAGATAGAGCGCCACTACTACCCGCTACACAGCACCGCCCGCATGGCCGAAGCCAAGCGGGCGGTGGGGTAAGAGAAGAAGCGCGTTGCTACTACTGCACTACAACCTTTTTGGTGATAGTACCCTCCGAGGTAGTCAGGCGCACTACATACACGCCCGCCGATACATCGTTCAGGGGCAGCTGCACACCTTCCCGTTGCAGTTTGGCGGCCGTCACTTCGCGGGTGCGCAGCGTCTGGCCCAGTAAGGATACCAGCTCAACTTGCACCGGCGCCTTGCTGCTTACCTGCGTGCGGATGGTGAGCTGGTGGTGGGCCGGGTTGGGGTACAGCTCTAGCAGCTCCTCGCTCAGCTTTTTCTGGGTGCTGAGCACGCGGGGCAGGTCGGTGGCCGCTACCTGGTCGGTGAGGCTGTTGCTGCTGCCCTGCCGGGCGCTGAAGCCCATACCCCGCCGCGCAAACACACGCCAGATGATAGCGGAGTTAGCAGCATTATTGGTGATGGAGTCAGCCTTCAGGATGGCGTCGCGGCCATCAATAAAGCCGGGGTTACAGGGCTGCAGCTTCAGGCCGTCGATGACGAGTTGCAGGGCAATGTTGTTGCCGCCGGTTTTGGCGCGCAGGTCCTCGTTGTAGCCATACTTCTCAATCAGCGCCCAGTTCAGGTCCCATAGCGCGCTGGCCCAGATGTAGCCGATGGCGTGTACCCGCGGTCTGTTATCTGCGTCAAGATTAAAGTTTACACCTCCTATCGTCTTGCCTACCCAGTCGTAGGTGGAGGGGTTGATGCTAACATCAGTGCTGTAACGCGTAGGCCGAATGCCGCCGCCCGTAGTAGGCTCAAAGGAAGCGTACGTGCCAATGCCGCGGCCCGTTGTGCCTTTGTCGCCAGGCCTAGTTGTTATCCACAGCCCGAAAAAGTCGCTCCAACCTTCGCCCATTTGCTCGGCGCTGCGCAAGCATGAAGCGTTGGAGGCCCCCCCGGCTAGGCGGGTTGAGATACCGTGGCCGTACTCGTGGGCGACAATGCCGTTATCGAAGTCGCCGTCCCGGTAATATGTAATGGTTTCCGTCAACGTCACCGACACTTGATTGCCAGCCTGCAGCGCCGCTTTGATACGGTTGCCATCAGCTTGTGAAATCATAACGCCTGGAATACGAACCCCTGCTGTGTCGGTTATTACACCAAAAGAGAAGGGTGGAGCGGTGGTATTTTGTATAATGATGATAGCACGGGCACCTGCAGCCTGCGCATTTCGCACTTTGGTAATATTAGTGCAATTTCCAAGATCTACTAAAGCGAAGTTTCCTTGTACGTCCGCTGCATTCGAGTAGGCAGCACATCCTGCTTGGGGCGTAGCAGTACCATCGTTTACCAATACCAGATTACCGCTTACCGGGCCGGTTTTTGCTAGTTTGCGCGTGACCGTACCCTCTGTTGCTACCAGCGGGCCAGCCAGGCTGGCCGGCGCCGTAATGCTGGCTTTGGTTTCATTGGCGTCCCACAGGTACATCTGCATGCGAGGCGCAAAGCCGTCGGGCGGGGTACCAAAGTTGGCGTTGTTTAGTCCGCCGCCATCCTGGGCTTCGGCCTGCACGGCGTCGCCGCTGGCGCCTTTGCCCGTGTAGTTGGTAGTCTGGAAGTTGCCAGCGCCCTCCGTGAAACCTTTGCGCGCCATGATGTCGTGCATCAGGTTGTTCCAGTAGAACAGATTGGTGATGGCGGCGTCGAGGTTAGCGCGGGGGTTGGCCGCTATAGTGTTGTCGAAAGGAAAATCAAAGATTTGATTAGGGCCACCCTTGGGTGCATAGCCCACGGTCCAGGGGTTGTTGCCGGTGTTCTTGTTGCTGCGGTCCTCGTAGGCTGTCACGTTGTTGCCGGCGGTGCGCAGGGAGTCGGCGCCGGCCTTGCCGTCTACGTCGTGCCAGCCAAAGGGCGAGGCTACTAGGTCGGCGGGGGCAGTTACCACTTGGCGGGCGCCGTGGGTGGGACTTTCTATCGTAACGGGCCACACGTGGTAGCTATTGGCGGCGGTGGTGCCGCTGGGCCGGGCGGGCGTAGGCGTCGAAGCCGCGGCCAGCGAGGCAATGGGCTGCCGCAGCGGGGCCATGCTGAACTCCTCCTCAATCACGTAGTCGTGCTTGTCGAGCAGCTCGCCGGTGGCCGCGTCTACGCGTACGCTCCAGTAGTTGCGGGCGTGGTGCGGGTACAGCATCACATCCCACACCAGGCGCAGTTCCCCGCTCGGCATGGGCAGGTACATGAGCTTCACCGGAATGCGCTCCAGCGAGATACCGCCATTCGTAAACTCCAGGCCTGCGGCCGGGGTGCCAGCCTTTTGCACGCGCAGGCCGCTAGGGGCCGCCATTGCCAGGGCGCGGGCCGCCGCGCCCACTGCTTGTTCGGCCGTGAGGGCTGGCGTAGCCGGGCGGGCCAGCACGGCGGCGTTGCTCACAAAGCGGCTGTTCAGACCTACTACCCGGCCCGTCGGGGCCAAGTGCACATCGGCCACGCCATTATATACTTCTACTCCTTGGTAGCGCTGGCGCAGGTACACGTGAGTGACGCCACTGTGCTCATCAGTAAAGGAATTGGTGACAACCGGGTCCGATACGTC
Organism: Hymenobacter sp. YIM 151500-1; assembly: GCF_025979885.1. NCBI lineage: Bacteria > Pseudomonadati > Bacteroidota > Cytophagia > Cytophagales > Hymenobacteraceae > Hymenobacter > Hymenobacter weizhouensis. The sequence goes on from NZ_CP110139.1 coordinate 4,137,711, forward strand.
GGCCGGTTTCAGGCCCAGGGCCTGGGTACGAACTTGCAGGGCCGTCCGGGCCAGATCGGCAGAGGTGGTTTGGGCTGCCAGCAGGCCGGGCAGGGCCAGCAGGCCCGCCGTAAGTAGCGCACGCGAGAGGGGAGCAGGTAAGGGTAATTTCATCTGGGGAAGGAGAAACAGGTGAAATAAGGTGGAAGAAAAAGGATGGAAGGAAATGAACGCGCAAACAGGCCACTTCCAAGAAAATGGCTCACTCAAATGTAAATAGGAAATCCGAAATCTTGTGGATAAGCTATTAGTAAACAGTCAGCTATTTCGTCAAGATTGTCAGGTAATGGCCGTGCCGGGCGTCGTCCAGCCCATTTTGCTCAGAAAATCCCACAGTACTACACCCGCCGCCACGCTTACGTTCAAACTGTGCTTAGTGCCAAACTGCGGTATCTCCACGGCTGCGTCGCAGAGGGCTAGCACCTCGTCATCCACCCCAAACACTTCGTTGCCCATAATCAAGGCGTGGGGCCGGGCCGGGTCGGGCCGGAAGGCGGGCAGGGGCTGGGAAGCGGTGGTTTGCTCCACGGCCACCAGCGCGTAGCCAGCCGCCTTAAGCTGGCGCAGGGCTTCCAGTGTAGTGGCCGCATACTCCCAGGCCACCGACTCCGTAGAGCCCAGGGCGGTTTTGGTGATTTCGCGTTGGGGCGGCCGCCCGGTGATGCCGCAGAGCCATATTTTTTCAATGGCAAAGGCGTCGGCAGTGCGGAAGGCAGCCCCTACGTTGTGCAGGCTGCGCACGTTGTCGAGCACCAGGGTAAGGGGGAGTTTTCGCGTATTTTTGAAGTCTGCCACCGTCAGCCGGTTCAGCTCTTCCATGGAGAGTTTGCGCATGTGGCGGTAGCTTTAGCGTAGCTCCGCGGACCTTCGGTTGCGCCGTCGCCTAATTATAAGAAAGGCTGCGGCGGAGCTAATTCCAGAAACCTGATGTTTAACGGCGCAAGCTACAGCTTACGCCACATTTCCATGCCCAAACTCGCCTCTCCCGACAAAAAGCCCATTCGCACGCATGGCTCCCTGGGGCCCGCGCCCGTGGCCGATACGCCGCTGATGAAGCAGTATTACCAGCTCAAGCAGCAGCACCCCGGCGCCGTGCTTCTGTTTCGGGTGGGCGACTTTTACGAAACCTTCGGGGAGGACGCCGTGACGGCTGCCCGCATCCTCGACATTACCCTGACCAAGCGCGGGGCCGGTACCTCCTCGGAAACGCCCCTGGCTGGCTTCCCCCACCACGCCCTCGACAACTACCTGCCTAAGCTGGTGCGGGCCGGGCAGCGCGTAGCCATCTGCGACCAGCTCGAAGACCCCAAGCTGGCCAAGGGCCTCGTCAAGCGCGGCATCACGGAGCTGGTGACGCCCGGCGTGAGCCTGCACGACAACGTGCTGGAGCGCAAAAGCAACAATTATCTATGTGCCGTGCACTTCGGCAAGCAGGAGGCGGGTATTTCGTTTCTCGACATCAGCACCGGCGAGTTTCTGGTGGCTCAGGGCAGCACCGAGTACTTGGGCAAGCTGCTCCAGAACTTTCAGCCGGCCGAAGTGCTGTTCTGCAAGAAAAGCCGCCGCGAGTTCGAGGAGAGCTTCGGGCCCGACTACTGCCACTTTGCCCTGGATGAGTGGGTGTTCGGCTTCGACTACTGCCACGACACGCTCACCCGCCACTTCAACACCACCTCACTGAAAGGCTACGGCATCGACGGGCTGCGGGAGGGAATCACGGCGGCCGGCTGCATCCTGCACTACCTGGCCGAAACCAAGCATACCGACGTGGGCCACATCGGCAGCGTCGGGCGCCTGGAGGAGGATAAGTACGTGTGGCTCGATAGATTCACCGTTCGTAACCTGGAGCTGGTGCAGGCCCAGCACCCCGGCGGCGTGCCCCTGATTGATATTCTGGACCAAACCGTGACGCCCATGGGTGCCCGCCTGCTGCGTAAGTGGGTGGTGCTGCCCCTCAAGGAGCCCGCCCAGATTCAGCGCCGCCTCGACACGGTGGAAGGCCTGCTGCAAGCCCCCGAGCTGTTGGAAGACCTCTTGCAGCACCTGCGCCAGATTGGGGACCTGGAGCGGCTGATTTCCAAAGTGGCCGTGCGCCGCATCAATCCGCGCGAGCTGCTCCAGCTGGCCCGCGCCTTGGAGGCCATTGGGCCCATCTGGGAGCAGCTGGCCGCCTCCGGCATCCGCGCCCTGCACAAGCTGGCCGACCAGCTCAACCCTTGCGCGGCGCTGCGCGAGGAAATCCAGGCCAAAATCAAGCCCGATGCGCCCATCCTGACCAACCAAGGCGGGGTGCTGCACGATGGCGTGGACCGGGAGCTGGACGAGTTGCGCCAGCTGGCGTTTTCGGGCAAAGACTACCTGTTTCAGCTCCAGCAGCGGGCCATTCAGGAAACCGGTATCGGCTCCCTGAAAGTGGCCTATAATAAAGTGTTTGGTTATTACCTCGAAGTCACCAACGCTCACAAAGACAAGGTGCCGACCACCTGGATTCGGAAGCAGACGCTGGTGAATGCCGAGCGCTACATCACAGAGGAGCTGAAAACCTATGAGGAAAAGATTTTGCACGCCGAGGAGCGGTTGTTCATCATCGAGCAGAAAATCTATTCCGACCTCGTGCTGACTGCCGCCGAGTACGTGGCTCAGATCCAGCAGAACGCCCGCGCCATCGGCGTCACCGACTGCCTGGCCTCCTTCGCCGCCACGGCCCGGCAGCACCGCTACGTCAAGCCCACCGTCGACGACAGCACCGTGCTCGACATTAAGGCTGGCCGCCATCCCGTTATTGAGCGGCAGCTGCCCCCCGGCGAGCAGTACATTCCCAATGACATCTGCCTCAACCAGGACGAGCAGCAGATTGTGGTGATTACCGGTCCCAACATGGCCGGCAAGTCGGCCCTGTTGCGCCAGACGGCCCTGATTGTGCTGCTGGCCCAAATCGGCTCCTTCGTGCCCGCCGACGCCGCCCACGTCGGCGTCATCGACAAGATATTCACCCGCGTCGGCGCCTCCGACAACCTGAGCAAGGGCGAGAGTACCTTCATGGTGGAGATGACCGAAACGGCTTCTATTCTCAACAACTTATCGGACAGAAGTCTGGTGCTCATGGACGAAATCGGGCGCGGCACCAGCACCTACGACGGCATCAGTATTGCCTGGGCCATTGTGGAGCACCTGCACAACTCGCCCAAGGCGCGGGCCAAAACCCTGTTTGCCACCCACTACCACGAGCTAAACCAGCTGGCCGATGACTGCCCGCGGGTGCGCAACTACAACGTGGCCGTGAAAGAAGCCGACGGCCGCATCCTGTTTCTGCGTAAGCTCCAGGAAGGCGGCTCCGAGCACTCCTTTGGTATTCACGTGGCCCGCATGGCCGGCATGCCCACCTCGGTAGTACTACGCGCCAACGAAATCATGCACCACCTGGAGCAGGAACGGACCTCTGCCGGCATCGACCCCGAAACAACCACCGAGTTTGACGAAGTGCTGGCCGGCCTCGACGGCACCGCGGGCGGCAAAGTGGTGGCCTTACATGCCGCGCCCGAGCCGGCGGCACCAGCTCAACGCGGCCCTACACCCCAGCCGGCCGCAGCCGTGCACTCGGCGCCTCGGTCTAGCTTGCAGCTCAGCATGTTTGAGCCCGCCGACCCGGCCCTGGAACGGGTGCGGGAACTGCTCGATAAGCTTGATGTCAACGCCATGACACCCATCGAAGCCCTACTCAAGCTAAATGAGCTGAAGCTGGCCATTGGTAAGTAATGTGGCCTGCATCGGTTGAGAAGTGTTGCTGCTGACCCCCCTGTTAGCGGCACGGCGCACATCAGTCGGGTAAGCTCAACAAAATCAGCGCGTACGCTGCGTAGATACAGATTTTAAATGAAAATTTTTCTCTCTGGAAATCAGGAAAAAAGGCCTGTTGGAAGTATCACCTGCTGATTTTTTTAGCCCTGCCTCTTGACTTCAGACATTCATGTGCTACCTTTGTCACATCAAAACGCCTCCACGGCGTCAAGATCGAAGCAAGCGAGAGTAGCTCAGTTGGTAGAGCGCGACCTTGCCAAGGTCGAGGTCGCGAGTTCGAACCTCGTCTCCCGCTCCAAAAAAGACCCTGCTGTAAGGCGGGGTCTTTTGCTTTACGGCAGTCTTCAAGCCCCCAGTCATTATCGTGTGGCCGCCCGGCGTAAACACCATGCCACCGATGAGCAGTTTCGACAACTGGTAGCCGAATGTCTGTCGGTGGCACAGGTGCTGGGCCGCCTAGGGCTGGTACCGGCCGGCGGTAATTACAAAACCGTGCAGACCCGCATCACGAGGCTGGGCCTGAGTACAGCCCATTTCACGGGTAGCGCCTGGAATGTGGGCGGGCGGTACCGAGCTTTTGGTCGTCGGGCCACATGGGAAAGTATCCTTCAGGAAAATTCAGCTTATACTTCCAGTAATCGGCTGAAAAATCGTTTACTACGCGCTGGTTATAAGCAAGCTGTTTGCGAACAGTGTGGTTTGGCTCAATGGCTGAACAGACCTATTCCCTTGGAGCTTCATCACGTAAACGGCATCAGCAATGACCATCGTTTGGAGAATTTGCAGTTACTTTGCCCCAACTGTCATGCCTTAACACCAAGTTATCGAGGCAGAAACCAAGCCCGCGCCAGAGTGGTGTAACAGGTAGCCACGCGGCACTTAAAATGCCGTTTCCGAAAGGAAGTACGGGTTCGAGTCCCGTCTCTGGTACAAACATTTACAACCGGAAAGCCCGGAAAATGCCTTCTCAGTTAGCAGAAGGGGTTTTCCGGGTTTTTTGCGTTCAGGGCAATCGGTACTCTGCAACGCGAACTATGGACTCTGCAAAGGGAGGTTCGCCACTACCTGAATGACGCTAGGCTGGCTGCGCACGTAGCTCTTACAGTGAATAGAGTGCGTTGGCGCAAATAAGGATTTGGTGTCCAAAGCCGCCGGGTAGCAGCTTCACAACTGGGCCAGCACTTTGCCTGCAAACTCTCGCAGGTGTGGGTTGGGCGAGTGGGTGGCCAGCCGGCGAATGTCATCGGAAAGCTCCGGCCACCGAAGTTGTTGCGCGGCTATCAGGGCTTTTTCCACCACCTCGACGAGGGGCGAGGCTAGGGCCCGTTGCAATAGCCGGGCTGTGCCGGCCTCACTCTGGTGGACTTGCTCCAGCAGGCCCAGGTGCGTTACATACGCAGCGTGGCCCTCCAGGTCTTGCTCTAGCAGGTGCTTGACTTCCCGTAAGGAGGGCGCGCCTATTTCACGGCGCAGCCAGTCTGTTATGAACTTCACTGCTGAGTCAGGCATCTGCTGCAAGGACACGTAGGCCAGGTTGTTCAGGTAATCGTCTACCAGGACCAGGCGGGCACTGCTTTGCTGGTCCAGGAACGTGAACTGCACGAAGTCGCTCAGCACTTCTGTGGCACCCTCATACGTGAGAGACAGTCCGTGAAGCGCCGCCAGACCAGCTAGTTGGGAGACTTTGCGTCCCGTTAGCAGGTCACCCGCGGTTGAATGAAGAACGATGATGTGCTCGTTCATGATGTTCTGGCCGGAAAAGCCCACTGAGTGTTCGGTCTGGACCGCTGCGGCTGCACCCGTGACCCACTTGCAGCTTCCTGATCCTAGCGGAAGCCACTTGCCGCGCGGGCAAAGCTACTGTCGTGGCCTGAATCATCCCTAGATCTAAGCTTAGGATAATCCTGGTTAGCCGCCAGTTCGCAGCGCAGAGGTGTGGCTTCGTTGCACTCTGTAGCATCATAGCCGACGAAACAGTATTTACAAAAAAGCTCAATACGCAACGTACAAAGCTTTTTCTCGGAGGGCGGCACTGGCTTACTCGATCTGTACTTCTTGGCTGGTAGTGGGGCCGATAGTGCGAAGCCGGAGTACGTAGAGCTTGGTGGGCCAGCCGGTGCAGTCGGGCACTGCGGCGGCCTGGGTGCGGGCTGGTACAGCGTGGCCGTGCCGTGAGAGGTGTGCAGGGTAATCAGCCGGACCGTAACTTCCCGAAGTCGGATGGGGAAACACCGGGAGGCTGGAGCCGCTGCCGGAAAAGGCCGATGCGGACCACGAATGAGCCCAATAAAAATTGAACGTAAGACATAGGTAAGGCACCTGAAATAAGAAATCGAATATCCTGACAGAACTACTCTGTAGACAGCAGGAGAGAAGGAGCAAGCTTGGGAAAGCAGGCCCGCAGCCGGCGAAATTCGCGTTGTGGCGACCTGCCCTCGGTGCGTTTTGGCTACCTTTAGATGTGCCTGATTAACTTCTGCTTGCCTTATGATGCCTTTGCAAACGGCTCCCGCCCCCGACTACCAACAGAAAATCAAGCAGGTATTTGCCGAAGTTGGTAAGGTAGTGGTGGGCCAGCAGTACATGGTCAACCGCCTCCTGATTGGCCTGTTCACGGGCGGGCACATCCTGCTGGAAGGCGTGCCGGGTCTGGCCAAGACGCTTACCATCAGTACGTTGTCGAAGGTGCTGGACCTGGACTTTCAGCGCGTGCAGTTCACGCCCGACCTGCTACCTTCTGACTTGGTGGGCACCATGATTTACAACCAGAACCAGTCGGAGTTTGAGGTGAAGAAGGGGCCGATTTTCGCCAACCTCATTCTGGCCGACGAAGTGAACCGCTCCCCGGCCAAGGTGCAGAGTGCCCTGCTGGAAGCCATGCAGGAAAAGCAAGTAACCATTGGTGAAACCACGTACCCGCTGGATTTGCCGTTTCTGGTGCTGGCCACCCAAAACCCGGTGGAGCAAGAAGGCACCTACCCGCTGCCCGAAGCCCAAGTCGACCGGTTTATGATGAAGGTGTACGTCGACTATCTGAAGAAAACCGACGAGCTGGAAGTGATGCGCCGCATGGCCAACCTCAGCTACGTGGGCGAGGTAAGCTCCGTGCTCAGCAAGGAGGACATCTTCGGCATTCGGGGGCTGATCAACCAGGTGCAGATTTCGGAAACACTGGAGAAGTACATCATTGAGCTGGTGTTTGCTACCCGCAAGCCTGCCGAGTACGACCTCACCGAGTTTCAGCAGTACGTGCAGTTTGGGGTGAGTCCGCGGGCCAGCATTGCCCTGCACCGGGCTGCCAAGGCCGTGGCCTTCCTGGATGAGCGTGACTACGTGCTGCCCGAAGACATCAAGGCCGTGGCCGCCGACGTGCTCAACCACCGCATCCTGCTCAACTACGAGGCCGAAGCCGACGGCATCCGCACCCAGGACATGATTGAGGCCATCCTGCGCAAAGTGCCGATTAGCTAAGTAGGGGCGCGTCGCACGCGCCCGGCCGTTGAACGAAAAGACACCAGACGGTAAGTCTCCAAACGGAGCGCCCCGCCAAACTGAGCAGCTTATCGAAGCCCTACTTCGGCCGAACCGGCAACAGCTGCCGCAATGGGGCCAGGTCGGCGGGCCGAGGCAGCAGGGCCCGTACTCCGGCCCCGGTTGCCCGCCGGAAGTGAAAAAACAGAAACCCCGCCGACGCCAGATACGACAAGCTGCTGGCGGCCGCAGCCCCCCGAATGCCCAGGCGCGGAATCAGCAGCCAGCAGGCAGGCACCGTCACGAGCAGGCCGACCAGGGCCGCCAGGTTGTTGATACGGTAATGAGCCCGGCCCGCGAAGTAGCTGCTGCACAGCATCTGCACCGTCACCAGCAGCACGCCCGGCGCCAGCAGCAGCAGCACGGGCCGCGCCGCCGCAAACTCCGGCCCGAACACCCCGCCGAGCACGGCCGGCGGCAGGGCTACCAGCCCCAGTACGGCCGCCCCGGTGCCCAAGAGCGTAAGCCGGGCGGCGGCCAGCTGCGGCCGGCCCTGCCCGGCGTTGTGCACCAGCTCCACGTACTGCACCAGGGCCGTGCTGCGCGGAATCAGCCACACGGCCTCGGCCAGCGCCACCCCCACCGACAGCACCCCCACGGCCTGGGCATCGGCGTAGTGCGCCACGAAGTAGTAGCTCAGGCGGTAGTTAATGAAGGTGAGCAGGTTAGACAAGTGGGCGCCGCGGCTGTGGCGGGCCAGCTCGCGGGCAGTGGCCCGCAGGCGCCGCCAGCGGCGCCTGCGCGGGTCGGGCAGGCGTAGCAGGGCTACACTGCTAGCCAGCAGCGGCAGGCCATAGGCCACGTAAGCGGCCTGAAAATACACGGCCACCGATGCGTGCCCGCCGGTAAATGCCGCGCCGAGCAGCAGGGCCAGCAACCCTACGTGCGTAACCGTCAGGGCATTATACAGCCGCTCCTGCCGGCGCCCCAGCAGCAGAGAAGTATTGATGGAAAACAAAGCCTGGAGCAGAGCCAGGGCCGCCAGGTGCAGCCAGTAGGCGGGAGGCGCGGCCCGCACCTGGGCCAGCAGCCCCGCACCGGCCAGGCACACCAGCGTGGCCCAGCCGTAAGCCGGTAGCAGCAAGTGCCACACGTTGCGGCGCGGGGCCAGGTAAATCAGGGAAGAGCCGCCCAGCAGGCCAATAAACAGCAGCAGCAGCGCACAGTCCGTCACAAACAGGCTCACCGCCCCTCGGCCGGCTGCCCCCAGGTAGCGGGCCGTCAGCCACACCACCCCGAAGTTGAGCAGGGCCGTAGCCAGCCGGGCCGCAAAGTTGTGCAGGATGCGCTGAAGCACGAGGGAGGGGAGAGGCAAGAAGTGAAAAGGCGCTTTATCCAGCAGGCCACAAGGCGGAGTCTGATGGGCGGGCTAGCAGCGAAAATACAAGCTAACGGCCCAGCACCTGCGCGTATACCTCGGCAAACTGCCGGCCCACGGCGGCCGTGCTAAACTGCTGCACCGCCCGTTGCCGCAAGACCTCGGCACTCACCAGCCCAGGATTGTCCAGCAGGGTAGTCAGCGATACGGCCAGCGCCGCTTCGTCGCGCGGCGGCACGAGCAGGCCGCAGCTGCCATCTTCGGGAAGCAGCTCCGGCACGCCTCCCACGCGGGTAGCCACGGCGGGCAGGCCACTGGCCTGCGCTTCGATAAGCACGCAGGGCAAGTTTTCGTAGTTGCTGAACAAGACCAGGCAGGCGGCCCGGCGCATTTCCTCGGCCACCTGAGCCGGCGGCAGCTTGCCCAGGAACGCAACCGTGCCATCCTCCAGTAGCCCCAAGGAAGCAGCCAGCTCCCGCAGCTGCGCTTCGGCTGGTCCGTAGCCGGCCACGCGTAGCCGCACGGTTGGCCGGGAGAGCCGCAGCCGGGCCACTACCCGCAGCAGGCCACTCAGGTTTTTGGCCTGCTCATTGAACGCCGCCACGTGCAGCAGATACCCGGCAGGGCAGCCCGGAGCATCCCGCTCCGCCGGTGCGGCCGGCCGAAACAGGTCCGTGTCCACTACATTAGGTAGCAGCACAGTCCGGCTATTGCGGATGCCCAGGTCCGCCAGTGCCTGCTGCAAGTTGTCCGACACGGTATGCAGGGTAGCCGCGTGCCGCACCACCAGCTGCGTCAGCCTCCGGCGTAGCCGGCCGATGCGGTGGGCATTGGCGGGCAGGTAGCGGGTCCAGTGCTCGGTTACCACGTACGGCAGGCCGCGCGTAAGGCGCAGCCACCCCGCCCACAGGCCCGTGCGCAGCAACACGTGCACGTGTACCAGCTGGGGCGGGCCGCCCCAGTGGCGGTGCAGCCGGCGGTAGCCCTGGTGCATACTTATAGTATAAAGGAGTAGCTTGAGCAGCTTATCCAGCAACGGCAGGCCGGTAAGGCGGGCGCGGTAATAGTAGCGCAGGGTAGGAACGGGGCCGGTTAGCTCGGCTTCACACGTGAGCAGCGGCCGTTGCGGGCCACGGGCTACGGTGGCAAACAGCACAGCCACCTCGGCGTTGGGCGCAATGGCGGCCACGTGCCGGGCCACAAAATCTCCGTCCTGGTCATCGTAGCGGTTGGGGTACCACTTGGGCAGCATCAGGACGCGGGGCCGGTTCACGAGGTGCAAGCTACGGGTTTTGTGGGCTGCTTCATGAGGGCAGTAAGTAATGATTTGGTAATAATTCGGACAGATTCATGTAATACGAGAAGGAGAGCTTTGCCCCATGATTTCAACGCAGACGGCAATGCTTTTCAGACGGGTCTTTTTTCTGATTTTCATGTGCTTAGCTGGCGCACTTGGCGCCGCTCAAGCCCAGACTGGTACCATTAAAGGCACCATTCGAGACGAGAAAACCAAGGAAGCCATCATTGGTGCCAGCGTAGGCATTGAGGGCACCGGCTTAGGTGCCGCCACCGACCTCGACGGCTCTTTCGAGATTGGCAAAGTGCCGGCCGGTACGCACACACTGGTCGTCAACTACGTGTCGTACCAGCGCAAAACCATTCCCAACCTCCAGGTTGATGCCGGCAAGGTCGTCGTCATTAACACGGCCCTCACCGAATCGGCCAACCAGCTCGGCGACGTAGTAGTAACCGCCCAGCGCCTGACTAACACCGAAGTAGCCGTCATCACCGAAGTAAAGAACGCCCAACTGGTAGCAGTGGGCGTTTCTTCTGAACAGATAGTGAAGTCCCAGGACCGCGACGCCGCCCAGATTGCCCGCCGCGTACCCGGCGTATCCATCCAGGATAACCGCTTCGTGCTGGTGCGCGGCCTCACCCAGCGCTACAACGCCGTAATGCTGAACGACGTGCTCACGCCTAGCTCGGAGGTTGATACTCGCGCCTTCGCGTTCGATATGATTCCAAGCAACATCATCGACCGAATGCTGATTTTCAAGTCGGGCTCGGCCGAGCTGCCGGGGGACTTTGCAGGTGGAGTAATTAAAGTATATACCAAGCGGGCACCCCAGGAAAATTTTACTAACGTAAGTTTCGGGGGGGGCTACCGCTTTGGAACCACTTTTAGCGAAGTGCAGAAGTACGAAGGTGGCAAGTATGATTGGCTGGGCTTCGATAGTGGTAAGCGCACTATCCCTGACAACTGGCCTGCCCGGCTTAGCGACAACAGCTTCTCGCCGGAACTACGAGCCGCTTTCGGCCGGCAGTTGCCTAACCGGTGGGACGTTAATACTATCAAGGCCGCGCCTGATGCACGGCTCTCTTTTAATCTAGGACGCCGCTACGACATCGGAGAAAAGCAGTTTGGCATATTGACCAGCCTGAACTATGGCAACTACCACTTGGCCACAAGTCCGCGCCTGACCTCTTATGAGCTTGGGGAAGACCGCAGCCAAGTATCCGTCGCGTACAATGATCAGCTATATAACAATGAGGTGCGCCTGGGTGTAGTACAGAATTTCTGGCTGCGCCTCAACAACCGCAATTCACTGGAGTTTAAAAACCTCTTTAATCAGTTAGGAGCAGCTGAAACGGTAGTTCGTCAGGGCCGGAATATTACGCAGACCAGTAATGATGAGCTAGCCTATTCGCAGCGGTTTGAAAGCCGTAGTATTTATTCTGGTCAGCTGATTGGCAATCATGAACTAGCTAACGACAAAACTAAACTGGACTGGGTGGGTGGATTTGCTTATACCTACCGCACCGAGCCAGACTGGCGCCGGGCCCGTTATACTCGCCCAATCGGCGCTACCAATGGTGATGGTACGCTGGTGCCTTTCGCGCTAGTAACTCCTGCTGAGCCTAATCCCACAGATGCTGGCCGTTTCTTCTCCAAGCTTAACGAGCGGGTCGGCACCGTAGCCCTAAATGCCCAGCACACTTTCCGAGCCGATTCGTCCAATCGTGAAGGAGGCTTCAAAATGAAGGCCGGAGTATATGGCGAACGGAAAGACCGTGACTTCAATGCCCGCTTCTTCGGTTATAACTACATCGGCGGTCCGAACAGCACCGCTCGCACCTTGCCTATCGGACAAATTTTCGCTCCGGAAAACTTAACGGGTCGTCCAGGGGCCTTCTCTTTGGAGGAAGGCACCAACCCTTCTGATGAGTATACCGCTACCAGCACGTTGCTGTCTGGCTATGCAAGTGTTACGCTGCCGGTAGGCAAGTTTACCGGTACAGTAGGTTTCCGTGGAGAGTATATGGACCTTGCTGTTAATGGCATATTGCTAGACCGCAGACCCGGACGAGGAGGCTTTACGCTGTTTAGCCCTCTGCCCTCCGTAAACCTGACCTACGATTTGAATGATCGGATGCTGGTGCGTGCTGCATACTCGTCCACCATCAACCGGCCTGAGTTTCGCGAGCTAGCGCCATTTCGCTACTACGACTTCAACCTTAACGGAGACATTCAAGGCAACCTAAGTCTCCGCACAGCCCGCATCCAGAATCTGGATTTACGTTGGGAACTGTACCCGTCCAGCGGAGAGCTGGTTACTGTTGGTGCTTTCTATAAGCGCTTTACTGATCCAATTGAGAGCTTCCTGAGCTTTACAGCAGGTGGGCCAAGCACCTTGGGCTATGCTTTTATAAATGCACAAGGAGCTACCAGCTACGGCACCGAAATTGAAGTGCGCAAATCATTAAGCTCGCTTACCAGCTCCACCCTATTGCGCCGTCTCTCGCTAGCTGGTAATGCCTCGTTTATTATCAGCCGTGTAGATCTAGGTAACCCGGTACTAGTACCCGACGCAGGTGGAGTAGTAACGCCGATTGATCCGGGTGACACGCAGATTATTAATCGTCCGCTACAAGGGCAGTCGCCTTACCTGATCAATCTGGGAACCTATTACTCCAGTGAGGACAACAGCACCCAGGTTAGCCTGCTGTACAATGTAGTAGGCCCCCGCATTTTCGCTGTCGGCAATAAGCTTAACCCAACAGTATTTGAGGTGCCGCGCAACGTTATGGATATAATCGTAACTAAGCGTTTGGCTAAAAATTGGGAATTGCGTGCTGCTGTGCAGGACGTCTTCAACCAACCCGTACAGCTTGATCAGGATACTGACCGCAACGGCAAACACTCCAGCGGTGACAATACTGTGCGCACCTATCGGCGAGGCTCTTACTCGTCGGTGGGCCTCACTTACACGTGGTAGGTGCTGCCACAACCGTCTCAATAACGTGTAACACGTCACACCTTTTGCCTGCACCTTCCTCAACCCCTATTCCATGAAACGCTTCCCAAAACTGCTGCTTTTGGCTATGCTTGCCGTTACATCGTCGGCTTCTCTGAGTAGTTGCGAAGACAACAACGACAATGCGCCTGACACGAGCAATCAGCCCAGTGGCCCAACCGATCCTACTGGCCGCGTTATCTTGTCAGGTGACATTACCGCCAACCGTACGCTTCGGGCCAACGAGAAGTATTTGCTGCAGGGTTTTGTGCGGGTGAAAGATGGCATCACGCTGACTATTGAACCTGGAACGAAAATCTTTGGCGACCAAGACACGAAAGGTACCCTGGTTGTTGAGCGCGGTGGGAAAATAATAGCTGAGGGCACCCAGACGAATCCTATTGTATTCACATCGGCCAAAGCGCCCGGCAGCCGTAAGTATGGCGACTGGGGCGGAGTGGTACTCGTAGGACGGGCACCTATCAACCAGCCTCTGACTACAGAGATGGAAGGCGGTATTGGAATTGGCTTTGGTGGCACTGTGGCCAACGACAACTCCGGCAGCCTAAAATATGTGCGTATCGAGTTTGCTGGTATTCCGCTTTCAACTCGGGATAATAGCGAAATCAATGGTCTTACCCTGTATGGTGTGGGTTCGGGCACTCAAATTGACTACGTGCAAGTATCCTATAGCGGCGACGATTCTTTTGAATGGTTTGGGGGAACCGTCAACGCCAAGCACTTGGTAGCACACCGCGGCTGGGACGACGACTTTGACACGGACTTCGGCTACACTGGTAAGGTGCAGTATGCAGTTTCGCTGCGCGACCCTGCTTTTGCTGACTTTTCAGCGTCAAACGGCTTTGAGTCCGATAATTTCAACCCTGGCACTCCAGCCACCGGTGACAATGCTGGTTTTCCGCTCACGGCGCCTATATTCAGCAACGTCAGCGTGTTCGTGACCGGTGGTACTCCTCCTACTACTCAAGCATCAGGTAGCGGCGTGTATCAGTCTGCAATGCACATCCGCCGTAACACGGCTATTAGCATCTATAACTCTGTATTTGTTGGTCAGCCTGAAGGCTTACGCATGGATGGCGTAGCCACGTGGGCAAACGTGCAGTCCGGAGCTGTTAATCTGAAGGGTGTTGTTCTAGCTAATAATAACACGCCTTTAGCTGTCCGTAACAACACTGGTAGTGGCAGCTTCACGGCCGACGATTTAACTACTTGGTTTAACGCGGCTGGCAAAAACAACTCTATAATACCTTCCGCTAGCTTGTCTTCATTGGGACTAAATACCGCTTCCTTCAGTTTAACGACTCCTTCTTTCCTACCTCAGACCGGATCATCGCTACTCACCGGTGCTATCTTCGATGGCAAAGCCAGTGATGCTTTCTTTGATAAAGTGACGTTTAAGGGCGCATTCGGAACCGAGAATTGGATGCAGGGCTGGACAAATTTCGATCCGCAGAATACAGCGTATTAAAAATTGTGTGTGTGATATAAAAAGCCGGAGCCACTGCTCCGGCTTTTTTGCTCTCTGGGCACTTCAAGAGACTTGTGAGCAGTGCGGTGAATCGTCGGGCCAGGAGAAGGATTCGGAGTGGAAGCTGTATGTTTATAGTTTATTAAGCTGCTACTTACCTGCGTTTGCTATGCTTCACTCCATGACTGGCTATGGCCTGGCCCAGCGCGAAACCGACCGGTATTCCGCCAGCGTTGAAATCAAGTCGCTGAACTCTAAAACGCTGGACCTGACGCTGCGGCTGCCACGGTTTCTGCAGGACCACGAGCTGGAGATTCGTAACGTAGTGGCCAAGAGCTTGGTGCGGGGCAAGGTCAACCTGAACCTGGACTTTGTTCGGCAGCGCGCCACGGGCTCCCAGGGCTCCATTGTAAACAAAGAGGTGCTGGCAACCGCGTGCCGGGAGTTGCAGGAGTTGACGCAAGTAGTAGGCTTGTCGCTGGAACAGCTGGCGGCTGTGGCCCGCGCCCTACCCGGTGCCCTGCGAATTCCCACTGATGCCCCGGCTAGCATAGCGGACGAAGAGGAAGTGCCGTGGGAAGAACTGCTGCCCGTGTTGCAGGAAGCTCTGGACCGGGTAAATCAGTTTCGCCGCGACGAGGGGCAGGCATTGACCAGTGAAATCCTGGGGTACGTGGACCGAATCCGGATGCTGCTGGCCGAGGTGGAACGCCACGACCCCACGCGCATCGAGCAGGTACGCCAGCGCCTGCTCAGCCACGTGGCCGAACTGGCGGGTACTGAGCAGTTCAGCTCCGGGCGCTTTGAACAAGAGGTACTGTATTATATTGAGAAGCTGGATATTGCTGAGGAAAAGGTCCGGCTAGTCAATCATTTACACTACTTCGCCGAAACTGCCGGGCTGCCCGAGCCAACCGGAAAGAAACTCGCTTTTATCTCCCAGGAAATCGGGCGCGAAATCAATACCATAGGGTCCAAAGCCAACGATTCAATCATCCAGCATCTGGTAGTCGGGATGAAGGAAGAGCTTGAAAAAATTAAAGAACAGATCAACAACATTCTTTGAGCGTCTCCGAAGCTATAAGGCGTCCGTAAAACATGAATTGGACTTTTTCTTGGTATTTTATCATATGCTATTTTCGATATAAAGCTGAGCTTTCTGAAGAACTTGCCGGAGAGACAAGATTTTTTCTCAAAGTATTAAAAATGGCCTTTTGGTGCTTTAAACGGGGTTTTTATAGCTAGTGGAGACCTGTTTGAAGGGTCATCAGGAAATTATTTTCGGGCGGAGTATTGCCACTTTGGTTTTTCTGCGTAAATTGTGTTATCCAAACAGAGTGACTTGTTTACTCTCTAGTCTCAGACCTGCCTTGAAATCCACCTTTTTTCAGTTTATAGCCATGAAAAAAGTCCTACTCGCCGCCCCCATACTTTGCCTGATGCTGTTGCTGATGGCTGCTCGTCCTTTCGCTGAGGTAGAGCTAATCAAAAAGCGTGTGCTAAGCGAACGGGTTGAAATCCTCATCCCCAAAGGCTTTGAAATAATGAGCGAACAGCAAATGGACTTTAACTACGCTAAAGCCCAGAGCCGTCCGAGCGTTATCTACACCAATAACAAGGAAGCCAGCATCTCCTTCGCCTACACCGATAACACGGCTGATCAGGACATGATTGAGATGTACGAGGCGACGTTCTACAAAACCTACACCAAGCAGTTCAAAGAAGCAAAGTGGTTTAACCACGGTGTGAAGGAAGTGAACGGCCGCAAGGTAGGCTACCTGGAGCTGATGAAGCCTGATGTAAACCGTGAGGTGTACACGCTGGTATTCTTCAGCGACGTGGAAGGCAAGCTGCTGATGTGCACCTTCACCTGCGCCGACCGCCAGAAGCCCGAATGGGAAAATGTAGCCAAGCAGATCATGGCTTCCTTTAAAGCCAATGGCTAATCAAACTAGCTGAGCGGGTTTTCCCGCGAGGTATATAATCCCGGAGTTATCTGGCTTGTTCCAGATGATTCCGGGATTATGACTTTCTATGGGTTATGCAGTAGTGAGCCCGATATGCTAGTGTAGGAGTATCGTCGCATTCCAGCAGCTGCTAGTTGGCCGAGTGGGCGCCCAAGCCATTTAAGAACTCGCGCAACAGAGAGTACACCCCGGAAAACGCCGTGAGGGGTAAGGTCTCGGGCCGGTCCTGCACGTCGTGGTAAGCGGAGATGCCGCCGCGGGTATAGACAAAAAAAGCGGGTACGCCGCGCTCCGAAAAAGGGAAATGGTCGGAGTTGGCGGCCCGGCCGCGGGCAGCCACTGAAGGCACGTACCGACCCGTTTCGTTGAGGCGTTGTAGCTGCTGGAAAGCCGCTGGCAGCAGGCGGCCATTCACAACAGTCAGCCCTTCGTCGCCGGTGCCTACTAGGTCCAGGTTAACCAAGAACCGGATCCGGCTCAGGGGCACTGGGGAATGCTCAGTGAAGTATGTGGAGCCAACAAGGCCGGCCTCTTCGCCTCCGCAGGCGAGAAAAACCAGGGAGTAGGCGGGCCGGTTTTCGGGGCGGGCGTAGTGAGCCGCCAGCTCCAGCAGCATGGCCGTACCGCTGGCATTGTCGTTGGCGCCCGGAAAGAAGGTGTGCCGGCCCATACGACCCAAATGGTCGTAGTGCGCCGAGACAACCAAAAAGGAATCGGGCTGAATGCGGCCGGGCAGGAATCCGACTACATTCTGAGATGAATACCGCTCAAGCAGCCGGGCCTGAACCTGCACGCTGGCGTTGGTTGGCCGCGTAGCAGCGGCCAGCAGCGCGGGCTGAGGCAGCGCTTCGAGCCGTACCTGCCGGCTCTGTACCGGGGCCAGGGAGGCAGTGAGCTTGGAAACCAGCGTAATCAGGGCCGCAGCCGAATCGACACGCTGGCGGATGGCAGCCGGGTATTGGGGCAGCTGGCGCGCCGTGCGACTCTGGAGTACCACCAAGCCTGGCTGCGTGGTGAGGCGCAGAAATCGGTGCTGGGCTTCGGCATCCGCTAGCACGGTGCTGTCGAGGTAGACGAGAGGGCCGTGCACGAGGCCGGAGCCGGAGGTAGCAGCCGCAATAAAGTCGAGGCCGGGACGCAACCGGATGGGGCGGGCTCCCGGCGTAGTCAGCTGCAACTGCAACTGGCCAGGGAAGGTGTTGACAGACAGCAGAAACGGCTGCAGAAAATCGGGTGCCAGGGGCTGCAAGCCCAGCTGCCGAAAACGCCGCTGCACATACGCGGCGGCTAGCTGGTCGCCGTGCCGGACGTAGCCGCGCCCATGCAACCGGGGCGCCGTGAGCTGCCGGATAGTAGTTCGGACCCGCGCCATGTCCTGAGCAGCTGCCGCAGGGCCGCCCAGCGCCAGCAGACCCGTAGCCAGCCCCACGGCAAGCGGCTTGCCGATGCTCCGGAGGCCAGTCATTGCCACTGCCGCTTCAGCAGCCACATACCGCCCAGGCCGGCCACGGTCCCCAGCGAGTCGCTGATGACGTCCGACCATTCGCCGTGGCGGCCCAGGGCCATGCTCGTCTGCATAACTTCAATCGAGGCCCCAAATATCAGGCAGAAAACCAGCACCAGGGGCCAGGCCCAACGCCGCCCGGCGGGCCACACCGCTTGCCGCCGCACGGAGAAGATGAGCAGCCCGGCCAGCACCACAAACACAAAGGCATGGGCGGCCGTGTCGAAGGACAGCAGCTCCCAGTGCGGGGTGCGGGGCAGGTGGGCGGTGGGGCTCAGGGTGAGCCACAACACCAGCGCCGCCCACGCCAGCGGCAGGACGGCAAAGGTCCGGCGACGAGACGGAGGCGGCGCGGAAACAGGCACGACCGTAGAAAAAGCGCGAAGTTAGGCGCCCACCAGCTCTCCGTAGGTTTCGGCGGTGAGCAGGGCATCCAGCTCCGAGGGGTTGGCCACCGACATCTTAATCATCCAGCCTTGGCCGTAGGGGTCGGAATTTACCAGCTCGGGGCTGCCATCCAGGGCGCTGTTGATTTCGAGCACGGTACCGGTGATGGGGCTGTACAGGTCCGAAACCGTCTTTACGGCCTCCACGGTACCGAACACTTCGTTTTGGGCCACCTCTTTATCGAGCGTATCAATGTCGACGTACACGATGTCGCCAAGTTCCTTCTGGGCGTGGTCGGTGATGCCGATGTAGGCAACGTCGCCTTCGATGCGGATCCATTCGTGTTCTTTCGTGTACTTCAGACTGGCGGGCAGATTCATGGGTGCGGGTAAGGGTGAGGTGAGGAAGAGCGGCGCCGAAACGCACGACGTCAAAAGTACGAGTTGAAGGGGAGTTTACGTGCGTGCCAGGGCAGGAAGATGCCAACCAGCCTTGACTAGCGGATTGCAGCGGCTCGTTTCAGAAGATGCTCAGCTTTTTGCCGCGCACCACCCAGTAGCCCAGCAGGCCGCGTTGCAACGTGAGGCGGATGGTGCGGGCCGCAAGCGGCGACTGGTGCCTGGCATCCAGCGCAATGCGCTGCCGCACGCCGTCCACCTCCACTTCCACAAAGGCATCTTGTGCGCCGTAACCAGAACGGTTCACGATGGGCAAGGTTAGCTGGCGAATAGGGCCGGGGCTGAGGTAGGCGTTGAGGTTGAGCAGGACCACCGCCACCAACATGCCGAAGGCAACAGCAGTGTACACCAGCAGCACAGCCGCCGTCGTCAGCACATCTGCCAGCTGAGCCGGCGGCAAACCACTCTGGCGGCGGCGCCAGGCCAACCAGGGCATCAACCCCGCAGTAAGCAAAGCCGCACTGCCCAGCACCACCGCCCACAGCGTCCCCACCGAAACGAGCGTACCGGGGGCCAGCCGTAGCATACCCGCGCCCCACCCGATTCCCAGCAGAAACCAGCCCGCTCCCAGCAGCACGATACGGCTGGAGCCTGACGCTTTAGGAGCAGTGGCGGAGGAAGAAGTTGGCATTCGAGGCGCGCGGAACAGGTGACAGAATCAGCCCCAAAATAGACCACTAGCCCGCAGAAAAACCAACGGCCCACCGACACGCAGTCGGTGGGCGTGCAGGCCTGATGGCTACGGCACTGCTACTGCGACAGGCTGTAGCGGAGCTGTAGGCCGCCTTCGGTGGTGGTGTTGCGGAAGGCGTTTTGCACCCGCGGTTCGGTTATGTTCTTGGTGAAAAAGAACTGCAGGTTCAGGCGCTGGTTGAGCACGTAGTCGACCGTGGGGCGCAGCTGTACCTGGCGGGTGCCGTTGGTGGTCTGGCTGGAGGCGCGGCCCGGTTCGCCGGGGGTGCTGGCCGTAGGCTCCACCACATCCAGGATGGCCCGCTGAATGGCGAAGTTGTCCCGGATGCTCAGGTCGAGGCGGGCCGTCAGCTCGTTGCGGAGCACGCGCTGCTCGCCGCCAATGCGGAAGGGCAGCTTCAGGCGGTTGGTAACGTAGCCAAAACCCACCACGATTTCCTTGGAGTGCAGCTCCGTCACCTGGGCATTGGTGGTGTTCAGGCCCAGGTTCCGGTCGATGCGGTACTCCAGGCGGCCGGTCATCTGGCCGGTGGTCTGGAAGTTGAGGCCCACCAGCGGGGCCAGCCGCTCGGCAATGGTTACCTGGCTAATCACGTAGTACGGAATGAACTGCCCGCTGGCGTTGGTGAGGTAAGACAGCTGGCTGGGTTCCTCACCGTACACCGTGGCCGTGGTGAAGCCATTGATGTTGTAGGTCGAAGAATATGCGTGGTTCAAGGTGATGGAGCGGAAGAAACGCTGCATCAGCGGCAGGTTGGCCAGGCCGTTGTAGTCGATGCGCCAGTTGGGCACGGGCAGCAGCGCAAAGGGGTTGAACTTCTTCGGCTTGTAGTTGTCCGACGACTTGCCGCGGTACGCATCGAGGAAGGCTGGTAGCAGCACGTCCTGGGAGTTGTAGCTATAGGAGCCATTCACCTCCTGACCATCGGCGTTGAGGTTACCGGGCGCATCGGCCAGCCGGTCGCGCACCACCACCCGGTTCTGCACGAATCGGTTAAACGCCTTCGACCGTTCCCCCTTGGCACTCAGGTCCCCGAAAAGGGTCTGGATGGAGATAAACGAGGTGCTGAACGTGCCCGAGCCCAGCGGCTGCCGCGGCGCCAACCTGAAGCCACCCAGCGCGGTGGGGTCCGCTATGGGCTCCAGAGTTGTTTCATCCAGCAGGTTGCGGAAAAACTCTTCCCGGTTGAACACCTTCGTGCGCCGGCCGTCTAATTGAATGTTGAAGTCGCGGAAGGGCTCCAGGGCGGTGCGCAGGGTCAGGTTTTCGGTGAGCAGGGAGGAGAGAGGCGTGTTCAGGTACTGGCTATTGGTAGTGTACCAGCCGCGGGAAGCAGCCCGCTCGTGCAGCTCGTTCAGCGGATACTGGTACCCCAGCAGGAAGGGCACGCCCGGCGCATCGAAGTCACTGTTGAGCCCGAAGAAGCGGGTACCGGGCAGGTAGCCGGGCAGCAGGGTGCCGTTGGAGCGGGTGTAGGTGAAGTTCAAAGAGCGGGCCGTCATCAAGGAGCGCAACACCGCTTTCAACGCCCGCAGCTCCGG
The DNA here is from genome assembly GCF_025979885.1 of Hymenobacter sp. YIM 151500-1. Lineage (NCBI taxonomy): Bacteria > Pseudomonadati > Bacteroidota > Cytophagia > Cytophagales > Hymenobacteraceae > Hymenobacter > Hymenobacter weizhouensis. The sequence continues at coordinate 4,158,732 of NZ_CP110139.1, forward strand.
GCCGCGGGCCGAGTCGGCGCCGGCTACCCCGGTCCGGGCCGTATCGGCGGCAGCGGGGCGGCGCACCCGGCCGGTGGCATTGCCCCGGCCGGCGTCACCCTCGGGGCGCGGGGCAGGCGGCGGGGCATTGTTGATGATGTTCAGGAAGCGCACCTTGTTGTAGAGCTTTACCAGGTCGATGCGGCCATTGGCGCTCAGCTCCCCGTTGTTCTGAATGGTATTGCCCAGGTCCAGGGGTACGGTAGTCGTATCCGTTGGGTCACCGGGGCGGACCGGGGCGCGCAGGGCCGTGGAGGCAGCTTGCCAGGAGTAGTTGGCCGCGTAGCGCAGGTCGGCCGAAAGCCAGTCGGTGAGCGGGAACTTGTCCAGGGGCAGGCGGTAGGTGGCCGCCACGGTCTGGTTGAAGTTGGTGGTGCGACCCCCGCGGCGGAACAGGTTGTCGCGCAGCAGCTCCCGGTTACGCTCGGCCTCAGCCGAACTGCCGATGCTACGGCCGGGTCCTTCGTCCACCACGGCGCGGTTGGTGGCCGTGTAGTCCAGGGCCAGTCCCTTGGTCAGGTCCCAGCGCAGGTCGTAGATGCGGTTGAAGAAGAAGGCCTTCTGGAACACGCCCGGAATGCCATCCGTCACGGGCACCTGGCCGGGCTCCAGGGTGCGCTGCAAAAACCGCTCGTTGTAGCGGCGGTCCAGGTCGGCGCGGAAGGAGAAGCGCGAGGGCAGGGGCGTGAAGTTCACCTCTTGCAGCATCTTCAGGTAGGGCGAGTCGAAAGCCTTCACCTTGGCCAGGGGCGTGTAGCTGCGCGGCGTGGCCTGGTACACGTAAGCCAGGGCCCCGGTGTAGGTGCGGGTGTAGTCCCGGTCGGTGCGAATGTCGGTGTGTAGGCGCTCCGTGATAGAGTAGCTCACCGCAAAGTTCTCAATGTCGTAGGGCCGCACCTTTTTCTCCTGGTTGGTGCGCTCCTTACGCACATTCAGCAGGCTGATGCTGCGCTGGCTGGTTTGGTCCACTACTTCGCGGCGGTAATTGGCCCGTTCCTCGGCGGTTTCAAACTTCTGCAACGACTGGGTCAGGCGCGTGTCGGGGTCGAGCGGGTCGAACTCGGGGGCGCGGCTTTCCACCCCGGCTTGCACCAGCACCGGAATACGCAACCCCAGCTTCTCGGGCAGCAGCTTGTCGGCGGCCACGGTGGCGTTCAGGTCGCCGCGGGTAATGTTGTCGAGGGAGCGTTGCTGCACCCGGTCCTGCAAGCCGCCGAAGCCGTAGCTCACGAAGCTGCCCGTCGCCGTAATGTTGGCCAGGTCGGCCAGCTTGGCGTTGAAGCGGGCGGTGGCGGCCCAGCCGTTTTCCCGCTCAAAGTCAAACACGCGCAGCTCATTGGCCCAGATGCACAGGCTCTTGCTTGCGTTGTCGTCGCGGGGGTTCAGCACCCCAATCATCACGCCCTGCACCGCCGAAAAATCGGGGTTGCCTACCACGGTGATGGTAGCGCCGTTAGGCAAGGTGCGGCTGAAGGGCTTGGTGTAGTCTACGGCCCCGGCAGCCTGGGCATTACGGGCCGCCTTCACGTCCACGAAATCCTGAAAGCCCACGTCCACGCGGTTGGCTTCGGGCCAGATGGCATTGTCGGTCGTGGCTCCGCGCTCCGTTAGCACCAGGGGCAGCGAGTACTCGTAGTAGTTCTGGGTGTAGTCGGTGCCGATGCGCACGAAGCCCCGTACCTGCCCGCTGCGCACGGTTTGGTCGTCGCTTTCGGCGTGCAGAAACAGGCGCAGGCGCTTGTAGCGCAGCATGTTCAGGGTCACGTTCTTGTACGCTGCCTTGGCAAAGCCGTCGCGCAGGCCTTCCACGCACATGCGCAGGCTCTGCTCGTTCTGCTGGCGGTTCACCGTACCCGCGCCGTACTCCCGGTCGCGGCGGATGCCGGGCGGCGACACGTACGGAATGGCGTCGGTCTGGGCCTGCCCGCTCACGGCGCCGTTTTCCTCGATGCTGACCGTGGAAATATTGAAGGCGTCGGCGTCGGTGTCGGGGTTGATGATGGGCTGGGTGGGGTCGGCAATCTTGGTGAGGAAGCGGCGCCACTGGTTGGCCACAAACTGCGGCTGCACCATGCGCAGCACCACCGGCTGCTCCCAGCGCGTCAGGTACAGGCGCATAAACCGAATCGACTTGAACCCGAAGTCCTGGCCCGGCGGCACACCCACCACGCCCGTAGGCTGGCGCACCGGAATCCGGAACTGATACCAGGTTACTTCCTCGCCATTGGTGTCGGAGTTCTTGTTCGTGACTTTATCCACGATGTAGTTCTGGCCCACAGCCAGCTGGCCGGGGCGCAGCGTCATCCGGTACTCGTAGTACCGCTCCGTGTCCGTAATTACGTTGTCGCGGTTCAGGTCCTCTTTGTCGGGAAAAGCCGTCGACGACAGCTGGCTGTCCTCGGGCGAGTTGCCCTGCAAGCCATTGAAGTTTTTGTAGCGGGCCAGAATCTTGGCGTCCTGCTGGTCGTAGCTGGGGTCGAGGTGGTGGCGGAAGTTGTCGCGGGCCGGGTCCGGGCCGTACACAGCGTTGAAAAACGCCTGCTCGTCGGAGTCGCCGATGCCGTCGAGGCCCACGTCCTGCCGGGGCCGGGCGCCGGGCGCCGCACTGAAGGCGTCGGTGAGGAAAGGCTGGCGCGTCACGCGGCCCCACACGGTGCGCTCCGTGTCGGTTTGGTCGTCGGTGATGGGCAGGCCCTGCTCAAACTCATGGCGGTTGCCGTCCTTCAGCACATCTTCCGACACCGAGCCCAGGTTCAGGACCAGCTCCCCGCCGGTGGTGTTGTTTTCGTCGGTGCCTTCCTGGTCGAGCACGCGGCCGTTTTCGCCCTGAATGAAGGGGTCCATCAGCCAGAACTCCAGAAACTCCACGTTGGCATTGTCAAAGTCCGTGTCGAAGGTGATTTCGCGGGCAATGCCCCCGAAACGGGCGGCATTGTCGGCCGCGCCAGTGCGGGCAAACCGCCGCGGGTCCGTGCTCGATACGTTGGGCGTGAAGTTGTACTGGCCCCGCTCGTCGGGGAAGTAAGCCAGGTCCAGGGAGTACTCGAAGGAATTGCCGGCGGCGCCCAGCTCCCGCTTCGGGAAGATTTCGGTGCGCTTAATGCCGCGGGTATAGTGGTTTTTCAGGCTGATGTCGGAGCTGGCAATGTTGTCGGGCCGGCTCTGCCCGCCGGTATAGTAGGTCTGATCTACGGTGTACCAGGCCAGGTGGGCCCGGTTGTAGCCCGCTGCCAGGCCCGTGAGCGTGCCCCCCAGCCGCGGCGGCGCCGAAGCCAGCCGCCACACCACGGCCGCGTTCTGCCCGCCCAGGGTGTAAGGCGTGCGGGCATTCTCGAAGTCGTCGATGTACGACACGCCATTTTCGCCCCCGGTGTCGCCGTCGCCCAGCTTGGAGCGGCCCGGCAGCAGCTGGGCAAACTCCCCGCTGAACGCCACCGACGACGGCTCCTTGGTCGAAATCAGCGGCAGCATGTCGAGGTAACGCGTAATGGCCCGCGACTCGCGCCGCAGGTTCACGTCGAAGCCGTAGAGGGTGTTGTTGCCGGGCTCGTCGCCCAGGTTCACGCGGTTGATGCCGGGGGCCTGGTTTTCGCGCAGGTGCAGCACCGTGGCGCCCAGGTTTATGTCCGGCGACACCCGGTAGTCGAACCTAGCGCCCAGCAGGCGGCGGGGCTGCACCTGCACCAGGGCGTTTTTCTCGAACTGCACCCGCAGCTCATTGGCTGAGTTCAGGTAGCTGGCATTGAGGATTTTGACAATGGCCTGGTCGTAGAACACCTGGTAGTCGACGCCTTCTTGCAGCAGGGTGCTGCCCGCGTACACCCGCACCGAGCCCTCGGCCACGCCAATGCCGGGCAGGTTGATTTCGTTGGTAGCCGTGGCCTGATAGCGCCCGCGCAAAAAGAACTTGTCTTTTTCCTGGCGCTGCTGGGCGTCGCTCTGCACCTGCGTGTACAGCTCCCGGTACACGTAGCGCCGGGCCAGGTCCCGCTCCGTAATCGAGTTGGCCGTGTCAAACTGCGCGGCCAGGTAGGAGCCAAACGGCTCCACGTTCGGGAAAATCACCCGCCCCAGCTCCGGGTCGATGGTGATGCCGGGGAAGAAGTCGAAGTTGCCGTCGGGGTTCCGGTCGTTGTTGGGGTTTACGTTGTCGAGGTTGAGCACCTCAATCAGCGGGCGGTTGACAATGTTCTGTCCTTCCTTCAGGGAAATCAGGTCAACCCCCGTGATGTCGTCTTTGTAGACGATTTGCAGCTGGAAATTGTCGCGGTTGAGCTGGTTGGCGTTCAGCGGGTAGATGTTTTTCATCATCAGGTCCCACGTCGGCAGGTTGCGGGTCCGCAGGTTTTCGTTCTGCGGGTTCTGGCCGGGGTCGGCCAGACCCACGGCGGGGTTAGTGGCCTTCAGCAGCTTCAGAAAAATAACGTCGTTCTGGCCAGCCGTGGGGCCGTAGTCGTCCACGGTTTCGCCCACCTTGTACACCTTGCCGTTGAAGAGGTACTCGTACGACACGGCCAGCACCTGCTCGGGCAGCAGCTGGGTGTTCAGGGACAGGTAGCCGAGCTGGGCGTTGAAGGTGTACTCGCGCGGGTCCAGCTTGCGCGCCCGAATACGCTCATAGTCAATGGTTTTCTGCAGCTGCAGGTTTCCTTCCAGATAAGCGTCCACCTGCAAGTCGGAGCGGGTGCCGGCCAGTACCTGGCTGAACAAGGTGTTGGCCGCGTTTTGAGCCGGGGCGTTGGCGCCCGGCAGCTGAGCTTGCAGGAAACGGCTCCGGTACACGCGGCGCGGCTCGCCCACGTCCATGAGGCCCACCACGTTGCGCAGGTTTTCGGACGAGCGGTTGTCGTTGGTCACGTACACCTCCAGGCGGCGGATTTCCACCCCGCTCTGCACGGTAGGCAGGTTGCGCAGGGCCGCGTCGTACCGGTCGCGGAAAAACTGGCTCAGGAAGTAATGCCGGTCCCGCTCGTACTGGCTGGCTTTCAGCTCAAACGGCCGGCTCTGGCCCCCGTTCTGAATGCGCACCTCATCGGCCTGCCCGCGCAGGGTGCTGGCCACGGCCGTCACGGCCATGCGCCCGAACTGGAGCTGGGTTTTCACCCCGAACAGGTTTTGCCCACCCTGAATCAGGGAGTTATTCAGGGGCAAACTCACGTTGCCCAGCTCAATCTTGCGGATGATGTCGGTGTCGAAGCCCGTGTAGTCGAGCTTCATATTGTTCTCGAAGTCGAAGGCCGCGCGCGTGTCGTAGTTGAAGGTCAGGCGCAGCTTCTCCCCAATCTGCCCGGTCAGGTTCAGGTTGAGGTTCTGGTCGTACTGGAAGTCGCCTACGCGCTGCTGGCGCAGGGTTAGCGTGGGGTTTTCGTTTTTGTTGAACCGGGCGCCCAGGCGCAGGGTCACGGCTCCCTGGGGCCGGATGTCCACGTAGGAGCCCCCAAAAATCCGGTCGGCCATGGGGCCCAGGTAGATTTTCGGAATAAGGCGGCGCGCGACGGCCGAGCCCGAGTCGCCGACAACACCGCCGGCCGAGCGCTGGCGGAAGTAGTTGCGTACCGCTTGCTGCTGCTGCCAGCGCGAGTACTCCTGAAACGACATGCGGCTCGGGTCGCGGTAGTCCAGGCTTTCGCCCAGCCGCTCCCGGATGTCGAAGTTTTTGAGGCTGTCGTCGGGCTGCACGTCCAGCTGCACGTTGTTGGGCAGGGGCAGCACCAAGGGCGAGCGGCGGCGCTGCGGCGCCAGGGGCGTGCCCTGCCGGTCTTGGGGCGCCACGCGGGGGCGGCGGCTGGGGCGGTAGCGGGTGGTGTCGGTGCGGGGCGTGTCGGCAGCAAACGGAGCCTGGCGACCAAGCCGACCAGTGGGCCTAGCGGCGGGCAGCCAGGCCCACAGCTGCTCCATGGCAAAAGGCTCGGGGTTTCCGGTAGGTTTGGCCTGCGACCACCAGGCCAGCAACGACGCCGCGGCCACAATCGACGCCGCAAAAGACTTTTTACCGGTATTCAAGCGTCAATAGAATGGAATTCGGTTGAAGGGTTTCGCTTCTCGTATCCTGTTCGCAATAGCGCTGTAGCAGCCGGCCTGCCCGAGCAAGCCGAAACGAACAGCAAATAGGAAAAAACGAATAAATACTTAGTGCGACTTAAGAGCGAATTTAATCAATTCCTCCACGCTCAGGTCGTTGCCGTGCTTGTTTTGGATCTGGTCGAGGGTTTTCTCGGCCGCGGCCCTGGCAAAACCCAGCGTCACTAGTGCGGCTAACGCTTCGGTGCGGTTTGTATTGTGTGCTTTAGCCAGCGGCACGGTGTCAATACCAGCTTTGGCCAGCAGCTCGTCTTTGCGCAGCTTGTCTTTCAGCTCCAGCACCACCCGCTGCGCAGTCTTCGGCCCCACGCCCTTAATGCTCTGAATGGCGCGCACGTCTTCTTGCACAATGGCCTGCCGGATTTCGCCCACGCTCATGCTGCTCACCATCACAATGCCCGTGCCCGGCCCAATACCAGACACCGAAATCAGCTGCATGAACAAGGCCTTTTCGTTGGGGTCGAGGAAGCCGTACAGCGCCTGCCCGTCTTCTTTGATGTGCTGGTAGGTGTAAAGCTTAGCCTTTTCCCCATCGGCCGGCAGCTTGGAGTAGGTTGCCAAGGAAATCCGGATTTCGTAGCCGATGCCATTCACGTCGAGAATGGCCTGGGTGGGGTCTTTGTAGGCGAGCGTACCGTCAACGTAGGCAATCATGCAGGCAGAATAAGGAGTAGGAGCAGTTTCAACAACCCGAATACTGAATTTGTGCCAACCTACTTAGGATTCTAACTAGGTTAGTTAGGGTTGTGGCAAGTTATTTACAGAAGTTAGAAGTGAGTACTGAGCAGTGAAAGGTGAGACTCTTGTTCTGGCGGCCCGGTTGGATTGCTAGAACGAGAGTCTCACCTCTCACTGCTCAGTACTCACTTCTAATCTATTACAACCCCTTGCCGCCGGGGTGCTGAGCGTCGGCTACGGCAATTGCGGCCATGTTCACGATTTCGCGGACTGAGGCGCCCAGCTGAAGGATGTGCACCGGCTTGCGCATGCCCATCAGCACCGGCCCGATTACCTCGGCACCCCCGATTTCCTGGAGCACTTTATAGGCAATGTTGCCGCTAATCACGTTCGGGAAGATGAGCGTGTTGGCCCCGCCGTGGGCAGCCAGCTCCGAGAAGGGGTACTGCTCCTGAAGCAGGTCGGGGTTCAGGGCAGTGTTGGCCTGCATCTCGCCGTCCAGAATCAGGTCGGGGAAGCGCTGCTTGGCCAGCTCGGTGGCACGGCGGGCTTTGTCGGGCAGCTCGCCGGGGTTGGAGCCAAAGTTGGAGTAGCTGATGACGCCCACCCGCGGCTCGGTGTCGAAGAAGCGCACGGCGCGGGCCGTGAGGCCGATGATTTCCACCATTTCCTCGGCCGTGGGGTCGATGTTGACGGTGGTATCGGCGAAGAAGTAGGGTCCCTTCTTATGCTGGATGATATACATGGACGCCACCCGCTTCACCCCGTCTTCCACCCCAATCACCTGCAACGACGGGCTGATGCTCTTGCCGTAGTCCTTGCTCAGGCCGGTGATGAAGGCATCGGCCTCGCCGGTTTCCAGCATCATCGAGCCAAAGTAGTTTCGCTCGCGCAGCAGGCGGCGGCCTTCGTAGAGCGTGATGCCGCGGCGCTGGCGCTTCTGGTACAGCTTCTGGGCGTACTCCTCGCGCTTGGCTTCCTGCTGCAGAATGTCGATAATCTCGCAGCCTTCCAGGTCCAGGGAGTTTTCCTGGGCAATGCGCGCAATCTTGTTGCGGTTGCCGAGCAAAACGGGCTGGGCAATGCCTTCGTCGTGCAGAATCTGGGCCGCCTTCAGGATTTTGTAGGTGTCGCCCTCGGCAAACACCACGCGCTTGGGGTTGGAGCGGGCCGCCTGCGTGATGCGGTTCATCAGCTTCTGGTTCACGCCGAGGCGGGCGCGCAGCTCGTCCTCGTAGGCCACGAAGTCATCAATCTGAATGCGGGCCACACCGCTTTCCATGGCCGCCTTAGCTACGGCCGGGCTCACCGTCGTAATCAGGCGCGGGTCCAGGGGCTTGGGAATCAGGTAGGTGCGGCCAAAAGCCAGGGTGTTGTCGCCGTAAGCCCGGTTTACCATGTCGGGCACGGGCTCCTTGGCCAGGTCGGAGAGGGCGCGCACGGCGGCCAGCTTCATGGCCTCGTTGATTTCGGTGGCGCGCACGTCCAGGGCCCCGCGGAAGATGTAGGGGAAGCCCAGCACGTTGTTGACCTGGTTGGGCGTGTCGGAGCGGCCGGTGGCCATAATCAGGTCGGGGCGGGTGCTGGTAGCCAGCTCGTAGCCGATTTCGGGCTCGGGGTTGGCCAGGGCAAACACGATGGGGTTCGAGGCCATTTTCAGCAGAAAACCCGCCGGCAGCACCTTGGGCGCCGACAGCCCCACGAACACGTCGGCGCCTTCCATGGCCTCCTCCAGGGTCCGGATGGGGCGGGTAGTGGCAAATTGCAGCTGCAAGTCGGCCAGGTCGGTGCGGGCCGGCGTGATGATGCCGTCCTTGTCGAACACCACCACGTTTTCGATTTTCAGGCCCAGAGCCACGTACAGGCGCAGGCAGCTGATGGCCGCCGCGCCGGCCCCGCTCACCACCATCTTCACGTCCTCAATCCGCTTGCCCACCAGTTCCAGGGCGTTGAGCAGGGCCGCCGACGAAATGATGGCCGTGCCGTGCTGGTCGTCGTGCATGAGCGGAATGTTCATCTTCTCGCGCAGCTCCGTCTCGATGCGGAAGCACTCCGGGGCCTTGATGTCCTCCAGGTTGATGCCCCCAAACGTGGGCTCCAGAGACTTCACAATGCGAATGAACTCGTCGGGGTCGGTGGCGTCGATTTCAATGTCGAAGCAGTCGATGCCCGCAAACTTCTTGAACAGCACGCCCTTGCCTTCCATCACCGGCTTGGAGGCGTCGGGCCCGATGTTGCCCAGGCCCAGCACGGCCGTGCCGTTGCTGATAACGCCCACCAGGTTGCCCTTGGCCGTGTACTTGTACACTTCTTCCCGGTTGGCGGCAATTTCCTTGCAGGGCTCGGCTACGCCCGGCGAGTAGGCCAGGGCCAGGTCGAGCTGAGTGCTGACGGGCTTGGTGGGCACCACCTCAATCTTGCCGGCGGGGTTCTGGGAATGGTAGTTGAGGGCGTCCTGTTTGTTTATTTTCAGCATGAAACAAGGCAGTAGGTGAGGCCTCCGGCCGGAAGCCGGAAAGCAAGATGCGGCAAATACTACGCGGCCCCAAAGGTACGGACGGGCTCGGGGATAGAAACAGAAAAGAATGCCCCGAACCAGGCTGGCTCGGGGCAACTAAAACGGGTAAGCGCCGACAACGGTAACGGCAGCAGCTACCCTTTCACAATCAGCTTCTGGCCCGGCTTCACCTCGTCCGATTTCAGGTTGTTCAGCTCCCGCAGCTTTTCCACCGTCAGGCCCTGGTAGCGGCGGGAAATGTTGTAAAGCGTGTCGCCAGGCTGCACCAAGTGTACCTTGGGGGTGGGCACTGGCTTTTCACTCGCCGACAGGGCCGCGCGCCGCACGGGACCCTGCGCGGCAGCAGCCGTTTCGCGGGTAGCGGCAATCAGTTGCTCAGCATCCGGCAAGGCCCGCAGGCGCAGCGTCTGACCAGGGGCCAGGGTTTCGGCGGTAAGGCGGTTCCAGCTCATAAGCTGGGCTACGGTGAGGCCGTGGGTGCGGGCTATTTTCTCCAGAAAGTCGCCCGGCCGCACCACGTACGAAGCAGGCAGCGTATCATCGGCCGCAACAGCGGCTACTGCGGGCCGGCTTTCCGCTTCCTTCACGGGCCGAGCTGCCGCGCGGGCCGCCGGCCGGGCTGCCTCAGCCGCTTGGCGCGGCCGGCTAGGTGCTACGGCCGCTAGGGCTGCCGGTACGGCGGTGGTATCAGCGGCTTTCGTGCTACCTGATGCCGCGGCAGCTTCCGCCGGTGCTGAGGCTGCTGCGGGCACTGCTACGTGCGCCGGAACCACCACCGGGCGGCGCACCGGAGCAGCTGCCACTGCTGGAGCGGTAGTGGCAGCGGGCGAAGCAGCGGGCAAGGGCACAAACACCACCAGCTGCCGCCGCGGCGCCAGGGCCGTGCCTTTCTTCAGGCCATTCCAGCGGCGTACCTCGGTGGGGCTTACGTCGTAGCGGGCGGCTACTGAGGCCACGGTTTCGCCGCGCTTCACGGTGTGGCGCAGGCGGCGGTGGCGGGGCTGGGGCTGTTGAGGCGCTTCGCGTGGGGCGCCTTCCGCCAGCAGGCTCCGGGTGGGGAACGGCTCGACGCCCAGCAGCTGCACGGAGCGCGGGGCCACGGGGCGGGGCAGCTCGGCCAGGGGCCGGCAGTAGTCAAACAGCGTTTCGCGGTCCACCACGGTCAGGGCCGGGCGGGCGGCAGCGGGCAGCTGCACGGCGTAGGGCCGGTAGCCCTGGGGCAGCCACGGCTTGCGCAGCTCGGAGTTGTAGCGCAGCAAAGCCGATGAGTCGGTATAGCCGCAGGCGCGGGCCAGGCGGGTCAGGTCGAAGGCGCGGCCGCCGAGGTGCAAGGTGTCGAGCTGCTCGGCGTACTGGTAGCGCAGCTCCGGTGCGTGCAACTGGTGCTGCTGGGCGTACTTCATGGCGTACATAATGGCCGTGAAGGTGGGCACGTAGTTGCGGGTTTCAGCCGGCAGGTGGCTGTGCACGTCCCAGTAGTTTTTCTTGCCGGTGCGCCGCAGCACCCGCTGCATGTTGCCGGCGCCCCAGTTGTAGGCAGCCAGCACCAGTTCCCAGTCATGGAATACGCCGTAGAGGTAGCGCAGGTGCTTGCAGGCCGCCTCGGTGGCTTTTTCGGGGTTCATTCGCTCATCTACCCACTCGTCGCGGCGCAGGCGCAGGTCGTTGGCCGTGGGGCCCATGAACTGCCAGAGCCCGGTGGCACCCACCCGCGACTTAGCCGTCGGAATCAGCGCCGATTCCACCACGGCCAGGTACTTAAGGTCGGTGGGCAGGTTGTACTTGGCCAAGTACTTCTCGAAAAGCGGAAAGTAAAGATTTTCGCGCTCCAGCACCCGCTGCGTGTAGGTCCGCTGCCGCTCCGTGAACAGGCGCACGTAAGCCAGCACGTGCCCATTAAAGACGTGGGGCACGTCCGTCTCGAAGCAGCCGATACGGTCCGCTACCAGGTCGCGCAGCTCGGGCGGGGTGCGCAGCCAAGCCAGCTTCACCGAGTCGATGGGCGGAACGGCTACCAGCGTGTCGGGCAGCAGCTCCAGCGTGACCTGTAGCGAATCGGTGGGCAGGGGAGAAGAGGTAGCCGGCTGCGGCTCAGCGGGCGGCTGGGGCACTTCGGGCCGGACCTGGGCCTGGGCCGGACGCCCCAGCACCGAGGCCAGCAACACGGGAACAGCGGCGCGCAGCAACAGCTTCTTCATCTTCGTTATTTACTACTCGTCAACTCAGCCGGACCCACAACCTGCTGAGTTGCAGCTCAGCGCATCGCCAAAAATAGAAGAGAAGCGGAAAAATGCCAAACCGGACCAATACCCCGGCGCTGGACGCCGGCCCGCGTGCACAAAATCATCCTGAATTGGACTGACAGGCCGTTGCCCTGCATCGGGGTACTGGTTTTATGCGGGCGTAGCCGCCAGGGTTTCGGTAAACGAATTGGCAAACGCCAGCAGGTGCTCCTCGCGGAAAGCGCCGCTCAGAATCTGCAAGCCGATGGGCAGGCCTTGGGAATCCTGGCCGGCGGGCACCGAAATGGCCGGTACGCCAGCCAGGGAGGCCTGCACGGTGAAAATGTCCGCCAGGTACATAGCCAGCGTGTCCTTGTTCACGTCGCCGATGTGGAAGGCCGTGGTGGGCGTGGTGGGCAGCACCAGGAAATCGTACTGGCGCAGCAGCTCGTCGGTGGTGTCCTTGATCAGGCGGCGCACCTGCTGGGCTTTGGTGTAGTAGGCGTCGTAGTAGTCGGCCGACAGCACGAAGGTGCCCAGCAAAATCCGGCGCTGCACCTCGGGCCCGAAGCCCTGGGCGCGGGTTTTCTTGTAGAGCGACTCCAAGTCGGTGGCTTCGGGGGCGCGGTAGCCGTACTTCACCCCGTCGTAGCGGCTCAAGTTGGAGGACGCCTCGGCCGTAGTCAGGATGTAGTACGTCGGGACAATGTAGTCCAGGTAGGGAAACTCCACAGCTTCTACCACGTGGCCTTGCCCGCGCAGCAGGTCCAGGGCCTGCTCGGTGGCGGCTTTGATTTCCGGGTTCAGGCCCGGCCGCTCCAGGCAGTCCCGGATGTAGCCGATGCGGTAGTGGGGCGCGGGCGTCAGTAGCTGGCTGTAGGCCGGCACCGGGCGCTGGCTCACGGTGCTGTCAAAATTGTCGGGGCCGGCCATGACTTCCAGCAGCAGGGCCGCATCTTCCACCGAGCGGGTCAGCGTGCCAATCTGGTCGAACGACGAGGCGTAGGCAATCAGCCCGTAGCGCGAAATGCGCGAGTAGGTAGGCTTAAAGCCGACAATGCCGCAGAAAGCCGCCGGCTGCCGCACCGAGCCGCCCGTGTCGGAGCCGATGGAAGCCAGGCACATATCGGCCTGCACCGCCACGGCTGAGCCCCCCGACGAGCCGCCGGGCACTCGCTCCGGGTCGATTTCGTTGCGGGCCGGGCCGAAGTAAGACGTTTCGTTGGAAGCGCCCATGGCAAACTCGTCGCAGTTCTGGCGCCCAATCAGGATGGCGTCCTCGTCGAGCAGGCGCTGCACGGCCGTGCCCGTAAACAGGGACTTGAAGCCGTCGAGGATGTGGCTGCTGCTTTGCAGGCTGTGGCCTTCGTAGGCCAGCACGTCCTTCAGCCCAATCACCATGCCGGCCAGCTTGCCGGCCGTGCCGGCGGCGAGCTTGGCGTCCACGGCCTCGGCCTGGGCGCGGGCCTCCTCGGGCCACACTTCCAGAAAGGCATTGAGGTGTTGTTTGCGCTGGATGTTATCCAGATAATACTCCACGAGCTGACGACAGGTCGTGGTGCCTGCCGTCAGCTCGTGACGAACTTCCGTGAGCGAGTTGAAGCGTCTCAAATCGAAAAGAAGGTTAAGCGAGTTGGTCGAGGCGGGGCCGGTCTTCGGGAGTGTGCGAAGGCGGCGGCGTGGCAGCGTCAGGAGCTGCGGGCGTTACGACCGGCGGGGCGGGCACATCCTGGGCCGAGGGCGCCGGAATGGCCGGCTGCACGGGCTCTTGGGTGTAGGCGTGCGGCTGCTGAAACTGCTGCTGGTAGGGCGACTGGGGCTGGCCGGCGTTTTCAAACTCGCTGCGAATCTCGCGGGAGGCGTCTTTGAATTCCCGGATGCCCTTGCCCAGGCCGCGCGCCAGTTCCGGAATCTTGTTGGCCCCGAAGAAAATCAGAATGACAACCAGGATGAGCATAATCTCACCGCCGCCCAGGTCGCCCAGAAAAAGAAGAAAAGGCGTACTCATGGCACAGGCAGATTAGTAGCGCGGGGCTGTGGGGTCGTTGGGATTCGCCGGCCGGTCCCGGAACTCGGGTTTCTCCTCCTTCGAGGCGTCCTTGAACTCCCGAATGCCCTGGCCCATGCCGCGGAACAGCTCAGGAATGCGCTTCGCGCCGAACAGGAGGATAATGGCGACGATAATGAGGAGGATTTCGGTGGTGCCGAGTCCGCCAAATGCAAGCAGAAAAGGGGCAGAATTCATGGGTCAATGGCTGGCTAGCCGTTTGGAGTGGCAAAGCTTCCTATACGCAGTGCAGAGCACAAAAGGATTGGTAAAGGTACCCGATAATTTTCAAATCAGTTCCTCGCTCCCGCCATTTCAACGAGCCTGTGGGCCCTGCTTGGCAAATGGTTGGGTTGGCCGGGCAAATGAGGAGCTTCAGCGGATTGAGAGCTGCTAACCCTCAATTCGTGTGCTATTTGCTAGTCGGTTTGGTGGGCTTTGCTGGCAGTGAGCAGCAAGTCGCTCTACTTCTTACTTGCTATTTCTTACCCGATGACTGCTAAAGCGGCGCGTTCTGCCGGAGCCCGGCCGGCCACACTATTCTCTGCCCATTCCCTGACTCCCGAACCGCTACGGCCGGAAGCACCGCACTCTTACGTTACGCTGCCAGCCCTGCCCGAAAACAGCTTGGACAATGTAGTGGAGCTGGCCGCCATCTTCTGCCAAGCGGCCGGAGCGGTACTGCTGCTGGCCGACGACACCCCAGGGCCGCGGGCAGCACAGCAGATGCCGGGCGGCGCGGAGGTTGAAGCTTGGCTCGGAAAAGTTGTCTGGCACCACGCCCGGTTGACTTCGGATGTGTTTGAGGTGGAAGAGGCTGCGTTGGAGGCGGGGCTTCAGAGTGAGCCGGCCGCCAGCCAAGCGCCCCGCCGGTTTTGCGCCGGAGCACCGCTGGTAGCAGCCGATGGCCGGTTGCTGGGCGTGCTCTGCGTCCTCGACACAGTGCCGCGCCGCCTGCTGGAGCCGCAGCGCCACGCCCTGCGCGTGCTGGCCCGCGAAGTGGTGGCGCACCTGGAGCTGCGGCGGGCCCACCGGCAGTTGGAGCAGGAGCAGGGCCGGCTGGAAAACCTGCGGCACCTGGTGATGACGGCTTCTGAGGCGCTGCGTTTTGCGGGCGGCCCCGCCGACGTGTTCATCAAGCAAGACCACAAACTCATGCGGCTGAGCACGGCCGACATCCGCTACGTGGAGGCTTTGGGCGACTACGTGAACATCTACACCCGCTACGAGCGGTACACCGTGTACAACACCATGAAAGAGCTAGAGGCCAGGCTGCCCGCCCACGACTTCGCCCGCGTCCACCGCAAATATATTGTGCGCCTGGACCGGATTGTCGCCATTGAGTCAGATGCCGTGGTGGTGGAAGCCAGCCGCAGCACCGAGGCCGCAGCCGGCGTTATTTCGGTACCCATCGGCAACTCGTACAAGGCAGCGCTTCTGGGACGGATTAGCTTGATTTAGGCATCGCCTTACCTATTGCGCCCGCTGCTCCGGAAAAAGAACATTTCAACGAGAAAAACTAACCTTTCAGCGAATTTGATACACGAAATGCTTCCCCGTAGGCTATCTTTCGTCATGTTATCGGGGATTGCCCCAGAGTTGCTTCGTCTAGTTACTAGGCAGCGGCTCGGGGGGAGGGATTACTGATAGCTAAGTTTGTTTTCATAGCTCAGAAAGACACCGCATCCTATGCGGTGTTTTTTTATGCCCGATGGTGGTGAGTTGTCATTGCGAGGCGGAGCCAATCCGTCCTTCTCCGGGCGCTAAGCGTCCGACCTAGCTAAAGCTTTGCCGTGGCGCCTCACCCCCCAGCCCCCTCTCCGAAAAAGGAGAGGGGGAGCCTGGCGTCATATTATACAACTGGTTCCTGACTTCTAGCAGATGTCAGGGGTTTTTCGTACTCGGTTGCTTGGATAGAGAAAAGGACGGCTTGACGCCGCTTGATGCGCGGAATGTCCTGCCTCCGCGCAATGACAGCGGGCTACTTGCGGCCCAGCCAGTTTTCGGGGTTGAGGTTGGAGCTGTTGTGCCAGACTTGAAACTGGACTTCGGCCGTGCCTTCGGCGTCGGTGTAGACGGTGCCGATGGGTTGGCGGGCCTGGATGGTCTGGCCTTCGCTTACGCTTACGCTGCGCAGCTTGGCGTACACCGTGAAGTAGTCGCCGTGCTGCACCATCACAATGGTGTTCATGCCGGGCACGCTGGCTACGGTCAGCACCTTGCCGTCGTAGACGGCGCGTACGGGCTCCCCGGAGGTGGTCTGGATGTCGACGCCGCGGTTTTCGACCACCACGTTTTTCAGCACGGGGTGGTTGTGGCGGCCGAAGCGCTGGCTGATGAAGCCCCGGCCCACGGGCCAGGGCAGGCGGCCCCGGTTTTCGCGGAAGGAAGAGGCCAGCTCGGCGGTTTCGGGGGTGAGCGTAACCCGGTCGGTGCGCTCAGCGGCCGTTTCGGCAGCGGCTTCGGCGGCGGAGCCGGTGCGGGAGGTGGCGCCGGGGCTGCGTGAGGGGCTGGTAGCACCGGATGAGCGGCGGGCCGTGGCGGCACCGCGGGCGGCGGCTCGCCGGGCGGCGCGGGCAATTTCTTCGCGCACCCGCTGGGCAATCAGGTTGTCGAGGCGACGCACGCCCTGCTGGCGCCGGGCCAGCTCCTGGCGCAGGTTCTGCTCCTGCTGGGTCAGCTTGGTAACTACCTGGTCCTGCTGGGTTTTCAGCGTCAGCAGGTTGCGCTTCTCCGACAGCTGGGTGTTGAGCAGCTGGCCTTTCTCGTTCTGCTTCACCCGCAGGCCGGTAAGCTGGGTGCTCAGGCGCTGCTGGGTGTTGCTGATTTGGGCGGCCTGGGCCTTGCGCACCTCGGCGTACTGCTGAATGTAGCGCAGGCGCAGCATAAGCTGGTTGAACGACTCCGACGCAAACAGGAACATGATGCGGTTGTAGCCGTTGGCCGTTTTGGAGCCGGCATAAATCAGGCGGGCGTACTCGGCCTTGAGCTGCTCCAGGCTCTGGCGGGTGCGCTGCACCTGGGTTTCGGTCTGACGCACGTCGGTTTCCAGGTAGCGCAGCTCGTTGCTGATGTCCTTGATGACATTCTGCTGCACGTTCAGCTTTTCCTTCAAGGCGTTCAGCTGGCCCACGGAGGCTTGCTTCTGGCGCTGGGTCTGCTCCAGAATGCGGCTGGTTTCGCGGATGCGCCGCAGGGTGTTGCGCCGCTCCCGCTCCAGCTGGGCCTTGGTTTTGCGGCCGCTGCGCTGGGCCGCTGCTTCCGTCGGCAGCAGCAACAGGAGGACGGCCCAGCACAGCAGCAGAAGCGGCAGCAGCTGCCCGAATCTACTTTTTACGCGCATAGCCTTTGGGCACCGAAAACGGGAAGGAAAGCCGTTCCTTGTCCAGGTCGACGTTGCGGTATTGCACCGACACGGTGGCCGGCTTGCCCTGGGGCTGCTTCAGCTGAAGCAGGGTAGCGTGGGCAAACAGCTGGTTACGTGGGGGCAGGGGCTGGAAGGCGGAATAGTCGACGGTGAGGCTGTTCTGGGTTTGCTGGTCCTGCACCGAGAGCTGCTGCACCCGGCCCTTGGCAATGTCGATGAGCTGCTGCACCAACAGGCCACGCTGCTCGTACTGCACCCGCTGCATAGGGCCTTCGGTGGCCACAGTGGGCGCCACCTCGCCGGCCGGGGTGACGGGCAGGTAGTCGCCCAGCAGCAGGGCCTGCACCCGCTCAAAGGTGACGGGCACGTTGAGCAGGCGGCTCAGGTAGGCGTAGTCGCCGGCGTAGTACTCGCGCTGCAACGGAAACAGCACCTTCACCGAGTCGCGGGTGATGTAGGCCCGGAACCCCTCAATGCCCAGCGAAGCCGACATCCAGATTACACTGTCGCGCCGCACGCGCACGTTCACGTTGGCCGTTTGCTGCACTCCCGGAAAGTCGATGCTGACTTTGCCTCTGGCTTTCAAATAGCGAAATTCCACGTTGGTGGCTTTCACCATTTCGGGAGTTTTGGCCGCAGCTGCGGCCGATTTGCCGGGCAGCAGCTTGCGGCTGCATCCAGCCGAAGTCAGGCCCAGCACGGCGCACAGCACCAGCACAACGCGGTTACTCATACAGTTTCTTGTCTTTAATCTTACGGTCAATGAGCGGGGAGGCGCCGCCCCGCTTCTGGGCGCGCTGCCACTGCGCCAGGGCCTGCTCCTTCTCGCCCAGCTGGTAGAGCACGTCGCCGTAATGCTCGATGACGGTGGCGTCGGAAGTAGAGCGCAGGGCTTTTTCGAGGTGCTGGCGCGCCCCGGCGTAGTCTTTCAGCTTATAGAGCACCCAGGCGTACGTGTCCAGGTAGGTGTCGTTGTCGGGAAACTGCTTCACCAGCTTGCCGGCCATTTCCTTGGCCTTGTCGAGCTGCAAGCCGCGCAGGGCTAGGTAGTAGCTGTAGTTGTTCAGGGCCTGGGCGTTGTTGGCGTCGAAGGCCAGGGCGGCTTCGTAGGCCGCGTCCGACTTGGCGTAGTCTTTCACCTCGTGGTAGGCGTCGCCGAGCTGGGTGTCGAACTGGGCCAGCAGCTCGGGGTTATCGGTGGCCAGCTTGCGGCCGTACTCCAGGGACTTGATGCCTTTGGCGGGCTGCTTTTTCAGCAAGTGGCCCACGCCGTTGTAAAACCACAGCGGGGCCTGGTTCGGAAACAGCTCCAGGGCCTGCTCGGTGTGGCGCAGCAGGGAATCGGTCTGGCTTAGCTCGGCGTCAATCAAGACCACCTGCTGCCAGATTTGGTAGCGGGAGTTGTCGAGGCGCAGGGCTTTGAGGTAGTTGGTGCGGGCGTCGGCGCGCTTTTCTACCACCGTCTGAATGTCGCCGGCAATGGAAAAGGCCTTGGCCTCCTTGGGGTGGACGCGGGTGGTAATGGCGGCCAGCTCTAGGGCGGTTTGGTTGAGGGCCGGGTTGGGCAGCTGCTTGATGTAGTCGACCAGGATGCGCACCTTGTCGTCGATGTCGAGCAGGGTGCTTTCAAAGGCCAGCTTCACCTGCTTCTGCGACTCGGCGGGGTTGTTCTGCTGGCGGTACACGTCGGCCAGAATCATCCGGGCGCGGGGGTTATCGGGGTCCTGCTTCAGGGCCTGCTCCGCCACCCGAATAGCATCAGGGAAGCGGTTGTTGGCGGCGTACATCTGGGCCTGGGCCAGCACGTAGCGCACCTGGTCAGGGTTGGCCTTGATTAGGGCCTCGCCTTCCTTGAGGGCCTGATCGAGGTTGTTTTGCTTGAGGTAGATCTGCTGCTTTTTGAACGACACCTCTTCCAGGGTGCCAAACTGCTTCTCGGCCCGCTCAAACGTGGCCAGCGCCTCGTTCAGCTTGCCCTGGGCCAGGTAGAGGTCGGCCAGGTTGAAGAGGTAGTAGCCCGAGTCGGGCACGTCGCGGATAAGGGTGGTGTACACCTCGGCGGCCTGGTCGTACTGCTTGCGCGAGGCGTACACCTGGGCCAGCAGCAGGTAGTAGTAGGCGTTGTCGGGGTCGAGGCGCACGGCGGCCTGCGCAAAATTGGTGGCGTCTTCGAGGTTGCCGCTGAGCAGGTTGGTTTCGGCTATCTTGTAGTTGACGGCCGCATTGGTCGGGTTGAGGGCGTAGGCCTTCAGAAACCGTTCCTGAGCCCGGTTGTACTCTTCGAGCAGCAGCAGGCGCACGCCATCCACGAAATAGGCTTCGCTCTGTTCCCGCTCCTTTTCCGAGAGGTAGCGCTGCTGGCGCTGCACGGCTTCCACGGCCGCCCGCCGGGCCAGGTCCCGCCGCTCTTTGCGGGTGAGCTTGCGCGGTTTGGCGGGCTTGGCCGGCTTCTCCGCCGACTTGCCAGCTGGGCGGGCAGGTTGCTGGGCCAGCGCCGTAGCGGGCCAGCTGCCAAGCAGGATGAGGATACAACAAACAACGAAACGCATTCGGCAAAAGCGCGGGGACGGCCCGCCAGTCAGGAAGAACACAACAAGATACCCAAAACGACGGGGTGGCCCCGCGCTTCTGCGTAACGTAGGCGGCGACGAAATTACTTCATTTGTGGATAAGACGTTGCGGCGCGCAGCGGAATAGCCTGGCGTGCAGCTAAACGAAAACGCCGCCGGCTTGTGAGGAGCCGGCGGCGTTTGTTGCTTTTACATTGTGAGCTTGGCTTACACGCGCAGCGTGTTGTAGTCGCCCAGGCTGAGGTCGGCGGGGTCGCTGGTGACGGTGGCGTGGTTGCCGATCATGGAGTTGGTGACGTTGGCGTGCAGCACCGAGGCCGAAGTTTGCACGATGCTGTTGGTTACCACCGAGCTGCGTACGTTGCTGTGGTTGCCAAGCGACACGTGCGGACCCACCACCGAGTCGGTGATAATGGCACCTTCGCCCACGTACACCGGCGGAATCAGCACGGAGTTGGTGATGTGGGCCGACTCGGCCACCAGATTTTCGCCGCGCTCCTGCAAATACTCCAGGTAGCGCTGGTTGGTGTACACGGTGGCATCCTTGTTGCCGCAGTCCAGCCACTCGGTTACGCGGCCGGGCACGAAGGTAGTGCCCTGGTTTTTCATGTTTTCGAGGGCGTTGGTGAGCTGGTACTCACCCTTGTCCTTGATGTCGTTGTCGAGCAGGTATTGCAGCTCCCGGCGCAGGTACTCGCCGTCCTGGAAGTAGTAGATACCAATGATGGCCAGGTCCGACACAAACTCCTGGGGCTTCTCCACGAAGTCGGTAATCTGGCCCTGCTCGTTCAGCTTCACCACCCCAAACGGCCGCGGGTCGTCGACGCGCTGCACCCAGATGGTGCCGGGCACGCTGGAGTCGAGGGTGAAGTCGGCTTTGAATAGCGTGTCGGCGAAGGCCACCACCACCGGCCCGCTCAGCGCCGACTGAGCGCACAAAATAGCATGGGCCGTGCCCAGGGGCTCGTCCTGGTAGTGAATGGTGCCGCGCGCGCCCACCGACTCGGCGATGCGCACCAGGTTTTGCTCTACTTCGCTGCCGAAGCGCCCGATGATAAAGGCCACTTCCTCCACGGGCTCCCCGCACACCTTGGCAATGTCCTCGACGAGCCGCTGCACAATGGGCTTGCCGGCAATGGGAATCAGGGGCTTGGGAACGGTGAGGGTGTGGGGGCGCATGCGCTTGCCCATGCCAGCCATCGGGACGATGATTTTCATATGGAAAGAGTAGTTAGAAGTGTCGGAAAAGAAGAAAGGTTAAGCCAAAGAAGCAGCGGCAGCAGGCTCGCTGAGCAGCTCGGTGAGCAGCTCCGGGTCGATGTTGCCCCCGCTGAGCACGGCCACGGCCGACTGGAAAGCCGGCAGCTCGGCGCGGTGGTGCAGCAGAGCGGCCAGGGCCAGGGCCGCCGTAGGCTCCACTACCAGGTGCGTCTGCATCAGCAAAAGCTTGGTTACGTGCCGGATTTCCGCTTCCGTTACGGTGACAATATCATCTACGTACTGGCGGATGTGGGCAAACGTTAGGTCGCCGAGCCGGAGCGTACGTACGCCATCGGCCAGGGTACGGTTGGTTTCGGCGGCGCTTAGCTCCACAATTTGTCCGCTACGAAAGCCAGCCTGAGCATCGGCAGCCAGCTCCGGCTCCACCCCGATAATGCTGACGTTGGGCTTCAAGGCTTTCAGCGCCAGCGCCGTGCCGCTAATCAGCCCGCCCCCGCCCACGGGCACCACCACCAGGTCCACGGAAGGCAAGTCCTCGAAGATTTCCAGGCCCACGGTGCCCTGACCCGCAATGATGTAGGGGTCGTTGAAGGGCGGCACCAGCACGTAGGGCTGCTCTTCCAGCAGGCGGGCGGCCACGTCTTCGCGCTTTTCGCGGGCCGGGTCGTAGAGCACCACCTCGGCTCCGTAGCGGCGGGTAGCTTCCACCTTCACGCGGGGCGCGTTAGTGGGCATCACAATAACAGCTTTGATACCCAGGCGCTGGGCGGCAAAGGCTACGCCCTGGGCGTGGTTGCCGCTGGAGTAGGCAATAACCCCGCGCTGCAACTCTTCCGGTGTAAGGGCCAGAATCCGATTGGCTGCCCCCCGAATCTTAAAGGAGCCAATCGGTTGCAGGTTCTCCGGCTTCAGCCAGATAATCCCCTCGCCGCCCGCCCCAAAAAACGGCAGCAGCGGCGTCCGTAAAATGGTGCCTGCTATCCGAGCCTGCGCCTGCTGTACGTCGTGGAGGGAAACCATCTTGATAGAAGTGAGAAGTTAGAGGTGAGAAGTTAGAAAGTGGAAGTAAGAAAAAGGGAAGAACGTCATGCTGAGCGGAGCCGCAGGCGGAGTCGAAGCATCTCTACCGCTTCATTGGGCAAGCATCAGAAGTTAGCCAGAGGTAGAGATGCTTCGGCAAGCTCAGCATGACGTTCTTTTTCTTCTGTTTCTCACTTCTCACCTCTTACTTCTCGCTTCTATGAAGTGCCGGTGCTGCCGTAGCCGCCGGTGCCGCGGGAGGTTTCGCTGAGCGTTTGTACGGGCTGCCACTGCACGGTTTCGTGGCGGGCTACTACCAGCTGGGCAATTCGCTCCCCGTCGTGCACCACGTAGTCCTGGTCGGAGAGGTTGACGAGCAGCACTTTCAGCTCACCGCGGTAGTCGGCGTCGATGGTGCCGGGACTGTTGACAATGCCGATGCCGTGCTTGAAAGCCAGGCCGCTGCGGGGGCGCACCTGCATTTCGTAGCCCACCGGAAGTTCCAAAAACAGCCCCGTCGGAATTAGGGCCCGCTGCAAGGGGCGCAGCAGCACCGGCGCGTCGAGGTGGGCGCGCACGTCCAGGCCGGCGGCGTGGGCCGTCTGGTACTCCGGCAGCGGGTGCCGCGACTGGTTGATAACCGAAATCTGCATAGCCGCAAAGATAGAAGGCCGCTGTAAGCTCCAAGCTATAAGCGGCAAGCCGCAAGCTTTTCTCAGAACGAAAGCTTGAAGCTTGCCGCTTATAGCTTGGAGCTAAAAAACAGTTACACCGTCCGCAGCCTTTTCCCTTCCACAGCCGCTACCAGGACCACAAACCCCAGCACCAGCACTGCGTGCCAGGCATAGCGCAGCCACGCGGCCTCGAAGCGCACAAACCAGCCCAGCGCCACCACGCCCACGGCCAGCAGCAGCCACAGGCCCAGGCGGGCGGCGGGGTAGGGCACCGGGAAATGCCGCTCGCCCAGGCGCCAGCAGAGTATGGCCATGGTAAAATAGCAGACCAGCGTAGCCAGCGCCGAGCCCAGGTAGCCAAGCAGCGGAATCAGCAGGAAGTTCAGAGCCACCGTTAGCACGGCCCCGCCCAGGCTGATGTAGGTGCCGTAGTAGGTTTTGTCGGTGAGCTTAAACCATACCGACAGGTTGTAGTACACCCCCAAAAACAGGTTTGCCAGCAGCAGAATGGGCACCACCTCCAGCCCCTCGCGGTACTCGGGGCGCCGCAGAAACAGGGGGCCCAGCCAGTCGAGGTTGAGGCTCACACCCACAAAAATCAGGGCGCAGCACAACGTAAACCACTTCAGCACCAGGGCAAACGTCAGGGGTGAGTTTTTGTCGTTGCTCTGGGCAAAGAAGAACGGCTCGGCCGCATAGCGGAAGGCCTGAATGACCAGCTGCATGAAGATGCTGAGCTTGTAGCAGGCCCCAAACACGCCCAGGGCCGCCAAGTTGCTTTGGCCGGGATAGAAGCCTTCGGGCAGCCAGAACTTCAGCATCAGCCGGCTCAGCATCTCGTTCACCATGCCAGCCAGGCCCATAACCATGATGGGCGCGCCGTACTGCCACAGGGCCGGCAGCTCGGGCCAGTCGAGGTGGAAGCGGAAGTCGCGCAGCTCCCGCCACAGCAGCGGCAGGTACAGGGCATTGGCCAGCAGGTTCATCAGAAACACGTAGCCCACGCCCAGGCTTGGGTTGTAGATGGCCGCCACCAGGGGCCGCAACTGCGGCAGGTACTTGCCGGCGTACACATCGGCGCAAAACACCACGAAAAACACCGTCAGCGCCACATTCACCGCCACATTCAGCAGCCGGATGCCAGCAAACTTGCGGGCCTTGTTTTCCAGCCGCAGCCGGGCAAATGGGATGCTGACCACGGCGTCAATGCCCATGATCAGGGCCAGCCAGTACACGTACCGCTTCAGGCCAGGGTAGCGCAACGCCTCCACAATGGGCGTGGCCAGCACCATGAGCAGCCCACTAATCACGGCGCTGCTCAGCAGCAGCAGGCTCAATACGCGGTTGTAGAGGGCGGCCCGGTCGGCGCCGGGGCGGTTGGCAAAGCGAAAAAACGAGGTTTCGAGTCCGTAGGTGTACAGAATGTTGAAGAACGCCACGTAGGCGTACAACTCCGTCACGATGCCGTACTCGGCCGGCGCAAACCGCGCCGTGTAGATAGGCACCAGCAAGTAGTTGAGCACGCGCCCCAAAATGCTGCTCACCCCGTACACCGCCGCCTGCGAGGCCAGCTTTTTGGCTACGCTCATTTCAGTAATTAGGTAGTAGGAATTAGTAAGTAAGAAGTGATAGTCAGGACTCCATAATCGGGCTGGTAGGGCCTCCCTGCTGTTCACGGGCGACGAGGCTACTCAACTGCCAATCATTACTTCCTCATTATTAATTCTTAATTCCCCGTGAATACCGCCGGCCGCTTTTCCAGGAAGGCGGAGGTGCCTTCGCGGAAGTCTTCGGAGGCGAAGCAGCGGCCGAAGGCGGCCACTTCGGTCGGGTAGCCGGGCCGCTCCGGGTCAAAATAGGCATTCACGCAGTCGATAACCTGGCCCAGAGCCAGCGGGGCTTTGGTAAGGATGCGCGTGAGCAGCTGGGTGGTGAAGGCCATCAGCTCGGCCTGGGGTACTACGTGGTTTACGAGGCCCAGGCGCAGGGCCTCGTCGGCCTTCACCTGGTCGGCGGTGAGCATCAGCTCCAGGGCCTTACCCTTGCCCACCAGCTGGGTGAGGCGCTGGGTGCCGCCGTAGCCCGGAATCAGGCCCAGGTTTACTTCGGGCTGGCCAAAGCGGGCGTTGTCGGAGGCAATGCGCAGGTGGCAGGCCATGGCCAGCTCGCAGCCGCCACCGAGGGCAAAGCCATTCACGGCGGCCAGCACGGGCTTGGGGCTCTCCTCAATCAGCCGAAATGCCTCCTGGCCCTGCGCCGAGGCGCGCCGGGCCCCGGCCTCGTCCAGCTGGCTCAGGGCAGCAATGTCGGCACCGGCTACGAAGGCCTTCTCCCCGCTGCCCGTCAGGATGATGCCCCGCACGGCTTGGTCATCAATAGCCTGGCGCACGGCCGCGTGTATCTCGGCTATGGTGGCCGCATTCAGGGCGTTCAGCTTTTCCGGGCGGTTCAGCGTGATGGTTAGAATGCCGGTGGCGGCGTCGAGCTGGTAGAGAAGATTGGAGAAAGTGGCCATGCAGAAGCAGAGAAGAAGTCGGTGGGAACGGCGGTAAAGATAAAGTGAAAAGCCGCCGCCATTTGTCCCCCCAACCCGGCGCCTGCCACGTTAGGCGCCTGATGCAGCAGGTTAAGTGAAAAAGAGCGCCTCAACCTATTGAAACCGAATAGCTTGGGAGTGCTCAGACAGTAGGTGCGAGGAATGGGGAAAATTATATATTTACCAGTGCCGTCCGGGCACTTGTTTCACCTAAACTCCTTCTCGATATGGGCTTTGTTTCCGAATTCAAAGAGTTTATCGCCAAAGGCAATGTGCTGGACCTGGCCGTCGGCGTCATTATTGGCGGGGCCTTCGGCAACATCGTGAAGTCGCTCACCGACGATATTCTGATGCCCATCCTGAGCCTGCTCACGGGTGGCCTCGACTTCAAAGACTGGTTTTTGGCTCTGGATGGCACCACCTACAAAACACTAGAGGAGGCCAAGAAAGCCGGCGCCGCTACCATCAACTACGGGCTGTTCCTGAACGCCGTCATTACCTTCCTGCTGATGGCCTTTGCTATTTTCTGGCTGGTGAAGCTGGCCAACCGCTTCAAGCGGCCCCAGGAAGTTGTAGCCGTAGACCCCGGCCCCACCAAAGACCAGGTGCTGCTAACCGAAATCCGCGACGCCCTGCGCAACCGGAGCTGACCGGCGGCGCTCCGTGCTCCGGGTTTTCACGGCGCTGAAAAGCGTTTTAGCAGGCCATTACCGGGGCCAGGGGGCTTGGAATTGCCTTCGGGCTACCGGAGCCAAACCGATGTGGAAGAGAAGTACGTACTTTGAACTAACTTCTCTGAGGGCCCGTTGCCGCGCTATACTCCAGGGCAGGATGGCGCAGTTGTTGCCGTT
Organism: Hymenobacter sp. YIM 151500-1; assembly: GCF_025979885.1. Taxonomy (NCBI): domain Bacteria; kingdom Pseudomonadati; phylum Bacteroidota; class Cytophagia; order Cytophagales; family Hymenobacteraceae; genus Hymenobacter; species Hymenobacter weizhouensis. The sequence continues at coordinate 4,184,556 of NZ_CP110139.1, forward strand.
GGCCGTCCATTATTGCTGCTTGTTACCTTCTCCACTTATGAAACAGCTTCTCGCCGCTACGGCAGTTGCCGTCGTTGTGCTGACTGCCGCTCCGGCCCGCGCCCAAAGCTCCGTTAGCCCCGACAACATCGGCCAGCCGCGCTCGGCCACCGAGTCTGCTCCGCGCAAAAAACGCAAATCCTCGCCTACGGATGTTGCCCGCATGCAGCAGCGCATGAGCATGAACCCCGACGAGGTGAAGCGCGACCAGCAGATGGAAATTCTGGAGGCCCGCTCCGGCGCCACCGGCAACACCAGCTTCAACCGCTCGGCGGGCCCGGCCCGGCAATTCGACAAAGGCAGCGGCGGCTTTACCGTGCGCAAGTTCAAGGACAATCGTATTGGCACGGCCCGCCAGAAGCGCGGCCAAACCCGCCCCGCCGGCTACGTCGACCCCAAAGGCAAGCCGCTCAAGCACAAAAAGAAAAAGAGCTTCCTGTCTTTCCGATAAGAACACTACCCCATGAAAAAAGCCCCGCAGCAGCGCTGCGGGGCTTTTTGTTTCTTCGGCGCAGAACACGAGGCCACCGTTCGCCCCCGGACGCTTCCGAAGAAACCAGGTAAGCGGCCCTACCTTTTCTGGTCCGGGCTGCCGGCTGATGCAAAAGAATACGGAGGTAAAGCTAACTGCCCACCCGCCCTTCGTCAACCGCATAAGTATGTGAGAGAAGGCCTTGCATTAAGCTCTGTAAACAGCAAGTCGCCTGACTTTCATGCTCCATCTGGCGTCCGCTGGTCGAAGCATCTCTACTGGGGGTAACTCCAATCGTGAGGACGAAGCGGGAGAGATGCATCGACCAGCGGACGCCAGATGGAGCAGGACGGTCTTACTGCTTTCTATCGACCCTAATACATCCGGATGGCTCCCAGCTCGGCATTGGAGCCACCCTTATACGCAAACAGCCCCGGCTGCCGAGCCGGGGCTGTTTGTGTAATATACTGGGAGTGGGCCGCTGCTTACAGCGTCCGTTTCACTTCCTGTTCCTCGAAGCCTTCGATGTTGTCGCCTTCGCGCAGGTCGTTGAAGCCCTTGAGCGAAATACCGCACTCGTAACCCTGGCGTACTTCCGACACGTCGTCTTTGTAGCGCTTGAGGTCCTGAATGTCGCCGGAGTGCACCACGATGCCGTCGCGCACGAGGCGCACCTTGGTTTTGCGGGTGAAGGTACCGTCCGTCACCATGCAGCCGGCAATGGTGCCGACCTTGGTGATGTTGAACACCTGGCGCACCTCGGCGTTGGCCACCACCACTTCCTTCACCGTCGGGGCCAGCATGCCTTCCATGGCATCCTTCACCTCGTTGATGGCGTTGTAGATGATGGAGTAAAGGCGGATGTCAATCTGCTCCTGCTCGGCCAGCTTGCGGGCACTCTGCGAGGGCCGCACCTGGAAGCCGATGATGATGGCGTCGGAAGCCGAAGCCAGCAGTACGTCGGATTCCGAAATGGCCCCCACGCCTTTGCTGAGGATGTTCACGGCCACCTCCGGCGTGCTCAGCTTCAGCAGCGAGTCGGCCAGGGCTTCCACCGAGCCGTCCACGTCGCCTTTCACAATCACGTTCAGCTCCTTGAATGAGCCGATAGCCAGGCGGCGACCGATTTCGTCCAGGGTGATGTGCTTCTTGGTGCGCAGGCTCTGCTCGCGGGCCAGCTGCTGGCGCTGGGTGGCCAGTTCGCGGGCTTCGCGCTCCGTTTCCATCACCTGAATCTTATCACCCGCCTGCGGGGCACCGGTGAGGCCCAGCACCTGCACGGGCGTAGCCGGGCCAGCCACTTTCATCTTCTTGCCGCGGTGGTCGGTCATGGCCTTCACGCGGCCGAAGTGCGGACCCGCCAGCACGATGTCGCCTACTTCCATGGTGCCGGTTTGCACCAGAATCGTGGTAACGTAGCCCCGGCCTTTATCGAGCGAGGCTTCAATGACGGTGCCCACGGCGTTGCGGTCAGGGTTAGCTTTCAGCTCCAGCAGTTCGGCTTCCAGCAGCACCTTTTCCAGCAGGTCTTCCACGCCCAAACCGGACTTGGCCGACACTTCCTGGCTCTGGTACTTACCGCCCCACTCCTCCACCAGAATGTTGATGGCCGACAGCTCCTCGCGGATTTTGTCGGGGTTGGCCGCGGGCTTGTCAATCTTATTTAGGGCAATGACGATGGGCACGCCGGCCGCCTGTGCGTGGTTGATGGCTTCCTTGGTCTGCGGCATCACCGAGTCGTCGGCGGCCACCACGATGATGGCAATGTCCGTGACTTTGGCACCGCGGGCCCGCATGGCCGTAAAGGCTTCGTGACCGGGAGTGTCCAGGAAGGTGATGCGCTTGCCGGAGGCCGTGGTTACGTCGTAGGCGCCGATGTGCTGGGTGATGCCGCCGGCCTCACCCTTGGCCACGCTGGCGTTACGGATGTAGTCGAGCAGCGAGGTTTTACCGTGGTCGACGTGGCCCATGATGGTGACGATGGGCGCGCGCGGCTGCAAATCTTCCTCGTCGTCCTCAATATCAATGGTCGTTTCCTCTTCCTCGGCGCTCAGGAATTCCACGTCGTAGCCAAACTCGTCGGCAATGACGGTAATGGCTTCGGCGTCGAGGCGCTGGTTGATAGACACGAACATGCCCATGTTCAGGCACACCTTGATAACCTCGTTCACCGATACGTCCATGAACGACGCCAGGTCGTTGGCCGAAATGAACTCAGTTACCTTGAGAGTTTTGGCATCCAGCTCGTTCTGGGCACGCAGGGCTTCCCGGTCCTCCGCAGCCATGTTGCGCTTGTCGCGGCGGTACTTGGCGCGGTTCTGCTGCTGACCCCGGCCGCCGCTGAGCTTGGCCAGCGTAGCCTTGATCTGCTCCTGAATCTGCTTGTCGTTTTGCTCCGGGGTAAGCGCCGGCGCTGGTTGGCGGTTGCCACCCTGGCCCTGGCCCGGACGGTTTTGTTGCCCACCGCCACCGGGGCGGTTCTGCTGGCCGGGACCACCGCCGGGGCGGTTTTGCTGGCCGGGGCCGCCGGGGCGGTTGCCGCCTTGCTGTCCGGTGCCAGCCTGTTGCTGGCCGGGGGCCGCGGGGCTGTTCATCGGAATGCGCTGGCGCTTCTTCTTGGCATCGGGGCCGAGGCCGCTCTTACGCACATCCGAAGACGCCACCGGGCGGGCACCACGCCCTCCACCGCCGCGCCGCGACGAATCCAGGGGCAGCTCAATCTTGCCCAGCACTGTCAGGCCTTTCAGCTGGTCGGCTTTGGCCACGATAGTACTATCATCGTTGCTGCTAGTGGCCGGCGCAGATGCCTCAGCCGTTACGGGAGCCGGGGCCGGAGCAGGGGCCGGCTGCGGAGCCGGGGCAGCTGGCTTGGGCGCTTCAGCCACGGGTGCTGGGGCCGGCTGCGGAGCCGGGACTGGAGCAGCCGGTTTGGGTGCTTCTACAACAGCAGCCGCGGGAGCAGCAGCAGGAGGAGCGGGTCTTGGGACTTCAGCTACGGGAGCCGGGGCCGGCTGCGGGGCCGGGACTGGAGCAGCCGGTTTGGGTGCTTCGGCCACTGGCGCGGGGGTAGGCACCGGGGCCGGAGCGGGCTGGGGAGCTGGGGCCGGGCGGGGCGGCACCGGACGGCCTTTGGCGTCTAGCTCAATCTTGCCCAGCACTTTCAAGCCGGGCGTTTTGGCGGATTCGGCAGGAGCGGGGGCAGCCGCAACTGGTGCCGGCTGCGGAGCCGGCGCGGCCGGCTGGGGCGCCGCTGGTTTGGCGGCGGGAGCGGGTGCAGCAGTGCCATTAGCTGCCTTGGGAGCCAAGGCAGGCTCGGCTGGCCGGGTTTGGGCAACGGCCTCCAGCTCGCTCTGGCGCTTGGCCTGGCTGAGCTTGGCGGCTTCCATCTTATCCTGCGCCGACGATTCAAAGGCCTTGTTGAGCAAAGAAACTTGCTCCGGCGTTAGCTTGGTCGTCGGTTTGTTTTCGATGATGTGCCCTTTTCCCGCCAGAAAATCCACAATCGTGGATAAGCCAACGTTCAGGTCTTTGGCCGCCTGATTCAGCCGTTTGGTTGCTGCTTCCGCCATTCTATGCTCGCGAACGATACTCGTATTCAGTTGCAAAGGTACTACTTTAAATCTTGCCGGGCGGCGCTAAAATCAAGCCGCCTGGCTTGGTTTTAGCGCCTTTGCCGTACCGGCCGCCGCGCACTCATTGCGCGTCGCCGGAATTTTGTTCTTCCTCGCTGGAGTTGTCGTTGTCCTCAAACTCCTGGCGAATCACGCGGAACAGCTCTTCCACGGTTTCTTCCTCCAGTTCCGTGCGGCGCACGATATCGTCTTTGCTGACGGCCAGCACGGAGCGGCCGGTATCGAGGCCGATTTTCTTCAGCTCGTCCAACACCCAGCCGTCAATCTCATCCTGGAATTCGTCGAGGGCAATGTCCTCTTCGTAATCTTCGGCTTCGCGGAACACGTCGATTTCCATGCCCACGAGCCGCGAAGCCAGCTTGATGTTGGCGCCGCCCCGGCCAATGGCCAGTGATACCTGGTCAGGCTTCAAGAACACCGAAACCCGGCCAGTTTGTTCGTTTATCTTCATCGACCCGATTTTGGCCGGCGACAGGGCCCGGGCAATGTACAGCTCCAGGTTGTCGGTGTAGTTGATGATGTCGATGTTTTCGTTTTCCAGCTCGCGCACCACGGCGTGAATGCGGGAGCCTTTCATGCCCACGCAGGCGCCCACGGGGTCAATCCGGTCGTCGTAGCTTTCTACGGCCACTTTGGCCCGCTCGCCCGGCTCACGCACAATGTTCTTAATGGTGATGAGGCCGTCGTAGATTTCGGGCACTTCCTGCTCCATCAGGCGCTCCAGGAAAGCCGGCGCGGCCCGCGAAATAATGATTTTAGGCGTGCCGTTGATAACTTCTACGCGGTGCACCACGGCGCGCACGGTGTCGCCCTTGCGGTAGCGGTCCTTCGGAATTTGCTCGCCCTTGGGCAGCACCAACTCGTTTTCGTCTTTATCGAGCACCAGGGCCTCGCGGCTCCACACCTGGTACACTTCGCCTACCACCACTTCGCCCACCTGGTCTTTGTAGGCTTGGTAGAGGTTGTCGCGCTCCAGGTCTTTTACGCGCTGAATGAGCGTTTGGCGGGCCATAAGCACGGCGCGGCGGCCGAAATCTTCCAGCTTTACTTCCTCGGCTACCTGCTCGCCAATCTCGAAGTCGGGCTCAATCTTCTGGGCTTCCGACAGCGGAATCTTGTCGTGGTCCCAGATATCCTCCGAGTTGTCGTCCACGATTTCGCGGTTGCGCCAGATTTCCAGGTCACCCTTGTCCACGTTGATGATGACGTCGAAGTTGGCGTCGTCGGTGTACTTCTTGCGAATCATCGTGCGGAACACCTCTTCCAGGATGCTCATCATCGTGGGGCGGTCGATGTTCTTGGACCGGGCGAATTCGGCAAATGATTCAATCAGGACGTGACTGTTCATTTTACTTAGCTTCTAGCTTCATGCTGCAGGCTGCAAGCAGCTTACCGGATGAAGGTTGGGTGAATAATAAAAAGCTTGAGGCTTGGAGCTAACAGCTGGCAGCTTATTTAAACGAAATAACCACCTTGGCTTCTTTGATGTCGTCGAAGGCGACGAAAGCGAGCGGCAGGGTTTTCTTTTTGTTTTTCTCTTTTACTATTTCGGCCAGCTGAATGCCGGTGGCTTCGGTGGCTTCGAGCGTGCCGGTTTTTTCGGTGCCGTCGGCCATTTTCAGGCTGAGCGTGCGGCCGGCGTGGCGCGTGTACTGGCGCGGGTCGCGCAGGGGCTGGTCGGCGCCGGGCGAGGTGACTTCCAGCGTGTAGCTGGCGTCTTCGCCGTAGGCTTCGTCCACGCGGCGGGCCAGGCGGCGGCTTACCGAGGCGCACTCATCAATGCCCACGCCCTGCTCGCCGTCGAGCGTGACCGTTACTTTGGGCCGGATGGCGTCAGATACCGTCAGGTCCACAACGAACAAGCTGCCATCGGTGGGCAGGCTGTCCTGAAGTAAGTCTAACAGGCGGGCGCGGTCAAGTTTCATAGCGGTGGCACCGGGTGATAAAAGAAAGAGGGGACTATCCGTCCCCTCTGTCGTGTTGTCGTTTGCTGGTGCAAAGATATAGGTTTAATTGTCAGATTGCAAGGTAGGGACGTAGGGGCTTGGGGGCTTAGGGTCCTAGATGATATTCGGCTAGGCGCTGTCATCGTGAGCTTGTGAACCGAAGGAAGACGGAGCCAAGGACCCTCTCACGCCTGGACGGTTGTCGTTCTGTGGTTTTAGCCCGCAGAGGACGCAGAAGCTTGCGCGGAAGACGCAGAGCTGTTCTGTCACTTATCGTTCTAGCCTGATAAGGTCTTTGCCTCACTCTACTAGAACATCCACTAAGACCCTAAGCCCCCAAGCCCCTACGTCCCTGACTTACCTCTTTATCTCCACCCAGCCTTTTGCCGTGCGGCCTTCGGCGTCTTTCAGGTGGTAGTAGTACACGCCGTCGGGGAGGTTGGTGCCGCGCCAGTCGTTGCGGTAGTTGTCGGTTTCGTAGAGCTTGCTGCCCCAGCGGGTGAAGATGCGCAGCGTGGCGGGCTGGCAGCTAAACAGGGGCACGAAGGTTTCGTTTTTCGTGTCGCCGTTGGGGGTGATGATGTTGGGCACAAACACGGGGCCTACTTTCACCGGCGCAAAGCGCGTTTCGACGGAGCAGCTGCCGTAGCGGGCAGTAAGCTTGACGAGGTAGGTGCCGGGCTTCTCGTACACGTGCGTGGGCTTTTCTTCGGTAGATATGGGCGTCTGGTCACCGAAGTCCCACTCGTAGGTGCCGCCGGGCAGCACGGAGGTGAAGTGGGCCGTGTACGGGGCCAGCCCGGTGTACTGCGGAGCCGTGGTGCACACGGGCATGGTCAGGGGAAAATCAATGGTCGGGGCCGGCGCCAGTGTAATCAGGCGGGTAGCCGAATTGGAGCAGCCGTTTTGCACTACCGTGTACCGGAGCGTAATTTGAGCGCCTTTCAGGTTGGTATTCGGGGGCGTAAACAGGCCGCCGGGCGTGACGCCGGTACCGCTCCAGGTGCCGCCGGCCGGTGTAGCCCCGGTAAGCTGAAATGCTTGAATTTCGGAGGCGCAGCGCGTAATGGGCGGGCCCGCGTTGACGGTGGGCAGGGCGTTGACTACCACCGACTGCGTGCCCGTGCCGCAGCCCAGGGTATCGGAAAGGGTGTAGGTGATGCGGTGGGTGCCCACGCCCGCCTGGGCCGGACTGAACACGCCCGCCGCCGTCATGCCGGGGCCGCTCCAGGTGCCGCCCGCCGGCGAGGCCTGCATGTTCACCGGGCCGAAATCCACGCACCGGTCGGGTACGGCTGGGATGGTAACGGCCACGTCGGGCATGACGGTGATGCGCAACGGCCGGGTGCTGACGCAGATGCCGGTGGTAGCCACGGAGTAGGTCAGCACGTTGCGGCCCACCAGGGCGGCGGTGGGAGTGAAAACGTAGCTGCCGCTGGCCGTGCGGCTTACGCCGGGGCCTCGCCACTCGCCGCCGGCTGGCTGCCCGCCCAGCGTTACGGGCCCGCCGCCCACGCACACGTAGCGCGAGGGGCCGGGGTTGGCCACGGTTAGGGCAAAATCAAGCTTGAAGGCTGCGTTGTTGCAGTTGGAGCTGGCGTTGCGGGTGCTGTAGGAGTTGGCGCCGGGCGGCACGGGGAAGCCGGAGGTGCCGCCGCAGCCCCCGCACACGGCCTGGTACACGGCTCCGCGCTTGTCGAAGCGGGAGGTGCCGCCGTCCACGTGCTCCCCGCGGCCCCCGTTTTCGCCGTAAAACGTGGCGTACTCCAGGCGGGTAAGGCCCGCCGAAAACTGCGCCAGGTAGAAGTCGGAGCCGTCGGTGCGGCTCTGCACGGCGTCAGTCGTAACGGCCAGGCCCGTGGTGGTGCTGTTCCCGTAGCCTTGGTTGGTGCTGCCGCCCCAGCCGCACACGTACACCCGCTCACAGTCGTCCACCAGAAACGCCGTGGGCGAGAAGTCGTAGCCCGGCCGGGCCACCCCGAACGTGGTGCTGTACTCGGTGCGGGCCAGCTCGGGGTCCAGCTTCTGAATAAACTGGTGGGCGCCGCGCACCCCGTAGCGCCCGGCCGTGACGGGGTAGTTGTCGGAGCTGGTGTGGCCCAGCAGATACACGTTGCCGGTGACATCCAGCTCCAGAAAAAACACCTGGTCGTCGGCCGCGCTGCCCACGTAGGTAGCCTGGCGCAGGGTGGGCGCGTCGGGGCTTAGGCGCACCACAAAGCCGTTGCGCCCGCCGGGGCTGGTGCGTTGCAAAGCGCCGGCGGTGGTAGGGAAGTTGGTGCTGGCCGTACCGCCGGCCACGTACACGCTCCGGTCGGCGGCCAGCTTCACCGAAAACGCCGCGTCTTCGCCGCTGCCGCCCAGGTAGGTGCTCCACGTCAGGCGGTCGAGGGCGCGCGGCAGGCGGCACACCACGGCATCCGAAGGGCCGTTGAGCGTGCCCTGGGAGGCAGCTTGCAGCGGAAAGTCGCTGCTTTGGGTGGTCGTGGACAAGTACACGTTGTTGTCGCCATCGGTAATGACGTCGCCCCGGAACTGGTCGCCGTAGCTGTTCACCAGGCCCGCGTTGAGGCCATCGTTGCGGGTGCCGCCCAGGTAGGTGGCGGCCACCAGGCTGGTGCCGGCGGGGCTGAGCGTAGCCACAAACAGGTCGGAGCCGTTGGGGTAGCCCATTTGGCCGGTTACGCCCGAGCCGAGCGGACCAACGCCCGGTCCGCCCCGGAACGTCCGCTGCACGGCCGTGCTCGACACCGGGAAGTTGCGCGAGCTGGTAGTGCCCAGAATCACCAGCTCATTGCGGTTGTTGACCACGAGGCTGTGCGGGGCGTCGGTTTCGGAGCCGCCCAGGTAGGTGGCGTACAGCCGGGCCGAGGGACCCGTTACGGAGGTGCGGTACTTGATAATGGCTACGTCGCCGGCCCCGCCGAAGGTGGTTTGGTAAGCCCCTGGCGAAACGGGGTAGCCCGGCGCAAAAGCCACGCCGCCGGAGTAAAGGTTGCCTTCCTGGTCGTAGGTAGCCGTGAAGCCCCAGTTGTCGCCGGTGGAGCCCGTAAACGACGAAAACACCACCGTGGGGTCGATGATGAGGGGCTGGCGGCGGTTGTAGGAGCCCAGCCGGAAGCTCACCACGCCCTGGCGCAGCTGGAAGGAGCAGGCCACCGGGGTCCGCTCCCCGCTGGCGCTTACCTGCCAGGCGCGGGGAGCCTGCTCGGTCACGTCGCCCACGGAGGTGCGGATGCGCAGGCTGCCTTCCGGGGTCAGCTCCAAGCCGGCCTGGCCTTGGTAGCGCAGCCGGATGGCTTCGGGCTTTGCCCCGGCCGCCACTAGGAAGTCGTATTCCAGCTGCTGCTGGCTGTTTTCGTAGAGCTTCACATCAATACCCGGATACACGGCCGCGTAGCTGGCCTGCCGGAAGCCCGGCACCTGGCTGGCCCAGTGGCCGGCATCGTTGCCGAGAAAGTAGCTGCGCACCTCGGCCGTGGGCTGAGTGCCCTGCACGGTAGCCTGGGCGTTGCCACCCTCAAAGGCCACGGTGTAAGCGTGCCCGCGCAGCATTTCGGTGGGAGCGGGGGCGTGGTCGTGGGCGGCGCGCAGGGCGGCCGGGTCCACGAACGTGTAGGTGAAGCCCGTGCTGGTCAGGAACAGGCGGCCCGCTGGCAGGGCCGCGGCGTAGCGCACCCGGCTGTCCCACTGGCCGCGGTTTTCGACAAACTCCAGGCTGGCTGCGGGTAGAGGCGCGGCGGCCGGGCGCGGGGCGGCAGTCAGCAGGGGGCTGGCGGCCAGAAGCAGGGAAAGAAAGGAAGTAAGACGTTGAATCATAACTAGAGCAGGACGATAAATAAAGGACAAGGTACTGAATAGATGCGGCGTATCGGCAAAAGGTGGGCTGTATTCTGGGCTGCGCCGTAACCTCTACCTTTGTCTTCTGCACTTCCCTTCCGCAATCCAGATTTTTCGTGCGTCGTTCGTTTGCCTTTAAGTGCACCGTGCTCGTGATGCTGTGGGTGCTGGTGGCTATTGCCTGCGCCCAGGTGCCGGCCTACACCTTCTGGCCCGCAACGTTTGGGGCTCTCACGCTGCCAGTGGCTTTGGCGCTTAATCTGGGAGCGGTGCTGTACTGGCTGCTGCGGCGCTGGACGGTGGCCTTGCTGCCCCTGGCGCTGGCCGTACTTACGTGGCCTCACTTTCAGCGCGGGCTGGCCGTGCACCCGCTGCGCGTAGCCCCGGCCTCCGGCGCAGTGGGCCCCCAGGTGAAGGTGCTGTCAGCCAACGTGCGCATCTTCAACGTGTACCCGCAGCTGCGCGACGCCGACCTGGGTTCCTCGCGCCGCATGGTGCAGTGGGTGGCCGAAAACCCCGCCGATATCCTCTGCCTCCAGGAGTTTTACAACGAGCCGGCCGGCGCCCGCACCCGCGACGGCGACGTGTTTCGCACGGTAGATAAGATCGGGCGCCAGAGCAGAAGGCAGGCCTTTGTGTCGAAGACGCTGACCAACAGCATTGGGGCGGAGTTTGGCCTGGCCATCTTCTCCCGCTTCCCGATGGTGGGCCGGGGCACCGTGCACTTTGGCCAGCTCACCCAGAACCACGCCATGTGGGCCGACCTGCGCCTGCCCCAGGGCGACACCATCCGGGTGTACAACTTTCACCTGCAAAGCATGAGCCTGGAGGAGCAGGATATTGTGGACAGCTACTCCAGCCGGTCGGGGTTTCGGCAGAAGGGGCTGAGCCTGCTGCGCCGGTTTAAGCGCGGGGCGGCGGCCCGCCACTGGCAGGTGGATACGCTGGTGCGCCGCTTCGAGCGGTGTCGCTACCCCATTCTGCTCTGCGCCGACCTCAACGACCTGCCCTACAGCTACAGCTACGACCAGCTAGCCGACCGATTCCAGAACGGCTGGGCCACCGTAGGCAACGGCGTGGGCCGCACTTACAACGGCCGCCTGCCCTTCGTGCGCATCGACAACCAGTTTGCCAGTCCTCACTTCACCGTCGACGACTTTTGGGTGCACTACGAAATTCCTTACTCCGACCATTTCCCCACTACGGCCACCTACCGGCTGAACTCCAAACCGACGGGGCCGCAGTAATTGCCCTGTTTGAGTGCAGGGCATTGCATGGTGTAGCTATTTAGGAGGTCGTTTAAAAGATGCTTCGACAAACTCAGCATGACCGTTCATCAATTTCCTAAACAGCTTCGGGGTAGTGTTGACGATGCAACTAATAATAAGTCAAGAAAGTGGGCATCCAAGCTGCTGTAGCACCTAACCTACCCTTTTATTTATACCAGTCAACGCGGCGGACATACTTCCAACTGAACTTTTTATGCTGCCCTTGGTAAGTTTTGTACTGATTGAACTGGGTTTTAAACTTTGTTGCGGCTTTGTTGAGAGTTGAGCGTCCAAGTGGAGCTGGTATAAAAGAAAAAATGAAAGGCAAAACGCACCTAATTGGTAGAGGTGCGAAATCAAGCTACAGGAACGTATTCCGTTCAAATACATGATACTTTTGCGGCCATGCAGCATCCTCTCTCGCTTTATAATACCCTTACCCGCCGAAAAGATATCTTCACTCCGCTCAATGCTCCGTTTGTGGGCGTGTACTTGTGCGGGCCTACGGTGTACAGCGAGGCGCACGTGGGCAATGCGCGCGGGCCGGTTATTTTTGATGTGCTGACGCGCTACCTGCGCCACCTGGGCTACACCGTGCGCTACGTGCGCAACATCACCGACGTGGGCCACCTGGAAGGCGACGCCGACGAGGGTGAAGACAAAATCAGCAAGAATGCCCGGGCTCGGCAGCTGGAGCCCATGCAGGTGGCCGAGCAGTACGCCCACCTCTACCACCGCCACATGGAGGCCCTGGGCTGCCTGCCGCCCGACATCGAGCCCCGCGCCTCGGGCCACATCACCGAGCAGGTGCAGATGGTGCAGGAAATCATCGACAACGGCTTTGGCTACGAGGTGAACGGGTCGGTGTACTTCGACGTGCCGGCTTACAACGCCGCCGGCCGCGCCTACGGCAAGCTCTCGAACCGGGTGGTGGAGGAGCTGCTGGCCGGCTCCCGCGACAACCTGGCCGGCCAGGATGAAAAGCGCAGCCCCCTGGATTTTGCCCTCTGGAAGCGGGCCGATGAGCGCCACCTTATGCGCTGGCCCTCGCCCTGGAGCGAGGGATTCCCCGGCTGGCACCTGGAGTGTTCGGCCATGAGCCGCAAGTACCTGGGCGCCGAGTACGACATCCACGGCGGCGGGCTGGACCTGATGTTTCCGCACCACGAGTGCGAAATTGCCCAGAGCCAGGCCTGCCACCGCCCCACCAACGAGGCGCGGGTGTGGATGCACAACAACATGCTGACGGTGAACGGGCAGAAAATGAGCAAGTCGCTCGGCAACTTCATTACCATCTCGGAGCTGTTCAGTGGCCAGAATGCCACGCTCACCCAGGCCTACTCGCCCATGACCGTGCGCTTCTTCCTGCTGCAAGCCCACTACCGCAGCCCCGTCGACATCACCGACGACGGCCTGCAAGCCGCCCGCAAAGGCTACCGCAAGCTGATGAACGGCCTGCGCCTGCTGGACAAGCTGCACCTGCCCGCCGGCACTGAGCGGGCCGCCGACACCACGGCCGCCGATGCCGAGCTGCGCAAGCTAACCCAGGACTGCTGGCAGGGCCTCAACGACGACCTGAACACGGCCCGCACCATTGCCAGCCTGTTTAACCTGCTGCGCAAGCTCAATGGCTACGCTGCTAACTTGCCCACGCTGGCCCAGGTGAGCGAGGCCGCTTTGCAGGAAGCCACCACCGTGTTTCGTACGCTGGTGCAAGAGGTGCTGGGCCTGCACGACGAGCCCCGCGCCAACGCCGAAGACCTGCTGAGCCTGACGCTGCGCTTCTACCAGGAAGCCAAAGACGCCAAGGACTATGGCAAGGTGGACGACATTCGGGCGGCCCTTAAAACCCAGGGCATCGTGGTGAAAGACACGAAAGCCGGAGTAGACTGGGCCTACTCGGAAGAGTAAAAATGTGGTGTAAGCTTAACTTCGTTTTCTTTCGGTTTAGCTTGCACCGTCGTCCGTGTAAGTCAGCTCAATTTACAGTATTTGACATTGCGCTGCCCTTTGACGGCGCACGCTCCAAAGCCCACAAAGCTTACGCCACATGAAGCTCTTCCGCCTGGCTCCGGCCGCCCTGGCCGCCCTGCTGCTCACGGGTTGCCCCGCCAAGAAAGACACCGCCGAAACCGAAACCACTACTACCCCCGCGGCTGCCACGCCGGCCGTGCCGGCCTTCAACGCCGACTCGGCCTACGCCTACGTGGCCAAGCAAGTGGCCTTCGGGCCACGGGTGCCCAACAGCAAGGCACACGTGCAAACCGGCGACTGGCTGGTGGCCCGCTTCAAAGCCCTGGGCCTGACGGTGCGGGAGCAGCCCTTCGAGGCTATGGCCTTCGACGGCAACATGCTGAAGTCGCGCAACCTCATTGCCCAGTACCAGCCCCAGGCCCCGCGCCGGGTGGCCGTCTTCACGCACTGGGACACGCGCCCCTTCGCCGATAAAGACAAGCAAAACAAAAACGCCCCCTTCGACGGCGCCTCCGACGGGGCCAGCGGCGTGGGCATCGTTCTGGAAATGGCCCGCATCCTGGCCGCCCAGCCCGACTCCTTGACCCCTGGTGTGGGCGTGGATTTTATCCTGTTCGATGCTGAAGACTACGGCTACGACGCCGCCACCCAGGGTGAGAAGAAGAACCTGCTGAACGGCCAGGAAACCTGGTGCCTGGGCTCCCAGTACTGGGCCAAGAACGTGGTGCCGGCCGGCTACAAGCCCAACTACGGCATCCTGCTGGACATGGTAGGTGCCAAGGACGGCAGGTTCAACCGGGAAGGCATTTCAAGGAAAAAAGCCCCCGACGTGGTAGAGAAGGTATGGAACACGGCCGCCGAGCTGGGCTTCTCCGACTACTTCCAGTTCACCAATAGCCCCACCCTCACCGACGACCACGCCTTCACCAACGCAGCCGGCGTGCGCACCATCGACATCATCGACTTCCTGCCCAACGGCGAGTTCCGCCCCTACCACCACACCACCCAGGACAACCTGAGCATCATCGACCGGCGCACCTTGAAGGCCGTAGGGCAGACGGTGCTGACCACGATTTATAAGGAGTAAAACATAAAGGCTCCAGCAAACAGGAAGCTCCGGCAGCGTAAGTTGCCGGAGTTTTTCATGAATTGCTTTTCATATAATCCTGTTTGATGCCTTTACTGAAGGGGATGCTGGTCAGTTTGAGCCTGCTTGTGAGCATCGCGGCGACGACGCAGCCCGCCACCCGCATTGCTGTCGTCGATGACTTTGGGCAGCGCGTCAGTGTGCGGGCTTGGGCGGGGCGGCCTTACCGTGTATCGGTTCGCATCAAGGTAGATACTACGCAGTCGGGCGGAGCGGCTGCCTGGCTGCTGGCTTCGGTGCAAAGAATCAGCAAAAAGTCTGGCAACTTCGCCGCCGTGCCTCACAAAGCCGTGGCCAATACGTGGCAGACCTATACCGCAACGGGGAAGCTCGACCGGGACGCCGATTCGCTAACTATCGTGGCCGGTTACCACCTAAACGGCCGGTTTGAGTTCGATGACTTCCGACTGGAAGCGCAGCAGCGCACTGGCCAGTGGCAGCAAGTGCCGCTAACCAACGGCAGCTTCGACGACCCAGCGCCCCTCTTGGCGACAGGGACACCGGTGGGTTGGCGCAACTTCGGGCCGCCCGTGCAAGGTTTCAGCCGGCAACTGACTACTGATAGCACAGGCAACCGGTAATTTGTCCGTCCAAGGCCGTGGTATCGTGTGGTACGGCCGCAACCGGCCGGCCGGGCACCGCGCCACCGTCAACGGCGTATCGTATTACTACGAAACGTACGGCGCGGGCGAGCCGCTACTGCTGTTGCACGGCAATGGCGAGTCCATCAGTAGTTTTCAAAATCAGATTGCGGCGCTGGCCGCGCACTACCGCGTTATTGCCGTTGACACCCGTGACCAGGGCCAGTCGGACCGCAGTACGGGGCCGCTGAGCTACAGCCTGTTTGCCGATGACCTGCACGCGCTGCTCGATACGCTCGGCATCCCGGCTGCGCACCTCGTTGGCTGGAGCGACGGCGCCAATACCGGCCTGAGTATGGCGCTACGCTACCCTGCCCAGGTGAAAAGTCTGGTGATGATGGGTGGAAATCTGTACGCTGACACTACCGCCGTAGAAGCCAAGGTGCTGCGTCAGGTGCGCCAGGACCGTTTGCTGTGCGCCGTACTGAGTCCGTTCAAACAAGACTTCCGGCGCGGCCGCCGCCTTACTACCATGCTCCTAAAGCATCCTCAGCTAAAACCGGAGCAGTTACGGGCCGTGACGGCCCCGGTGCTGGTGCTGGCCGGCGAGAAAGACATCATCAAAGAAGTCCACACCCGCCTGATTGCTCAAAGTATTCCTAAGGCGCAGGTGGTCATTCTGCCTGGCCTTACCCATTACGCTCCGCAGGAGAACGGCCCGCTGTTCAATAAAACGGTGCTGGATTTCTTGCAAAGCACAGCGGCCACCAAATAAGCATACACGGCTTCTGTCCCGTTTAGCGTTGGAGGCAGACTACCTGAATAGTCTGATGCTACACGTTGACGATTTGCAACTGGAGGCAGAGATACTGCCGCTCTTCAATTACACGTATAATTCTGAGGCCGAAGCTGTTCTGCATCAATTGCTGCGGGAGTTGCCCGCCTCTGCGGAACTGGTAGCGGAGAAGCAAGGCATTGTGCAGGGCTTTTTGGCTAACTGGACCGTGCTAGCGGACTTTTCCTACCCGAAAATCCACTTACAGGAAGTGCGGGCCTTTTTGCTGGAAGTTAGCAGCGGCCAAATTGCGCTGGAAACCAACCGGGCCAGAATGGCGGCCAAGCTGCTGTTTTCGGAAGAAGAGCGGTACAAGACCCGAGCCAAGTACGGGCAGGTTATCCTGTTTCTGCAGCGGTTGCAGCAGCACTACCTGTCCCGGCTCGACCTGGCGGCTTTTCCTGGCAGCTTCCGGCCGCAGCTGACGAGGCTGGGACATTTTCTGGAGCGGTTTGCTTTGGCGGATAGCGCCCAGGCTATTCAGGAAGATGCGTTTTCCGCGGCGCTCATGGTGCGCTTCGCCCGCCAGCTTCGGGCAGTGACTCCGGAGCAGATGGCCGAGTTTTGGGAGGCCTTCTACCAGTTTGAAGCGTATTGGTCGATAGCCAAAGGCACTCGGGAATTGGGCTTTACCTTCCCGGTTTTCCGAGAGGAGGGGCTGAACTTGGTGGAGTTTTACCACCCGGTGCTGCGGCAGCCGGTGAAGAATACGCTGGTACTCCACGGCGACGAGCACGTGGTGCTATTGACCGGGCCGAATATGTCGGGCAAATCAACACTGCTAAAGGCCGTGGGCCTGTGCGTGTATCTGGCACACGCGGGGCTAGCCGTGCCCGCTGCTACGTGCGAACTGCCCTTCTTTCACTCACTGGTCATCGCCATCAACCTGCGCGACAGTCTGCGCGACGGCTACAGCCATTTTATGGCTGAAATTCAGAAGTTGAAGCAGGTACTTCGGGCAGCGCAGGAGCCCGGCCGCACATGTGCCATCTTCGACGAGCTGTTTCGGGGCACCAACATGGACGATGCACTGGAAATCACCCGCGCTACAGTGAGCGGACTAGCCGGCTTTCCGCGTTCCTATTTTTTCATCTCTACCCACTTGCTTCAGCTCGAACAACAGCTTCCCCGCGAGCCAGCTGTCCGCACTTACTGCATTGAATGCATCTTACAGGATGGGCTACCGGTGTTTTCCTACCGCTTGCAAGCCGGCTGGTCAAATCTGAAAATTGGTCGGCTTTTATTTCAAAAAGAAGGCTTATACAGCTTGTTACAGTACAGCGCAGCGAAACAGGCGGCAACTGCGCTGTCAGGAAAACCAGAGTAGAAGTCGGGCTTCTAAAAAGTGAACCTAAAACACGGTTAGAGCTTGCGAAAAAGCTGAGCATGACGGTCATCATCTAAAAGCTTCGACACGCTCTCAATGAACAAACTATCCCAGCAGCTTATAGTACACCACCGTGGGCTGCAACGACCCATCCGCTACGCGGGCGAAACGCGGGATAACGCCGGCTGCCACATAGCCCAGGCATTGGTACAACAGTTCGGAGGGGGCGCCTTGCAAGGTGTCCAGGACCAGCGTAGTGCGGTGTTGCTGGCGGGCCAGGTCTTCCACCGCCTGCATCAGGTGGCGGCCGATGCCCCGGCGCTGGGCCCGGCGATGCACCAGGAGCTTGGCTACTTCGGCGCGGTGGGCGGCATTGGCTTTGGTGGCCAGGTGCAGCTGCACCGTACCTACTACCTCACCAGCTTCTTCCGCTACCAGCAGCAACACGTGGCCCGCTACCAGGTCGTTTTGTAGGCTGCGCCAGTAGTGCTGCGCCTCGGTAGTGGCCAGGGGTGGCAAAAAGCCCACCGAAGCGCCCGAGTCAACGGCATCTTGCAGCAGTTCGGTCAGGGCGTCGAGGTGCCGGGGAAACTCAGCTGCTGGCAGAAGGCGGATAGATGAGGCCATTGCGGAAGGACGAGAGGCTACGCGTATTCGAGTTGCGCCCCGTTGGCACCTACCACCAGCCGGGCCGGCCGGCCTACTACCAAGGCCCTGTTTTCTGCTTCGTGCCCGATGGGGAAGCCGTGGGCCACGGGGAAGTTGTACTTAGCTACCCGTTCCATGATGATTTCGTGGGGCGTCTGGCCGTAGGGCACGGCGTTGTCCTGGGGGTTGGTGAAGTGGCCCACCAGCAGGCCGGCCAGGCCCGCTAGCTTGCCGGTACGGTCCAGGTGCACCAGCATCCGGTCGATGGCGTAGAGGTACTCGTCGATGTCTTCCAGAAAGAGGATGCGCCCGGCGGTGGGCACGTCGGAGCGGGTGCCGGTGAGGGTTTGCAGCATGCTCAGGTTGCCGCCCACCAGCTCGCCGGTGGCCGCGCCGGCGCGGTTGAGCGGATGAGCCGGCACCGCGTAGCTCACCTCCTCCCCAAACAACGCCTGCCGTAAGCTGTCCAACGATTCCTGCCCGCCTTCCTGATGGAACATAAGGGGCATAACACCGTGAATGCTCTGGAAGCCCAGCCGCAGCAGGTGGCAGTTGAGGGTGGTAATGTCGGAGAACCCGGCCACCCATTTCGGGCTTGCAGCGAGGCGGGAAAAGTCGAGCTGGTCGATGATGCGGGGGGTGCCGTAGCCGCCGCGGGCGCACAGGATGGCCCGGATGGCGGGGTCGTCGAGCTGGCGCTGAAAGTCGCGGCGGCGCACCTCGTCTTCGCCCCCGAACTGGTGGTGCGCCACGTTGGTGCTTTCGCCCAGCACTACGCGCAGCCCCCAGCTTTCGAGGGTGGCTACGGCCGCGGCCAGCTCCTCGTGAGAAGCTTTACGGGCGGGACAGACGATGGCAACCTGGTCGCCGGAGCGGAGGGGGGGAGGGGCGGTAGTGGGCATGGGCAGCATAGGTGAGCCGCAAACATACGCAGCACCCGGTGTGCATCCCTGGGAACTAACCAGCCAGCACAGCTGGAAATCTAGCCCGAACTTTGCGGCGGCCTGCCTGGGGTTCTTCAGTATGCTTGTGCGCTTGCTTTTCGTTTTTCTGCTGACCGTGCTGCTGGCTTCAACTGGCTGCTTGGCGCAACCTGCTTTTCCTATAGACACCACCCGCGGCCGGTATCATCGGCCGGTGTTTCGGCAGGTGCAGGTGCGGCGCAACGTGGAGTTTGCGCGCGTCACCACGTTGCTGGGGCTGCCGCAGACCTTGTACCTGGACGTGTACGAGCCGGCCGGCGACACCGTGCGGCGGCGCCCGGTAGTGGTGCTGGCCCACGAAGGCGGCTTCCTGACCGGCACCCGCGACGACGCCGTAATGACCGACCTGTGCACCCGCTTGGCTCGCCTGGGCTACGTGGCCGCCACCATCGACTACCGCCTCTACTTCTTTCCTTTCGACACCGTGGGCATTGGGCGGGCCGCCATTCGGGCTACTCAGGACATGCGGGCAGCGGTGCGCTTCTTCCGCCACGATGCCGCCACGGCCCGGCGGTTTCGGGTGCACCCGCAGTACGTGTTTGTGGGCGGGTCGTCGGCCGGGGGCTTCATGGCCCTGCAAACCGGCTACCTGAACAAGCCCACGGAAGTGCCCGCCTACCTCGACCTGGCCGCCCTGGGCGGACTGGAAGGCAGCGGCGGACACGCCGGCTACAGCAGCCGCCCGCGCGGGGTCATCAACCTGTGCGGAGCCCTGGCCCGAGCCAGCTGGCTGGAAGCTGGCGACCCGCCCCTGTGCAGCGTGCACGGCACCCGCGACGGACTGGTGCCCTACGGCCGCGGTACCATCGGGGCCCAGCTGCCGCCCCAGCTGGTGCACGGGAGTGGCGCCCTGCGCACCCGCGCCAACGCCGTGGGCGTGCCTAACGTGCTGCGCCGCCTGCGCGGAGCCGGCCACGTGCCCTACTCTTTCGAGCCTACCTACCTGGACTCGATATTCCTGGCTACGCGCGACTTTCTGCGGCCCCTGCTGGGTGCCGGGGCCCCCGGTCCGCTGCTGGCCGCCGCCCTCAACCCGCGCCGCCTGGCCCAGCCCACCGCCGCCCTGCTGCCCCGCCGCATCGGCCTGCGGGTACCGGCTGACTCCGTAGCCTTGCCCAGCCTGGGCCTACTGCAAGCCCTGCCCGACTCAACGCAGCGTATGGCGCCACTGGAGCCGGCTACCACCGGAGCCGCGCCGCCGAGGTAGGACTTTACCCCCCGGCCCCGCCACTGCTGCATGCGCAGTATCCCGCGGAGAAGGAGAGCCAGACGCCAAGTCGTGCTACGCCGCCTCTGCGGCTGGCGCCTGCGACGCAGCTTACCATTCAGTAAAAAGCAAAGCGCCACCCTCGTCGTGAGAGTGGCGCTTACTTTGTGGTAGCCTTTCCGGAGGCGGCAGCCGACAGGGCGGCGCTGCGGACTACTGGCTCTTCCTCTCCATGGAATACTGCGCATGAAGCAGTGACGGGGCCGGGGGGTGAGGCTTACGCCGACACCTCTTCAGCCGCAATGGTGGTGCTGATGGGGCGGAGGCGGCCGGTGCGGACGAGGAAGGCGCCGGCTTGGCGCAGGGCGTCGCGGTGGCGGATGAGGGTTTCCAGAGCCACGTAGCCGACCACGTAGGCGTCTTCGTCGGCTTCTTCGGAAATTTCGCTGAAGTCGAGCAGGTCGATGAGGCGGTCCTCGTCGGTGCGCAGGTAGACCTCCACTTCCAGGTCGGTGGCGTAGGTGGGCGGGGTGGCCGAGGCTTTGGGGTAATCATAGAAGTAGCCTTGGCGCAAGGCGGCCAGGTCGGCCAGCACGGCCGAGCCGGTAGGATGGCCGCCGGCCCCGCGGCCCCGCAGGAACTGCTCCCCGGCGAAGTCGGCCTCAATCACCACCCCGTTAAACTCCCGGTCCACGGTGTACAGCGGCGACTCAGGCCCCACAAGCTGAGGCGTGACCAGGGCCGTGACCCGGCCGTCGGGCAGGCGCTGAAGGCCGGCTACTACCTTGATTTTCTGGCCCTGGCTGGCGGCAAAGGCAATATCCACGGCCCCAATACCTTCAATACCCAGGTTGAGCACCTGCTCGGGCTGCAAGAAAGCCCCGAAGGCGTGAGCGGCCAGCAGCACGGCTTTGGAGCGGGGGTCGAAGGCGCCCATGTCGAGGCTGGGGTCGGTTTCGGCGAAGCCCTGCTGCTGAGCTTCCAGCAGGGCCGGGCCGTAGTCGGAGCCGTCTTCGCCCATGCGCGTCAGCACGTAGTTGGAGGAGCCGTTGAGGATGCCCGTGACGCGGCGCAAGGGCTCGGGGCCAAAGTAGGCGTCGAGGGTACGCAGGATGGGGATGCTGCCGCACACGGCCGCCTCGTAGAGCAGGGTGCCGCCGTGGGCGCGCTGCAACTGCACCAGCTCGGGCAGGTGGCGGGCCAGCATGGCCTTGTTGGCCGTCACGACGCGCCGGCCCCGGCGCAGGGCCTCGGCCACCAGCCGGAAAGCGGCGTCGGCATCGTCAATCACCTCCACCAGCACGTCCAAAGAAGCATCATTGAGCAACGCCTGAGCGTCGTACTCGAACCGCTCGGCGGGCAGGGAGCGGGCTTTGTCGCGGCTTTTCACCACGATGCGCGTAATGTCAAAACCCGCGTCGGGGCGCTGCTGCAAGATGTCGTACAGGCCCTGGCCCACGCAGCCGAAGCCCACCAGCCCCACCCGCCAGGGGCGTGCCCGGCCAACCGTCCGGGCGTACTCGGCTTGCTTGTCGATGGAAATAAATAGGGTGCCGGGCTCCGACGAATTGGGCACGACGACTTTCTTAGCCTCAGTGGACATAGGTCTGGACGGTGAATCGTTCGAGGAAATGGGTTATCTGAGCGGTTTCAATCAGAAAGCCGTCGTGGCCGAACTGGGAATCCATTTCGGCGTACATGGCCCCCGGAATGTAGCGGGCCAGCAGTTGCTGCTCGGCGGGCGGAAACAGCACGTCGGAGCTGATGCCCAGTACCAGCGTGCGGGCCCGGATGCGGCCCAGCGCCGCCCTCACCCCGCCGCGCCCCCGCCCGATGTGGTGGGAGTCCATGGCTTTGGACAGGGTTACGTAGGCGTAGGCATTGAAGCGGTTGACAAGCTTCTGGCCCTGGTAGCGCTGGTAGGAGCTGGCCCGGAAGTCGTCGAGGGCTTCCTGGTCGGGGTGGGTTTGGGTGCGCTGATAGGCATCGTAGCTGCGGTAGCTGAGCAGGGCCACGGCGCGGGCCGCTTGTAGGCCCGCCACGCCGCCTTCGGGCGTGGCGGCGTGGTAGGTGGGGTCGGCGAAGATGGCCAGGCGCTGGGCCTCGTTGAAGGCAATGCCCCAGGCCGAGTGCCGGGCGTTGGTGGCCAGCAGCACCAGGTTTTCGATAAGCTGGGGCCGCTGCACGGCCCACTCCAGCGCCTGCTGCCCACCCAGGGAGCCCCCAATCAGGGTGTGGATGCGCGGCAGGGCCAGGTGTTCCCGCAGGGCCTCATGCACGGCCACCATGTCGCGCACCGTCACCAGCGGAAACTGCTGAAACAGCGGCTGCTCGGTAGTCGGGTCGGGTGTGAGCGGGCCGGTAGTGCCGTAGCAGGAGCCCAGCACATTGGCACACACGATAAAGCACTCCTCAGGGTCGAAGTGGCAGCCCGCCCCAAACAGGCCCGGCCACCAGCTGAGCACGTCGGCGTTGGCCGTGAGGGCGTGGCACACCCACACCACATTGTCGCGGGCCGGGTTGAGCTGGCCGAAGGTGTGGTAGGCCACGGCCACGTGCGGCAGCACGGCCCCGCCTTCCAGGCGCAGCGGCCGGGGCAGGAGGAACAGGTGCGGTTCTTCTAAGGACATGGTGTGATGATGAGCCCCTTGGCGGCTCTAGCTCTAGTCGCCTCACCCCCAACCCCCTGTCCGAAAAAGGAGAGGGGACTCTAACTCTAGCTTTTAGCTTTAGGATAAGCTCTAGATGGTTGGGTATGAGGAAACTGGAAGAAGTAGCAGGATGAAAAAACAGAATGGAGTCGGATAGAACTGATAAGGGCCGGGCAGCCAGAACATCGTCTCACTTCTCACCTCTCACTGTCTCAGGTCTAACCAAAAGCCTGCGGGCGGAGCCAGGTGGCTCCGCCCCGGCTGTGGGCGGGTGGTGGGGTTACCAGGCTTCCTCTCTCACAAAAGCCTGGGCACCACCCGCGCGCCGCGGTGCTGGAAGCTGCGGCCGGGCAGCCTCTCTCCAAACCGCCCGGCCTCTCAACCCCCTGGTATTAGACTTCCAGCGTGGCGGCGTGTTCGATTTCGGGTTGGGGCAGCAGGGTGCTGCCGCTGTCGGCGTCCGGGGTGGCGGCGTCGCGCACCGCGTCGAAGGCTTGTTGCAGGTCAGCCCGGATGTCGTCGAAGTGCTCGATGCCCACCGACAGGCGCAGCAGGGTCGGTGTGACGCCGGCCGCGCGCTGCTCCTCCTCGCTCAGCTGCTGGTGGGTGGTAGCCGAAGGCTGGATGATAAGCGTTTTGGCGTCGCCCACGTTGGCCAAGTGGCTCACCAGCTTGAGGTTGTCGATGAACTGCGTGGCCGTGTCTTTGGTGCCGCGGATGGCGAAGGTGAGCACCCCGCCGTAGCCGCGCTTCAGGTATTTCTGCGCCAGGGCGTAGTAGGGGCTGCTCGGCAGGCCAGGGTAGTTCACGGCTTCCACCTGCGGGTGCTGCTCCAGCCAGGTGGCAATGCGCAGGGCGTTTTCCACGGTGCGCTCCACGCGCAGGCTCAGGGTTTCGAGGCCTTGCAGGAGCAGGAAGGAGTTGAACGGGCTCTGCGAGGGGCCGAAGTCGCGCAGGCCTTCCACCCGGGCCCGGATGATGAAGGCAATGTTGCCGAAGGGGCCGTTCTTGCCGAATACGTCGTTGAACACCAGCCCGTGGTAACCCTCCGAAGGCTCCGTAAACTGCGGATACTTGCCGTTGCCGAAGTCGTAGGTACCGCCGTCCACAATCACCCCGCCAATGCTCGTGCCGTGCCCGCCAATCCACTTCGTAGCCGATTCTACCACGATGTGGGCGCCGTGCTCCAGGGGCCGAAACAGGTAGCCGCCCGCCCCGAAGGTGTTGTCCACAATCAGCGGCAGGTCGTGCTTTTCGGCAATGGCGGCAATCCGCTCAAAGTCCGGAATGCTGAAGCTAGGGTTGCCAATGGTTTCCAGGTAGATAGCCTTGGTATTATGGTCGATGTGCTGCTCGAAGCTCTCGGGCCGGTCCCCGTCGGCGAAGCGCACCTCAATGCCCAGGCGCTTGAAGGCCACTTTGAACTGGTTGTAGGTGCCGCCGTACAGGTGGGCCGTGCTCACGAAATTGTCGCCGGCTTGCAGGATGTTGTTCAGGGCAATGAACTGCGCTGCCTGCCCCGACGACACGGCCAAGGCTGCCACGCCGCCTTCCAGAGCTGCCACCCGCTGCTCAAACACGTCGGTGGTGGGGTTCATCAGGCGGGTGTAGATGTTGCCGAACTCCTTAAGGGCAAACAGGTTGGCCCCATGCTCGGCGTTCTTGAACACGTAGCTGGTGGTCTGGTGAATGGGCACGGCGCGCGAACCAGTTACGGGGTCGGGCTGCTGGCCGGCGTGGAGTTGCAGGGTTTCGAAGTGGAGGCTTTGCGTGGACATACGGGTGCTGATGTTGAGAAGGTTGACGGGAAAAAAGGAGGGAGTGAGCGACGAGCTGAAAGGCCACGCTGAGCGTGGCGGGAGCCGCACCGGAGCCTGCCAGAAAACCTGGCGATAAGGGCTAGCAGGGTGCGGGAGAGCCTAGCGGAGGCCACGGAGGCACCGCCGGGTAGAGCTGGAAGAGGGGAGGAGCGCCGAAGAGCCTTAGGCTAGCAACAGCAACAACAAGCGCCGCAACAGCAGCGCATTCGCATTCGGGAGGTAGTGCGGGCCGCAGGGGGCACAACGCAAAAACCCGTTGGCTGAGCGGCGCGCAGAGCAGCCGGAGCAAACGGGAACAGGTAATCGAAGGCGAAGGAGTTTTCCATGGTACTCGGCTTATATGTCCCGCCGGCCGGAGCCGGAGCGGGCAGGAATTGGCACCTTTCGCGCGGTCGAAGGTTGCCAGCGGGTCACGGAGCCTGTTCTCTCGCCGCTTCTGTATAAATCCTCAAACAAACTGCCCCGCCGCGAGCGGGGGAGTACCGGTGTGGTGATGCAAATGTATACCCGAAAAGGATAAGTGCAAGCAGTCAGCAAAATTTTTTGTTGGACCGGTATGGCGCCCCAGATTCCCGAGGGGTTTGTGGTACCACTATCGTTGCTGACTCCTGCACGCTTAAATAAGTCGTTCAATGATAGTGACATCACGATTAAGAAAGTCGTGGCATCACCCCGGCCCAACAAAAAAAGCCGCCCAGTATGAGCGGCTTTTTCAGAATAGATAAACCAGCAAGCTTACAGCTTGGGTAGCGTCAGGACCTGGCCTACTTCAATGTGGTCGGGGTTGGAGCCGATGATGCTTTTATTGGCATCGTAGATCTGGTGCCACTTGCTGGCGTCGCCGTAGTGGTTTTTGGCAATTTTCGACAGCGAGTCGCCGCTTACCACGGTGTACTTTTCGCCTTGGGCCGCGGCAGCCGGCTGGGCGGCGTTGGCATTGCCGAAGAAATCGGTGGCGCCGCCGGCCGGCTTGGGTTGGTTGGCGGGCTGAACCGGTTGTTTTTCGCCTTTATCCGAGAGGAAGTCAAACAGTCCCATGATGGTGCAATGAGTTAGGAGTGGGAGGGGAAGGCCGTAGGGCATCTGGCTGATGGTCACGGCGTCAGGGCCTCTTACGCCAGCCACGGCAATAGGTTATAGGAGCCAAAATTCTGAGTGAGGAGCTTAACATCTTGCCAAAAGGCCGCGTAAGAGGCGCAAGCCGGCCGCAGCCCAGGGCTGAATGACCGGCATCCTCTTCACTCTCCTAACCCCCAACTCTCGCATCTCATGAAAACGATTTCTGCTCCGTTTCGCTACCTGGCCAGCCTACTGGTACTGCTCTCCCTGTTTGCCGCCTCGTGCAGCAGCAAAGAAGGCAAGGTGGAAGGCGTCAACATGCTCTACGGCAAAGACAGCAAAACCTGGAAAACCGACAAGGAGCTGGACGCTACCGGCGACAAAGTGAAGCAGACCGACTCGGAAGAAGACGAACGGGTGACGTTCTTCGCCAACGGCCAGTACAACATGAGCTCCAACGCCGGCGCCGTAAGCGGCAAGTACACCTTCGACCAGGCCGGCAAGAAAATTACGATGACTCCCAACGGCGCTACCAACGCCAACGTTTTTGATGTGGTAACGCTGACCGACGACAAGCTGACCCTGAAAGGCACCGACGGCTCGGAGCTACGCCTCGAAACCGAATAACACAGACGGAAAACCCAGTCCAAAAAACACGAAAAAGCCCTGCTGCCAGCCGCAGCGGGGCCTTTTTTGTGGGAGGCCATAAAGGACCGGAGCTACTACGCTGACCTTCGGCCGGAATCATCGTACCACTAAAAGGCTCCGGTCTGGGCTAAGCTAGCAGGTTGGTTGAACGAGGTAGAGACGCAAGATTTTGCGTCTTCCTGCGTGCGTTTTGTCCAACGAGGAGACGCAAAATCTTGCGTCTCTACTTCGCTCCAACGTTGCAAAAACAGCTCCTCAACCTTGTTCTGACACCAGGACTTGCCACCTGACCTAACGTGAAGGCTGCCGGGCTGCGAGGCCGCGCAGCACTGGCTTATCGGCCTCGGTAGGGTGCCATGCTGTGCAGGATGGACGTGAGCAGGGCCTCGTGGGTGAAGAAAGCGTCGGGTGGGGCTGAGACGTAGATGAGCAGCACGTGGCCCTGATGAGTGGCAGCCATGGCGTCGTAGCGCAGGGCCCGGCCTTGCAAGGTACCCATACCCGTGGTTTCCAGAAACTTAATGCCGTTGTAGGAAGTAGCGTACTGCTTGTTGACGGGAACACCAAACTGTTCGGTGAGGTGAAACAAGGCCTGTGCCGGCGTCATGCGGGCCGCAGCCCCTTGCAGCTTGCCGATGTACAGGAGCAGGCTTTGGTCGGGGCTGAGGTGGGTGAGGGCCAGGGTGGTGTCGGTGGCCTGACGTACCTGCTGCCAGTTGCTGGGCACCTGGTACTGCAGGCGGTATTGGGGGTTGCGCACCCACTCCAGCTGCTGGGCCCAGGCAGCGCAGGGCAGGGCCAGCAGCAACAGCACTAGTCGAAAAGTTTTCATGGCAAGAGCAAAAAAGAATGTGAGAGGAAGCAAAAGGCCTTAGCGGTGAAGAGCAGGCGGCGTGAGCTGGCGCAGCAAGGCCGGCAAGGTCGGCTCGGTGAGAGCCGTGTGCGTGGGGGTCAGATAAAAGAATACCAGCAGGTGGTGGCTTTCGTCGCCTAGCACGCGCACCTCGTAGCGCAGCTCGCGCCCGGCCTGCCAGCAGGTGCCCGTGCTTTCCAGCCGGTCGAGGCCCCGCTCGGTAGTGTAGGTGGGCGCGAAGCCGTACACGCCCACGTGGCGCAGCAGCTGCCGCAAAGCCGGACTCGCCGCGTGAGCTGTGCCGGCCACCGGCCGCACCGCCGCCACCCACAGCAGCGTTTCCTGGTCGGGGCTGCGGTAGCTGATAAGGCTGAGCGAGTCGGTGCGCGCGTACGAGGTCTGCCACGACGGCGGCACGGCGTAGATGCGCTGGTGAGGCCGCACCAGCAGCCAGCCGCTGGCCGGCTCGGTTGGGCTGCCTTGTTGGGCCCGCGTGGGGCCGGGTAGCAGAACCAGAAAGGCGGCCAGAGCCGCTAGCAGCAAAGCATACATGGCGCGAAAAGGAAAAGGTGAAAGAATACGGCCGCGCTAGTGGTCCGGGCCCTCGGCGGACTCGTCATCGTAGCCGAGCAGGTTCAGCTCGAGCACCACGCCGTGGCGGTTGTTGCTGTTGGGGTTGGGCAGCAGGGCCCCCAGGCACAGCTGCACGCGTTTGGTGGCCAGGTAGTTGAAGCCGAGCACCGACACGCTGGTGTAGTTGTTGCCCGAAATAAAGTCGCCCATGAAGAGCAGCTTTTTGGTTATCGGAAACTCGGCGCCCAGCAGGAGGCCGGCCCGGTTGCCCTGGCCCAGCGTACCCCGGTCGGAGAGGTAGGGGCCGGCCACCACCTTCACGTGGTGCCGCGGGTTCCACTGCCACAGGTTGTAGGTGAAGTGCGTCAGCTCCCGGCTCACGCCGCTGAACTTCCACGGGTTGATGCCCACTTGCGTACCAACGCTGGTGATGACGGTGGGGCTCAGGTAGAAAAACTTTTGACCCGTGAGCTTGGCTAGCGGAGCCAGCGGGATGCTGCGGTCGGCGCGGTTGTAGCCGAACCAGTCGCGGCCCCGGCCAAAATTCATTTGGATGTTGACCACGTTTGCGCCAACCTCCCAGCCCTTGCCCAGGCCGTACACAAAGTGGTTTTTGGATTCAAGGTAGCCCTGCCCGTAGAGGTTGGTTTGGTGCTGAAAAAACACCTTGCCCTTGGGCGTCAGGTCACCGGACGGAATGTTGAACAGGTTCTGCTGGGCCTGGGCCGGGTGAGCTGCTACAAGCAAAAGCAGGAGGGAAAAAACCAGCAGCAGGCCGGCCGCTGCTGGCCGGCGCCGCCCGTCCCGCAGGCTCAGGCAGCGCCGCCAGATAGCTATCGGAAGAATGCGCGTCACTGAGCCAGGGTATTGAGCACCGGCGTGGTGCCGTTGGAGATGATGGTCTTCGCGTTCTGCGACTTCGACAGCTCCCGAAAGGCCTCGATGGACTTGTACTTGAGCACGGCCGGGGTCAGGTCGCGGTTGATGAGCTGGTTGGTGAGGCGCACGGCTTCGGCCTCGATGCGCATCGCTTCAGCTTGGCCTTTGGCCTGGATGATATTGGCTTCCCGCTCGCCCTCGGCCTTCACCACGGCAATGCGCTTCTGGCCCTCGGCCTCAATCACGCGGCGCTCGGCGTCGCGGGTTTCGCGCTGCTTCAGGAACTCCATGCGCTGGGCGTCCTGCTCGGCTTCGAGCTTGTCTTCAATGGCTTTGGCCAGGCCGCCGGGCAGCACAATGTTTTTCAGCAGCACGTTTTCAATCACAAAGCCGCGCGGCTCCAGCACCGTAGCCATCTGGTCGCGAATGGCTTTCTCGATGGCGGCCCGCTCCGAGCTGTGCATATCCTTGGCGAAGTAGCGGGCACCCACGTCGGCGGCGGCCGAGCGGAATACCGGCAGTATCAGCACGTCGGCGTACTGCATGCCCACGGTTTCGAGCATGGCCGGCACCTGCTTGCCCTGCACGCGGTAGAGAATGGAAATCTCCGAGCCCACCGTCAAGCCTTCCTTGGATGGCAGGTTAGAGCGGATTTCCAAGTTCTGGGTGGTAGTGGGCACCTTGAGCACGGTGGTCACGAAGGGGTTGAACACCTTGGGACCCGCCAGAATCACGTCCTGGTCGATTTTGCCGAGCTTGCGCCGCACCCCTACTTCGCCCTGCCGCACCACGGTGCAGCTGCTCAGCAACGTAGTGGCCGCCAGGGCCACCACCAGCAAGGGCTTCATCACCGTTACCGACCGGTGGGTGGTGAAAGAGCGCAGAGCATCCATGATTTTCTGCGCCGGCCTGCTCTGGGCCGACTTGTGCGTGGCCAAAGCAGTGAGAGATAAGCGAGGCTTTAGCGACACCAACGGACGCCGGACCAGGCAGGAGCGAAGGGCAGCAAGCATTTTCATAGGACTGTTTTAAGTAAAACTACCTGAGTTGATAGTTTTACTATCATATACAATAGCAGATGCATCGAGGTTGCAGGAACAATAAAATTTTTTCAGCACATGCTGGGCCGTCAGCCACTCCACTCACAGTAAACCTGCGACGCGTACTACGCGCCGCTCCCAGTTGTGCCAGCCACTGAAGTATCCGGCCTTAAAGGGCACCCACCCTAAGCTGCATGGTAGCGGCACCCGCATCCAAGAAGTATCAAGAGTGCCCTACCGTCCCGAGTTCTGGCAAATCTACCAGCGCCCTGTGCCCGCCGAACCGGCCCCGGCGCTGGAAGCCACCAAGCCCTAAAGCAAAAGCGCCTTTCTGCCGCGGCAGAAAGGCGCTTTTGCTTTAGAAGTAAAGTAAGAAATACCGTGAGCATGTCCAGTCTCACTTCTCATCTCTCACTTCTACCCTACGATGTCATAACTTCCTGCACTTTGCGGGGGCCGTAGATGCGGGCTATCCAGCGGGGCAGGAAGATGGCGCCCAGCACCAGATAGAGGTAGTACGTAACGATGCGGTAGAGCAAGACCATGAAGCTGGTCATGGTGGGCGTGCCGATGAACTTGCCGAAGAACGTGGGGAAAGCGCCTTCGGCTATGCCCGCGCCGCCGGGCGTAATGGCAATCAGCAGGATGACCTTGTAGGTGAGGTTGCGGCCGAAAATCAGCCAGAACTCCGGCCAGCTCACGTCGATAAACGCCGCAATCAGGCAGCCGATAACCAGGTAGCGAGCCGTCCAGACAAAGGCCGTGCTCAGGCTGGCCCGCAGCCAGTAGCCCCAGCCGTTGCCGCGCAGCTGTCCCGAGGCTAGCACCAGCTCGTTGCCGTGCTGGTAGGCCTTGTTGCGCCACCGCCGCAGCCCCCGCAGCGAAAACAGCCGCACAAACAGCCGCCGCACCGCTTCGGGGTTGACGAAGATGGCGTACAGCATCAGCCCCGCGTATGCCGTCACGAAAATGTAGCTCAGAATAAACCCAATGCGCAGCGTAGCTACCAGCCCGCCCTGCAAAGCCTCGTGCGGGTACAGCGCGTCACCCCCAATCAGCACCACCAGCGGCACGGCCAGCACGTAATAAATATTGTCGAGCATGGCCGTGGCCATGATATAAGCCACCGACTTGCCCAGCGGAATACCTTCCTTGTGCAGGAGCACTGGCGCCACGGCCGTGCCGCCCACTGCCGAGGGCAGCACGCACGACGAAAACTCCCAGATCATGATAACGTCCAGCGAAGCCCGCCAGCTCAGCACCCGCTCGGTGAGGTAGCGGATGCGGTACACGTAGCCGGCGTCGCGGGCCAGCAGCACCAGCAGCATCAGCAGCAGCCACAGGGGCTTGGCATTGCCCAGCGGGGCCAGGTCACCGGGTTGGTAGCTGCGCCAGAACATAAAGCCCACCACGCCCAGCCCCAACAGCACCGGCAGAATGATGCGCGAGGGCCGTAGCTTGTCCAGTAGCTGCTGCTCCTCGTTTTGCGGTTGGGTAAGCTGGGGAGGCATAGGTGGAAGGGTGGGGTGGATGTAAAGGTACGGATGTAGCACACGCTTTAGCTTGTGCCGTATGCCGGCTGTACATAGCGGCAACTACATCAAGCGTCGTACGGCACAAGCTAAAGCTTATGCCACAGGCACACCAACCGCCCGAAAGGAAAACCCGTACCTTTGTCTGTTGTACGCAGGCCGCCCGTACGCGGTGTTTTAACCTTTCACGCCGGCTGCCTGTTGCCTGCTACTTGCACTTCCCACTTGCCCCACGCCCCCATGCTCGTCGAACCCGGTGCCCTGCTTGCGGCCATCAACTCACCCGCCGACCTGAAACAGCTCAGCGAAGACCAGCTGGTGCAAGTAAGCCAGGAGCTACGCCAGTTTATCATCGATTCGGTGTCGATTTACGGCGGGCATTTTGGGGCCTCGCTCGGGGTGGTGGAACTGACCGTGGCCCTGCACTATGTGTTCAACACCCCCTACGACCAGCTGGTGTGGGACGTGGGACACCAGGCTTACGGCCACAAAATCCTAACCGGCCGCCGCGCCCAGTTTCCCACCAACCGCCGCTACAACGGGTTGTCGGGCTTCCCGAAGCGCAAAGAGAGTGAGTACGACGCCTTCGGGGTGGGGCACAGCTCCACCAGCATCGGGGCGGCGCTGGGCATGGCGGTGGCATCGGAGTACAAAGGTGAGCAGGACCGCCAGCACATTGCCGTGATTGGTGACGGAGCCATGACGGCGGGTATGGCTTTCGAGGCCCTCAACCACGCCGGCGTCACGAACTCCAACCTGCTGGTCATCCTTAACGACAACTGCATGAGCATCGACCCCAACGTGGGCGCGCTCAAAGAATATCTCACCGACATTACCACCTCCCGCACTTACAATAAGGTGCGCGACGAGCTGTGGAATGTGCTGGGCAAGCTGTCCAAGTTTGGCCCCAACCCCCAGCAGATTGCCCGCAAAGTAGAGCAGGCCATGAAGGCGACGCTGCTCAAGCAAAGCAACCTGTTTGAAGCCCTGAAGTTTCGCTACTTCGGCCCCGTGGACGGGCACGACGTGGAGCACCTGGCCACCATTCTGCGCGACCTGAAAAGCATTCCGGGCCCCAAGCTGCTGCACTGCGTGACGGTGAAGGGCAAGGGCTACGCCCTGGCCGAGAAAGACCAAACTCTATGGCACGCCCCTGGCCTGTTTGATAAGGTAACCGGCGAAATCCACAAGAAAACCTACACCGCGCCCCAGCCACCCAAGTACCAGGACGTGTTCGGGCATACCATCGTGGAGCTGGCCGAGCAGGATGCGCGCATCATGGGCGTGACGCCGGCCATGCCCTCGGGCTGCTCCCTGAACATCATGATGGCCGCCATGCCCGACCGGGCCTTCGACGTGGGCATTGCTGAGCAGCACGCCGTGACCTTCTCGGCGGGCCTCGCTACCCAAGGGCTGGTGCCGTTCTGCAACATCTACTCTTCCTTCATGCAGCGGGCCTACGACCAGGTGGTGCACGACGTGGCCTTGCAAAACCTGCACGTGGTATTCTGCCTCGACCGGGCCGGTTTTGCTGGCGCCGACGGCCCCACCCACCACGGCTGCTACGACTTGGCTTATATGCGCTGCATCCCCAACATGGTGGTGTCGGCGCCCATGAATGAGGAGGAGCTGCGCAACCTCATGTACACGGCCACCCTGCCCGAAAACGCCGGCCCCTTCAGTATCCGCTACCCCCGCGGCGAGGGCGTAATGCCCGAGTGGCGCCGCCCGCTCAAGAAAATCACCGTGGGCACCGGCCGCGTGGTGCGTGAGGGCGAAGGCGTGGCAGTGCTCAGCATCGGCCACATCGGCAACTACGCCGTGAAGGCCACCGAGAAGTTGGCTACCGAAGGCCTCAACCCCGGCCACTACGACCTACGCTTCTGCAAGCCCCTGGATGAGGAACTGCTCCACCGCATTGCCCGCCAGTACCAGGCGCTGGTGACTGTCGAGGACGGCTGCCTGCAAGGTGGCTTCGGCGCGGCGGTGCTGGAGTTCCTGGCCGATAATGGCTACAGCCTGCCCGTGCGCCGCCTCGGCATCCCGGACCGCGTAGTCGAGCACGGCACCCAGGATGAGCTGTACAAAGAATGTGGGTTTGACGCCGACGGTATTGCCGCTGCGCTGCGGGAGATGGCGGGCAAAGTAGCCGAGCAAGTAGCAGCCGAGACGGTGATTTTGTAGCAGGTTCTTGGAACTGACAGGCCCCGCTGGACATAGGTTCGGCGGGGCTTTTCTTTTAAGCTGTTTAGGAAGGCGTCTAAAACATACCGTAACGTCCTGCTCCATCTGGCGTCCGCTTGTCGAAGCATCTCTACCGGGGCTAACTCAATCGTTCAACGAAGCGGGAGAGATGCTTCGACAAGCGGACGCCAGATGGAGCAGGACGGTTTATCAACTTCTTAAACAGCTTCTTTTTGATAAAGAAGCTAGCGTCTACCGTGCTGCTACGTAGTTCAGATGTCCAATCTGGTAGTTGTCATACTACGTACGTAACGCCTGCTATGCAATTACTAACGCTGCTCTCTGCTTTGCTCCTGGTTCTGCTCAGTGGAAGCTGTACGCAATCTACCCCGGCTCCCACGCCTACCGGTTCGGGTACCGGGCCAGTGGCGTCCGGGGCTGCCGTGCGCTTTCTGGCCCTGGGCGACTCCTACACTATCGGCCAGGGTGTGCCGGCCGAGGACCGGTGGATTGTGCAGCTGGCGCGCCTGGGCCAAGCGGATGGAGTGCAAATGCCGGATATTATTGCGCAAACCGGCTGGACGACCGGGGAGCTGCAACAAGCCATTGCGGCGGCCAGCAACACCAAAACCTACGACCTGGTTTCGCTCATGATTGGGGTCAACAACCAGTTTCGGGGGTTGCCGCTGGCCACGTACCGCACCGAGTTTCGGGACCTGCTGCGCACCGCCATTCGTTTTGCGGGCAACCGGCCTGGGCGGGTAGTGGTGCTATCCATTCCCGATTGGGGCCAGTCGCCGACCGGGCAGCGCTACGACCCTGGCCGCATCAGCCGGGAAATCGACCAGTTCAATGCCGCGGCGCAAGGTGAGTGTACCGCCGCCGGAGTAGCCTTCCTCAACATCACCGACCTGACCCGAGCCGCCGCCAACGACCCCAGGCAGTTCGCACCCGACCAGCTGCACTACTCGGGCGCGCACATGCAGCAGTGGGCCAGCCGCGCGTTGCCCGTAGTGCGAAGCTTGCTGCAATAAGCAGGGGCGAGTAGCTACCAAGCCCGCACAGCCTCAACGCCTTGCCACCGCCTCTGCTTCGCAGCGGCGCTTGATAACTTCCAGAATGCGGCGCTGAATCTCGCTCATCACGTAGTCGGTCCAGAGGCCAGCGTAGGGGTTGAGGCGGGTGCTGAGGCGCTGCTGGCTGTACAGGACGAGGCGGATGTGGCCGGGGCCGGCGGGCTGTAGCTCGTAGGTACCGCGCAGGACATCAAAAAAACGTCCGCCCACGATAACGTGCTCATCGAAGGTGGTGGGAGGAATGGTGGCTGTGTTGGGCACGATGCTGAACGAAAGTCGGCGTTGTGGCTCCCACACATCCACGGTTTCGATAAACTCCACGCCCCGCTCAAAGGTGGCATGCCGGACGCCGCCCACGCCCTCGCGGGTGAGCGTGGCCTCGATGGGCCGCGGAAATCCTAGTTTGTCGACGAGGCTAGGCCCCAGGTCCAGAGCCGAAATGGGCGCCACCCGCACAATGTGGCGCCATACCACGGCCACCGGGGCCTGAATCAGCACCGTATTTTCGACGCGGCGGTGGTCGTCGGGGGTGGCAAGCTGGCTTTCGAGCGGAGCCAGCAGGAAGGGCAGCAGGGCGAAAGCGGCTACCGCGTAGGTTTTGTTGCGGTCCGATTCGTTTCTGGTCAGCACCAGATACAGCACGGCGCCCAGCCAGGAAGTGAACAGAAACAGCGGAAAGATGATCAGCACGCAGATCATGCCTTCCAGCTGAAAGAGTAGGGCCGTGGTCAGAAACAGCAGTACTGTCGAGAATGGTCCTACCACAGCCCGCGATGTGTAGGAAGCCGTAACCGGGGTGAAGTGCGCCGTTACGGCACCGAGCGCCATCGGAATCAGGAGCAAAAAGCACAGCATCAGCAGTCCACCGCTTGTGGCGAAGCTGCTGGTGGCAAATACAAACCGCCCAAGCAGGGCAACCAGCAAACCAGCGCCGGCAGCAATGGCGTAGTGGCGATACGCGCGGGGGATAAAGGACATGAGCAGAGAAGGAGAAAAACGGACAACCTCGGCAAATGTGCGTAATTGTGGCCGTTCAATCTGTACCGCCGCGCCGCCGTATTTTTACGCCATGTCTACTTCCACTCCCGCTACCATCCTCTTCCTCCACGGCTTCGGCGAATCGCGCGAGGTCTGGACGGAGTTTACCCGCGACTTTCCCGACCAGTACCGCCTGATCACGCTCAACCTGCTGGGCCACGGCACCAACGTGCACGACATCCGGGATTATTCCATGGAGGCCCAGGCCCGCTACGTGGCCGAGCAGCTGCGGCAGAAGAATGCGGAGCGCGCCTTGCTCGTGTGCCATAGCATGGGCGGCTACGTGGCCCTGGCTTTTGCCGAGCGGTATCCTGAGATGGTAGCTGGCCTAGTGCTCTTCCACTCCACCGCCCTGCCCGACACCGACGAGAAAAAGGCCAACCGCGACAAAAACATGGATTTTGTACGCCGGCATGGCGTAGAGAAGTTCATGGAGTCGTTTATCAGGCCCCTGTTTGCACCCAGCAACCGGGAGCGGCTGCTGGAGCAGCGCGAGTTTCTGGAAGACATTGGGAGGGCCACGCCCCAGGCCACGGTGCTGGGCGCCCTGGAAGCCATGAAAAACCGCCCCGACCGTACCGAGGTGCTGCGCCGGGCCAAGTTTCCGGTGTTCTTCATCGTGGGCAAGGAGGACATAGCCGTGTCCGTGGAAAGCATTTTGCCCCAGCTGGCCCTGCCCGCCCAAAGCCACGCCCTGCTCCTCAGCGACGTGGGCCACCTCGGCTACTTCGAGGAAGCCGACCTCACCCGCCAAGCCGTGATTGACTTTGCCGGGATGGTGTTCGGAGACTAACAACAGCCCTTGACCGGCAAGGGCCGAGTGCCTACCAGAGTGCCGCGGACGAGTGGTAGAGGCTTGAAAGTGGGGCTCGTTGCTCTTTATTTGCTTAAACGAAGTGGAAAAGCTACCTCCGGCGGCTTGTCGTTTCTGGTGCTGAAGCTTGTTTGGGAAGTCACCAGCCGGTCATGCTTCAGCTGCGCAGACGCCAGATCAGGCATGACCGGCTAGCTGCCTCGTGTAGAAGGCTGGAAGCTGGCCGAAACAGCTGCTTCGGTAGTAGCGGCCGAGGCTTCGGCGGCTTGGTCTTGGAGCTGGAGCAGCGCCCCCAGGTTTTTGAAGTAGAGGCGCTGCACCCGGCTATCGGCGGTACGCAGGAAATCGAGGAAGGGCCCTACCCACTCGCTGGTAAACCCGACGGGGCCGGGAAGGGCATTATCATACACCAAGAAGTCGGATAGAGTAGCGAAGTTGCCGAGGTGGGCCAGGGGCGGCAGGGGCGCCGCCGCTTGGTGCAGCCACGCTTGCGCCTGGGCGTGCTGGGCCTGAAACTGGCTCAGGTACGTTTGAATCTGCGCGGGGCTCAGCTCGCCGTGCCGGCTGACTTTATCCACGGTAGTGTGGGCGGCGTGGGCAGTTTCGTTGATGGCTTCACTGAACTGGTAGAGGGTGTACTGAAAGGTATAGCGCTGCTCCCAAACCGGGCGCAGGGTGGGCTGCTCCCGGAAAAGGCGCCAGTGCAGGGCCAGTGCTTGGCGGTCGAACTGCTCCAGCCAGGCGTGGTAGGCCTTGTTTTCGGCTTCCAGGCGGGAAGCTACGGCGCTGGCCTCGGCAGCGGGGTAGGTGACGCCATCCACAGTAAACTGCTTGTCTTTGGTATGGCCGTGCTGAAACAAAGCCAGCTTTTCCAGATTAGCAAGCCGGGCCGCATGGGCAGCCGTGCGCTGGCGCAGCTCTTCCCCAAACAGCTGGCTGCGCGCTTCGCCCAGGTTGTGGCTGGGTAGAACTGTGTCGGCTGCCAGCTGGGGCAAATCGGCGGGAGCGGCGAAGTAGGCGAGGCGGTGGTCGTAGGTGCCGGCGTAGTGGTCGGCGTAGGTGGTTTCGAGCCGCTCGGCTTGCAGAAACTCCTCAATCTCGACGGCGGGCCGCACTACAGCTGACGCACCAGTGGGGTAGAGCGTGGCCGTGACACGCTGGCGCAGGGCCGCGGCTTCGGTCCCAAACAGCAGCCAGGGCGAACGGTCATCCACGGGGCCGGGCACGAAGGGGCGCTTGGCGTTCAGCTCGCGCAGATAGTCGGCGGGGTGGCTGGCGTACATTTCCACCACGCTCACCTCATCGGGCCGAAACAGCATCTGAGGCTCGGCGACTGGTTCCAGGCTGGCAGCGGCGGGCGCGGGGGCCGCGGGCTGCATGTCGGTCAGGTAGCGGGTCTGGTGGTAGAAGATGTCGTCGGTGGCCAGTTCGTGTTCCAGGGCCAGGCCGAGCTGTTGCCGGGCTTGGCTGAGGGCGCCGCTAGTAGGGCCGAGGCGGTACAGGGCCTGGCAAATAGCGTCGGAGCCGGCCAGCCGCACGGCCACGCGGTCGGCCTGGAATTCCATTTCGCGCGAGAGGGAAGCGTGCACCACATGAATGCCCTGGTAACAGAGCTGAAGCAGCTTACGCACCACCCACACCACGCCCGTCATCAGCCAGCCCGCCCAGGCCACGCGCCAGTCCGACCGGCGCCAGTCGGCCAGCACCTCGTCCCACTTGTCGCGCTCGTACACCATATCGTGAATGACGCGGCTGGCGGCGTACACGTAGCTACCCAGCTTCATGCTGCGCTGCCCGAAGTGCCCAAATTCGTGGGCCAGCACCGCTTTGAACTCGGTTAGGTTCAGTCCATTCACCAACCCTAAGCCGATGAGCAGATTTTTGGGTGTGGGCCACACCAGGCTGCGCAGGGTGTTGGTGTAGAACACGGAGGCATTTACCTGCCCGTTTACCAGAATTTGCCGGGGCATGGCTACGCCGGCTTCGGCGCTAAGCTGGCGCACGAAGGCAAACAGGTCGGGGTGGGCGGCCGGGTCCAGGGGGAGGTAGCCGTTGTCGTCGTCGCCGCCCAGTTTGAACAGAAACTTGAGCAGGAACACCGGCAGCATGAGCGTAACGCCCACTAGCACCAGATGAAAAATGAGGCCTTTAACGCTGTAGTGCTCGAAGCGAAACGAAGCCACCATGTACACGGCGTAGCAGGCCGCGGCGAGCAGCACCAGATACAGTACTGCAAACAGTAAAATACTGAGCAGCATCAGCACTACCAGCCCACGGTAGCGGGCCGAGGGTTGGACGAGAGCAGCGGATACGGCGGTTGGAGTAGGCGGGTAAAGTGTCGAGACCATAGCAGTAGGTAGGTGAGCCGGGAAATAGGCAAATAAGTCTCACTCCCGCAAGCCGTACGCCCGAGCTTCCGGCAGGACAAGCATCCGCGGCGGGTTCCCAAAGCAGCTTGGTATGCAGTTGAGCAAAGTCGCACCTAGCCAGCGCACATGCCCCAAGTCCCGCAAGCTCCGCGCTATACCGCGCCGCGCTGCCGGCCGTATGAGGGGCCTATGGATCAACCCCGCCCCACCATTCTCTTCGTACACGGCTACCTGGAAAGCAGCGAAATCTGGAACGAGTTTGTGCAAGAGTTGCCCGACACCTACCAGGTGCTGCGGCCCAACCTGCCCGGCTACGGCCCCGAGCCCGGCCGCGTGGGCGACTACTCGCTGGAAGCTGCCGCCGACTTTCTGCGCCAGCAGCTGACCGAGGCCGGCGTGGGCCGGGTGCTGCTGGTGGGCCACAGCATGGGCGGGTACGTGAGCTTGGCTTTCGCCGAAAAGTATCCGGGCCTGGTAGCCGGGCTGTGTTTGTTCCACTCCTCCTCCCTGCCCGACGCTGACGAAGACCGGGAGCGGCGCACCCGAAACAGCGCCTTTATTGAGGAGCACGGCGTGGCGGCCTTTGCCGACGAGTTTCTGAAGCCCCAGCTGTCGGCGGCCCACCGCGAGTCGATGGAGCACCACGTGGAGCAGCTGAAGCGCATTGCCGCGGCTGTGCCGCAAGAAACCGCCTTGGGCAGCCTCGACGCCATAGCCCAGCGCCCCGACCGCCGCGACGTGCTGGAAAAGGCCACCTACCCCGTGCTGTTCATTGCCGGCAAAGACGACCGGGCCGTGCCCCCGGAGAAAACCCACGAGGAAAGCCTGCTGCCCGACCACTGCATGGTGCTTTGGCTGGCCCGCGTGGGGCACCTGGGCTTCCTGGAGCGCCCCGACGCCACCCGCCGCGCCGTGGAAGGATTTGCCGAGCTGGTGTTCAAGCAGTAGCAGGCCGGCGCGGCCGGCGCTGGTGAGCTATATCCTGATAAACTTAGCCGGGCAGATGCAGAACACCCGTACCGGCCGGCCCTGGTACTGGGCCGGCGTGGCAATCCGCTGGGCCTTGACGGCCCGGACGGTTTCGGCGTCCAGCAGAGGATGAGAAGACTGGACGACCTCTACCCGCTCAATCTGCCCCTGCTCACTTACCTCGAAGTATACCAACGTTTCGCCCTGAATACGACTACGGATGGCCGCCGCGGGGTAGCGGAGACTGCGCATAATGGTGGCTCGTAAAGGCTCGGCTGGGGTGCTGCCCACGAAAACGGGAAGCTGATCGGCATAGGGAAGGGGACGGGCGGCGGGTGCTGCTGGTTGAGAAGTGAAGTCGATTGGTACCGTCCAGCGGGTTGTGACGGGTGAGCTGTTGCGGCGGGCCGGCAGCCAGGCAGGCATGGCCGCCAGATGCTGTTCGGCGGCGGTGTGGAGCAGCACCAGCCCGGACGAGACGGGTGCAGCCTTCTGAGCTTTCGGGTCGGCCACGGGCGGCAAGGCCTTGACGTGCCGCACCTTGCCAACGGAGTCTACCTCAAACTGCACGTACACCCGGCCTTGCACCTGGGCGGCGCGGGCTGCTTCCGGGTAGGGAGTAGCGGCCAGGTAGGCGGCCAGCGCCTCGGGGCCGCCCGGATACTGCGCGTCGCGGGAGGCGGCGGTGTCGGCCGGCAGCTTAAACTGGATGGGCAACGTGTACGCCACCGCCACGGCCCGCCCGCCCTGGCGGCCGGGAATGAAGGCCGGCAGGGCCTGCACGGCGCGCACGGCTTCAGCATCGAGCAGGGGATGAACTGGCTTCACGGCCTTGGCGTCCCGGACGTTACCGGTTTCGGTGACGACAAACGACACGAATACCCGGCCTTCAATCCGTTGCTGCTGGGCTTCGGCAGGGTACTGGACGGTGCGGCTTACCGCCTGAAACAGCGCAGCTTGCCCGCCAGGAAATGTGGGCATCTGCTCCACGTAGGTGTAAACGGGTTGGGAAGTGGCGGGCTGCTGGGCCTGGGCTGAGCTATGCAGCGTAACCAGGGCCGCCAGTACGGCTGCCCGAGAAAACAGGGACATACGATAGAAGGTGAGGGTAACAATAGAAAAGCGGCGAAGCACACTACACGTGGTACTTCGCCGCTGAAAGATAGAACTTAGCCAGGAATTTTCTAAGACGTTATTCCCGACAAATACGCAGAACGACAGGGCAGCTAGGCCTGCAACAGCCCCATGTACAGCATCTTTTCGGCAATCTGCACGGCATTGGTGGCGGCACCTTTGCGCAGGTTGTCGGCCACAACCCACAGGTTGAGGGTACGGGGCTGGGTTTCGTCGCGGCGGATGCGGCCGACGAGCACGGCGTCGCGGCCGTGGGCGTCTTTGGGCATGGGGTAGCGGTTCTGGGCGGGGTCGTCTACCAGCTCCACGCCTTCGGTCTGGCGTAGGATGTCGCGCACTTCGTCGAGGTCAAACTCCTCGGCAAACTCCACGTTCACGGACTCGGAGTGGCCGCCGACTACGGGAATGCGCACGGTGGTGGCCGTCACGCGGATGGTGTCGTCGGAGAAGATTTTTTTGGTTTCCTCCACCATTTTCATTTCCTCCTTGGTGTAGCCATTGGCCTCGAAGTCGTTGATGTGGGGCAGCACGTTCAGGTCGATGGGATGAGGGTAGGCGCGGGGAGCCGCGT
Source organism: Hymenobacter sp. YIM 151500-1 (assembly GCF_025979885.1). NCBI lineage: Bacteria > Pseudomonadati > Bacteroidota > Cytophagia > Cytophagales > Hymenobacteraceae > Hymenobacter > Hymenobacter weizhouensis. Next base: position 4,225,665 of record NZ_CP110139.1, read on the forward strand.
CGGGGGTGCCGGCGCGCTCCGCCATGAGCTGGTCCACGGCTTTTTTGCCGGTGCCGGTTACGCTCTGGTAGGTGCTTACCACAATGCGCTGCACCCGGTAGCGCTGGTGTAGCTTGTTGAGGGCCACCACCATCTGGATGGTCGAGCAGTTGGGGTTGGCAATGATTTTATCCGCCGTCGTCAGCTCGTGGGCGTTGATTTCGGGCACTACCAGCTTCTTGGTGGGGTCCATGCGCCAGGCCGAGGAATTGTCGATAACCACGGTGCCAACTTCGGCGAAGCGCGGGGCTTCCTCTTTGGAAATGGAGCCCCCGGCCGAGAAAATGGCCACGGCGGGGCGGGCGGCAATGGCATCATCCATGCTCACCACTTTGTATTTCTGGCCCCGGAATTCGATTTCCTGGCCCACCGACTTGGCGGAGGCCACAGGCAGCAGCTCGGTAACGGGAAACTGGCGCTCAGCCAGCACCTTCAGCATCTCGGTGCCTACCAGGCCGGTGGCACCTACAACGGCAACTTTCATTCTGATTCAGGTTAGGCTGTAAAGGTAAAGCAGTATATCTTTCTCGCAGTGTTGCGCAGGGGATGACGCAGTGTTTCGCAGTGTGCTGACGCCTGAACACTGCGAAACACTGCGTTATCCTCTGCGCAACACTGCGAGAAAAACACATCTGCCCGTGAAGAAACTACTACTCCTGCTATTCCTCCCCTTATCCGCTACCGCCCAGCTCACCGACACCTTCCAGGACGGCAACTTCACCCAGAACCCCGCCTGGACCGGCGACGCGGCCAGCTTCCAGGTCACCGCCCAGCAGCTCCAAACCAACGGCCCCGCCGTCACGGGCACCCAGCTCCAGCTCACGACGCCCTGCCAGGCCAGCACCGGCACCACTTGGGAGTTTTGGGTTAACCTGAGGCTGGCTACCAGCAGCGGCAACTATGCCGACGTGTGGCTGCTCTCCGACCAGGCGGACCTGAAAACCGCCACCGGCTACTTCGTGCGCCTGGGCGGCACCCCCGACGAGGTGGCCCTGTTTCGCAAAGACGCCGCGGGCAGCCCCGTGTACGTGGTGAACGGGCAGGATGGTACGCTCAGCTCCTCGACCAACAACCTCGTACGGGTGCGCGTGACCCGCTCCGTGCAGAACGTCTGGACCCTGGAGCGGGACCTGACCGGCGGCACCACCTTCGCCGCCGAAGGCACCGCTACGGATGCCACTCACCAGCGCGGCGGCCACGTGGGCGTGCTCGTCACGTATTCGCAGGCCAATAACCGGGCGTTTTTCTTCGACGATTTTCGGGTGACGGACGCCACTGCGCCCCTGCTGATCAAGGCCGCGGCCAGCACTGCCCGCCAGCTCGACCTCACCTTCAACGAAGCCGTGGCCGCAGTGCAGAGTGCCACCAATTATCGGCTGACCACGGCCGGCGCCCCCGCCGTAACTGCCGCCCAGCGCGACGCCCAGGACCCCGCCGTAGTGCACTTGACTTTGGCCGCCGACTTGCCGCTGGGCCCCGTGACAGTGGAGGCCCGCAGCATAGCCGACCTGTACGGCAACGTGGCGCTTGGCCCGCTCACGGCTAGTTTTCAGAACAACGGCATTGCCGTAGCGCCAGGGCCCAATCAAGTGCTCATCACCGAAATCCTGGCCGACGAGACGCCTGCCGTGGGGCTGCCGGCTTCGGAGTTTATCGAAGTTCATAACCCTTCGGCTACGGCCGTGCTGGACCTGGCCGGGGTGCGGCTGCTGAAGCCCGGCAGCAGTGCAGCAGCGGTATTTCCGGCCGGGGCGGTGCTGCTGCCGGGCGAGTACGCCGTGGTGTGTGGCAGCACGCGGGCCAGTCAGTTTGCGGGCTTGGGCAAGGTGTTCGGGCTGAGTAATTTCCCTAGCCTGAGCAATGCCGCCGACCAGCTGATGCTACGGGCCAGAGACGGCCGGACGTTGTTTGAAATCAGCTACGCCGACACCTGGTACAAGGACGCCCGCAAGCAGGAGGGCGGCTGGACTCTGGAAATGGTGGATGCCACCAACCCCTGCGCCGGCCTCGACAACTGGACGGCCAGCCAGGACCCCAGCGGCGGCACCCCCGGCCAGGCCAACTCCGTGCGCGCCACCCGCCCCGACCTCACCGCCCCCGTCCTGCTCCGCGCCCTGGCCCTGAACCCCACCACCGTGCGCCTGTTTTTCGGGGAGAAGCTGGACAGCACGGCCGCGGCGGCCAGCGGCCTATACTCGCTGAACCCGGCGGCGGCCGTAACCAAAGCTGCTCCCCTCGGGCCTGATTTCCGGGTGGTGGACCTGACGCTGAGCGCCGCCCTGCCGGCTAACCAGCCCTACACCGTAACCGTGCAGCGGGCCCAGGACTGCGTGGGCAATGCTAGCGGCCCGGCTACCTCGGCCACATTTGCCCTGCCCGTGCCCGCCGCGCCCGGCGACGTGGTACTCAACGAAATTCTCTTCAATCCGCGCACCGGGGGCGTTGATTTCGTGGAGCTGCTGAACCGCTCCGGCAAGTACCTGGACCTGCAAGGCTGGCGCCTGGCCAGCGAAAAGCCCGACGGCACCCAGGACGCCGAGCCCATCAGCCCGGTGCCCGTAGTGCTGGGTCCGGGCCAGCTGCTAGCCCTCACCACCCGCCCCGACGTAGTGCAGCGCCAGTACCCCACCAGCACCGCCCCGGCAAGCCTGCTGGCCGTGCCCGCCCTGCCCAGCCTGCCCGACGACGCCGGCACGGTAGCGGTGCTGGACGCCCGAAACCAAACCCTGGACCGCTACACGTACCATGAAAAGCAGCACCTGAAGCTGCTGAACGACCTGGACGGCGTGTCGCTGGAACGCATCAGGGCCGAAGGGCCGAGCGAGGCCGGCAACTTCCACTCGGCCGCTGGGGCCGTGGGCCATGCCACGCCGGGCCGCCCCAACTCCCAAGCCCGCCCCGACCCCAGCGGCGCGGGCACGCTGGTGCTGGAGCCCGAGGTCTTCACGCCCGACAACGACGGCCAGCAGGATTTTGCCACCCTCACCTACCAGCTTGATCAGCCCGGCTACGTCGGCTCCCTCACCATCTACGACGCCCAGGGCCGCCTGGCTCGCCGCCTCGTCCGCAACGAAAGCCTGCCCACCCGCGGCTTCTGGCAGTGGGACGGCCTCACCGACCAAGGCCAGAAAGCACCCGTGGGCGTGTACGTGCTGCTGGTGGAGCTGCTGCGCCCCAGCGGCGGCGAGAAAGAGCAGTACCGGAAAACCGTGGTGGTAGGGGCGCGGCTGTAGAAAGTCTGCCTCGACGAGGTGGAACCCAAGCACCCGATAGGAAGGCGTATCTTCTTTCACACACAATTGGTACTGTTTCAGTGCCTCTACCGTGTGCCTCGCTCCTGGCAAATCAGCGCCAAACTCATTAACTCCAGCCCGAAAAAGCAAAGCATCCTTAACGCCCCGCCTGCTCTACTTGCATCGGCCTGCTGAAGCATAACCGTCTGCCGACTTTTTAAGCGGGTTTAAAACAACCATGGACCAGGCAACGCATCAACCTAAGCACTGGGCAGAAGAGGCCACAGGCTTATCTGACAAGGGCTCAAGGCTATAAAAAATACTACTGGTTAATAGCTCGGCAATATCTTTTGGGGCGGCAGGTCGTAGAAAAACCCATCTTCAACCTTTCACTTGCCTGTCCCCATGAAAGTAATATCACCTCGCGTGCATGGCATGCTCGACTATGGCACCGTTGCCTTATTTGCCCTGGCCCCCACGCTGTTCAACTTCGAAGGCCCGTACGCAACAGTTTGTTACCTATTAGCAGCCGGCTATCTGCTCATCACTTTGCTCACCGACTTCCCGATGGGAGCGATGCGCGTAATTCCTTTCCCCGTGCACGGTGGGCTGGAACTGGTAAGCGGCCTGGCGTTTCTGGCAGCGCCGTTTGTATTCGGCTTCAACGACCTGAATGAAACGGCCCGCAACTTCTTCATGATTATGGGTGTGGTGTTTCTGGGTACCTGGATGCTCACCGACTGGCGGGGCGTTGCGCACGCCCGCACCGAAGGCACCATGATGCCTCACTAAGAAGCTAAGCGCGTCTCTACAGCGGACTGACGTAGTTGCAGCTAATGCCAACTGCTTCTTAGCTAGAGTAGCAGCATATTTTCTGGGAAGCCCGGCACCAAGGTGGTGCCGGGCTTTTTAGTTGTGCTACAGGGTTGCCGCCCGGCTCCTGCCGCACAGCGTACGAGAGCCGGGCGGTTTCTTTATATAGAAGTATTAGCAGTAGTACAACCTCCGCACGCGAGACACTTCGGTTAGTCGACGCCAGATAGTGCAGGACGGGCTGTCCGACGGCCTGAATAACTAAGCCAGACTACCGGCGCAGCGTGAGGCCCACGAAATATTCCCGGTACGTGTTGCGCGTGAGAGGCAGGGCGGCGCCAAAGTCGAGCTGGCAATTCTCACTGAGCATCAGCTCCGGCCCTACATTCAGACTGCTGCGCCACACATCTTTTCGGGTGTCCCAGTAGCTCATCAGCTCGGTGTAGACGCCCAGAACCTTGGTGAACTCGTGGTTGATGGTGGCCGCCGGCAGCACGGCCCAGTAGTGCAGGCCCTCGTCCCGGTCGTAGCTGCGCTGCCCCCGCACCTGCAACGACAGCTCCGTAGCCTCGCTGAACACGTACGTGAACGGCACCGACAGGCCGGCCTCCACGCCGCCTTCGCCTACGTCGTCGCCGGTGGGCAGGCGCACGTAGCCGGCCAGCGCCAGGGCGGCGCCGGTTTTCTTGTTGTCACCGAACAGGTTGCGCTTCAGGCGCAGCGTCACGTCGCCGAAGCCGCGGCGGCGCTCAGGCTGCTCACCGGTCCATTGCTTTTCCGTGGTGTAGGATTCCAACACCACCTGCACATCGGTCTGTTCTGATAGGCCCAGTTTCAGTGTGGCTTGGTTGAGGTACAGCTCGCGGCGGCGCTGCCCGTTCTCACGGCCGTTGCGCAGGCGCAGCAGGTTGGTTTCCAGCTGAAAATGGCCGGGGTCGATGGTGAAAGCACTTTCCGTGATGCCAGGCCGGTCGGGGTGGAGCTTGCGCAGGTCCGGGCGGGGCGTGGGGTTGCGTAGGGAGTAGCGGCGGGTAGCGGCGGTGTCGGCAGACTGCTGCGCCAGGCTGGGCGCAGTCAGCAGCAGCAAGCCGCCAAGCAAGAAAGCCGTGGTAGCACGAGAGTAGGAGAGAGACATGGCCCCGATACGCACCTTCCGGCACTCAGGATGCAGGCTGCACTAGCCTGGCGGAACGCCTAGCTTACGGGGCCTCCTGCTCGAAGTAGGCGGCGAATTTCCTCATAAGCTGTACCGCAGCCCCAGAAACAGCCGCCGCCCCTGCACCGGCGCGTAGTTGTAGCTGGTGTCGAAGCTGTAGCCCTGGGGGTTGTCCACGGCCGTGCGCTTGTCGAACGGGTCGAAGGGGCGCAGCAGCGGGTGGCGGGGCAGGAAGTTGAAGAGGTTCTTCAGGCCCCCGTACACTTCCAGTCCTTCGCGCAGCTTGCGCGTCACCTGTACGTTTTGCAGAGCAAACCAGGGCGAGCGGCTGGGGCGGAAGTCATTGGGCACCACGGGCAAAGGCATGGGGCTGCTCACCTGCCCGGTGTAGTCGAGGCTCAGGCGCAGCTTTTCCAGGGCGTAGCTCACGGCCCAGGTGCCCGAGAAGGGCGGGGAGTGCAGCTGGGCCACCCGGCGCAGGGGCTCCCCCGCCACGAGGCGCTCCTGGCGGTACACGTCCAGCAAGGTCACGCCCAGCAGCAGCTTCAGGGGCCTGGAAAACGCAATGTCAGTGTTCAGCGTCAGCCCCCGGCTCACGGCAAACCCGTCGAGGTTGCGGTAGATAATCTGGTCGGAATTGGTGTCGTAGTCGGGGCTGATTTTGTTGGTGAAGTAGGTGTAGAAGGCGCTGGCATCGAAGGTGACGGTGCCGCCGCTGCGGGTTTGCAGGAAGCGGGTGAAATTGACGTTGGCGTTCCAGCTGCGCTCGGGGCGCAAGTTGCCCTGCACCACCACCTGCCGGGACCCAGTGAGGGCGGCGTGGTCTTCGGTAAACAGGTTTACCACCCGGTAGCCGTTGCCCAGGCCCAGGCGCCACACCAGGCTGCCATCGGGCCGGCCCCATTTGTAGTTCAGGCGCGGACTCAGGATGCTGCCGTGGCGGGAGTTGTAGTCGTAGCGCAGGCCCATGAGCAGGGTGGCATCGGGCGTGAGGCGCCACTCATCCTGCACGAAGGCGCCCGGCAGGCGCACTAGGTCGGGCTGGTTGCGGGGCTGGTCGAGGCTGGCTGAGGCCGTGGCAGGCGTGTTATCATCGTACCAAGTGGTGCGGTAAGTGGCGCCCACCAGCAGGTTGTGCCGGATACTCAGCTCCTTGGCCCACGTGAGTTGCCCGAAGCCCACGCGCTGGCTGGCCCGATACAGGGTGGTGCCGTACACGGAGTTTTGGTTGTGCTGGTTGAACGTGCCGCTCAGCAGCAGCTTTTGTCCCCGCACCGGCAGCTGGTACTGGCCCAGCAGCTCGTAGCGGCTCGTGTACACACTTTCCCCGTAAATGCTGTCCTGGCCGCGGTGCTCGGGCGTCCAGTTCAGCTGGCCCCCAAACCGGTCTTCGTAGTAGTAGCGGCCGGCCAGGTTGGCTACCTGCTGCTCGGGCCGGGCCCAGGTCCACTTGTTGAACACCGACACCCGCTGCTGGGTGGGCACGTCCGTAAAGCCGTCCTGGTTCACGTCGCGGCGCTGGTCGAAGTGGTAGAGGTTGGTGCTGAGCAGGGTAGAGGCTGAACCCACCTTGCGGGCCACGCCCAGGTCCAGGTTCAGGTCGCGGTGGGAAGTGCCCAGCACGTCGGCCGAAAAGCGGGGCGCCTTCGCCGGGTTTTTGGTGATGACGTTGATGAGTCCGCCCACGGCCTCGGAGCCGTAGAGCGTAGAGGCCGGGCCTTTCACCACTTCCACCCGCTCAATCAGGCTGCTCGGAATGCCGCTCAGCCCGTACACCGTGCTCAGGGAACTAACCAGCGGCATCCCATCAATCAGCACCATGGTGTAGGGGCCTTCTAGCCCGTTGATGTGAATGTCGCCGGTGCCGCACACGCTGCAGTTGAGCTGGGGCCGCACTCCATTAATCATGGTCAGGTTCTCGAACAAGCACACCGCCGGGTTCTTGCGAAACAGCTTGGGCGAGTACAGCTCCACCGCCACCGGCGACTCGCTCCGTACTACCTCATTCAGCGTACCGCTCACCACCACGTCGCCTAGGGCGTTGGGGCTGGGATTGAGGCTGACATTCACTTGCTGGGTCTGGCCCGCGGCCACTGTTACGGTGCGCTCGGCCGGCAAAAAGCCCACGGCGCTGCTCACCAGCCGGTGGCTGCCCGCCGGCACTTTGCCCAGCGCAAAGTTGCCCTGCTCGTCGGCCGTGGTGCCTAGCGTGGTGCCTTTCAGCCCAATGCTGGCAAATGGCACCACCTTACCCTCGGCCCGCACCGTCCCGCGAATGGTGCCCGTTTGCGCGTGGGCGGTTAAGGTGAGCAGGAGCAGAATATACAGTAGGAAGTGCTTCATTTTAGATGGTACTGTTGACCTTGTTTAGGCTGGTCTAAATTTGTGGACATGGAGGAATGGCGCGGCGGACCTCACCCCCTAGCCCCCTCTCCAAAAGAGAGGGGGAACTAGTTTTCTAGCTTTAGTCGCCTCACCCTCATCCCTCTCCGGGGAGAGGTGCTTTAGCTCTAATTTCTAGTTGACGTTCTGTAACCAGCAGCCACCCCAGTCCAGTTGTTCCATGCGCAAGGTTTGATGCATGAAATTTTCTAAAGCTAGGGCTAGAGCCCCCTCTCCCTTTCGGAGAGGGGGGTGGAGGTGAGGCAACTACGGCGAAATCCTACCCAAAAAACGTTTCCCAGAGCAGGTACAGGTTTAGGGCGATGATGATGCCGGATACAACCCAGGCTATGGCTTGCAGCCAGGGACGGTTCACGAACACGCCCATCTTGGCTTTGCTGCCCGTGAACAGTACCAGCGGTACTACCGCAAAGCTGAGTTGCAACGAAAGGATAACCTGGCTGAGCACCAGCAACTCACCGGTGCCTTTTTCGCCGTAGAGCAGGGCCACAATGAGGGCAGGCACCACGGCTATGGCGCGGGTGATGAGGCGGCGCAGCCAGGGCTTCAGGCGCAGATTGAGGAAGCCTTCCATTACAATCTGCCCGGCCAGAGTGCCGGTAAGCGTGGAGTTCTGGCCCGAGGCCAGCAGGGCCACGGCAAACACCACCGAGGCCGCCCCGGCGCCCAGCACCGGCGCCAGCAAGTGGTGCGCCTCGTTGATGTCGGCTACGTGGTGGCGGCCGGTGCTGTGGAAGGCAGCGGCCGCCGTAATCAGAATGGCGGCATTCACGAAGAAAGCCATAAACAAGGCCACCGTGCTATCGATGGTAGCAAACTTGATGGCCATGCGCTTACCGGGCTCATCCTGGTCGAAGGCGCGGGTTTGCACAATGCTGGAGTGCAGGTAGAGGTTGTGAGGCATGACGGTGGCGCCCAGAATACCGATGGCCACGTACAGCATGCCCGGCGTGGTTACCACCTCGGGCCGGGGCACGAGGCCGCCCAGAATACCAAACCAATCGGGCCTGGACACAATGATTTCGTAGAGGAAGCAGCCGAAAATTACCACAATCAGCCCCGCTACGATACTTTCCAGAATGCGGAAGCCCTTGTTCTGAAACCACAGCACCACCAGCACATCCAGAATGGTGAGCACCACGCCCCAGGGTAGAGGCAAGCCAAACAGCAGGTTAAGCGCAATGGCCGAGCCGATAACCTCGGCCAGGTCGCAGGCGGCAATGGCTACTTCGCAGAGCACCCATAGCACCAAAGCCACGGGCTTAGAATAATGGTCCCGGCAGGCCTGGGCCAGGTCACGGCCCGTCACGATGCCCAGCTTGGCTGCCAGGTGCTGGAGCAGCATGGCAAACAGGTTGGAAATCAGGATGACCGAGAGCAGGGTGTAGCCGTAGCGGGAGCCGCCGGCAATATCGGTGGCCCAGTTGCCGGGGTCCATGTAGCCCACAGCCACCATCAGGCCCGGCCCCCAGAACGCCAGCAGCTTGCGCCAAAACGACGCATCGTGAGCCGGCACCCGCACCGAGGCGTACACTTCCTGCAAGGAGGGCACCGTACGGGCCCGGCGCCAACCGGCTTCGGGCAGCGGAGCAGATGAGGGGGCAGAAGTGGTAGAGGAAGAAGGTAGTACTGTTGGCATATAATGTCGGAGGCCGCCTCGGAGCGGAGATAGTACGAAGTACGTAGATTTTAGGCTTGCCTAAAATTATTTTTAACGTAGTTTAACTACTGTATTTTTTGGAAAAAGTTACGCCGCCGCCGCAAGCAGGAAAATTCACGGAATTTTGTGGTGCCTCCCGTTGTCATGCCCACCCCGGCAACGCTACCCACCTGCCCTCCGTTTTTCCTGCCTATGGCCGCTCTACCCCTCAAAACTCGCCTTGCCCTGCTGTCCTTGGTGGTAAGCGTGGTGCTGGTGGCCGTGAAGTTTTACGCCTGGCTGCTCACCCGCTCCCAGGCCGTGCTGACCGACGCACTGGAATCTATCATCAATGTGGTAGCCAGCGGGTTTGCCTTGTACAGCATCTACCTGGCCGGCCTGCCCAGAGACGAAAACCACCCCTACGGCCACGGCAAGATTGAGTACCTCTCGGCTGGCTTTGAGGGCGGGCTGATTCTGATGGCCGGGGTGTATATTTTCTACACGGCGTTGCAGTCGCTGCTGTTTCCGCACACGCTGGCGCGGCCCGACTGGGGCGTGGGGCTGCTGGCGTTTACGGCGGCCGTAAACGGGCTGGTGGGCTTTGTGCTGGTGCGGGCCGGGCGCCGCCACCACTCGCCCACGCTCATCGGCGACGGGCAGCACCTGTACCTGGACTCGGTGAGCACGCTGGTATCGTGCGCGGCCCTGCTGCTGGTGGCGCTGACCGGCAACGTGCTCTACGACTCGGCGGCGGCCCTGCTGATGGGCGGGTTCATCGTCTGGAACGGCTACCGCATGGTGCGCCGCTCGGTGGGCGCCCTCATGGACGAAACCGACACGGCCACGGTGCACCAGGTGGTAGCCGAGCTACAGGAGCACCGCCAGCCCGCCTGGATCGACGTGCACAACCTGCGGGTGGTGCGCTACGGCGCCAGCCTGCACATCGACTGCCACGTGACCATGCCTTATTACTTCAGTCTGGAAGAAACCCACGGCCAGGTGCACCAGATTGAGGAGCTGGTACGCCAGGAATTTGAGCGCGACGTGGAAATGTTCGTGCACGCCGACCCGTGCACTTTTGCCGCCTGCTCCCACTGCCACATGCCCGACTGCCCCGTGCGCCACCACCCCTTCACTCAAGAAATCCCCTGGATAACCCAAAACGTGGTGAAAAATGAGCGGCACCAGTTGGTAAATGAGTAAATGAGTGTATGGATAAATGAGTGAATGTCATTGCGAGCCGGAGGCGGAGCAACCCGTCCTTGTCTGTGCGCAAAGCTTTGGCCTGCTCAAAAGCCCTGATGAGCGCCTTATCCCCAGCCTTCTGTGCCGCTTGATGCGCGGAATAGAAAAGGAGAGGGAGTGCCAGGCGTCATTCTAAAATGGAGCAACAGCCCCAGCGGGGTGACATGTCGGTAGCAAACAGAACAAGCTAGAACAGTAAAGCCCCAGTGAGGCGACACCACACGTCCGCAGACGGTGGGTGCTGCGCCACTGGGGCTTTGAACATGCGCCGTTGGTGTTGCCGTCTTGCTCAAGCAACCTACCGCACCACCAGCCGCTGCGCGCCGGCTTCCGACTGCACTGAGTACACGCCGGGGCGCAACCCGCCGAGCGGCAGCGTCAGCTGCGTTTGGCCCGCGCCGAGGCGGGCTGTGCGCACGGTGCGGCCCAGGGCGTCGCGTATTTCTACCGGTGCGGCTGTCGTTGCGGCAGCCGGCAGCTGCACCGTCACCGATTGGCCGGCCGGATTGGGCCACAGCTTGAGCTGCTGGGTTTGGGCCTTGCTGGTGCTGGTTGTGACGAAGGCCCGGTTTTCAAGCACCAGAATTCGGTCATCGGTGGCGGCGGGATTGGCGCGGCCGTCACGGTTGCTGGTGGCCACGTACACCCGCCCCTGCGGCGACACGCACACGGCCCGCAACCGCCCGAAGCCGGAGAGAAAGTCGGCGGCCGTGCCCACGGTGGTGCCGTTAGTAGCCAGGGGCAGCTGGGTCAGCTTGTTGCCGCGCAGGGCTACGGCCAGCAGGCTGCCCCGCCAGCCCGGAATGGCGGGGTGGTCGTAGTAGGCGAGGCCGGCAATGCCCACGGTAGGCGCCCAGGCGTAGAGCGGCTCCCGCACGTTGTTGGCGGTGCAGTAGGGTCGTTCGTCGGCCAGGTTGCAGAAGCCTTCCACCGTGGGCCAGCCGTAATTGCCGTTGGGCTCCAGCAGGTTCAGCTCGTCCTCGGCGTTCTGGCCGTGCTCGGTGCTGTACACGCGCCCGTTGGCGGCTCGCACCAGGCCCTGGGCGTTGCGGTGCCCGTAGCTGTACACCAGGCTGCCGGCCACGGGGTTGTCGGCTGGCACAGAGCCGTCGAGGTTGAGGCGCAGCACTTTACCGTTGAGAGAAGCACGGTCCTGAGCCGCGGGCCGGTTCTGGGCGTCGCCGGTGGTCATGAGCAGGGTCCGGTCGGGGAGGATGAGCAGGCGGGAGCCGCTGTGCGTGCTGACGGCCGGAATATCGGCCAGCAGCACCCGCGGGCTGCCCAGCGCGGTGCCGGAGTAAGTGAGGCGCACCAGCTTCACTTTGTAGCCGTTGTCGTTGTAGTTATACACCACGTACACGAAGGGCGAGGTGGCAAAATCGGGGTGCAGCACCATGCCCAGCAGGCCGCCTTCGGAGCTAGTGGCCACGTCGGACAACGTGACGAGCGGCTGCACTTGCCCGGTAGTGGGATTTACGCGGCTGATGCGGCCCCCGCGCTCCGTCATCCAGATGGCATTGTCGGGTCCCCATACCAGCTCCCACGGCACCTGCAAGCCCGTAGTCAGGGCCGATACCGTTACGGTAGTGTTGCCAACCGGAAAAGTGGTTAGGGCTGGCTGGGTTTGGGCGGCGGCCGGTTGCTGAAGTGCCGGCAGGAGTGCGGCGCTACACGCCAGGAGCAGGAAAGAAAGCTTTTTCATAGTCAGTTAGTTAGGTTGGATAAAGAGCAGGGCCGGAAAAGGTAAGCAGTTTTCCACTATAACTCGGCCAAGATGATTGGATGGTTGCCTCAAGCACCGGATACTATGCGTTGCACGTCCAGGCCCTAGCCACCACGGGGCCGCCCGGCAGGAAGTATCAGCTGCTAGAACAGCCTGTGTACTCATGCCACGGAAGTAACGGTACGGCGCTGAAAGAGCCGCTGCTACCCAATACTGCCGCCGTTTGCTTGCAGCTGCCTACTTTACGGCTCGTTTCTTCTGCTCCACCCCATGTTCACCATCAGTACCGACCCCGCCCAACTCGACCTGAACACCGTGCACCGCTACCTGGCCGAGGAATCGTACTGGGCCCGCGGCATTCCGCGCGAGACGCTGGAACGGGCCGTGAGCAACTCCCTCAACTTCGGGCTGTACGCCCCCGATGGCCGGCAGGCCGGCTTTGCCCGCGTCATCACCGACCGGGCCACCTTCGCGTGGCTGTGCGACGTGTTTGTGCTATCTGAGTTTCGGGGGCAGGGCCTGAGCAAGCAGCTGATGACAGCCGTGTGGAGCCACCCCGACTTGCAGGGCCTGCGCCGCTCCATGCTGGCCACGCTTGATGCCCACGGCCTCTACCGGCAGTTTGGGTTCGAGGATCTGGCCGCGCCCGAGCGGTACCTGGAAGTGCGTCGCCCGAACCCGTACGGCGCCCCGACGGCGAACTGAGCGGTGCTGCCGGGCTGCATAGCACATAAGCTAGCGGCAACAGTTTTTAGCGAAGAAAAACGCACCGCTGGGCTTTTTTTCGTGTCCTGTATGCAGAAGGCGGCTTATCTTCCGCTACCGCTCCCATCCGCTGCTATGAATACGACCTTGGCTGCCCGCTGGCACCGTCTTACCACGCCCCTGCTGCCCGATGAAGGATTGCGCAAAGCAGCCCTTCAGCAACTATCGGCGGCGTACGAGGCCTCCGACCGGCACTACCATTCCCTGCGGCACATCCGGGCCCTGCTCGAAACCCTGGACCGCCACGCCGCCCAGCTCCAAGATGCGCCGGTGGTGCAGCTGGCCGTGTGGTTTCACGATGCCGTGTACAACCCCTTGCGCGACGACAACGAAGCCCGCAGTGCCGCCCTGGCCCTGGAGTTTTTGCAGCGCACCACCCTGCCCGCCGACCGGCAGCAGCGCGTAGCCTTCCTGATTGAGCGCACCAAGGACCACACCCAGCCCCAACCCCCCGACGATACCGACCTGCACCTGCTCCTCGACGCTGACCTGCAAATCCTGGGTGCCGCCGAAGCCGACTACTGGCAGTACGCCCGCCAGGTGCGCCAGGAGTACCGCCTCGTGCCCGATTTCATGTACCGCCGTGGCCGCCGCAAAGTCCTGGAAAAGCTGCTCGGCGCCCCAGCCTTGTATCATACCGAAGCTTTCCGCAACAAGCTCGATGCACAGGCCCGCCGCAATTTGCAGGCCGAGCTGAAGGCGTGGCAGAATGGGGGATTGTAGGGGCCTCACCCCCCGGCCCCCTCTCCCGCGGAGAGGGGGAGCCTGACGCCAAGTCGTTCTGCGCCGCCCTGTCGGCTCCCGCCTCCAGAACGGCTTACCATTGAGGACGGCAACGAACAGCAGCCGCATAGCGGGCTACAGGTTTGTAGTGTGAAAGATTGGGTAAAGAGTTCAGCGCCGCGTAGCGGTGCCAGAGACGCTTGACCGTTTCTGGCACCGCTACGCGGCGCTGAACTTATCTGCATTAACCTGGCTACAACCCCTCAACCGCTACGCGGCCACTGTGCTACTACAGGCAGGTAGCCGTTCTGGAGGCGGTAGCCGACAGGGCGGCGCAGAACGACCTGGCGTCTGGCTCCCCCTCTCCGCGGGAGAGGGGGCCGGGGGGTGAGGCCCGCAACTTCACACCGCCTAACGTGTCCATTGGCTGCTGCTGACTAATTTCAGCGCTTCGCTAACCTTTGCTTTTCATGCTACACCGATACGTGCTGCCGCTGGTGGCGCTGAGCCTGCTGGCCGCAGCTGCCCACGCCCAGCAGCTGGCCCCGCTTACTGTTGAGAAAATCATGCGCGACCCGGCGCAGTGGCTGGGAACTTCGCCTTCCAACATCTACTGGGCCGAAGATGGCAAGACCATTTTCTTCACCTGGAACCCCGAAAAAGCCCGCCGCGACTCGCTGTACCGTCTTTCGCCCGCGGGTGGCACGCCGCGCAAGGTAAGCCTGGCCGAGCAGCACAGCCTGCCTGCGCCCGGCGGCGAGTACGACCGGCGCTTCACCCGGCGCGTGTTTGAAAAGGAAGGCGACATCTACCTCCAGGACCTGAAAACCCAGCGCGTGCGGCGCGTCACGAACACGGCCGAGCGGGAAGCCGAGCCGCAGTTTGCCCTGCTGGGCCAGGTGGTGAGCTACACCCGCGCCGGCAACCTGTTCACCTGGGACCCCGCCACCGGCGAAACCGTGCAGCGCACTGATTTCCGCAAGGGCCCCAAGCCTGGCCCGGCCGTGCTCAGCCCCGCCGACAAGTTTCTGAAGGTCCAGCAGCTGGCTTTGTTTGAGGTGCTGCGCGGCAAGGAGCAGGACGCCCAGGCCCGGCAGCGGGTGCAGAAAGCCCTGGCCCGCCTGCGCCCCAAGGCCATCTACCTGGGCACCCAAACCGTGCGCAACCTGCGCCTCGCCCCCGACGGCCGCTACGTCACCTACACGCTGGCCCAGGAGCCCTCGGCCGAAAAAGTGGCCCTGGTACCCAACTTCGTCACGGCCTCGGGCTTCACCGAAGACCTAACCACCCGACCCAAAGTAGGCGCCCCCCAAACGGCTTTCCAGCTGGGCATCTACGACATCGGCCGCGACACCACGTTTCTGGTGGGCTACGCGGAGCTGAAAGGTCTCGACGAGCAGCCCGCCTACCGCAAAGAGTACCAGCTGAAGCCCCAGGCCCCCACGCCCGCTGATACGGCCAAAGCCAAGGCCGCGGCGCGCAAGCCAGCCGCCGAAACGCGGCGGGTGGTGCTGTTCGGGCCGTTCTGGTCGGATGATGGGCAGCGGGCTTTCCTCGTCATTCGCAGCGCCGACAACAAGGACCGGTGGCTGGTGAGCCTGGACCCGGCCACCCAGAAAATCAAGCTCCTGGACCGCCAGCACGACGACGCCTGGATTAACGGCCCTGGCATCGGGTACGACGAAGGCAACGTGGGCTGGCTGCCCGACTCGCGCCGCATCTGGTTTCAGAGCGAGGAAACCGGCTTCAGCCACCTCTACACCGTGGACGTGACGACCGGCCAGAAAAAGGCCCTGACCAGCGGCCGGTGGGAGGTGCAGAAGGCTCGCCTCAGCCGCAACGGCCGCACCTGGTACCTCACGGCCAACAAGGTGCACCCCGGCGAGCAGCACTTTTACCGCATGCCCGCAGACGGCGGCCCGCTCACCCAACTCACCACCCAGCCCGGCGCCCACGACGTTACGCTTTCCCCCGACGAAAAAACCCTGGCCGTGCGCTACAGCACGCCCACCCAGCCCTGGGAGCTGTACCTGATGGACAACAAGCCCGGTGCCCGCATGCGCCGGATCACCCACAGCACTACGCCCGAGTTTGAGAGCTACGCCTGGCGCACCCCCGAGGTCATCAGCTTCAAGGCCCAGGACGGGGCCGAGGTGTACGCCCGCCTGTACCGCCCGGCCTCGCCCCAGGCCCAGGGCCCGGCCGTCATCTTCGTGCACGGGGCGGGCTACTTACAGAACGCGCACAAGTGGTGGAGCCAGTACTTCCGCGAGTATATGTTCCATAACCTGCTGGCCGACAAAGGCTACACCGTGCTCGACATCGACTACCGCGGCTCCAGCGGCTACGGCCGCGACGTGCGCACCGGCATCTACCGCCACATGGGCGGCAAAGACCTCTCCGACCACGTGGACGGCGCCCGGCTGCTGGTGGAGAAGTACGGCGTCAGCCCCCGGCGCATCGGCATCTACGGCGGCTCCTACGGCGGCTTCATTACGCTCATGGCCATGTTCACCCAGCCCGACGTGTTCCGGGCCGGGGCCGCCCTGCGCTCCGTCACCGACTGGGCCCACTACAACCACCCGTACACCGCCAACATCCTCAACGAGCCCTCCGCCGACTCCCTGGCCTACGCCCGGTCCTCGCCCATCAACTTTGCCGAGGGCCTCAAGGGCGCCCTGCTCATGTGCCACGGCATGGTCGATACCAACGTGCACTTCCAGGATATCGTGCGCCTGTCGCAGCGCCTCATCGAGCTGAAAAAGGAGAATTGGGAGCTGGCCGTGTACCCGGTCGAGGACCACGCCTTCGTGGAGCCTACTTCTTGGACGGATGAGTACAAGCGTATTCTGAAGCTGTTTGAAATCAACCTAAACGGAGAGAGCAGATGATTTCTCGTAGTGTGGCGCAGTGGTGGCGCAGGGTTTCGCAGTGTGCTGACGCCTGAACACTGCGGAACCCTGCGCCACCACTGCGCCACACTGCGAGAAATCCTTTAAAAGCGGAATCAGTCGGTGTTTTTGGCCGGCTGGTCGATTGGAGAGGGAAGGCTAGGAGCGGGAAGAGCATCTTTGACTACTCTTTCAGCCACACTTTTAGCCTCTTCTCATGGAACGAAAGCATTTTCTGAAAAGCCTATTTCTGGGGGCCGTATCGACGCCCGTGTTGCTGGCCGCTTGCAGCAAAGACGACGAAGCCGTAACGCCCACTACCACTGGCACCGGTACCACCGGCACGGGCTCCGGCACCTGCGCCGTGGCGCCCACCGAAACCGAGGGGCCGTTTCCCACCAAGTCGCCCGCCTCCTTTGTGCGCTCCGACATCCGCGACGGGAAAGCCGGGCACACCATGACGGCCAAGCTCACCATTACCAACAGCAACGCCAACTGCGCCCCGCTAGCCGGCGCCATCGTGGACATCTGGCACTGCGACACCGAGGGCAACTACTCGGAGTACGGCGGCACGGGCATGCAGTCCACCAACTACCAGAGCGTGCACTTCCTGCGCGGGCGCCAGGTGACGGACGCCAACGGACAAGTCACCTTCACGACCATCTTTCCGGGCTGGTACACGGGCCGCGCCACCCACATTCACGTGCACGTGTACTCGGCCAGCGGCACCTCTCTGAAAATTACCCAGATTGCCTTCCCGGAAGGAACGGGCTCGGCTATAGAAGCTGTGAATGGCTACAGCAAAGGCCTGAACGGCTACACCACCAACGCCCGCGACAATGTGTTCAGCGACGGGGTAGCTCAGGAGCTGGCCACCGTGACGGGCAGCATTGCGGCCGGCTTCAACCTGGCCATTACGTTTGGCGTGCCGGCCTAGCAGCCTGTTTAAAGCTGCTGGAACTCGCCACAGCACGGTTTCTAGCTGCTTCTTCGCTGTCCATCAGCTTACCCCCAAGCCATGACAGAGCGCCGTATCCGCATCAGCTACCGCAAAATCGTCGACGCCACCGCTACCCGGCCCTGGGACAAGCTGGTGTTCGAGGATACCTACCAGGAGTTTCGGTTGCAGGCGCAGCTGTTTAGTCAGGCGGGCAAGTACCGCACGTTCGGTGAGCTGCTGCACCACGCCCCAGGGGCCGAGCAGCTGCATTTTCTGGTCAGCGCCGCCGTGCGCGGGTACGTGCAGCAGCTCACCGGCTGGGTGCCCGATGTGGTCGACAACCTGGGGCGGCTCTTTCTGAAATTCAGTCAGTTTCAGTTTGAAATCATCAACTCCGACCTGCTCGACAAGGCCCGCCACCAGGTAGCGGTGAGCTTCTACTCCGAGCCGCTGCTCTGGCACGACACCGTGGGCAGCTACCTGCTCGTGTCGGAAGCCGCGGCGGAGCCTCAGCCCACGGGCGAGACGCTGACCCACCTGTTTCAGCTGCCGCCCTTTGTTTCCATCCATTCCCTGCACCTCAGCCCTTAGCCCCATGCAGCAGATACCCGGCAAACTGTTCTTGGCCGACCAGCGCGGCACCGCCGCCGACGCCCACTTCCGGCGCTTCAGCACCTTCCATTTCGGCGAGTACCGGGCCGTGCACAAGGAGCCCTTTGGCCGCCTGCTGGCCGTGAACGAGGAAACTCTGGCCGCTGGCCGCCGCGTGTCCCTGGCCGTGCCGGAGGCCGCGCACGTGCTGGTGCTGCCCCTTACCGGCGCGGTGCAAGCCAGCCTGGAGCCGGGCAAAGCGGGCCGAGTGGAAGTGGAGGAGCTGGGCGTGCTGACCGCGCCGGCCGGCAGCACCGTGCACTTCACCAATCCGTACCCGGACGAGGTGATTCACTTCCTGCACCTGTGGGTAGCCGGCCCGGCCACCACGGCCGCCAGCCGGGTTTCCGCTTTCAACGCCGAAGAGCTGGTCAATCAACTAGGGCCGCTGCTACCGACTGAGGGCGGCTCCGGGCTGCCGTTTCGGGTGAGCATGGGCCAGTTTGGCGGGCGGGTAGAAGTCGAATATCAGCTGCAACGCTCCACGGCGCGTTTTTTCGCGTTTGTGCTGGCGGGGGCCTTTGAAATAGCGGGCCGGCTCCTGCACGAAAAAGACGGCGTGGCCCTGTGGGACACCCCGGCCGTGGAGCTGGAGGCGCTGAGCAATGAGGCGGTAGTACTGGTTATCGAGCTGGAAGCGTAGCCATTGTGGGGTGCGGTGCCTGCTGGTGGAAAGTAGCAAGGAGACGAAATGGCACAAACAGCGGAGAATCTTGGTACTTTGTACAAGCTCGGCCGGCAGCCCTGGTGTAGGTGGAAGCCCGGCGGCCAGGCAGTAGCTACCTTATTACGTCACCGGATGTCATTGCTTACCCCGCGCCAGGCGCAGACTGGTTTGTTGCACGCCGTTATTTGGGTGCTGCTGGGGGTGCTGCTGTTTACGCAGCCCGCCGGCAGGCTGCCGGCCCGGTGGTTTTACGCTTTGCAAACGGGCCTGCTGCTGGTGTCGCTGGGCGTGTTTTACCTCAACGCGCAATGGGCCGTGCCGCAGCTGCTGTACCGCCGCCGCGTGCTGCTTTACCTGGCGTTGGTGGGGGCCGTAGTGCTGGCCGTGACGGTGGGACACCGCTGGGTGCAGCAGGCGCTGGAAGCCCACAGCCGCCCGCTTGGCCTAGCGGCCGGGCCGCCGCCCGTCGGGAGCCGGCCGCCGGGTCCGCCGCCCGGCTGGGGCCCCGATGATGAACTTGGGGGCGGACCGCACCCTGGCCGGGAGGCCGGCTGGATAAATCCGGCCGTGCTGCTGTCGACGCTTCTGGTAATGGGGCTGGGTACCAGCGTGGCGGCCGTGCAGCGCGGGCAGCACGAGGCCCAGCTGCGGCAGGCCCTGGAGCAGGAAAAGCTGGCTACCGAGCTTTCGTGGCTGAAGGCGCAGCTCAACCCCCACTTCTTCTTCAACACGCTCCACAACATCTACGCCCTTACCCTGATTGATGGCGGCCAGGCCCGTGAAGCCATTCACCGCCTCTCGCGCATGATGCGCTACGTGCTTTACGAAACCCAGGCCGGCACCGTGCCCCTCAGCCAGGAGGTGCAGTTCGTGCGCGACTATATCGAGCTGATGCAGCTGCGCCTGACCGATAATGTGCACGTGCACCTCGACTTGCCCCAGCCTTTGCACGAGGCGCCCATGGCTCCGCTGCTGCTGCTGCCCTTCATCGAAAACGCCTTCAAGCACGGCACCAGCGCCCTGGCTCCCAGCCACATCCGCATTGAGCTGGCGCAGCCCACGCCCCACACCCTGGCGGTGCGGGTCCGGAACCCGGTGTTTGCCGACCGCCCCGCGGCCCTGGATGAAGGCAGCGGCATTGGCTTGGCCAACACCCGGCGCCGGCTGGCCCTGCTGTACCCCAGTCGTCACACGCTCACCATCACCGAGCTAACCCCGAGCCACGAGTACGAGGTGCACCTCACCCTGACCCTGGCTTGAATTTGAGTTGGGGGACAGTAGATAGGAGAAGGTAGAACGCAGATAGCCTAAAGATTTTCAGTAGCTTATACCGATACAGACACCCTTGCCAGTTTCCTTTTGCCGCATTACCTAACACCATGACCCTGAACTGCATTGCCGTTGATGATGAACCCCTGGCCCTGCGGCTGGTAGCCAGCTTTATCGAGCAAACGCCGTTTCTGAAGCTGGTGGGCACCTACAACAGCGCCGTGGCGGCCCTGCGCGGCTTGCAGCAGACGCCCGCCGTGGATGTGCTGTTTCTGGATATTCAGATGCCCGACCTCAATGGCCTGGAGCTGGCCCGCATCCTCGACCGGGGCCCCGGCTCCGCCAGCCCGCGGGTCATTTTCACCACGGCTTTTCATCAGTATGCCCTGGAAGGCTACAAAGTCGACGCCCTGGACTACCTGCTCAAGCCCTTCGACGCCACCGATTTTGAGCGGGCCGCCCGCAAAGCCCAAGCCTACTTCGAGCTAGTTCGGCGGCCGGCCCCGGCGCCCACCGCCCCCGGCCCGGCGTCGGCGGCCGAGGCGCAGGACTACTTATTTCTGAAAGTGGAATACCAGCTGGTGCGCGTGGCCTTGCAGGACATCCTCTACATCGAGGGGCTGAAAGACTACGTGAAGGTGTACCGCCGCTCCGAGGCCCGGCCCCTGCTGTCGTTGACCAGCCTGAAAGCCCTGGAAGAAAAGCTGCCGCCGCGCCGGTTTATGCGGGTGCACCGCTCGTTTATCGTGGCCCTGGACCAGATTGACAGCGTTTCGCGCGGACTTATTCAAGTGGCCGGCCACTCCGTTCCCATCAGCGACAATTACCGCGCGGCTTTCGAGCAGTACCTGAACGGCTGGAAGTAGGCGGCGCTAGGGCTGGTCGGTGTTGCGGTTGAGGCGGTAGGCCAGCGTCAACTGGCCCTGGTAGTTGCGTAGGGTGTAGGTGCTGGTGGAAAACGCCACCGGCCGCCCGGTATCTTTTTCCACCAGCACCGAATTCACGGTGGTGTTGTCGGTGACGGTGCCGCCGAAGTAGCGGGCCGCGGCCGTGGCCGTGAAGCGGCCCCAGCGGTAGCCGCCTTCCAGGTACACGCCCACCTGCTGGCGCGTGTAGCCCAACTGGCCGCGCACGGGCAGCGCCTGGCTCCGGAAGCTGCGGCCGCTCACGCCGGGGTACTCGGCTTGGTTGCGGCTCAGAACCGTAAACACGTTTAGCAAACCCAGCCCGCCCAGCACCTGCCCGCTGCCCACGGGCCGCAGCAGCCGAACGCCCAGGGCTGCCAAGGTTTGCACCCCGCGCAGGGCGTAGGTTTTGGTTGGATACGCCGGATTGCCCGTTGTGACGGTGCGGGTAAAGGTTTCGGGGGCCCGCACGCTGACTTCGGCGTGGCCCGCCACCCGCCGGCCCGGAAACAGCAGGTCGGCGTAGAGGCCGCCCGTGGGGCGCACACTGCTTTCCAGGCGCTGCCCGGCCAGGTAGAAGGGCTCCAGGGGCAGGGTTTCCAGCTGGGGGCCGCCGGGGGCCACTGCCACGTTGAACCCGGTGGCCGTGCCGCTGCCGAGCGTAGCGCGGGTGTACGCCGCCCCGGCCAGCCCGCCCCACTCCAGGCGCAGGCGGGCCGTACGGGGTTGGGCTGTCAGTACCGAGGCCTGGCCCAGGCACTGCGTGTTGTAATCCTGAATGGCCTGCTGCAGCTGCCGGGCCTCGAAGCGCAGCTTCTCCCACCGACCCGCCAGCGCCGGGCACTCGGGCAGGTACAGGCGCAGCTGCTCCTTGTAGTTGTTCACGGCGCTGAAGTACTGCCGCCCGTCGGGGCCGGTGCGCCGGTACGTGCGCGCCACCAGCTCCAGCGGCGGCCGGTCGGTTTGCTGCACAAAGTAGTGGGGCGTGGTGCCGCGGAAAGCCACCGTGAGCAGCACCGGGCCCTGCACCAGCACTTCGGTCAGGAGCGAGTCCGATACGAGGCGGCTGCGCGGGGCATCGAGTTGGGTTAAGTCGCGGCGCGACTCGGCGGCGGCATCGTAGGTGAGGTACTGGCGACGCCAGAAGCGGCCCTGGCTCAGGCCAAAGCCCCGCAGGGAGCGGGTACTCACCTCCTGCACGGCGGCAGCCGGGGCCGTCCGGAAGCGGAGCGTGGCCGGCGCATCTTCCCAGAAGCCATTTTCCAGCTCCCCGCGCACGGTGTCGCCGGCAGCCCGCACCAGGTAGCCGGGCGTGAAGCTCTGGGCATTACTGAGTAGGGGAGCCGTAGCGCCAAGCACCAGCCCAGCCGCGGCCCAGCGACGGAAAGAAAGGAAGGTCATCAGCAGAAGAATAAAGCAGCCAGCGCTGGCACCAAAACTCGGAAAACTGGTGCGGCACCCTGGCAAGATACTGGTAAATACCCGCTGTATACCCCAAGTAGCCCGGTAAAGCGAAGATATTGGGAGAAGAATAGGTAGGTTTAGCCAGCTGTTTTCTACCAACCATTTTCGTTTTTTTATGACTTCAACTTACTACCAACCTTCTGGCCGCTTCACCATGGGCGGGGTGCTGGGCTTCGTGCTGCTGGGCGCCGTGGTGGCCTTCTTCCTGGCTTTTGCCTACGCCTACGCCATCTGGTACGTGCCGTTCATTTATTTTAATGTGGCCTTCACCGTCATCTTCGGCGGGGCGTTGGGCTACGTGTTGAAGAAGCTTACCAAAGCCGGCAAGCTGCGCAACCCGGCCCTGGTGGGCTGGCTCAGCCTGGGCGTGGCCGTGTGGGCCTGGTACGTGCACTGGGCCGTGTATATAACCCTGCTGGCCGGCGCCGGCGAAACGCAAGCGCTGGGCAGCCGGGCGTCCTACACCTCCACCACCTTCGAGGCCGACCTATTTCTGGGGCTGCTGCTGAGCCCGGCCGAGCTGCTCGGGTTTCTGCCGCGCATCGCCGAAGAAGGCACTTGGAGCCTGTTTGGGACGACGCCCAGCGGCTTTTTTCTGTACCTGATCTGGCTGCTGGAGTTTCTGGGAATTGTGCTGACGGCCTGGTTTTTCCCCCGCGACCAAGCCGGCCAGCCCTTCTCGGAGCTGGCCAGTGAATGGGCCGAAAAAATTACCCTGCCGCAGTCGGCGGTGGCGTTTGCCGATGCTGCCGCCACCAAAGCCGCCCTCGAAGCCGCCGACTGGAACCACCTCCAGCCCCTGCCCGCCGAGGCGCCGGCCTCGCCCAGTGGCCGCCTGCACTTCTACCAGGCCCCCCACGACCCCGACTGCTGCTACCTCAGCCTCGAAAACGTAACCATCGAAACCGACAAAAACGGCAAGCCCTCCGAAAAAACCGACGAGGTGGTGGCCTACCTGCGCGTGCCGCCCCAGGTGCGCCAGGAGCTGCACGCGCGCTTCGGTGCCGCGGCGCTGGTGTCGGCGTCGTAGCGTGTTTCCGAGCGGAGAAAGTGCCAAAGCCCGTCAGCTACTGCTGACGGGCTTTGGTATTGGCGGCCGGGCCAGAAGTAAGGTTATTCTCCGTCCGAGGGGCGCAGGTCAGTCGGGTCGGGGCGGTGCTCCAGCAAGTCGGCGGGCTGGCACTCCAGCACCTGGCAAATGGCGGCCAGCGTGCTGAAGCGCACGGCCTTGGCCTTGCCGCTTTTCAGAATGGACAGGTTGGCCAGCGTAATGCCCACGGCTTCGGCCAGGGCGCTGAGCGTCATTTTGCGCCGGGCCAGCATCACGTCGAGGTTCACGATAATGGGCATCAGATGGTGAGTTCGGCTTCCTGGCTTAGCTCAACGCCCCGCTGGTACACGCCCGCAATAATCAGAAACATCAAACCTACTTCCCAGCCGGGCAACGTATGGTAGGTGTTTAGTTCCACATAATGGCCGAGTGGCTCGTCTAATCTTGGCACCCGAAAAGGCGGCACTAGTTCACGCACCATGAAAGAGGAAAGCTCGTGCCACAAATCCAGACCCAGCACGAGTAGCGCTAAGGTACGGAGGCGCCGGGCACTAGCGTAGGTAAACGGAGTGGTGGGCGTCACGTCCAGGAGCAAGAGCCAAAGTTGCCAGCTACCTACCAAAAAAAAAATCATCAATGCCAGTGAAAGATATCCGTCAGAAGCTCCCAAATACAGTAAGCTGATTCGCTTCCATGTGCTGTCTTCTTGATAGCGTAGAGTAGGTGCAGTAGGGTCGGCTGTAAGAGCAAAACCACTGGAATCGGCCCGCAACGTTGGTGGTTCTACCCACCTTTCCATCGAGCGTCCGTGCCAACCATCTTCAAAGCCTTTCTTGTAAGCTCGTACTTCGGTAAAGACGTTTGGGGCAGTAGTGTCTAGCTTCAGTTTCACTTCTTTTTCGTCAGTACCTACTTCCAACGTTTTGAGTAAGAATAAGGGGAGTAGCAACAGCCCGAACAGGAGGAAGAAAGCCATCAAGGGTCGGGTCAGGCGGAGCAGCGTGTTGAGGGAGAAGGTAGCCATGGTGAGAGTAGGTTTAGTTGACGCATTACATGTAGGCAGACGTAGGAAATCAAGGTCCCAGTACTGGTGTCAAATTGTAAGCTCGGCCTCCTGGCTTAGCTCGACGCCGCGGCGGTACATAAGCGCAACAACGCTGAGAACCATCACCATCCACATTTCTGGCGCCTGAGCGTCTCCGTTTAGCTCGACATAGCGCGCTACGGGCAAGGCAAGATTTTGCAAGGAGAAAGCAGGCATCAGGAAGGAAAGGAACAGATGGGCTAGCTGTTGCCACACAATCCACCCTACTATCAATAAGAGCATCTGCCTTAACCGGCGAGCATTGGTTTGCGTGAAAGGAGTAGCTGGCGTTACATCGCGGAGTAGTCGCCAAAGCAACCACGTCAGGGCAGTTAAGATCAGAGCTGTGCTCAACGCCATGGTTTCGTGCGACGCTCCCAGCCACAGCAACGCTACCCGACGCCAGAGGCTGGGTTCCCGATAGCGCACTATCTGCTGATCGGTATCGGCCAGTAATTCAAAACCAGAACGGTTGAAGCTCGGGGCTACAGAATCTGGAGTGAAAGGCGCAGGTCGTGGCACCGCTAGCGCATCTTGTTGCGCATCCTGCCAGCCCCTTTTCATATCCCGCACGGTTCCTTCGAAGGTGTAATAATGCGGGTGAGCTAAGTTAAGCCGCAATGTCATGGTATCTGCTGGTACCGAAGGATGGCCCGTGGTATGACCCGCGCTGAACAAGGTGGCCAACACATTGACGCAGGAGCCAATAAAGAGCAAGGCAATTACGAATCTGGTGTACCGCAGTACAAACGCCGTTGATTTCGTGGCCATACGCTGAGGAATGGTTAGGTTCGACACCAGCAAAGAAAATAGTATTTATTGAAAAACAATAAATAATTTCTGATAAAGGGAAAAAATATGCCGAAAAGCAACAACCCGGTTTAGCCAAGGCCAAACCGGGTTGCCACGAAAACTAAAAAGAAGGCTTGCTACAGCCGCTTCGTCAGTAGCAGGCCGCTGTAGGCGTAGCCGTTGCTATTGATGCCCTGTATGGGCTCCAGACTCAGGCGGCCTTGACCAGCTTTGTGCAGGTGCGGCACTAGGATGCCGGCCGTGGCGCCCACGGCGTAGCCCAGCAGGTTGTCGGAGAGGAAGTGCTTGCCAGCTTGCAGGCGGTAGTAGCCCACCGCGGCCGGAATGGCGGCTGCCGCGCCCCACACGTAGGGCCGGGCCGGCGAGTCGGGGTGGAAGTCGTTAAACACCTTGGCGGCGAAGAAAGTAGCCGTGGCCGTGGTGGCGGTGTGGCCCGCGAAAAACGAGTTAGTGGCGTTCTTGCGGGTGCGCTGCCGGGTGGAGGCCTCGTTGCTGTAGGTGAGCGGGCGGCTGCGGTACACGTTGCCAGCCGCCATGGTGAACAAAGCGCCCGTGGTGGCTACCGTCTGCACGTACAGGCCCGCCACCTGGCCGTAGCGGTGGCGGGTGGCCGGCAGCAGCGCCAAAAAGGTAGGAGTAGCCACCAAAGAGCCATAAAATAGATAGTCGCTCTTGGTGCGGGCCGATTCACTGTACTTGCCGGCCACAAACCGGTCGAACTTGGGCACGTTGTTTTTGCTGAGGGCGGCCACCTCCTCCTTGGTCAGGCCGGTTTTCTGCTGAATGAGGTAGAGGCCCAGCACGTTGGCGCCGGCCAGGCCCAGCGTAATAGGCGCATCCACCACAAAGCGGGTGCGGTACGGGGAGCTGGCCTGGGGCTGTTGGGCCTGGGCGGTGGCTCCGGTAAGCAAAGAAAAGGTGAGCAGCAGGGAAGCAGCGGCTTTTTTCATGGAAGTACAGCAAAGGAAAATAGGGAGAAACTGCCC
The DNA here is from genome assembly GCF_025979885.1 of Hymenobacter sp. YIM 151500-1. NCBI lineage: Bacteria > Pseudomonadati > Bacteroidota > Cytophagia > Cytophagales > Hymenobacteraceae > Hymenobacter > Hymenobacter weizhouensis. Next base: position 4,252,128 of record NZ_CP110139.1, read on the forward strand.
CCTAAACGCAACGCTGCTGTTGAGGTTGGCTGCGGCGGTGCGGTTAGGCTTTCCGAAGCATGTTGGCGGCGGAGTTCCCGACGCACTCAGAAAACTTGTAGCTTTGCGGCCCTGCCCGGCACCAAGGCCGCGGCAGGGCAGGGGCTGCCGGCCCCTTGCGTACTTCACTTTTTCAGCTGATGCCTTACCTGTTCACCTCCGAGTCTGTTTCGGAAGGCCACCCCGATAAAGTAGCCGACCAGATTTCGGACGCCATCCTCGACGAATATCTGCGGCAGGACCCCGCGGCGAAAGTAGCCTGCGAAACCCTGGTTACCACCGACTTTGCCCTGGTGGCCGGTGAAATCAAATCGTCGGCCCGCGTGGAAGCCGAGCCAATTATCCGGGAAGTGATTCGGCGCATCGGCTACAACAGACCCGAGTACCTGTTCAACGCCGACACCTGCGAGGTAATGAACCGCCTGCACGAACAGTCGCCCGACATCAACCAGGGCGTAGAGCGGGCCCGCCCCGAGGAGCAGGGCGCCGGCGACCAGGGCATGATGTTCGGGTACGCCACCCGCGAAACGGCCAACTACATGCCCCTGGCCCTCGACCTGTCGCACCGCCTGCTGCGGGAGCTGTCGGCCATCCGCAAGGCCGGGGAGCAGATGACCTACCTCCGCCCCGACGCTAAAAGCCAGGTTACCATCCGCTACACCGACGACAATACCCCCGAGGCCATTGAAACCATCGTGGTCAGCACCCAGCACGACGAGTTCGACCCCAGCGAAGCGGCCATGCTGCGGCAGATTGAGCAGGACATCAAAACCATCCTGATTCCGCGGGTGAAGGACCAGCTGAGCTTTGGCGTGCAGCAGCTCTTCACCGACGACATCACCTACCACATCAACCCCACCGGCAAGTTCGTCATCGGGGGCCCCCACGGCGACTCCGGCCTCACCGGCCGCAAAATCATCGTCGACACCTACGGCGGCAAGGGCGCCCACGGCGGCGGCGCCTTCTCCGGCAAAGATTCCTCGAAAGTGGACCGCTCGGCCGCCTACGCCGCCCGCCACATTGCCAAAAACCTGGTGGCTGCCGGCGTCGCCGACCAGGTGCTGGTGCAGGTAGCCTACGCCATCGGCGTGGCCGAGCCCGTGGGCGTGTTCGTCACCACCTACGGCACCACCAAAGCCAACGGCCCCGACGGCCGCCAGCTCACCGACGGCCAGATTGCCGACAAGGTGCAGCGCCTATTCGACCTGCGCCCTTACGCCATTGTGCAGCGCCTGGGCCTGCAAAACCCCATTTTCGCCGAGTCGGCCGCCTACGGCCACATGGGCCGCCAGCCCGGCACTAAGCACGTGAGCCTGGCCGATGGCACCACCAAGGAAGTCGAAACCTTCACCTGGGAAAAGCTCGACTACGTGGACAAAATCAAAGCCGAGTTCGGCTTGTAGGCTGTAGTTAAAGTTTGCGCTACACCAAAACGCCCGGCCTGCTGTAGCAGGTCGGGCGTTTCTATTTCAGCTCTCTACAAGTGGCGGCTTAATGAGCCGTTAGCTTCTCCTTGTGCTTGGTAATCTGCCGCTTCAGGTTGTCGGCGGCGGCGTCGGTTGCGGCTTCAAACGAGGCGGCGTCTTCCTGCGAGAACAAGGTGGCGCCGGGTACGTGCAGCTTCACTTCCACAGTTTTATTATTGATACCGTCTTTGTTGTTGAGGCGCAGAATTACTTCGCCCTCTATCACGCGGTCATAAAAGGTTTCCAGCTTATCGAGGCGCTTCTGGATGAAGTCGAGCAGTTTCTGGTCGGCATCAAAATGCACCGATTGCGTCTGTACTTTCATCGGGGGTTGGGTTAAGGGGTAGAACAAGAAACAAATCAGGCCTTTGGGTGGGCCTTATCAAACACTGATTTCAGCTTGTCGATGCTCAGGTGAGTGTATACCTGAGTGGCCGCCAGATTCGCGTGCCCGAGCAGCTCCTTAATGGCATTCAGATCAGCCCCTTTGCCCAGCAGGTGCGTGGCAAACGAGTGGCGCAGCACGTGCGGGTGCTGCTGGCCCGAGGCCGTCGTAATCTGACTTAAATAGTGCTTCACGGTGCGGTAGACGAACTTTTCGTAGAGCGGCTCGCCCTTATTGGTAACGAGCAAGGCCGGCCACGCGTTGCTGCCGGGCGCAAAGTCGCGTTGCTTGCGGGCTATATAGCGTTCCAGTACGGCCAGCAGCGTAGGGTTCAGCGGCACCAGCCGCTGCTTGTTGCCCTTGCCCGTTACGCGCACCGTCCGGCCGCTCAAACTCAGGTCGTCGTGCCGGATGCCCAGCAGCTCCGACAAGCGGATGCCCGTGCCGTAGAGCAGCTCCAAAATCAGCTGGTCGCGCACCCCGGCAAAGTCGTCCGGGAAGGCAAACGAGTTAAGCAGCCCGTTCAATGATTCCTCCGGTACGAAGTCGGGCAGCTTCTTAGCCACCTTGGGCGAGGTAATGCGCAGCATGGGGTTTTTCTGAATGGCCCCGGTGCGCAGCAAATACTTGAAATAGGAGCGCAGGCAGGCAATTTTGCGGTTCACGGTGCGCGGGTCGCGGTGCTGCTGCATCAGGGCCACCACCCAGGACCTAATCAGGGTGTGGTCGGCCTGCGTGGGGTCGGCCAGCTCGAAAGCGGCCAGCAGGTATTCCGAAAACTGCCGTAAGTCGGTTTGGTACGAAAGGACCGTATGCGGGCTGTAGCGGCGCTCAAACCGCAGATAGTCAAAAAACAATTCCATACGCGGCAGGCCCGCTGGCTGGGGCCGGGTTTCTAATGTAGAGAATTCGCCGAAAAGAAAAAAGCGAAACCACTGAATACAAAAAGCCGGATAATCTGCCCCGTAGAGCAAATTATCCGGCTTTTCGGCCCTGAAAACGAGGTGGCGTCTAGCTGGCGTCGGTGCCGTAAGTAGCCTGCTTGTAGATAGCTTTCTGCTTCTGCTTACGCTGGGTAATAGAAGGCTTCTGGAAGAAGGTGCGGCGGCGCAGCTCTTTCAGCACGCCCGTGCGCTCAAATTTCTTTTTGAAGCGCTTCAGCGCGCGGTCAACCGACTCGTTTTCTTTGATTTGGACGATGATCATATCTTCAGTGAGGTTGGAATCCAGGGTTGGAGGGCCGCAAAGATAATCACAGATTGTGCAGATTAAAAAATTTGATTTCACAGATTACTGACGAGCCGCCCGAAGTGCACCCCCAAAATCTGTGAAATCAAATTTTTTAATCTGCACAATCTGTGATTCAATCCTGTGATTCTTACTTCAGCAGGGCGCGGGCAATAACCAGCTTCTGAATCTCGGAGGTGCCTTCGCCGATGGTGCACAGCTTGGCGTCGCGGTAGTACTTCTCGGCCGGATAATCCTTGGTATAGCCGTAGCCCCCGAAGATTTGCACCGCCTCATTCGCCACGCGCACCGACACTTCCGAGGCGTACAGCTTGGCCATTGCTGACTCGCGGTTCACGTTCTGGCCGTGGTCCTTCATGTCGGCAGCGCGGTAAGTCAGCAGCGAGGCCGCCTCGATTTCGGTAGCCATGTCGGCCAGCTTGAAGGCCACGCCCTGGAAGTTGCTGATGGGCTGGTTGAACTGGTGGCGTTCCTTGGAATATTGCACGGCCGCCTCGTAGGCACCCTGCGCAATGCCCAGGCTCAGAGCCGCAATGCTGATCCGGCCGCCGTCGAGCACCTTCAACGACTGCACAAACCCGTCGCCAACCTTGCCAATCACGTTTTCCTTGGGCACGCGGCAGTCGGTGAAAATCAGCTCCGTAGTTTCGGAGGCGCGCATCCCCAGCTTATCTTCCTTGCGGCCGGCCGCAAAACCAGGCGTGCCCCGCTCAATGATGAAAGCCGTCATGCCGTGCGAGTCGCCGACTTCGCCGGTGCGGGCAATAACCACGGCCACATTCCCGCTCTTGCCGTGGGTAATGAAGTTTTTGGCTCCGTTCAGCACGTAATAGTCGCCGTCTTCCACGGCCACGGTGCGCATGTTGCCGGCGTCGGAGCCGGTGTTGGGCTCTGTCAGGCCCCAGGCCCCAATCCACTCACCGGAAGCCAGCTTGGGCAGGTACTTGCGCTTTTGCTCCTCCGAAGCGTGCTGCAGGATGTGGCCGGTGCACAAGGAGTTGTGCGCCGCCATGCTTAGGCCGATGCTGCCGTCGATTTTGGCCAGCTCGGCAATGGCCGTGACGTACTCCATGTAGCCAAAGCCCGAGCCGCCGTACTCCTGCGGCACCAGCACGCCCATCAGGCCTAGCTCACCGAGCTTGTGAAACACGTCGATGGGGAACTCCTGGGTTTCGTCCCACCGCATCATGTGGGGCTTGATGTGCTGGGCGCCGAAGTCGCGCACCATCTGGGCAATCATTGTCTGGTTTTCGGTAGCGACCAGTTCCATGGGTGGGGTGGGATATAAGGGTGGGTGGGAAGTAAAGAAGCTAGCTGCAGGCTACAACCCGCAGGGCTCAGTTTTGGGTCCGCGAAAGTACGATTTTGCGGCTGCATCCGCCAGTACAGGATTCGGGCCTGACGGGGCACGAATTTTGAAAGGGCGTCCTAATTCGGTTACCTTTGGTGGTTTTTCAGACAAAAACCGCCCGGCGCGGCGCTGTCGTTACATCCGAACCTGAACCCGGCTTCCCGGCCTGCATGCAACCATCTTTTTCTTGCCGCCTCTTGCGCCTGTGGGTGCTGTGCGTGCCTGTAGTGCTGTTTTTCGCCTCGTGCACTGCCTCGCGCATCCGTCAGCAGAACATCCTCTTCCGCACGGATGGCGCCGGCCGCCTCGACACGGCCAGCCTGCGCAACGTAGTAAACCGGGCCGAGCGCAACTACATCATCCAGCCCAACGACTTCCTCGACGTGCGGGTGTATACCAATAGAGGGGAGCGAATTCTGGACCCCAACGGGGAGTTGTTTTTTGGTCAGCCCGCGGGCACTGGCGCCGGCAGCGTCAACCGGCAGGGCAGCGGTGGCCGGTCAGCCCAGCCACAACGGATTGGGGGCCAGGCGGGGCAGCAACCCTTGGCTGAGTTTTTGGTGCAGCGGGACGGCGTGGTGAAGCTACCCCTAGTAGGCACGGTGAAACTGTCGGGCCTGACGTTGCTGCAAGCCGATAGTCTGCTGCAAACCAGGTACGCAGAGTTTTACAAGGAAGCGTTTGTGACCACCCGGGTCACCAACAACCGCATCATTGTGCTGGGTGCTACCAGCGGAGGGTCCGGACAAATAATCTCCATGTTCAACGACAACATGAATTTGTTGGAAGTGCTGGCCGCCGCGGGAGGCATTGAAGGTGGCTTTGCGGGAACTACCGGCCAGAGCCGCGTTGGCCGGGTCGACAATATTCGCCTGATTCGGGGTGATTTGAAAAATCCGCAGGTGCAAGTTATTGACCTGACGACCATTGAGGGCATGCGCCGGGCTAACCTACAGGTGGAACCCAATGATATAATTTATGTTGAACCCATTCGGCGGCCTTTCTTCGAAAGCCTGCAGGATGCTGGCCCCCTGTTCGGGCTAATTGGCAGCCTTGCCGGAATTGCCAATATCTTTTTTATTATATCCCAAATCAACAACTAACTGCCGATTGACTTGCTATCTGTATCTACGTCATTCTCTGAAAACAATTAGTACTACATGGCAGCGAAAGAAGACGCTGAGCTAGAAGAACTCATCCGCAGTGCGGGCGCCGAGCCGGAGGAAGAAAGCGAAGGCGGCGGCCTTGATCTAACCACGTTGGTGATGGTGGCGCGCAAAAGCGTGCCGTGGATCTTGCTGCTGATTGTGGTGGGTGTTACGGCGGCCTGGCTTTTCCTGCGCTATACTCCGCCCACTTACAAGTCCTCCTCTACTCTCAAAATTGACGAAAAAACCGAAGCTGGCGTGCTGGGCATTGGCGCGCTGGGCGGGGCTGCCGAAAAGCAGCAGAACGTAAACAAGCTGTCGGGTGAAATTGAGCTTATTAAATCCGACCTGATTTACCGGCGGCTAAAAGATTCGCTGAAGCTGGATGTAACCTACTACGTGGAGGGCACGGTGCTGGAAAGTGAGCTGTACCGCACCTCGCCGTTTCGCGTGGAGTATGAAGCGAAAGAGGGTGCTGCCTACAACACCAAGTTTGGGCTGCAGTTTCTGCCTAATCGGCGCTTCCGCCTGACGTATACAGCCAACAATCAAGAGGAATCCGGCGAATACAGCTTCGGCCAGCCGGTTCAGGCGGCGGGCTTTCTGCTGCGCGTGTTTGCTACCGATGCCTACACCACTGAGGCGTTGGATGGTAGCTATCATTTCGTTATTAACGACGACGCCAGCCTGAACGAGTACCTGAACGAAAACCTGCTGGTCGAAATCATCAACCCCGAGGCCAATACCATCGGCATTTCCTTCACCGACCACAATCCGCAGAAAGCTCAGGCCATTGTCAATAAGATTGACTCGGTGTACTTGGTGGAGAAAATACTGCGCAAGCAGGAGCAGGCCGCCCGAAGCATGAAATTCCTGGACGAGCAGCTCGGCGAAAACCGGGGCAACCTGCAAGGGGCCGAAGAAAACCTACAGGCTTTTTTCAAGCGCAACAAAACCAACGACGTCAAAGCCGACGTTGCGCAGATCACCCAGCTGCTCCAGCAGCTGGAAGATGAGCGGGAGAAGCTGGAGGAGCAAGCCGATCTGCTGGCCGACCTGGCCCGCCTGATAGAACAGGACCGCCTGACCACCCGTGAAGACGGAGACGTGTTTCAGAGCGTGCCGGCATTGTCGAGCATCAAGGACGGGCAGCTGACCCAGCGCATTGCCGAGCTGAGCGACCAGCAACTGGACCTGCGGCGGGTGCAGTTCTCGTACCAGAACTCTACCGATGCCGTGAAGCTGCGGCAGGAGCAAATTGCCGATACCAAGCAGGTTATCCGGGAGCTGTTGCAAAAAAACCAGCGGCTGGTCCGGCGCCAACTGGCCAAGATGGACATCAAACAGGCCGAGCTGGAAGCCCGCCTGCGGGAGCTGCCTGAAAAGCAAACCGAGCAAGCTCGCCTCCAACGGCCGCTTGAGTTGTACGAAAAGTACAATATCAACATGATGGACCGGAAGATTGAGTTCGGCATTCAGCTGGCCGGCACCACGCCCGACTTTCAGATTCTGTCGCCGGCCACGCTGCCTAGCATCCCGATTTCGCCGCGCCGGCTGATGGTGTACGCCATCGGGCTGGCGGCCGGCGTGGTGCTGGGCCTGGGGCTGATTGCGGCGCGCTACCTGCTGCACAACACCGTGACCAACGTGGCCGAGCTGGAGCGCAACACCCAGGCGCCGGTGCTGGGCGTGATTCCGACCTACGAGAAGGAAAAGATGGTGGTGTCGAAGCTGGTAGTAGACAAAAACCCCAAGTCGGCCATATCCGAGGCTATTCGCTCCATCCGCACCAACCTGGAGTTCATGGCGTCGTCCAAGAAGAAGCGCCTGATTTCGGTTACGTCGACGGTGAGCGGCGAAGGCAAAACCTTCGTGACGGTGAACCTGGCCGGCATCATTGCCGCCTCCGACCAGCGGGTGGTGATTCTGGACCTGGACATGCGCAAGCCCAAAATCAACCTGGCCTTCGACGCCGAAAACGTGAAGGGCGTTAGCACCATCCTGATTGAGAAGCACACTTGGCAGGAATGCTTGCAGCACACATCTATTCCGAGCCTCGACTTTATCTCGGCCGGCCCCACGCCGCCCAACCCCTCGGAGTTGATTCTGAGTCCGCGTTTCGACGAGTTGGTGGAGAGCTTGTTTCAGCACTACGACGTGGTGATGATTGACACTCCGCCGGTGGGGCTGGTAACGGACGGCATCCTGATTATGCGCCGGGCCGACGTGCCAATTTACATTGTGCGCGCCAACTACTCCAAGAAATCGTTCCTCAAGAATATCAACAAGCTGATTCGCGTCAACGGCTTCACCAAGCTGACCACCATCCTGAACGACGCCCAGGCCAGCAGCATGCATGGCTACGGCTACGGCTACGGCTATGGCTACGGGCAGGGATACTACGAGGAAGAGGCCCCCAAAGCCGGCTTGCTGGGACGGCTCCGCAAGCAGTTCTCCTAATCCCTGATACCTTCGGCCCATGGCAAGTTTTCTGCAAAAGCTGTGGGGCCGCAAAGCGGAGGGCACTACCACCCAACCAGAGGAGCTACGGAGCCTGGCCAGCCTAGGCACCGACATGCATTCCCACCTGCTGCCCGGCCTCGACGACGGCGCCGAAACCATGGAGCAGGCCGTGGAGCTGGTGCGTAGCATGCAGGCCCTGGGCTACCACAAGCTGGTGCTCACGCCCCACGTCATGGGCGACTTTTACCGCAACACGCCCGAGGGCATCGGGGCGGCCCTGCACCAGCTGCAACAAGCCGCCCAAACGGCAGGCATCACGGGAGTGACGCTGGAGAGTGCCGCGGAGTATTACCTGGATGAATGGTTTGGGCAGAAGCTGGCGGACGGGGAGCCGCTGCTCAGCTTCGGCGGGGCCCGGCGCTGCGTGCTGGTAGAAACCTCCTACATCAACGAGCCCTTCAACTTTCAGCAAACCATATTCGAGTTGCAGGCGGCGGGCTACCAGCCGGTGCTAGCCCACCCAGAGCGGTACACCTACTTGTACGGGCGCTTTGAGGAGCTGGAGAAAATTCGGGAAACGGGCGTGTGGCTTCAGCTCAACCTGAACTCCCTGACTGGCTACTACTCCACTGGAGCCAGGCGCGTGGCCGAGAAGCTGATTGACGCCGGCCTGGTAGACCTGGTAGGCTCCGACGCCCACCACCTGAAGCACCTGGAAAACATTCGCACTAAAGTGCTGCCCTCCGACTACCTGCGGAAGCTGCTCGCGCTGCCGCTGATGAATACGAGTTTGTGAGTGGGGACTTAGGGTCTTGGGGGCTTAAGGTTTTAAATTTGTGCTGTCATCTTCTGAGCACGTTGCCTATCAGGCGAGATAAATCCCCTTCTCACGGCGGAGCGGCTGGCGCTAGAATAACTTGGCTGCGCCAACGAGCAGACGACATTAGCTACACTGACTTTTGACTTGGCCATTGCCGGACACCAGATGAAGGATGACGGCTGTTAATTAGAACAGAAACTAAGCCCCTAAGTCCCCAAGACCCTAAGTCCCTATAAAATGATTTTTGTTACTGGTGGCAGCGGCTTGGTGGGTAGCTTTTTGATTCCGGAACTGCGGCGGCGGGGGCTGCCGGTGCGGGCCTTGTACCGGCAGCGTGTGCCGCTGGTAGCCGGGGCCGATGGGGTAGAATGGGTGGAGGGCGACATCCGGGATGGGCTGGGGCTGCGGGCGGCGCTGGAGGGCGTAACTCACGTGTTTCACTGCGCGGGCCTAGTGTCATACGCCCCCCAGGATGAGGAGGCCCTGCTGCAAATCAATGTGGAAGGGGCCGCCAACGTGGTAGATGCCTGCCTGGAGCGGCCCGGCATCCGGCTGGGCTTTGTGTCGTCGGTGGCGGCGCTGGGCGGGGTGGCTGGTACTAGTGAGCAGCTTGTGGGGCCGGTGTTTCTCGATGAAAATGCCAAGTGGGACCTGGGCGCCGAGCACAACGCCTACGCCACGTCGAAGTACCTGGGGGAGCTGGAAGTGTGGCGCGGCGTGTCGGAAGGGCTGCGGGCGGTTATTGTGAATCCCTCCGTGATTCTGGGGCCGGCCGACTGGAACCGCAGCAGCACCCGCCTTTTCCGCTATGCCCACCAGGAACACTGGTTCTACACGCCCGGCAGCATCAACGTGGTGGACGTGCGCGACGTGGTGGACATGCTGCTGCGCCTCACGCTTGACACTACAATAAGCGGGGAGCGGTATGTACTAAGTGCCGCCGCCGTGCCCCTGCACGAATTTCTGGCTCAGGCAGCAGCCAGTTTTGGCAAGCAAGGCCCGTCGGTGGCCGTGCCCACCTGGGCCGCCGAAACCATCTGGCGCCTAGAGCACCTGCGCTCCTGGCTGACTGGAGCCCGCCCGCTCATCACCAAAGACACCGCCCGCGCCGGCCGCCACCCCGTCATCTACCAAACCGACAAAGTGCGCCGTGCCCTGGGCATGGAGTTTCGGCCCGTAGCAGAAACCATTCGCTGGTGCTGTGAGGGGTTACAGGAAAAGGTGAGAAGTGAATGAGGTGGGGAGGTAAATGGTGACAAGTGACACGTAACAGGTAGCACGTCGGTCATGCTGAGCTTGCCGAAGCATCTCTACCACTGGCTAATCTCAATCGTGAGAACGGAGCGGGAGAGATGCTGGGCTACGCCTTCCTTCGGTTCGACTGCGCCTCCGGTTGCGCGGACGCCAGATGAAGCAGAACGTTCAACGTGGCACCTTTTCACTCCTTTTAGAACCGAACCCATGCGCCTCCGGTGCGGTTGTTGTATATTCAGGGCGGACGCTTTTTTCGGAGAGTAAACCGCCGTCCGCCCTGCGGAGGCTGCCATGTTGGCGGCTTCTGGCCGATAGTAGTAGCATGAGAATGAACGAGAATTTTGAGGACCGGGACGAAGTGTTGGATACCGTGCGACGATTCGAGCGCATGGTGGCCCACAATGAGCCTGTATTTTTTGACCTGGCCGATTTCGAGAATATCATCGACCACTACACCACCACTACGCAGTACGAAAAAGCCCTGCAAGCATGTGAGGCGGCCATTGCGCAGTATCCGTTCAGCACGGAGCTGCTGATTGACCGCTCTCAGGTGCTGGCTATGAAAGGGGAGTACGCGGCGGCCAGCAGCCAGATTGAAGACGTGGCCCACCTCGACCCCGATAACCCCGACGTGGCCGTGACGCGCGGCATTATTGCCACCCAGAAAGGCGAGTTTGCCGAGGCCGTGGCCTTTTTCCACCAGGCCGCTGAGCGGGCCCAGGACCGCGACGACATCTTTTTTAACCTGGGCCTGGCCTACCAGAGCTGGCAGAAGTTTAAGAGCGCCGCCAAGTATTATAAGCAGAGCCTGCGCCTGAACCCCGACAACGACGTGGCTGTGCAGGAACTGCTGTACTGCCTGGAAGTGAGCGAGCGGCTGGAGAAAAACCTGGAGTTCTTCCGGCGCTTCACCGATGAAGACCCCTATTCGGCAGTGGCCTGGTACAACCTGGGCCAGGCCTACTACCGCGCCGCCCGCTACGACGACGCCATCAGCGCCTTCGACTACGCCATCCTCATTGACGCAAAATTCTACGAGGCGCACGGCTTTCTGGCCAGCACCTACGTGAGCCTGGAGCAGTACCGGCGGGCCATTGAGGAGTTTCAGCTGAGCTACCCTGAAGGGGAGCCCACGCCCGAGGCCATGTGCAACATCGGGGAGTGCTACGAGAAGCTGGCCGAGTGGGACCAGGCCCGCCGCCACTACCAGCAGGCCATGGACCTGGACCCGAAAATGGACGAGGCCTGGTTTGGCATGGGCATCGTGATGAACGCCCAGGAGCGGTACTTCGAGGCCATCCACTTCTTCCGCAAGGCCGTGAGCCTCTACGACGAAAGCATCGAGTACTGGCTGGCCCTGGCCGCGGCCGAGTACCAGCTGGGCAACGTGGTGTCGGCCGTTGAGGCCTACGACCGGGCCACTCAGGTAGCGCCCGACAACAAGGACGCCTGGCTGAACTGGAGCATCATCCTCTACGAGCAGGGCAACTTCGACGGAGCCATTGACCTGATGCGCAACGCCGTGGAGATTCAGCCCCTGGAAGCCGAGCTGCACTACCGCCTGTGTGCCTACCTGCTGGCCGCCGGCCGCTACCGCGAAGCTTACCAGTGCCTGGAAAACGCCCTGACCCTGGACTTCGACAAGCACCGCCTGCTATTCGAGTACTTTCCGGAGCTGGAGTCGCAAAAAGCCCTGGCCCGCCTGATTGAGCAGTATAGGAAATAGGTTGTTAGGGACTTGGGGGCTTAGGGGCTTAGTTTCTGTTCTACAATACAATCGTTGAGCAGAAACTAAGCCCCCAAGTCCCTAACAACCTATTACAGAATTCGGGCGTACTTTTGCGCCCGTTGTTTTTTTAGGGTAATGGGTATGGCTGAAAAATCAGGCTCCCAGGACCCCAAAACCCCAAGCCCCACGAATGAACTACAACCTCAACCAACTCCCCGAGCGGACCCAAAAACCCCGCGAGCAAGGCTTTACCATGGTGATGGACAAAGGCCTGAGCGTGCGCGAAGCCGAAGATTTTCTGGAGGTTGGGGCCGACTACACCGACATTGTAAAGCTGGGCTGGGCCACCTCTTACGTGACGCCCAACCTGAAGCGTAAGCTGGCCGCCTACAAGGAAGCCGGCGTGCCAGTATATTTCGGTGGGACGTTGTTTGAGGCCTTCATCATCCGCAATCAGTTCGACGATTACCGCCGCCTGCTCTCCGACTTCGACATGGAGTACGCCGAGGTATCGGACGGGTCCATTGACCTGAACCACGACAAAAAGCTGGAGTTTATCAGCACCCTGGCCAAAGACGTGAAGGTGCTGAGTGAGGTAGGCTCCAAGGATGCGGAGAAGATTATTCCGCCCTACAAGTGGATTGCTCAGATGAGAACCGAGCTGGAAGCCGGGGCCATCAAAGTTATCGGCGAGGCCCGCGAAGCCGGCAACGTGGGCCTGTTCCGGAGCACGGGCGAGGTACGCTCGGGCTTGGTAGAGGAGATTCTGACCCAGATTCCGTTCGAGAAAATCCTGTGGGAAGCCCCGCAGAAGGCCCAGCAGGTATGGTTTATCAAGCTGCTGGGTGCCAACGTGAACCTGGGCAACATTGCACCCAACGAAATTGTGAGCCTGGAAACCATCCGCCTGGGCCTGCGCGGCGACACGTTCACCCACTTCCTCGACATGGACGGCGTGGACGAAATGTTCCGCCCCGAAGTCCGGCCCGCCGGCAAGCCCGGCACCTCCATGCCGCGCGGATAACTTACTGGCGCTTACAGCCGCTGCTCTTTCGGGCAGCGGCTTTTCTTTTTCCGGTTCTGCTAGTCTGTATACGGCCCGGCCGCCCGTTGCTGGCCGGGCCTTCTATTCCCGAAATGCGTATTCCGAAGCCTCTGGTGGTGTTGCTGGCCGTGCTGGTGCTGGCTGATATGGTGTATTCCTTTGGCCAGCACTTGCAGGCCCCGCTTGATGGCGACATGGCCGCCATCATCTGGCCCAGCGAAGGGTACCGCGCTGTGCTGCACGACCCGCTGGGGCTGGGGGCCTTGCTGCGGCACGAAATTTACGCCGCGCCCAACCGCTACGTCGCTCACCAGTCGTTTTCGTCCTACTTCAAGGCTGTGCCTCTGTGGCTGCAAGCCGCTGGCGCTACTCCGCTCGACAGCGTGTACCTGGCCTGCGCCCTGGCTAAGACGTTGGTGCAGGCGGCGCTGCTGTATTTGCTGGCAGCATATTGCAGCGGTACGGCCCGCCCCACGCGCGCCCCGTTTGTTGTGGCAGCCGCGTTGCTGACGCCGCTGTTTCAGACGGCCGGCTACAACAACCAGCTGGGCCTGATTGACCGCTCCATCACCTACACGTGGTTCTACGCCCTGCCTTCGGTGCTGCTGCTGCTGTTCTTCTGGCCGTTCTACCGGGCCTGGCGCCAGGGCCAACCGGTGCTGCGGCTGCCGGCGCCGCTGGTCCTGGGGCTGGCGGGCTTGGCCGTGGTGCTGGCCCTGCATGGCCCGCTGGTGCCGGGCGTAGTGCTGCTAGTGTGCCCATTGGTGGTGGCCGGCACCTACTGGCGCCGCCGGCCGATGGTGGCCGGCGGCGGGCTGAGCCGGTGGCTAGCTCCGCTGCCCACCTTGCCCTGGGCCACTGTGCTGCTGTTCGGATTTTTCAGTTTGGTGTGTTTGTATTCTCTGTACATCGGCACGCACAACGCCGAGAATCTGACCCACACGCTGCCCCTGGCCGAGCGGTACCAGCGGCTGCCCCAGGGCTTCTTTTCTCAGTTGACGCAGAAGCTCGGTACGCCTATCGTACTGGCGGTGGTGTTGTTGAACGCGTGGCTGATTCGCCGGAAGGCGGCCACCGCCGAGGGCCACCGCCTACTCACGGCCCTGCGGTGGCTGGGCGTGCTGGCGGTGGTATACATGCTGCTGCTGCCCCTGGGTGGCTACCGGGAGTACCGCCCCCACATCCTGCGCCGCGACACCCTGCAGCCGGTGCTGCTGGGGCTGTTTTTTGCCTACGGAGCCACGACGCTCTACTTACTGCAACAACTTCCGGCCGCGGCCCGGCGACGCTACGTGGGGTTAGCCCTCGGAGTAGGAATCCTGTTTGCCGTGACGGACAGATTCCGGCTGAAAGACGGCAACGCCTGTGAGCGGCAGGCCCTGGCCCAGCTGGCCCAGGCCTCCACCAACGTAGTGCCCCTGCCCAACACCTGCACCATTATGAGCTGGTTTCCGGTTACCGACCCCGGCCAGTCGGCGGTAAATGTGGCGCTGCTGCACTACTGGGGCGTGCTGCCCCGCAAAACGCTGTACGTGCAGCCGGCCAGCGCAGCCGGTCAGTAGGCTACCGTGGCTGGTCGCGCTACGGGCTGCTAGTGCTGCCCTGCCGGGCCCATTGCGGCTCGTCGAGAACCAGGCTCACCAGCAAGGCATGGGGCAGCGTAACCACCGAGGCCACCACCAAGGCGCCGCTGAACAGTGCGGCCGGTGTGGGCAGGTGAGGAGCCAGCCAATAGTAAAGAACTCCTAAAGCCAGCACGCTCACGGCCAGCAGCGGCCACGCCCGCCGCAAAAAGAACACAACCTGCCGGCCCAACGCCGTCCAACCCGGCAAGCGGCCTGGCTGGGTGGCGGAATAGCCCAGCAGCGGAGTCATGCGCAGCACGTGCTGCAAGCTGTGCCAGAACACAAAGTACACCCCCACCGACAGCACCGGCGGCAACGCGGCCAGCATAAAGGTGAGCACCAGCACGTCGGCGGCATCGGTGCGCCAGAGCAGATGCTCCCGCCGGGCGGCGCAAGCAGCCCACACGGCCAGTAGGCCCGCGCCAACTGCCAGGACCAAGATTATCCGGACCTGGGCCAGTACTACTGCTGGCACAGGCGCCGCGCCCACCAGGCGCAACAGCTCCTGCACAACGCCTTGGGTTTCGGTGGGCCAGGCGGCCAACGGCACGGCAAACAGCAGCAGGCCGCGCAGCCAGCTGTGGGCCACCCACCACGCCGGACGGCCGGGCTGCGGGGGCGCGTCGGCGGAGCCCCAGTGCCAGGCGCTCAGCAGAAAAAACAGCCCCACGGCTACCCCCGGCCAGCACCACCACAGCCCAACTACCACGCCCGCCAGGCCCAGGTATGCCCCGCCAAACGCCAGCAGGTAGCGCCACGAGCCCAGCCCAACTGTAGCCCGGCGGCCCGGCACCACAAACTGGTCGCAGGCGCCGTGGGCCAGGCCGAGCACCAGCAGCCCCACCAGCAGCGGCGGCCCCAGCAGCAGGGTGGCGGCAGTGGGCAGCAGCACCCCAACAACGCCAGCCACGGCCAGCGCGACGTACGAATAGGCCCGGCCCGTTGCCGGAAGCCGGTAATCAGAAAAAGCAATTGCCATGGGAGAAAGGCACCAAATGCTGCCGGGCCAGCCGCGAAACGCCAACGAAGCAGTGGCTACAGGTGTAGCTCTACCCCTACGCACATTGTCTTGTTCTTGTTGGCCGCCGCCGGGCAGTAGCTACCTGGCACTAGGTCAGGCAGAAATGACGTCCGGAAGTAATAGTGACCAGCAGCTGCAAAGGCACAAAAAGGCGCTTGGCGAAGTCGACAGGCCCATTTTCGGGCGGCTGTGGCAAATACGAAGGGAGTGGAAGCATACGGACCAGCGCATCAGCACTGTGGGTGGGGCGCGAATAGAGCCGGCGAGTAAGAGGTAGAGCCGCCTCACCTGAAAAAAGATAGAAGCGGAGTGTAATGCTGAGCTGCTTCGGGCGAATAAGGAGGCAGTTCATCTACCCTAACCCCTATGCGTATGCAACTCTTTCACCGGGCGGCCCTGGCCGCGGCCCTGCTGCTTTCCGCTTTCAGCACGCAGGCTCAGAAAGTTAAAGTCAAGGCGAAAACCGAAACTTCGGCATCGGCAGCGGCGCCGGCTAACTCGCTGCTTTGGGAAGTGTCAGGCAAAAACCTGAGCCAACCCTCGTACATCTACGGCACCATTCACCTCATCTGCCCCCAGGACTTGCAGATAACCGAACCCACGAAGCGGGCCTTTACCAGCGCCCAGCAGGTGGTAATGGAGCTGGACATGGACAGCCCCACCCTGGCCCAGGAAATGCAGGCCGGCATGCTCATGGGCGGCGGCCAAACTCTGGAGAAGCTGCTGCCCCCCGCCGACTACGCCCGCGTGGGCGAGTACCTGCAAGCCAAAGCCGGCCTGCCAGTGGCGCAGGTAGGCATGCTCAAGCCCTTCATCGTCAGCTCCATTCTGTATCCGGCCCTGCTGGGCTGCAAGCCGGCCAGCTACGAAACTACTTTCGTGGAAATGGCGAAGGCGCAGCAGAAGGAAGTGACGGGCCTGGAAACGGTGCAGGAGCAGCTGGGCTTCTTTGAGAAGATACCCTACCCCGCGCAAAGCAAGATGCTGGCCGACATGGTGCTGAAAGAAGCCCAGGCCCAGCAGGAATTTCAGCAGATGCTGACCCTCTACAAAGCCCAGAACGTGGAAGGCCTGCGCGACATGACCAGTAAAAGCTCCTTTGGCTTCCGCGAATATGAAAGCCTGCTCCTGGACGAGCGGAATCAGCAGTGGATTGCCCGCATCGAAAAGCAGGCCGCAGCTAAGCCCACGTTTTTCGCCGTGGGCGCCGCCCACCTCGGCGGCCCCAAGGGCGTGCTGAACCTGCTGCGCCAGCAAGGCTACCAGGTGCGCCCCGTAGTGCAGTAAGCTACCCCAGGCCCGGCGCTAGCAACGCTGAAATCCTCCGGCTTGAGCTATGGAAGTAGCTTGGGCCGGAGGATTTATTTTTATGCCTCCATCCGGTCCGCTGCTGGTAACGAACTTGCTTCAGACTGCATGGGAAAATTACCAAGAACTTCCTGCGCTGGCTGGCGTCCGTGCAGCCAGAGCCGAAGCATCTCGCGTGCTGACGTTGTGGAGCTAACCATCCTACTCCATCTGGCGTCCGCTTGTCGAAGCATCTCTTCCGCTTCGTTGGGTCCTCCGTAGCCCAAGGTTTAACCCCTGGGCTATGCAGCGGAAGCCGTTTGCACGATTGGAATTAGCCCGCAGTAGAGATGCTTCGACTGGGGCTGCGCACCCTGGCTGGATGCGCCACATGCTCAGCATGACCGTTCACTTGTCACTTGTCACCTGTTACCCTTCACCTCTAAACACAATATGCACAGGCTGCTGACGAGGCTGCGGCATTGGCTGAGCTACGTGGTGCCGCTCACGCGCCGCGTGCCCTCCCAGCATAGCGGGGAGCTGGAAATTACCCTGTACCAGGGGCAAAAGGTGCTCAACACCCGCCATGCCAACTACAGCTACGGCGGCCTCCATCAGGTGCTGCGCTACGGGCTGCTGTTTACCCAGCCGCCGGCCACGGCACCCGTGCTGGTGCTGGGCCTGGGCGGGGGCTCGGTGGTGCAGCTGCTGCGGCAGGAGCTGCACCTGCACGGGCCCATTACGGCCGTGGAGCTGGACCCCGCCGTGGTAAGCGTAGCGGCCGACGAGTTTGGCATTGAGGCTTCCGACACGCTCCGCGTTGTGTGTGCCGACGCGTTTGCCTGGCTGCCCACAGCTCCGGCCGACACCTACGGACTCGTTGTTATCGACCTGTTTCTGGACCTGGAGCTGCCAGCGGGGCTGGCCCAGGCGTCGTTCTGGCGCCAGGTGCACCGCTGCCTGCAACCCGGCGGCTGGGTGCTGTTCAACAGCCTGCTGCGCCAGGACCTGCTGATTGACCACGTGCCGGCCTCCGACAAGCTGCCGAGCCTGGGCTTGGTGGTGCAGGAGCAGCTGGAAGTGGAGCTGAACCGCCTACTGGTGCTGCGCAGGCAGAAGTAGCCGCCGAAAGGCGCAGGGCAACTCAGCCGGAACACATTGCGCCGACCGGCGTAACTTCGGCGCCCTATGACGCTTTCCTTCTTCGATACTCCCCGGCGGACCGCGCTGGGGTGGTGCTTGCTGCTGGTGCTGGGGTGGCTGCCGGGCCGCGCCTGGGCTCAGGGCGAAGGCGACGAGCGGCCCGTGCGCTTCAACGGCATGGAGTTTCGCTCCGCCGACTCGCTCTTCTACATCAACTTCCGCTTCCGGATGCAAAACCGGGTGGGCCTGGTAACCCGCGGCGGCGACAACCTACGCGTAGCCAACTACGACGCCCGGGTGCGCCGCCTCCGTTTGCGCGCCGACGGCTACGCCCTGGGCGAAAGAATTGGCTACAGCCTGCAGCTGGCGTTTGCGCGCGGCGACCAGGACTTCGAGAATACCGGCGTGGCCAACATTGTGCGCGACGCGGTGATTTTCTATAATGTCACGCCCAACTTCTATTTGGCGTTTGGCCTCAACAAGCTGCCCGGCAACCGGCAGCGGGTTACCTCGTCGGGGCAGCTGCAGTTTGCTGAGCGCTCCATTGTCAACTCGGCCCTGAACATCGACCGGGACTTTGGCCTGAAGGCCTACTACACCCACCAGCTGGGTGCCAACGCCCTGTGCTTGCTGAAAGGCGCCATTACCACCGGCGAGGGCCGCAGCGCCAACGGCACCGATGCCGGGCTGGCCTACACCGGCCGGGTAGAGCTGCTGCCGCTGGGCGCGTTTCAGGACGGCGGCGACTACTCGGAGGGCGACCTGGCCCGGGAGCCCACGCCCAAGCTGGCCGTGGCCGGGGGCTACAGCTTCAACCGGCGCACCACCCGCAGCGGCGGCCAGCTCGGCCCCGACCTCTACGGCCCCGTCGACCTGGGCACGCTCATCGTGGATGGGGTGTTCAAGCACCGCGGCTGGGCCTACCTGGTGGAGTACCTGGACCGCCGCAGCCCCCAGCCCCTCACCTACGATGGCGGGGGCGAGCTGCGCTACGCCTACGTGGGGCGCGGCCTCAACCAGCAGCTTTCTTACCTGCTGCCCAGCAATCTGGAGCCCGCCCTGCGCTACTCCTGGCTACAACCCCGCCGCAGCCTGCGCGGGCTGGAGCGGCAGCAGGAAGTGCTGGAAGTGGGCCTGACGCAGTACCTGCGCAAGCACCGCGTGAAGGCCCAGCTCAACGCCAGCTACCAGGTGCAGCAGGGGCGGTGGCAGCTTGGCAGCCCTGGCAACCGCTGGGGTGGGGTGTTTCAGTTTGAGCTGGGCATTTGACCCCAGCGGCCGGCCGCTTATTGCCCGGCACCTGCTTTCTTTGCAGCCTCAACCCCCGGCGCCCATGGAAATTCTGAAACAGCTGCTCGATTTTATTCTTCACCTCGACAAGCACCTGGCCGACATCATCCAGGACTACGGCGCCTGGACCTACGCCATTCTGTTCCTCATCATCTTCGTCGAAACCGGCGTAGTGGTGCTGCCCTTCCTGCCCGGCGACTCCCTGCTGTTTGCGGCCGGCTCCCTGGCTGCCTTGCCCAATTCGCCCCTGAACGTGTGGGTGATGATGGGCCTGCTCATTGTGGCGGCCGTGCTCGGCGACACGCTCAACTACCACATCGGCGACTATCTGGGGCCGCGGGTGTTCCGCGAAAACTCCCGGTTTCTGAAGCGGGAGCACCTGGAGCGCACCCAGGCCTTCTACCAGAAGCACGGCGCCAAGACGATTATTCTGGCCCGCTTTATCCCCATTATCCGCACGTTTGCGCCGTTTGTGGCCGGCGTGGGCACCATGAGCTACGGCAAGTTTCTGAGCTACAACGTGGTAGGGGCCGTGCTCTGGGTAACGCTGCTGACGCTGGCCGGCTACTACTTCGGCGGCCTGGAAGTGGTGCAGAATAACTTTTCCCTGGTTGTGGTGGCCATCATTGTACTGTCGGTGCTGCCGGCGGTGTGGGAGTTCTTCAAAGCCCGCCGTGCCCCCGGCCGCCCCGTAGCCTAAACCGTACTGCAGGGAGGCATAGCTAAGCTCCGCGGTACGAAACCAGTCTGCACCAGTGATTGTAGCTACGGACGAGCTTGGGGCCGGACGGTTTTTTTCGTTGCTTTAAGCGGGCATCAAGTGCCCGCCTGTTATGCCCGACTACGGACTTATTGGCCGCTCCCTGCGCCATTCCTTTTCCCAGACGTATTTCACGCAGAAATTTCACAACCTCGACCTCGCTGACCATCGGTACGAGCTGTTTGAGCTAAGCTCAGTGGAAGAGCTGCCCGCGCTGGTGCAGCGGGAGCCGAACCTGCGGGGCCTCAACGTCACCATTCCGTACAAGGAAAAAGTCTGGCCTTTTCTGGATGGCGTAGCGCCGTCGGCCGCGCGGGTGGGGGCCGTCAACGTAATTGAGTTTCGGGAGGATGGCCGCCTTATCGGGCACAATACCGACATGGTGGGCTTCCGGGATTCGCTGCGCAGCTTTTTGCCGGTGGGCTTCCAGGGCCGGGCCCTGGTGCTGGGCAGCGGCGGGGCTTCCAAAGCCGTAGAAGTAGCTCTGCGCGACCTGAACCTGGGCTACTGGGTGGTGTCGCGCAACCCGCTGGGGCCGGGCTTCACCTACGACGAGCTGACGCCCCGTCTGCTCCAGGAGCATCCGCTCATCATCAACACCACGCCCCTGGGCACCTTCCCCGACGTGCACGAGTGCCCCCCGCTGCCCTACGAGGCCCTCACCACCCAGCATTACCTCTACGACCTCATCTACAACCCCCGCGAAACCGAATTCATGCGGCGCGGTGCCACCGCCGGCGCCCAAACCAAAAACGGGTTTGAAATGCTCTGCCTCCAGGCCGAAGCCGCCTGGAAGATTTGGCAAGGGTAGTGGCCTCACCCCCCGGCCCCCTCTCCCGTGGAGAGGGGGAGCCTGACGCTCCGCCCAGCGCCGCCCCGTCGGCTACCGCCTCCGGAACGACTACCGCTGTGAACGACAACGGACATCACGGCCGCCTAGCGGCCCAGAGGGTTGTAGATGGATGGGAGGGAACAGCATAGCACAGCGTAGCGGGGCAAGAGACGCCTGAACGTTTCTTGCCCCGCTATGCGGCGCTACTTCTTTATAACGTGTGGTTTCTACAATCCTTCGGCCGCTATGCGGCCACTGTGTTACCACGAGCAGGTAGCCGTTCCGGAGGCGAGAGCCGACGGGGCGGCGCTGGGCGGAGCGTCAGGCTCCCCCTCTCCACGGGAGAGGGGGCCGGGGGGTGAGGCCACTACTGCTGGCCCTGGCCGCCGCCTTCGCCCTGCTTGGCGTCGTCGTTCTGGATGCCGCGGCGGCGCTTCTGAGGCTGCTGCGACACCTTGCCGAAGCGGTAGTTGAAGGCCAGGCGCACCCCGCGCAGGTAGATATAGTTGTTGCTTTCCTGGCGAAACTGCTCGGTGTCGAGGATGCTGTTCAGGTTGCGGGTGGCTTGCAGGAAGTTGTCGGCGTTCAGGGTCAGGTCGCCTTTTTCCTTGAGGATGTTTTTGCGCAGGCCCATGGAGTAGAACGCCCAGGCCCGCTGCCGCCCTTGCAGCTGGATGCGCGGCGAGTTCAGGCCCCCGAAGAATTGCAGGCTCAGTCCTTTCTCGAACTTGTAGCTGGAGTTCAGGTTCAGGTTGTACATCACCCCGCTGTTGGAGTAGCCCGCCATGCTGCCCACGCCTTCGCCAAAGTTCAGGGACGGGCTTTTCAGCGACACGAAATAGGCGTTTACGTTGCCGCTCAGGTCCCACTTGGGCAGCGGCTTCACCGACCCAAACACGCTCAGGCCGTACGTGGCGTTGCGCCCGATGTTGCGAAACGTCTGGTTGTTGACCCCGTTGCTGACGAAGCGCACGGCCTCAATAGCATTGCCGGTGCGCCGGGCATAGGCCGAGAAGTTCAGCACCGAGCCTTTGATGAACGTGGTGTAGTTCAACTCGTAAGAATCGGTCAGCTCGGGTTTCAGTCCTGGCTCGCCGTAGCTGACGTTGAGGCTGTCGGCGGCGTTGCGGAAGGGGTTGAGGAAGAAAATCTGGGGGCGCTGGATGCGGCGCGAGTAGGCCAGGCGCAGGGTCTGGCCGGGTTTTTTGGGGTTGCCGGGCTGGTAGCTCACGCTCAGGTTAGGCAGCAGGTTGGTGTAGTTCTGCTCCACGCCGGAGTTCTGGCTTTCCTGCTGCTGAAACGAGCCGTCGATGCGGGTGTTTTCCAGGCGGGCACCCAGCTTGAAGCTCACCTTCTTGGAGGCCGAAAACCCGTAGGTGCCGTAGGCTGACAGCACATCCTGGCGGTAGTCGAACAGGTTGGACCGCAACGGGTTAAACACCGGGTCGATATTGCTGCTACGGGCGGGGCTGGTGAATACGTCGAAGTCGCTGCTCACGCGGCGCAAGATGGCCTTGGCGCCGGTTTCCAGCAGGGCGGTTTCCGAAAACGGGTGGGCGTAGTCGGTTTGCAGGGTGGTTTCGAGGTTGCGGGCCAGGTTGTCGCTTTCTTCCCGGTAGGTTTTGTCCTCGTTGCGCTCCGAGCGGCCCCGAAACTGGTCGAGGTTGTAGGCCTGCACGTTGCGGTTGCGGGTGTGCTGGGCCAGCACGCTCCACTCGCGGCGCTTCTCCTCGAAGGTGCGGGTATAGGAGCCGTTCAGGTCGTAGCTCTGGGTGTGGAAGCCGCGGCGCGTGTCGCGGCTAAACTCATTGGCTACCACATTGCCCACTGGCAGCACGTTGTTGTATTGGTCGTAAGTGCCGGCGTTGCGGAACAGGCTGCCCTGCACGTTCAGCGTGAGGTTGTGGTACTGGGCCGGGTCGTAGTCGAGGCCCAGGCGCCCGAAGCCCCCGCCACCCAGCGTAAACCCGTCGCCTTCCTGCTGCAAAGACAGCTGCTCGGTGCCATTGGGGCTTTTCAGGTAGCGGGTCAGGTCGTTGCGGTTGGGGCTGTAAAACGTCCAGCCGTTAGCCGAGCTGCTCAGGCCCACCTTGCCTTTGCGGTAGTTCAGCGAGGCGTTGGCGTTGGAGCTGCGCGTGCCGGCCGCCGCACCCACCGAGCCATTGAGGCCGCCCAGGTCGTTCTTTTTCAGAATAATATTGATAATGCCGCCCGTGCCTTCGGCGTCGTACTTGGCCGAGGGCGTCGTCACCACCTCCACGCTCTTAATCTGGTCGGCCGGAATCTGCTTCATGGCATCGGCCACCGACGAGGCTACCACGCCCGAGGGCTTGCCGTTGATGAGCACCCGCACGTTGGAGGTGCCGCGCAGCTCCACGTTGCCGTCGGGGTCCACGTTTACCAGCGGCACCTTGCGCAGCACGTCGGCGGCCGTGCCGCCCGTGTTGGTCAAGTCCCGGTCGGCGTTGTAGATGATGCGGTCCGGCTTGGTTTCCACCACTTCCCGCTCCCCGGTCACCTTCACCTCGCCCAGCTTCTGGGCCGTGGAAGCCAGCTGCACGGTGGGCACGGTGGTCAGGCCCTGGCCCACGGTTACGTTCAGCGTCTGGGTGGCATAGCCGATAAAGCTGATTTGCAGGCGGTAGTCGCCGGCGGCCAGGCCCTTCAGCGCGAAGCGGCCCCGCTCGTCGCACACGCCGCCGTCCAGCGGCGTGTTGCCGGCCAGGGGCAGCAGGGCCACCGTGGCAAACTCCACCGGCTTTTTGGTGGCAGCGTCGAGCACGGTGCCCTCCAGGCGGCCAGCGCCCTGGGGCGCCTGGGGCAGCACGGGCCGGGTCGCGGCAGGGGCGCCAGCGGGCCGGGCACCCGCCGGCGCAGCGCCGGCGGGCGGGGTGGTTTGCGCCAGGGCCGGGGCGGCGAGCAGGCCGGCCAACAGCAGGAGCAACGTAGATTTTTTCATGTAACAATAAGAAAAGAGAAACTCCCGGAAAAAGCTGGCTTCCACAACGGGGCGCCCAAGCTGCCCACCACGGTAACGAAGTCGGCTACTGACAGCAAATGTCCGCTACCGTTGCGCTGCCCGGCGTTTTATTCAACAAATCCGATACACAGGCCCTTCAACGCCCCGCTGCTCCCCGTGTACCGGGGCGGCGGAGCGCCTACTTGGCCCGCCGAAAAAACACGTCCCCGCTGATGGATTCCAGCCGCAGAGCCGGCCCCGTGCCGCCGGCCAGCGTGCCCTTCACCTCGTAGCCCACGATGGGGTTTTCCTGCCGGTTGACGAAGGCCACATCCTGGTCGGTGTACACCTCGCCGGTAATGGTTTTCAGGGCTACGCTGGCGGCCCGCGCCGCCGGCCAGCTCACATCCACGAAGCCGCTGATGGACTTGGCCTGTAGCTCGCCCGTGAGGCCCTGCACGTCAATGTCGCCGCTGATGGTGCTGATGCGCAAGTCGGTAGCGGCCGGCACGGTGACTTCAAAAACGATGTCGGCGCACACCGGGGCCGAGTTTTGTTTGTTGCCGTTCCAGGTGCCGTAGTACATCGTGCCGTTGGCGGGACAGTCGCCGGGCTTAGCTTGTTCCAGACGCTTTTTATTTAGGTCCGAAGCCACCCGGAGCCCGTTCCCAGCGGGCGTTAGGTCCAGCTCGAAGGCATCGTTGAGCTTGTTCTGGTTGATGCTGACGGTGGCCCGCACCCGCAGCTGCCCATCCGTTGCGGGCCGGACGCGGATGGTGGTGGCGTGCTTCAGGTCCAGGGTTACGGCCTGGCCGGCCGGCACGGGCGCGTTCTTCTCGATGACGGATTGAGCAGCTACCGGGCGCTGGCCACTCAGCAGCAATAGCAAAGCGAAAGAAAATAGCAGGCGCAACATGGGAAAAGAGAGGTTGAGGTGAAAGATTTGATGACTGCCGAAGCTCTCGGCGCTTACTTGGCCTTGCGCACGAAAATGTCGCCGCTGATGGTGTGCAGGCTCAGCTTGGGGCCGCCGCCGTTCAGGGGCACCGTAATGGTTTGGCCGCCCACCCGGTTAAGGCCGTCGGGAGTAGGGCGCGGGTTCAGGTCGAAGTCGGTATAGATTTCCCCGGATATAGAGCGCAGGGCTAGATTGGCCTTCGTAGAGGCCGGCATCGTAACATCCAGCTTCCCGCTGATAAGCGACACGGCCGTGGGCGCATCGGGCACTTCGGAGAAGCGCACGGCCAGGTCGCCGCTGGTGCTGTTGGCTACCAGGGGGCCCGTCACGTTGGTCAGCGTAACATCCCCGTTTTTCATGTTCAGCTCCAGGCTGCCGGCCAGGCCCGTAACCGTGAGGTTGCTGCCGCTCCAGGTGGTTTCGGTGAAAACCAAGCTGGTGCGCCGGGGCACGCGCAGGGTGTAGGTGACGTCTTTGCGCGAGGCCTGCACCACTCGCAGGGCGTTGCCATCGGGGGCTACCGACAGGCCCAGGCGGGTGTTGTCTTCGGCAGAGTTGTAGAGGGGCCGCAGCCCCTCCGCCTGCTTGGGCGGCGCCTCGTAGCCATTGCCCCGAATGACTACCTCATCCCCATCGTAGCCCTCCACCACCACGTTGCTGCCCCGCATTTCGATGACGAGGCGGCGGTCCTGGCGGTTGGTGAAGCGGGCTTTGTATTCTTGGGCGTGGAGGGCAGTGCCGGTGCCCAGCGTCAGCAGTAGAAAAAAGAAACAGGAGCGGTTCATAAGCAGAAGAGTTAGTAAGGAGAAATCAAAAAGGAAGGACAAGCCGGGCCCAGGCTACGGGCGCAGGGCCGGTGGCAAGCCGTGAAAACCACGGAAAAGGAAGAAGCAAGCGGCGGGCAGCCGGGGCTAAATCAGCAGGCTCAGGCCCCGCTCGGCCTGCTGGCGCACGGCGGGCAGCACCTGGGGCTGGCGGGCCAGCTGCTCCAGTGGGGCCACAGCCCGCTTGTCGCGCAGGGCTACGAGCAGCTCAATCAGGGTTATCTGCACGTTGGGGTCGGTTTGGTTGGGCAGGGCCTGCACCAGGGCGGGCCCCACGCGGGGGTCGGCGCGCAGGTGGTACAGGGCTTCGGCAGCGGCCAGGCGCACGTTGGGGCTGGGGTCGGCGTTGAGCGTGGTGATGAGCACCTGCACGGCCGGGTCGCCGGGCTGCACGGTGGCCGGAGCCTCGCTCACCAGCCGCAGGCGGCGGCTGGCCGTGGCCGGCTGGCCGGAGGCGGATGTCAGCTGGGCGGCCAGCTCCGCGGCCGGAGCGGGGCGCGTCGCCACTTCCGGCTGGGCCACGGGCCGCAGCAGCAGCCCCAGCACCGCACCCACGGCCAGCAAGGCTACGGCTGCCGCTATGCGCAGCCACTGCCCGGCCGGCGAGGCTTCCCACAGCGGCACCACCTTGGCCTCCTGAGTCGATGGGGGTGAAGAGCTGGGTGAAAAGTTGAGCGAGGCAGCCGGCGCGGCGGCATCGGCCAGTGCAGCTTTCTCCTGGGCCAGGGAGGCCAGAAAATTGTCGCGCAGGGCCAGGGGCGGCACCGGAGCGGGCACGTCGTCTAGGTCGCGGAGCAGCTGGCGCAGCTGGGTTAGCTGCTGGCTACACGCTAGGCACTGAGGCAGGTGAGCGGCCACGGCAGCGGCTTCGGCCGGGGCTAGGGTACCGTCGGCGTAGGCGGCCAGCAGCGGCACCAGGGCAGCGCAGTCAGGCGAGAGTGGAACGGCAGTTTCGGGCGAGGCAGACATATAGGGAGGCAGCGCGGGCCGCCGGTGAGGTTAGCGGAAGTACAAGGTGCGCAGGGCTTCTAGGGCGCGGTGGGCTTTCACGCGGGCCGCCCCTTCCGAGCAGCCCAGCATCTCCCCGATTTCGGCGTAGTCGAAGCCCTGAAAGCGGTGCAGCACCAGGATTTCGCGCTGGGCGGCGGGCAGCAGGGCCAGGGCTTCCTGCACCGAGTCGGCGCAGTCGGTGGCGGTGCGGTGGGCCTGGGCGGCGCGGCCGTGGGAGGTGGTGCGCTCCAGAGAGTCGAGGTCGGTGGGGGCGGGGCGGCGCTGCTGCCAGTGGTCGGCGTGCACGTGGCGGGCCAGCTGGTAGAGCCAGGTGCGGAAGCTTAGGCCTGGCCGGTAGGAGGCCCGGTACTTCAGCACCCTGAGGAACACGTTTTGGGTCAGGTCCTGGCCGGTGTCCCGGTCGCCGTTGTTGAGGCGAGTCAGGAAGCCGAACAGGGGGCCGTGGTAACGCTCAAACAGCGGCGTGAGCTGGTCCAGGTCGTTGGCCTGCACCCGGAGCATCAAGTCTTCGTCGCTGGGAGTAGAGGAAGCTACCACGTGAGAGAAAGGTCAGAGAAGCGAATGTGACCCGAATACCGGCCAGGTTGCTATTCGTTACAAGCGTTGTGAAAAAAATTTGCAGACGGGTTTTCTCGCTGAGGTTGGCTACGCCTTCCCTCGGGTCGCAGAGGAAAAGCGCAGAGGTTCGCGGAGGTTGTTCAATGACAACACTGCGAACCTCTGCGCTTTTCCTCTGCGCAACACTGCGAGAAACCTTACCCCGCCGCCCGCCGCCACCGCAGCAGCGCGTACCCAGCCACCGCTGCTACTGCAAACCAGGCCAGGCTCCACCACTCCGACGACGACATGGCCGTTTTCACCAGCAGCTCGCCCTGCTTGCCGCCTTCAAACGCCGACAGCACCTTGGTGGAAGCAGCGTACGGAATCAGGTCACTATGCTCCCAGCGCAGCAGCGTCAGGGCCGTGACGATGCCCCCGATGCCCAGGGCCAGGGGCCCCACGAAGCTGCGCAGGGCCAGGGCCGCCGCAAACTGCACGCCCAGAATGCCCAGCGTTGCCACAAACGTGTGAGCCAGCATCAGCAGCAGGGGCGCTACCTCCACCAGGCCGCTCTGGAAGCCCAGCCCCGGCCGCAGCCAGCCCAGCACTACCCCCGAGGCCAGCAGCAACACCACGTACAGGCTCTGGGCCAGCGCGTTGAGGCCCAGCAGCACCAGCAGCTTGCTGCCGTACGCGGCCCCGCGGCCCACGGGCTGCACCAGCAAGTGCTTCCACCCTTCGGACCGGTGCTCCAGGGCCAGCACTAGGCTGCTGAGCAGCACCACAAACAACGGCAGCAGCAACACCGAAGCCGTTTGCCAGCTCATGCTGATGTAGGCTGGCCAGGGGTTTTGGCCGGGCTTGAGCAGCTTGTCGCCCTTGAAGTAGAAGATCAGGAAGTTGAGCAGCACGGGCAGGGCCCCGCCGCCCAGCGTCAGCCAGAGTGCGGCCGTGCGGCGCAGCTTGAGCATATCCACGGACAGGCAGCGGGCCAGCTGGGTTAGGGCGCTGGGCCGGGGTAAGGCGAGAGTAGGGGCGGAGCTCATGCTATCTGGCTGGTTTGGGTGAGGTGGAGGAAAGTGGTTTCGAGGCTAGGCTGCTCGCAGCGCAGGCCGTACACGGGCTGGCCCGCGCCCACCAGGGCCGCCGCCAGCGCCGCCGTGTGCTCGGGCCCCTGATAGGGCAGCCGCAGCGTGCCGGCATCTGCCACCAGAGCCGTGCCCAGCAGTTGGGGCAGCAGGTTGCGGCAGGTGTCGGCGCTGTTGGTTTCCAGCACCAGCTCGGCCCGGCCCAGTTGCAGGCGTTGCAGCTCCGTCAGGCTGCCCTGAAACACCAGCTGGCCCTGCTGCAATACGCCCACGTGAGTTGCCACTTTTTCTACTTCGCTGATGAGGTGGCTGCTGACCAGGATGGTAGTGCCCTGCTCCTGGCACAGACGCCGCAGCAGCTCCCGCATCTCAATAATGCCGTTGGGGTCGAGGCCGTTGGTAGGCTCGTCGAGCAGGAGCAGGTCGGGGCGGGGCAGCAGGGCCAGAGCCAGCCCCAGCCGCTGCCGCATGCCCAGCGAGTAGCCCCGCACCGGCCGGCGGGCCGAAGCCGCCAGGCCCACCAGCTCCAGCACGGCCATGGTGCGCTCGGCCGGCAGCCCGCGCAGGCGGCGGGTAGCCTCCACGTTTTCCAGGCCCGTAAGGTGGTCGTAGAGGGAGGGGTTTTCGATGAGGGCACCCACCCGGCTCAGCAGGGCCACGCGGTGCTGCTCCAGCTCCTGCCCAAACACGCGCACCGTGCCGGCCGCCGGTTGCAGCAGGCCCAGCAGCAGGCGCATGGTAGTGGTTTTGCCGGCGCCGTTGGGCCCCAGAAAGCCATAGATGCTGCCCGGCGGTACGGCCAGGTTCAGGTCGTGCAGCACAGGGCGCTGGCCGAAGCGGAAGTGCAGGCCCTGGGTTTCGAGTAGGGGAGCGGGTGTTGGCATAGTGAAGTCAGAAGTTGAACCGCTGCAAACCTACCCGCGCCGGAATATAGAGCCCGGTCTATTCAACCAATCCTGGCACCGGTGGCTTGCAACGGCTGTTTTCGGCCACCGAACGAGCCTGCGCCGGCTGGCTGGCCCGCCGCTGCCTTTGGTTGGACCCGCTGGGGCGTTGAGGGCCCCGGCCGCGGGGTTGATTGAAAACCAGCCGCCCGATTTCTGGCCTCCTGCTATTTTTCGGTATGGAAGTGTCCTCGCCCTACGTTGCCCCGCCCGCTGCCGAGCCCCTGCCCGCGGCCCGCCCCACCTGGCGGAGCCGCCTGCGCACCTGGCTGCGGCCCGCCAACTGGTCGGCGGCCGCCGAGCCGGGCCGCATTCCGCGCGGCGTGCACGTGCTGCTGTGGCTGTGGCTGCTGGGGCTGGATGCGCTGAAGCTGAGCGGGGTAGTAGCCGCGCTGCCTCGCTTACCCAATACATTCAGCGAATGGCAGCCCCTGCTGGCTATGATGGGCCGGCTGCTGCTGGAGGATGTCTGCGGAGCTACGCTGTTTTACCTGGTGTGGCGGTGGCTGATTCCGCGCACCCTGGGCCGGGCTAGGGTAGTGCTGTACGTGGCGCTGGCAGTGGCGCTGGTGCTACCATATGCCGCCCTGCTGGGTTGGGTAGCCAGCCGAATCAGCTACCAAGACGCGAAAACGAAAGTTGCGCGCATGATGCAGCCGGCAGCGACGCCCAAGAAGCCTGCCGCAACAACGCCAATCAAGAAAAACCAAGAAGCAGCCGCGGCAAAGCCGGGAACGGACAAGATTGAACTGTGGATGCTTATGCTGGGCCATCTGATTATCGGTACGTTCATCGTAGCCAGCTCCTCGGCCCTGCGCATTACCGGCGACTACATCCGGGGGCAGCGCAACCGCCGGGAGCTGGAGCGCCAGCAGCTGCTCACGGAGCTGGCCATGCTCAAAACCCAGATCAACCCGCACTTCCTGTTCAACACCCTCAACAACATTTACTCGCTCACGAGCCGCAAGTCTGACAAGGCGCCCGAGGCTGTGCTGCGGCTGTCGGAAATTATGCGCTACCTGCTCTATGAAAGCAGCACCGACATGGTGCCCCTGAGCCGGGAGCTGGCCCATCTGCACTCTTTCCTGGACCTCCAGCGCCTGCGCCTGCCAGCCACGGCGCAGGAGGCCATCCGGCTGGATGTGGAGGGCACCGACCCCGACTGCGCCTACCCCGTAGCGCCCCTGCTGCTGCTGCCCCTAGTCGAAAACGCCTTCAAGCACGGCGACTTATCGGCCCGGCCGGTGGCGGTGCACATTCGCCTGCTGCTGGCCGCTGATGGACTGCTGCGCTTCTCGGTGCTCAACCACGTGCCCCCCGCCGACCCCACCCGGCAGCTGCCCGCCCAGCCCGGCGGCGTGGGCCTGGTCAATCTGCGCCGCCGCCTGGAGCTGCTCTACCCCAACCGTTACTCTCTTGAAGTGCACGCTACTCCCGCCCAGCACCTGGTTACATTGGTGCTGTTGCAGTAAGCCTTCTTGATGGCAACACATTTAGCACATTTCTCATAGTTCCACATTCGCCTCCCCCATGACGTGCGCTATTCTCGACGATGAACCGTTGGCTCTGGACTTGCTGGCCGATTATTGCGCGCAAGTGCCGGGGCTAGAGCTGAAGGGGCAGTTTGATGATGCCCTGGTGGGCCTGGCTTTTTTGCAGGACAACCCCGTGGACATTGTGTTCCTGGACGTGCACATGCCCCGGCTCACTGGCCTGCAACTGGCCCAGTTGCTGCCCACCCCGGGGCCGCGCATCATCTTCACCACCGCCTACGACCAGTACGCCGTGCGCAGCTACGACCTGAACGCGGCCGACTACCTGCTCAAACCCATTGCCTTCGACCGGTTTGTGCAGGCCGTGCAGAAAGTGCGGCAGCAGCTGGCATCGGCCGCTCCCGCCACGCTGCCCGCCGCTCCGGCTTCTCCGGAAGCGCCCGTCGTGGCCCCCGATGCCATGTTCGTCAAGAACGAGCACCGCCTTCAGCGCGTGGCCTTCGATGATATTCTCTACATCGAGGGCATGAAAGAATACCTGATGCTCTACACCACGGCCGGCAAGGTACTCACGCTCCAGTCGTTTCGGCGGGTGGAGGAGGTGCTGCCCCCCGACCGGTTTGCCCGCATTCATAAGTCGTACCTGGTGGCCCTGAGCCGCATCGAGCACGTGGAGCGCGGCAAGGTGCAGATTGCCGGCCGCCTGCTCCCCATCGGCGACACCTACCGGGAACCCTTCTTCAACCTGATTAAAGCCTACAATCTGTTATAGAATAGAAGTGAGTACCGAGAAGTGAGAGGTGAGACTCTCGTTCTATCGTAGAGGGTAGATACTAGAAGTGAGAGGTGAGACTTTCGCTCTGAGAGCCCGGCTGGGTTGCAGAACAAGAGTCTCACCTCTCACTTCTCGGTACTCACTTCTCCTAGTCTCAGGTCTGGTCTACTTACCGCGCCAGCTTGCTGGCAATTTCGGCGGTGTGGCGACCTTGGTGGCGGGCACCTTCCAACTCATTTTCGCTGGGCATCCGCTCGCCTTGACCCCCGGTCACGGTGCTGGCGCCGTAGGGCGTGCCGCCGGTTACTTCCTCGTGGCCCATCTGGCCCTGCCAGGCGTAGGGCAGGCCCACAATGACAAAGCCGTGGTGGAGCAGCTCCGTGTGAAACGACCGGATGGTGGTTTCCTGGCCGCCGTGCTGGGTGGCAGTGCTGACGAACACGCCCCCAACCTTCCCAATCAGCGCGCCGCTGGCCCACAGGCCGCCCGTGCTGTCCATGTACGCCTGCATCTGGCCGCACACGTTGCCGTAGCGGGTGGGCGTACCGAATATGATGGCGTCATACTCCGTCAGCTCGTTGGGGGTAGCCACTGGAATATGCTCGAAGGCTTTCTGGGCCTGCGTAGCGCCAATTTGGTCGAGCAGAGCGGGCGGCAGCGTTTCCGGCACCCGCTTCAGAACCACTTCGTTGCCGGCTACCTGGCGGGCACCTTCGGCTACGGCTTCTGCCATTCTGTAAAGGTGTCCGTAGGTGGAATAAAACAAGACAAGCGTTTTCATACAGTGGAATTAGTTGGAAATGAAAAAAACAAACGCGAAAGCAGACGTACGGCGCCTCCACCCGTGAGGTAGGTAAAAGAGTAGGTGCTGGCAAATATATGTACATACATTATATGTTCTAACATGGTTGCTCTTTTTCTATTCTCAAAAGTTGAACGGCTTGGTTTACAGCGGAGCAGCTTATCTTTTCATAAAAAATAAGTAGCCATTGCAACCTTCGTCCGGCCAGGGTAGCTCTTCCTTCCGAAGCACCCGCCCTCGACGGGGCTGCCTCTAGTATTGCCTTATCTGATTCTGCTGCATATGCCGCAATCGTACCTCCGTTGCACCTGGGCTGCGCCCGCCGGTGCCCACCTAACCGCCGGTCCTGGGGACCGGACTGCCCGATGAGTGCCGTGGCGCCGCTGGGAGCCGGCGGCTTGCACCGGCTGCTGCCTGGCGCGGCTGCGGCCGCGCGCCCGGAGTCCCTATCGTCGTCGTTATCCGCTCCCGTGCGTACCCTGACCCCGCCTTCCCAGCTCTCCGATGCCGAGCTGATTGACGGCTGCCTCGCGGGCAGCCGCCTGATGCAGAAGTATCTGTACGAACGATTCTCGGGCCGCATGTTGGCCGTGTGCCTGCGCTACGCCCAAACCACCTTCGAGGCCGAGGATATTTTGCAGGATGGCTTTCTGACGGTCTT
The DNA here is from genome assembly GCF_025979885.1 of Hymenobacter sp. YIM 151500-1. Taxonomy (NCBI): domain Bacteria; kingdom Pseudomonadati; phylum Bacteroidota; class Cytophagia; order Cytophagales; family Hymenobacteraceae; genus Hymenobacter; species Hymenobacter weizhouensis. The sequence continues at coordinate 4,285,089 of NZ_CP110139.1, forward strand.
CAAGAGCCTGGGCAACTTCCGGCGCGAATGTCCGCTGGAATTCTGGATTCGGCGTATTATGATTAACGCCGCCCTGCGCCAGCACCGCCGCAACGCCCCGCTGGTAGCAGTAAGCGACGGCGGCGAGTACCCCGAGGACCTGGCCGGTGAGGAATTTACCCTGTCTAACTACAACTTCGAGCAGCTGCTGAGCATGGTGCAGGAGCTGGCTCCGCGCTACCGCATGGTATTCAACCTGTTTGCCATTGAGGGCTACGGCCACAAGGAAATCGGGGAGATGCTGGGCATTTCGGAAGGCACCAGCAAGTCGCAGTACTCCCGGGCTCGGGCAATTTTGAAAAGCAAACTGGAGCGCCTCGACGCTCATCATACGCATGGTACCCTCCGCTCCTAATTCTACTCCCAACCCACACGACCAGCACCCGCGCACGGGCAGCCTGGAAGACGTGTTTCGCCAGAAGTTTGCCGAGGCCGAAGTGACGCCCCGCGCCAGCCTCTGGGAGCAGCTCGACCATGAGCTGCTGGTGCAGCAAAACGACACTTACCGTCGCCGCCTGGCCGTGCACCGCTGGGTAGCGGCGGCTTGCCTGCTGCTGCTGCTGGGCGGGGGCGGGTGGGCCACGTGGCGCCAATGGGCCCAAAACGCCTCGGCGGAGCTGGCTGCTCAGGCCTCTGGCAACGCTAACCCCTCGGCTGCCACGGCCGACGCCCGCGCCACCTTGCCGGCTGGTGCACGGAGTGTCGCTGGCCCCGTAACACCGGGCACCGCCGCCTCCGAGGCAGCCACAGCAACCGGTATGCTGGCTGCGGCTGGCGGCGCAACCGAAACGGCAACTGGCGCAACTGCTTACCCGAACTCGCCGGCCGCGGCAGCTCGCCTGCTGCAAAATGCCCTACTGGGTGCGCCTGCCGGTACGCCCGCGGCAGTAGGTTTCGGGTTCAACGGCAGCCTGACCACCGAACAAGCCTACGCCAATCTGCTAGGGAGTGCCTTCGGCGACATGCCGCTGCGCGCCGTGCGGGTAAGCGGCTTCGGCAGCCTGGCCGGCCGCCCCGATACGCTCAAGCCCGCCCTGCTCACCTTGCCCCAGGCCCCGGCCGGCCAGGCGCAACTGGCAGCCGCCAGCCCGGAAGCTCAGGAAAGCCAGCTCCCCACGAAGCTGTGGCGGCGTCTGCGCCTGGGCGGCAGCTATGCCGCCTCATCCTACAACCCCAACATTAATTTCTCCCAGTCGGAAGGCCGGGTGAAGGCTGACCCCGTAACGGTGGCTTTGCGCAACTACTACCAGGACGATGCCGAGCAGGAGTACCGCCGCAACCTGCGCGCCGGCCTGAGCCAGCGCGTAGCCTTGGCCGCCACCTTCGCCCTCAACGACCGGTGGGCCGTAACGGCCGGGGCCGAAGTAGCCGAGCACCGCGCCACCTCGGCCACTACCTATGGTTTCCTGGATGGCAAGCAGCAGGGCCGCCAGGCCGCCGACTTGTTCCGGCCGGCTTCATTGCCCCCGTCGCAGCCCGAGACCCGCGCTACCTCGTACCGCTACCGCACGGCCAGCGTGCCGGTGGGCGTGCGCTATGGCAGCACCAAGCCGGGCGTGTCGCTTTACGCCAAGGTGGGCGCGGCCGTGAGTGTGCTGCTGAGCAGCCGCTCCGAGCTGGAAGGTTCCCCCGAGGCCACCCGCACCTACACCGTGTCGTCGGCGGAGTCGCCCTACCGCCAGGTGCTGACTTCGGCGCGGGCCGGAGCCGGGGTGCGCTACCAGCCCACCGATGCTTCCTGGAACGTAGCCGTGGGTCCCACCGCCGAGGTGGGCCTGACCACGCTCAACGCCAGCCCCACCCAGCGCCTGCTGCGCCAGAGCCGCCCGTATAGCGTAGGCGTGGAGGCCAGTGTCGAGTTTGGTCCGGTGAAGGCAAGCCCCGTAGGTCAATAAGAGCAGTAGATGGGTTGAACTTTACGCTGTGCGCCATGTCACGCCTCCTTTCCTGGATTCTTCTGCTTCTGCTCGGCACCGTTGCGGGCTGCAACGTGGCCAGCGAAGAAGCCACTCCCAACTGCCCCAGCGACTTTTCGGCCACGCTGATTGAGCAGCTCAAGCAGCAGCCCAAGCAAAACCCGCCCGCCGAAGTAACCCAGTACACCTACCAGGGCCGCACGGTGTACCTCGTCACGGGTGGCTGCTGCGACAACTACAACTACCTGTTCGATACCTGCGGCAACGTGCTGTGCGCGGCCAGCGGCGGCGTATCCGGCCGCGGCGACGGCCGCTGCCCCAACTTCAGCGCCACCGCCACCAACCCTGTGCTCATCTGGCGCGACCCGCGCTAGGTGTCTGCTACCGGCGCTGTTCACGGGGGCCATGTTCAACCAACTGCTGTTTAGGTGATGAAAACGCTACTTCTTCTACTTGGATTCTGGGTGCTGCTGGGGCTGGTGCAATGCACCAAAGACGAGGACCCGGCCGTGGTAAAGCTGGGCCAGAAAATAGAGCTGAAGAAAGACCAAAGCGTGCAAGTAGTCACTGCCAAGGCACCGGTGCAGCTCACTGTAACCGAGATAACCGACTCGCGCTGCCCCAGTGGTGTAAACTGCGTGGCGCCCGGACAAGCCGACGTGAGCGTGGAGCTGCGCGACGGCGCAGGCGCAGTGCAGAAAGCCACCCTGTGCCTCGGCAGCTGCTCCAACGACTCGGCGGCCGTGGTGCTGGATGCCGTGCCGTACTGGCTGCGCCTGACCGACGTGAACCCATACCCTTCAGCAAACGCGCGCTTCGGCCCCCAGACGGCCACGCTCTACCTAACGCAGCAGTAAGCTGCTCCTGGTTTTGTTCTGAAGCCCGCTCCTGATGCCTTGGGAGCGGGCTTTTTGTTTACCAGAACAGCTCAGCGACCCGAAGGAAGGCGTAGCCACCCTACGCGCCACCCTCCGCGCACCTTAGCGAGAAAAAGACGCCTAGCTTAACCTCAATTTCCCCCGAACCAGAAACGGGTAATTACAGTTATCCTAGGCTACGTATCTTTCCCTGCATGAAGTATCAGCTCACCTCCGAGTTCAAACCCACCGGCGACCAGCCCCAGGCCATTGCCCAGCTGGTAGAGGGCATCCGCAACGGCGAGCCGGCCCAGGTGCTGCTCGGCGCCACCGGCACGGGCAAAACCTTCACCATGGCCAACGTCATTGCCCAGACCGAAAAGCCGGCTCTGGTGCTGTGCCACAACAAAACTCTGGCCGCCCAGCTCTACGGCGAGTTCAAGCAGTTCTTCCCCAACAACGCCGTCGAGTACTACATCAGCTACTACGACTACTACCAGCCCGAGGCCTACATTGCCTCCACCGACGTCTTCATCGAGAAAGATCTGGCCATCAACCAGGAAATTGAAAAGCTACGCCTGCACTGCACCTCGTCCTTGCTGAGCGGGCGGCGCGACGTGATTGTGGTGGCGTCGGTGTCGTGCATCTACGGCATCGGCAACCCTGAGGAGTTCGGCAAGAACGTCATCTACCTGGCCCCAGGGCTGCGCTACTCGCGCAACAACCTGCTCTACTCGTTTGTGCAGATTCTGTACTCGCGCACCGAGGGCGAGTTTACCCGCGGCACCTTCCGCGTGAAGGGCGACACCGTTGACATCTTCCCGGCCTACGCCGACCATGCCTTCCGCATCTTCTTTTTCGGCGACGAAATTGAGGCCATCCAGAAGATAGACCCGGTGAGCGGCAAGAAGCTGGCCGACGAGAAAACCGGCATCACCCTATACCCGGCCAACCTGTTCGTGACCGGCAAAGACACCTTGCAGCAGGCCATCAAGGAAATTCAGTTCGACATGGTGCAGCAGCACGCCTACTTCGAGAAGGAGGGGCGCGACGTGGAAGCCAAGCGCATCATGGAGCGCACCGAGTTCGACCTGGAGATGATTCGGGAGCTGGGCTATTGCTCGGGCATCGAGAACTACTCACGCTACTTCGACCAGCGCCAGCCCGGCGCCCGGCCCTTCTGCCTGCTCGACTATTTCCCCGACGACTACCTGCTGGTAGTGGACGAAAGCCACGTCACGATGCCGCAAATCCGGGCCATGTGGGGCGGCGACCGGAGCCGCAAAACGGCCCTGGTAGAGTATGGCTTCCGCCTGCCCAGCGCCATGGACAACCGCCCGCTCACCTTCAACGAGTTTGAGGGCATGGTGCGCCAGGCCGTGTACGTATCAGCTACGCCCGCCGACTACGAGCTGGCCCAGGCCGGCGGCGTAGTAGTAGAGCAGATTATCCGCCCCACCGGCCTCTTGGACCCCGAAATCGACGTGCGGCCCAGCATCAACCAGATTGACGACTTGCTGGACGAGGTGGATAACCGCGTGAAGATGGGCGACCGGGTGCTGGTGACGACCCTGACCAAGCGCATGGCCGAGGAGCTGCAAAAGTACATGGAGCGCCTGGGCATCAAGTCCCAGTATGTGCACTCCGACGTGAAAAGCCTGGACCGGGTGGAAATTCTGCGCCAGCTGCGCCTGGGTGAAATCGACGTGCTTATCGGCGTCAACCTGCTGCGCGAAGGCCTCGACCTGCCCGAAGTCAGCTTGGTGGCCATCCTCGACGCCGACAAAGAAGGCTTCCTGCGCGACCAGCGCAGCCTCATCCAAACCATGGGCCGCGCCGCCCGCAACGACCGGGGCAAGGTCATCATGTACGCCGACCGCATGACCGGCTCCATGCAGCGCGCCATCGACGAGACGAACCGCCGCCGCGCCACCCAGCTGGCTTACAACGAGGAGCACGGCATCACGCCCCAAACCGTGCGCAAGAGCCGCGAAGCCATTCTGGAGCAAACCTCGCTGTCGGACTACCGCATCGTGGAGCCCCAGGGCTACGCCGGCCCCACCGAGGATGTGGCCCTGGCCATTGCCGCCGAGCCGGTGGTGTCCGTCATGAGCAAGCCCGACCTGGAAAAGCTCATCAAGCAAACCGAAAAGCAGATGGAAGCCGCCGCCAAGGAGCTGGACTTCCTGCAAGCCGCCAAGCTGCGCGACGAGCTGGCCGCCCTACGGCAGGTGCTCAAGACCAAGCGGGAGTAAGTAGGTATCTTCGACTATGAATTCCATTCACCCGCACATCAGCCTCAATCCTGCCGTTCGGTTTGGCAAGCCTTGCATTGTCGGCACACGCATCACCGTGCAGGATATTCTGGGATGGTTGGCCTCGGGTAGGACGTTCGAGGAGATTGAGGAAGACTTTCCGGAGCTGAATCAGACTCGGTGCGGAACTGGCGGCTGCTGATGAATTAAGCCTGTTAGAATTGTAGTAATCTTTCGGCACGATAGTAGGAACACAGCCGAATCGGCTGGCCCAGGTATCATAACCCTGCTGCCAGCCGGTTTGTGTTTTCTTCCTTATCGTGTTTTTTATGAAGCTACGTTTCCTTCTCCTGCTACCTGCGCTGTGCGTGCTGCCCTTCGCCGCCGCTACCCAGACCGCCCCGCCGGCTGTCGTGCGGCCTGTGTCGTTGGCCGCCCTGCCGGAAGGCACATGGCAGCCGGTGGCTACCAGCACCATCTTGGCGGCCCCGGCTACTACGAGCACGCGGTTTCAGTATCAGCTACTGAAAGTGGAGGATGACGAGCAGGCCTTTTTGGCCCCAGCGTGGCGGGGCCACACTCAGCTGGCGCCTGAGCAGAAGAACCTGTTTGGCCGGCCCAAGGCCGGTGAGTTAGACGCCTTAGTGATGCAGGCGCTTAACGACTTGGCCGCTGAAGGCTGGGAGCTACTGGAAGTGTACCATCTGACACAGCCCGTGCGGGCCACGCAAAAGATAGAAACCGACCTGACTTTCAACAACCCCAACCGGCCCAACTATACCGGCAACACTTCCATTCAGAGCCACACCGAAACCCGCTACCTCTTCCGCCGCCCTTTGGCGAAGTAAGGCTCGAGGGCACCCACAGCAAACAGGCTCAGGCTAGTAACCGGCAGCAAGCGTATCGTCTACTCTCCACCCGATTCTTCGCCCTGCCCCGGAAGACGGCTTTTCGAGCTTTGCAGGTGGGGTAAGCGTCCTTGGTTCGACGGTTTGGGAGCGGGAGTTGGCCGAGGGAAAGTGCCTGTTGAAGGGAGAGGCTTTTGGGCGGATAGATATTCCACTAATTTCCGGAGGTTTTTTACATCCTAATTGCTTTACGCGCATGCGGTTTACTTTTTTTCTGTTTTTGCTGCTACTGCTGGGCGGCGCGCACCACTCGGCCCAGGGCCAGGTTCGGCCACTGGCATCGGCTGGAATTGCGTACCAGTACTTGCAAATGACGACGATTGAATCGATAGTAGCCGGGGGGATGGGCCGGTCCCGCATCCTGTTTACGCCTCAGTTCAAAGGCAATAAGGAGGTCAACCTGGAAAACCTGTTCAGCCTGACGGGCCTAAACCTACAGAACGTCCGCAGCAACGAGGAAACCATTTTGCGCTACCTCGCCGAGCTGGACGCCGAAGGGTGGGAACTGGTACAAGCCACTCCCTTGACGCAGACGCTGGTCAGCGGCGGCACTACCGGCCAAGGCCTGTTTATGACGCGCTACCTGTTCCGAAAAGCCAAGTAACCGCCCAGAAGGCTGCCCGCCTGAGTGACAGCAGAAAGCCCCGAGCCAGCCAGGCTCGGGGCTTTCTGCTGTGGGGCTCTTTCCCTCTGAGAGTTTTCAGGCAAACCAGTGCTTTCCCTGATGCCCGCTGGCCCGACCCAACTGAAAAATAGTAGCTCACAAGCACGATGGGCCGCGGGCCATTTCCTTAAATTACTGCGCACTTCTTCCCGAATGAAGAATATGAAATCTTGGTTTCCTCTGATGCTGGCCCTGCTGCTGGCCTTGCCCATCCCGCCGGCGAGTGCCCAACAACGCCCGGTGGGAGCGGCCCCCACGCCCCCGCTGGGCTGGAACAGTTACAATTGCTTTGGCTCGGCCGTGCTCGAAGACGAGGTGAAGGCCAATGCCGCCTACATGGCCCGGCACCTGAAGTCGCACGGCTGGCAGTACGTGGTGGTGGACTTTCTCTGGTCCTACGACAACCCGCCCGGCAGCAACTTCGGCAACCCCCAGCAGTACCGGCTGCCCGACGGTGCCCACGTGCCCTGGCTGACCATGGACCAGTGGGGCCGCCTGCTGCCGCAGCCGCGTAAGTTTCCTTCGGCCCAGGGCCAGGCCGGCTTTAAGTCCCTGGCCGACTACGTGCACGGGCAAGGGCTCAAGTTTGGCATTCACCTGATGCGGGGCATCCCGCGCCAGGCCGTGTGGGCCAAGACGCCGGTGCTGGGCGCCAGCGGCATCACGGCCGACATGATTGCCGACACGACCTCGACCTGTTCCTGGAACAACCACATGTATGGCCTGAACATGGCCAAGCCCGGCGCTCAGGAGTACCTGAATTCGCTGTTCCAGCTCTACGCGGCCTGGGATGTGGACTTTGTGAAAGTGGACGACCTCTCGCGGCCCTACCACGCGGCCGAGGTGGAAGGCTACCGCAAGGCCATCACGCAGAGCGGGCGCGAGATGGTGTTTAGCTTGTCGCCGGGCGAAACACCGGTGGCCCAGGCCGCCCACGTGGCGCAGCACGGCGACATGTGGCGCATGGCCGACGACTTCTGGGACGAGTGGAAGGCCGTGCTGGGCATGATGGCCTACGCCCGGCAGTGGCAGGGCAAGGACCGCGAAGGGCACTGGGCCGACTGCGACATGCTGCAAATCGGGCGGCTCTCCAAGCGCGGGCCGGTGGGCCCCGAGCGGTACAGCCGCTTCACCAACGACGAGCTGTACACCCACATGACGTTCTGGTCCATCTTCCGCTCGCCGCTGATGATGGGCGGCAACCTGCCCGACAACCGGGAACTGGAACTGAAGCTGCTCACCAACGACGAGGTGCTGGCCGTCAACCAGCAGGGCCGCAACCCGCGCGAGCTGTACCACAAAAACGGCTATTCGGTGTGGTACTCCCAGGCGCCCGGCCCCCAGGGCGGCGTGTACGTGGCCCTGTTCAACCTCAACGAGAAGCCCGGCCAGCTGGCTCTGAACCTTGGGGAGCTGGGCTTCAAGGGCAAGGTCAAGGTGCGCAACCTCTGGGAAAAGCGCAACCTGGGGTCCTTCAAAACCAGCTACGGGCAAACCCTGAACCCTCACGCCACGGCCCTGCTGCTACTCACGCCGGAGTAGCCGGCGCTGCTGCCTGCTCTACCCTGGGAGCTGCCGGGCGGCCTTGGCTTGACCTATACTGCACATAAAGCCAGGGCCCTGGTTGCGCCAGGCGCCTGCTTCCCACCCCCAATTTTCGTCTATGAATCAGCTTCTTCCCTTTCGCCTTTGCTTTACCACCCAGCAAACCACCGAGCCGGGCCGACGACGAGCCGTGCTGACGCTGGTAGGTGCGTTGCTGCTGGCGGGCGGGCCGGCGGTAGCGCAGGTAGCGCCGGCGGCGGGCGGGGCCGCAGCGGCTTCAGTGCCGCAGGTTATTACGCTTGAGCCGGGGGAGCACTGGTGGGGCGGGGCAGTTAAAGAAGGCCACAAAATGCCTTTCAGCACGGCACCCTACGCCTTCAACCTCTACGGCGACAACCTCTACAATCAGTCGCAGCCGCTGCTGGTTTCCGACCACGGGCGCTACGTGTGGAGCGAGGAGCCGTTTCGTTTTGCCTTTGAAGGCAATAAGCTCACCATCAGCGAAGCGCGGGGCCCGGTGCAAACCGGCTCGGCCGGCCGCACCCTGGCCGATGCGTACCGCTTTGCGAGCCGCAAGTTCTTTCCGCCCAGCGGCAAAACGCCCGACCCGGCCCTGTTTGCTCAGCCCCAGTACAACACCTGGATTGAGCTGAACTACCACCACAACCAGGCCGACGTGCTGCGCTACGCCCACGCCATCATCGACAACGGCCTGCCGCCGGGCGTGTTCATGATTGACGACACCTGGCAGGAAGACTACGGTCTGTGGCGCTTCCACCCCGGCCGCTTCCCCAACCCCCAGGCCATGATGGACGAGCTGCACCGGCTGGGCTTCAAAGTCATGGTGTGGGTGTGCCCGTTCGTCAGCCCCGACTCGCCCGAGTACCGCGACCTGCGCGCCCGCAAAGCCTTTTTGCTGGACCGCCCCGCCGACCCGGCCGCGACCTGGCTTACCGCCCAAACCCAGCCTCGGCTGGTGCAGTGGTGGAACGGGGCCAGTGCCGTGTTGGACTTCACCAACCCCGCTGCCGTAGGCTGGTTTCGGGAGCAGCTCACCAGCGCCGCCAAAACCTACGGCATAGACGGTTTCAAATTTGACGCCGGCGACATGGAGTTTTACCAGGGCAACCCGCTTTCCTTCGCCCCGGCCACGCCCAACGAGCACTGCCGGCTCTACTCGCAGTTCGGGCTGGAGTTTCCGCTTAATGAATTTCGGGCCTCCTGGAAAACCGGCGGCCAGCCCCTGGCCCAGCGCCTGGCCGACAAAAACCACACCTGGGCCGACCTGCAAAACCTGATTCCGCACATGGTGCTCGAAGGCCTGAGCGGCTACACCTTCACCTGCCCCGATATGATTGGGGGCGGCGAAATCAAGTCCTTCGGCTACACCGACGCCGGGGCCAGCGCCGACGCCTTCGTGGCCAACAAGCTCGACCAGGACCTGGTGGTGCGCTCGGCCCAGTGCCACGCCCTGATGCCGATGATGCAGTTCTCGGTGGCACCCTGGCGCATCCTCGACCCCGAGCACCTGGCCGCCGTCAAGCAAGCCGTGGCGTTGCGCAGCCGTTTCGCGGCCCGCATCGTGGCGCTGGCCCAGGCTTCGGCCACGAGCGGTGAGCCCATCGTGCGCAGCCTGGAGTACGTGTTTCCGCGCCAGGGCTACGCCGAAGTCAACGACCAGATTATGCTCGGCGACAAGCTGATGGTGGCGCCGCTGCTGGTTCATGGCCGGGGCACGCGCGAGGTGGTCTTCCCCAGGGGCCGCTGGCGCGCCGACGACGGACAAGTGTTCCGCGGGCCCGGCAAGCACACCATCACGGTGCCGCTAGACCGGCTGCCGTATTTTGAGCGCCAGTAAGTCCCGGCAGAAACTCTCGCCACTTCGACCCCAGTTCTGGCCTTGCCTCCCGCCAAAGCCGCAGTGGCTCAGCTACGCTATCCTCCAGTTCGCGGAGGACGCAGCTTGCGTAGCACCAGCAAGGCCGTACTCCACGCCGAACACCACGCCTAGAAAGCGCAGGTACCAGAGCCCCACTGCAACCCCTGTCGGCTCAATGCGGACATTAAAAGCAAATCAGCCACCCAGGATTATACCTGAGTGGCTGATTCTGAATGAGCGGGAAACGAGGCTCGAACTCGCGACCCTCAGCTTGGGAAGCTGATGCTCTACCAACTGAGCTACTCCCGCGGTTTTTGGTAAAGCAAAAATACACTTGGAAAATCAATTTCCAATCCAGATACGAGGCAAAACGTGCCCGGCCCGGATAAGGAATGTACGTTCTTTTTCTGACTTTTCGGCCGCTGAAGCGTAGGTACGCTTTGCGTATTCGGTTGAAAGAACGTTGTCTATGCCGTGGCCTTTGCCTTCCCAGACCCGCCGGCTTGTGGGCTGGCTGTTACTGATTGCTGGAGTGCTATTACTGCTCGGGCAGGTGCTGCGCTTGGTGGTAACGTACTACGAGTATCGGCGCCTGGGCGCAGAGGCTATCAGCGCGGTGCAGCTTGCAATGCAACTACTGCTGCTGCTAGCAGCCATGCTGCTGCTGCGCTACGGCTGGCACGAGCGGCGCGGCGGTGGCGCTGCCAAGTAGGATTGCCGTAGTAGCGCACTGCGTAAGCCAGTCCAAATTCTGCCATCTTCGCGTTATGTCTTCTCCTCTTCGCATTGTGGTGGCCAAGCACACAGCCGCCGTGGCCGCCCAGCTGGCCGAACTCGGCCGCCGCACCTTCCACGATACCTTCGCGGCTCACAACCGCCCCGAGGACATGGCCGCTTATCTGGAGGCCACTTTCAGCCCCGAAAAGCAGCTGGCCGAGCTGCACGACCCGAACATCGTATTTCTGCTGGCTCAGCTAAACCAGGAGGTGGTCGGCTACGCCAAACTCCGGCTGCACTCCACGCTGGGCCTCACCGAAGAGAAACCCCCCGAGGACCGGCTGGAAATCGAGCGGTTGTATGTGCTGGAAGACTGGATTGGCACGGGGCTGGGCGCGGCTCTTATGCGCCGGGCCATCGAGGAGGCTCGCCAGCGGGGTAGCCGGGCCGTGGTGCTGGGCGTGTGGGAGAAAAATGAGCGCGCCCTGGAGTTTTACCACCGGTTTGGATTTAAGAAGAGCGCACAGCACGAGTTTATGCTGGGCACCGATGTGCAAACGGATATAGTGCTGCGCAAAGGCCTGTAGATGCCGTTGGCGTGAGTTGGCCGAGCGGGGGTGGGTTGAAAACTAGCTGGGCCGCGTACCTTTGGCGGCGCCTTGCCGGAGCTGGTAGCTGGCAATGCTGCTTTCCGGTCCCGTTCGTATCATCTAATTCCTAGCTGCTTGCCGTTGAAATTCGTTTCGTATGCTGGTCGGGCCGCTTCGTGGCCTGGGCTGTGGGGGCTGATTAGGATAGGCGCGGGAGTGGGCGGCGTCTTGCTGGCGGGCTGCTCCCCCGATGCATCCCGCGACAAGCCTGCTGTGGCGCTGCCCACCGGGCACTACGAAGGACCCGTTACCTACCAGGGCACCGAGCTGCGGGTAGCCCTGGACCTGCGCGAAACCCAGCCGGGGCAGCTTACGGCCACCATCAGTTTTCCGCAGCTGCCCGGCCTGGAAATAGCCGCCACCGATGTGCGCTACCAGGAGCCGCAGCTGCGCCTGGCGCAGGAGCCGGGCCAGGCAGGCGGCGTCAGCGTGCAAGCCATCCGGGAGGGCGACTTTCTGCGGGGGGCGTTTGCCTGGGACAGTATCCGGACCGATTTTGTGTGGGTGCGCCGGGGGCCAGCACCCGAATTGGGGTTTCGGGAGCAGCCATTGACGCTGCAACTGCCGGGTGGCGCTCAAACTGCTGCCCTGCTGATTCCCGACGATACCCTAACCCGACACCCGGCGGTGGCTTTTCTGCCTACGGGCGTGGCGGCGGCCCGGCAGCGGGCCGTGTATCTGGCCCGGCGGGGTTTCGCAACCTTGTTGCTGCCCGGTCCGGTAGTAGCCGCTGACTCCGCCGCCGCTCACCTCACGGCGGCAGCGCTGGCAGGGTTGCGCCAGCACCCCGCCGTGGACTCGGCGCGGGTGGGCGTGTGGGTGCGCGGTGCCCTGGCGGCCCAGGTAGCCACGGCCGCCGCCCAAGCCCAGCCTGCCGCCGCATTCGTACTACTGGAAGGGGCCCCAGCCAACACGCCGGCCGAGGCCCAGCCTTTTCAGGTGCTGGCCCGGCGCCGGGTGCCGGTGCTGGGCCTCTACGCCGGCCTCGATACCACGGTGCGCCTGCGCGAAAGTAGCCGCCGCCTCCGCAGCGCCGTGGGCTACCGCCGCCATACCCAAGTCCGCACCTTCTCCCGTGCCACCGCCGACTTTCTCCAGCCCGGCCACATAGGCCCCAACGGCCAGTGGCAGTGGCCCCAGCCTGCTCCCGGCTATTGGGAAGGGCTGGAAGCGTGGCTGCGGCAGCTATGAAATGAAGGGAGGCATACCTTATCAAAGTATGCCTCCCTTTAGGTTCGGTGGCCTTTAGGCTCGCCCTAGATTCAAACTTTTGTACACTTCTTTTGCAGTAGTGTTATTGCATTAGTACCCTAGTCACCGCAACACTACCAGCGCTGCGGGCTCGTAACAGGTACACACCCACGGGCAAAGTAGGCATAGTGAGGGTGGCCGTATGCCGCCGCCCAATTCCGGCAGGAGCAGCAGTTGTGCGAGCTATAACCTGACCAAGCGACGAAAGTAGTTCTACCGTTACCGGACCAGGTGCGGAAGCTAGGCCGCCTACCTCCACGCGTAGCGAGTGGCCACTCACTGGGTTTGGCGTCACGCGCAGTTCTCCGGTGGTAGTGCGGCCCCGTGTAGCCAAGCCGATAGGGGCGCGGGCCGCCCGCAGCACGGCAAAACGGCTATTTTGGCCCGTCGCCGTAGCAGCTGCAAACCCCACAGCTACGGTGTTGCCATCAGGCTGCTCTACCACATCGGTTAAACGGTCAACTGCGTCCTCGTTCACGGTCAGGTAGCTATTGAGGCCATAGGTGAGGTCGGGTTGGCCGGTGGGCAGCAGCCGACGCAGGGCAAAATCGTTGTTGACGGAGCCAACCAGCAGGATTTTGGCATCAGCTAGCAAGCTCATTTCTGTGAAGTCGTTAGCAGTCAGCAAGCCCAGGTTAACGGTGCCGTTGGTACCGAACGTTGCATCAAGAGTGCCGGTGGCGGTGAAGCGGGCCAGAAACAAGGAGGCAGTAGCCCCCCGCGTTTCACCTAATACAAGGAATTGGCCACCGGGTAGCTCGCTCACAGAACGGCCAGCTACCGGGGCATTATCAAGCTGCCGCAGTTCGGCTACCCCTGCGGTGCCAAAAGCCGGGTCGGCTGCGCCAGTGGGTAGGCGGCGCGCCACAATCAGTTGGCGAGTGATGGTACTGGAGCCACTTTCCGCCACGTCCTGGAATCCCACGGCTATGGCTCGCCCGGCGTTGTCAACGAAACCATCGGTGAAGCGGGCATAGCTGCGGCCAAGGTCGCCGACATAGCTGTTATCAAGAGTGCCGTTGGCTTGCAGCCGATACACGGCGGGGTTGCCCGCCCCGATGGGGTAGTTGCCCGAATTAATGCCTACCCGATGGGCCATTACCAGCAACTCGCCCGTAGGCTGCCGGCCCACGCGCACGGGGTACCCGGCTACCGTGCCCCCGCAAACGTAGGTTATGCCATTGGTGCCAAACCCGGTATCGAGGGCACCCGTGGGTAGAAACCGCGCTACAAAACTGGCTTTCGAAGCGGCCGAACCTGCTACCACCAGCTTGCCGTCGGCCTGTAAGGTCATGGCATAGGTAATAACCGGAACTGTGCCGGGGTTGGTAGCAAAGCACGGCGAACCGGTGGGCGGTGCAACAAGATAGGTGACCTTGCCATCCGTGCCGAACGTGGGGTCGAGGGCGCCAGTGGGATTGTACCGGGCTATTTCCAGGCCCGCGGCGCCTTGCCCAGCCACTACTAGCTTACCATCGGGTTGCAAAACTACGGCGGCGGCAGCATCGGTGGTTGGCGCCGCCGTGAAGGTGGTAAATACCTTTCCGCCGGTACCAAATGTGGCGTCCAGGCCCGACTGCGCCTAGGCGGCGTGGCCTGCTACCAGCATGCCTACTACCTGAGCACATAATCTGAATAAAGAATGCTTCATACGTCATGGGGTTTATTTGACGCACGAAATGTACGAGTCTGCTATATACTTGTCTTTATCATATATAAAGTATTGGTAGAGCAACTGCCTTACAAAACCTATCTACACCACCAGCAACCCCTTTTCCCGCAGCAACTGCCACGCCGGCGTTTGCAGAAACTGCTCAAACGATTGACCGGCGGCAGTCGGGTAGGAGACGGCAGCATCTTTCACTAGCACTTTGGTGTCGTAATCGGTGCTGAGGCGCGTAAGCAGCTCCAGCAGCCAGGGGCCTATAGCAGCAGGCACTTTCACCTCGAAGTCCTCGGCCTGTTCATAAAACGTAAGCACGGCGCGGCGGCCTTTCCGAGTGTCTTCGTAGCGCAGCTCGGGGGCGTGGCCCAGCCAGAACAAGCGGTTATTAAGACGAGCAGAATCGGGTTTGACCGGTTCTTGAAGGGCTTGCTGGATAAGCTGGCGCGGCACCGTGGGGCGCGGCACTCGGAAATCAAACCAGAAGCTGAGCGGCTCAGTGAGGGCTACGCCGTGCAGGTAGTTGTACAGGGCTTTGCTCAGGCCGGGCCCGAACTGCTCGTGGTCGGTGCCGGTGGGGTCGTCGTGCCAGAGGTCGTTCCAAGCAAAGGGGCCGGGCTCGGGACCCACGGGTACCACCTGGTACTTCGCCGGGTTTTTGCCCACCGGCGAGTGGGCCGTCATCGAAAAGCGGTGCCAGTAGCCACTCTGCACAATGCCGGCCTCGAACAGCTGCCGTACCACTTCCAAGGAGTCCATGGTTTCCTGGGCGGTCTGAGTGGGGAAGCCGTACATGAGGTAGGCGTGCACCATGATGCCTGCTTGCGTGAAGCCATCTGTCACGCGGGCCACCTGGGCAATGGTTACGCCCTTTTCCATGAGGGCCAGCAGCCGGTCGGAGGCCACTTCCAGTCCGCCGCTCACGGCAATGCAGCCACTGGCGGCCAGCAGGCGGCACAGGTCGGGCGTGAAGGTTTTCTCAAACCGGATGTTGCCCCACCACGTGATGCTCACGCGGCGCTTCAGCAGCTCCACGGCCAGGTCGCGCAGGGCCAGGGGCGGGGCGGCCTCGTCCACGAAGTGAAAGCCAGTCTGGCCGGTTTGGGCAATAATCTGCTCGATGCGGTCCACGAGCAGGGCAGCGGGAGCGGTTTCGTAGCGGCTGATGTAGTCCAGCGTCACGTCGCAGAACGAGCAGCGCTTCCAGTAGCAGCCGTGGGCCACCGTGAGCTTGTTCCAGCGCCCGTCGCTCCAGAGGCGGTGCATGGGATTCAGCACCTCAATCACCGACAGGTATTCCGTCAGCGGCAAGTCCGAGTAGTCCGGCGTGCCCACTTCCGGGTGCGGAATGTCGGGGTAGGGCTGGTTGATGTACTGAACCTCGCCCGCGGTATTCCGAAGAAAAGTGCGTTGCAGGGGGAGTTGCGCCGCCGGAGCGTCCTGCTCCATCTGGCGTCCGCCTTGCCGAACCGAAGGAAGACGCAAGCCAAGCATCTCTCCCGCTTCGTCCTCACGAGTAGAGTTAGCTAGAGGGAGAGATACTTGCCTAACGGCGACCTGCGGTTCGGCAGAGCGGACACCAGATGGAGTAGGACGTTCTTTTTCGACTGCCAGCCACTCTAGCAGCCGCAGCCAGGGACCTTCGCCGTCGTCGAGGGTCAGAAAGTCGATGTAGTCGAAAAAGCGCGGCTCCTGCAGCTGGCGCAGCTCGGTGTTGGGGTAGCCGCCGCCCATGAGCGTGTATGTGGCCGGGCATAATTCCTTCACGCGGCCCGCCAGGCGCAGGGCCCCGTACAAATTTCCCGGAAACGGCACCGTAAACCCTACCACGTCGGGCTGCACGCGAGCCAGCAGGTCGTCGAGCAGCTCCAGCAGCAGCTGATCCAGCAGGTTGGGCGGGGCTTGCAGAGCCTCGTGCAGGGCGTCGAAGGTGGTGGCCGACATGGCCAGCTTCTCGGCGTAGCGCGAAAAGCCAAACTGCGGCCCCACAGTTTCCTTGATTAGGTCGCCCAAGTCTTCGAGGTAGAGCGTGGCCAAGTGGCGGGCCTGGTCGGTGAGGCCCATGGTACCGAAGGCCGCCTCCAGGTCGGCTACGTTGTCGAAACGGCTGGCTTCGGGTAAGAAGCGGCTATGGCAGATGCGCGGGGCCAGCGTGTTGTCCTTGTTCTGCAAAAACCGGATAACCGGCCCGATGGTGCTCAGGTAGCTCTGCTGGAGCCGCACCATGCGGCGGGCATTGTCGCTGAGGTTAAACCCGCCGGCCTCAATGGCCGCAAACACCCGCGTCAGCCCCTCCCGCGAAAACAGCTTTAGCACCAGCTCCAAGCCCAGATCGGCCTGCCTCACATTGTAGCCGCGCCCGCCCAAAAAACCTTTCAGGTACGCCGTAGCCGGGTAGGGCGTATTCAGCTGCGTAAGCGGTGGGGTAATGAGTAGAATGCGGAGCACAGCACAAAGGTACTTTGATAGACCTGAGACTGTGAGACATGAGAGGTGAGACTTTCGTTCTTCTCGTGGAGGTGAGACATGAGAAGTGAGACGTTGTTCTACTGGTGTTACGTCAGCACGAAGTCTCGCTTCTCATGTCCTACTGTCTTAGGTCTACCGCCTCACTTCTACAAAAAATGAGAGGCGAGAACCAGTCTCACCTCTCACTTCTAGTATCTAATCTCTAAACTCAGGCCAGCTGGTCTAAGGACAACCGCTTGGGCAGCAGGTCGCGGCGGAATTCGCTGACGGAACGGCCCGTCACCTGGCGGAACTGGTTGCTGAGGTGCTGGCCGGAGCTGTAGCGCAGCTGCTCGGCTATTTCGCTTAGGGTCATTTCGTTGTAGCTGAGCATTTCCTTAACCTGCTCAATCTTGAGGCGGATCAGGTACTTCTCAATGGTTAGGTTGGCTGTGCGCGAAAACACCTTGCTCAGGTGGGAGTAGGTAGCGGCAAACCGGTCGGTGAGGAAGGCCGAGGTAGTGAGCGGCATGCGGGCCGTGCGCAGGTGGTCGAGGTACTCAACCAAAGCGGTTTTGATTTGCTCGGTCAGCTGCTCGGCCCGGCCCATCAGCACATCGAAGCCGGCTTCGCGCAGCAGTGGCGCCACCGAGGCCGGGTCGGCGGGGGTAGTGTGGTCGAGTTGAGCCTGGCCCAGCTGCACGTCGGTGGGCCGGTAACCAGCTTGTTCCAAAAGGCTGCGCACGGCATCAATGCAACGCGGGCAAACCATGTTTCTGATGTGGAGGAGCGTTGTTTTCACGGACAATGAAGGTTAATCAACCCGCGTAGCGGGACGGGTGGCGGTACGAGACGAAGCCGGGCGGGACCGTCGAACCGGCACTGCGGCCGGCGTTTCAGTCCACTCTTTCCCAAACCAGTGTGCGGCAGCCCAGTTAACAAAAGGAACAACTCCCAGAAACGTAACTGCCAGCAGCCAGAAAAATACGAAAAAAGCTCCGAACAGCCGGCCGAAGAACTGGTCCTGCACCCCAAAGAGGTACGCCACCAGCACCAGCGCCAGCACCAGGCTCACACCTGCCAGCACAGCCGCCCGCCGAAGCAAGAACCTATACGCAGGGAATGAACGGAAGGTGCGGCTCATAGCAACAAACTTGGGGGCAACAAATATACAGACGCGGCGCGGCTGCACTGGCGCGTGCGGACTTGTAGCGCAACAGCCCCCGTGCGGGTTGCCCCGCGGGCGAAGCACCAAAAAACCAGCGCCGCAGTCAGCCGTACAGCAGGGGTACTATTGACCCTTCAGCCCCCTGTAAACTCATGAAAACGTTTTCTGTTTTCCGCCCGGCCTTGGCCGCCGCTCTGCTCCTGACCTCTTCCCTCGTGGCCTGCAACACCGGCACCGAAGCCGGCGACACCAATGTGGAGCGCGGCGCCGTCAAAACCAAAGACCCCAGCGCATCTCAGTCTTCCACCGTAACCGGCGACTCCGCCACCTCGGGCACGGCCCGGCAAAACCCCGGCCCCTCAAACCGCAAGGTGTACGAAGACGCCGCCGACCGCAAAGACCGAAACAACGACGGCCTGGCGGACTAGTTATCAGAAGTGAGACTATGAGAAGTGAGAGGTGAGACTGTCGTTCTGCTGGCCTGGCTAGGTTGCAGAACGACAGTCTCACCTCTCACTTCTCATAGTCTCACTTCTAACTTCTAATAAAACACAAAGCCGTTCGGGCCAATGTTGACGGTGAAGGAGTCGATGGCTGCGCCGTTGCTGCGGTAGCGAATCACCTTATCGGCGGCGGTGAAGGAGCCGATGCCGCCATAGATGGCGTTATCCTGTGGGTCGACGCCCAGGCCGTAGAAGCGGCGGCGAATCAGGGGGGCGGTGGGCAGGTTGGCGTCGCCGATGCCCAGCGTGTACACGCCGTTCTGGTAGGTATAGTATAGCTGGTTGCGGGCCCCGTTGATGGTCAGCCGGCCGGGGGCGCTGCGGTTCGATTCCACTTCGCGCTTGGTGGCGGTGAGCTGGTCGGGCGTAATCAGGGCCAGGCTGCCCTTGGTGGTGCGGGCGTAATCCACGGAGAAGTCGGGGTTATAGGCCACCCGGCCGCCACACAGCACCCACACATTGCCGTTGCGGTCCAGGGCTAGGCTGTTGGGCGCGTCGCCCACCGGTATGGTGCCTTCCACGGCGTCGGTCGTGGTGTTGATGACCGTAACCGTGTTTTCGCCGCTGTTGGTGACGTAGAGGCGGGAGCCAGCCACCAGCAGCTGCTCAGGCTGCCGGCCTACGGCAATGGTTTTGGTCACCGCGTTGGTTTTCAGGTCCAGCACCGACACCTGCCCGGCCGAAGCTGAGTACGACACGGTTTCCGTCACGTAGCCCTTGGCCGACGAAGCCGCCGCGAAGTAGCGGGGCAGCTTCAGGCCCGCAATAGTGGCCTTGGACCGAAACTTGGCCAGGGACACGACCTCCACTTTGTTGCTGTTGTTGACCACGATGTAGCCGAGGCTATCCTGCACGGCCATGCTCTGGGCCACGTCGCCGAGGGCCCGGCCGTTGGTGCTGCTAAACAGGGTGCGGTTGGTGACGGTGGCGCTGGCCTTACTGAACAGGCTGATGTCGGCGTTGGAGCGCATAAAGTTGCCTTCATTCACCACAAATACAGACTTGGTGACAATGGGCTGCTCGGTGGGCTCGGGGTCCTTGTCCGGGTCGCAGGCGGCGAGGCTGAAGGTGGCGGCGGTGCCTAGCAGCAGGCGCAGAAGGGGAGTGCGCGAAAGAGAGGAAAAGCAGGTCATAGAAAAAGAAGGTGGAAAACGAAAAAACAAGGAGGAGTCAGCGCCACAGCACCCGCAGGCTCAGGGCCCCGTGGCGGAGTGGCATAGCGCGGTTCTGGTAGCTCTGGTAAGTCTGGTTGGTGAGGTTGTAGCCTTGCGCCAGCACTACCAGCCGCCAGGCCGGATGCACGGCCAGTATGCGGCCCACGGAAGCATTCAGCAGCAGGAAAGAAGGCAGAAAGCTGGTGGCCGAGGCGTCGGTGTAGCGGTAGCCGGTGAAGGTGAGCGTGGAACCCAGCTGCCAGCCCCGCCAGGCATGGTCGGTGCTCAAGGCGGCCGTGTGCCGGGGCACGAAGGGCAGCTGCCGGCCCACCGGGTCGGAGTCGGCGGCCGTGCCGCGGGTTTTCTCCGATTGGGTGAAGGCGTACGTGGCTCGCGCCGTGAGCTGGTAGGCACCCGGCCGCCACGTGAGCTGGCTGCTGGCTTCCAGGCCCTGAGCCCGCACCTGCCGCAGGTTGCGCGGCGACCAGTACGTAGCCCCCGGCGTCCACTGCACCCAGTTATCAACGAGTTGGCGGTAGGCGGTGAGTTCGGTTTGCAGGCGCAAGCTGGGTGCCGGCCAGTCCAGGATATGCCCCAAGCCCGCTTCGTAGCCCAAGCTGTGCTCGGGCAGCAGGTCGGGGTTGCCGCCGGGGCGCCAATACCGTTCGTTCAGGGTAGGAGCCCGGTAGCTGCGCGAGGCGCTTCCTTTCAGTGTAAGCAGGTGCGGCCCCCGGCGCAGAGCCTCCCATTCCAGCCCAGCCGTAGGCGTGAGCGGGGGCTGGCGGCCGGGCAGCACGGCCTGGCGCAGGTTGGCCGACAGCCGCAGGCGGGGCCGCGGATCGTAGCGCAGCAGCAGAAAGCCCGAAAACCGGTCTTCTATCCGCGGGTCTGCGCCGTACCCGTCCACCTGGGCCGCAAAGTGCTGAGTTTCGGCACCCAGGCGCACTGAGGCGTTGGGGCGTAGGTTCCAAGTGTGCTCGGCCTGGGCCTGGGTGGTGCGCACCCGGGACTCGCTCAGCCCGCTCACGTCGTCGCGGTAATTGAGCACGTCTTCAAACCAGGCTACGCGGCCCGTCCACTCGTGGCGGGGGCTCAGGTGGCGGTAGCCGGCCGTGAAGCGGCGGCTCTGGTCCCATTCCCGGCCGTGGGTGTTGTTGGTGCCGATGCCGGGCTGAATCTGCCGGTCAGCGTCGGTCAGCCAGGCGGCAGCCGTCAGCTCCCCGCGCTGGCCCAGGCGCAGAGTTAGGTCCTGGGTGAAGCTGGCCTGGCGGAAGGCGGCGTTCTGCTGGCGGTGGCGCACGAGGCCGGCAGCTTCCTGAGCAAAGTAGGGGAAGTCGTTATCCGCCTGGCGGTAGAGCAGCGTGGTGCGCAGGGCGAGTTTCTGATTGCTGAAGCCGGCTTCCATCGTGCCAGCATGTAGGCCAAAGCTGCCGCCCTCAACCTGCGCCGCCCCGTGCCAGCCCGCACCCCAGCGCACCGCGGAACTGAGCAGCACCGTGCCGCCCACGGCGCCGTTGCCGTACGTGGCTCCTGCGGGTCCGGGCTGGATATCTACCTGCGTGTTGCCTAGCGTGGGCAGCAGGGCAAAGTCGGCCTCACCCAGGGAAGGCAGGTTGATATTGAAGCCTTGCCAGAGCACGGCCGTGTGGCGGGCCGAGGTACCGCGCAGCGTGATGGAGGACAGCTGGCCGGGGCCGTAATTTCGGAGGTGAATGGCCGTGCGGGCACCGAGCACGTCGGTGAGTGTGCCGGTGCGGTAAGGGGCCAGGGCCAGCGAGTCGAGGGTAAGCCGGCGGCTGCCCACGCTGAACCGCTCAATGCGGGTGGCCTGCACGCGCACAGTCGGCAGCTGCTGGGGACTCACCGCGGCGGAGTCGGCCGTGGACGGAGCCTGGCCCAGACCGGTACGCGCCGCCAACAGCAAGGCAGCAGCCGTTACGCAGCGGGGCCAGCTCAGCAGTCGAGAAAGAACTATGGTGTTACTCCGAACCAAATCTTCGTAGCCGAAAAATTCAGTTCAGAACTCCACGGCAGCCGCTTGCTCGTTGCCAAGCCAGCCGCTACCCCGAAGCCGAGGCCGAAAACAGCAGGTAAACCGGCGCCACCGAAGCCGCGCCACTGCATTCGTTCTCCGTCTTTCCTCCGAAGACGCTGAACATGGGACTAGCAGAGGCAGGTCTCCTGGCTTGCTTCCGGTGCGCCGCCTTCCCATCTCCGGGGCTTGTTCATGGGAAAAGCCCTCCGGAAACAGTGGCAGCAGAATGGCGCACCACACTCATGAAGCGTACAGTTGCGGGGACAGCTCCGGCTTTGAACCGGATTCCCTTTTCAGCCTCGCCCCCCAATCGGGGTCCGGCCACCTCTACGTCGGCAAAGATACGAGAATGTGGCATGTGGCATAAGCTTCAGCTTGTGCCGGTTGAAGTCAATAGTTTGAGGTCAGTAGCCCGTCATGCTTCATCTGGCGTCCGCGCAGCCGAAGCATCTCTCCCTCTGACTAAATCTAATCGCGCAGGCAAAGCAGTAGAGATGCTTCGCGGGGCTCAGCATGACGGTCTGTTGACTTCTTAAATAACTCCCCTGGTTAAACTATGCAGCCTTTTCTGGGCTAGCACCGTTACGGCACAAGCTGAAGCTTGTGCCACATGCCCTATCCGAAACTCTCCCTCGACTTTTACCGCCGCCCCGACCCAGTACAAATTGCCCGCGACCTGCTAGGTAAGCACCTGTTCACGCAGATAAACGGGGTGCTGACCGGTGGGCGCATTGTCGAAACCGAGGCCTACGCCCACCTCAACGACCAAGCCTGCCATTCCCACCTGGGACGCTACACAGCCCGCACCCAGGTGATGTACCAGGCCGGCGGCGTAGCCTATGTGTACCTGGTGTACGGCCGCTACGCCTTGTTCAACATCATCACCAACGAAGCCAGCAAAGCCGACGCCGTGCTCGTCCGCGGCCTGGAGCCTACTGTCGGAATCAAAGAAATGTTGCTGCGCCGGGGCCTGCCGCGGGTGCAGCGCAGCCTCACGGCTGGTCCGGGCCTGCTCACCCAAGCCCTCGGCATTACCACCGCCCATTACGGCCTGGACCTCACTGGCAACCTTATCTGGCTGGAAGACCACGACGAAACCATTCCCCCCGAATCCATCCGTGCCTCTCCCCGCGTGGGCATCGACTACGCCGGCGCCGACGCAGCCCTACCGTGGCGCTTCCGCCTCATCGGCAGCCCCTGGACTAGCCCGGCAAGGTGAATCGCGGATTGAACGAATTACGCGGATTGCGCGGATTTTGGTCACGTTAGCTGTTCGGTGTCACCCAACTCATGAACAAGACTTGCCGAAGGCAAGCCTTGTTCATAAGCCAGCCTAATCGTCACCAAAATCCGCGCAATCCAGTAATTCGCGTAATCCGCGATTCAGATTTTCTCACACACCAGCACTATCAGCTTGCCTTCCAAGTTAGTGGTGGCAAACAGGTACAGCTCGCCTCCTTCGCGGATGCCGGTGCGGTGGCGGAACTCGGCCACGGTGTCGGGGAAGTTGCGGGTGGTAACGTGGGCGCGGGCCTCGGGACCCAGGTGGGCGCGCAGGGCTATGCCGTCGTACTTCTCCACGGCCCGAATGCGGAAGATGCGGCCCGGAAACTCCGGGCGCAGCGTGTCGGAAGTGTACAGGTGGCTGTGCTGGTGCAGCTTCAGCAGCTCGAAGGCCGTGCCAATGCTGCGGAAGCCGCCCGCCTTGAGCACGGCCACGTTGGGCTCGTACAGGTACTGCTGGGGCTCGGCGTAGCGCGGCACGGCGCGGGCTTCGCGGGCCCGGTTCAGCCGAAACTCCTGCTGGCTTCCGTCGCGGAGCAGGTTCACGCAGTACCGCTCGGGGTCCACGGCTGCTTCCTGGCCCAGCTCGTAGAGCACCTCTTTGCACTCATTATCCGCGGCTACCACCCACAGGCGCCGCACGTGGCGCAGCTCCTGCACGGCCTGCTCAATGTCGAGCATGGGTGAGGTTTTGAGCAGCACGCTCCGGCCTTTGTGCAGCAGCAGCGGCAGCAGGCGCAGCACGTCCGGCTCACAGTCCTGCAACCGGAAAATCTTGCGGGCCGCCGTGTCGCGCCGGGCTGGGTCGAGGTACAGCCAATCAAATGTGCCGGGGGTGCTGCGCAGAAACTGCACGGCGTCCTGGGTGTGCAGCTGCACGTTGTCGATGCCCAATTGTTGAAGATTGAAGCCGACTACTTCCGCCAAAGCCGCGTTGCGCTCCACGTAATGCACCTCCGGCACGCGGGCAGCAAAATGGGCGGTATCTACCCCGAAGCCCCCGGTGAGGTCGGCCAAGCGCTGGCCCTGCACCAGCATGGCCTTAAACTCCGCCGTGCGCGCCGACGAGGCCTGCTCCACTGATAGCGCTGGCGGAAATACCAGGTCGGGATTGTCGGCCCAGGCGGGCAGCTTGGTGCGGGCCTTCTGCCGGGCCTGGATTTGGCGCACTAGGTCGGGCACAGGCAAGCCGGGGTAGCGGCGGGCTTGCAGGGCAAGCTGGGCGGGGTCGTCGTGCAGATGCTCGGCTACGTATTGCCGGGCCGCTGCCGGCAGCGGATATTCCATGAAAGGCTACTACGGTAAATCGACAGCCCCGAACGACCGGGGCGGTTCGTGGCTCAAACGTAAGGAGGAATCCGACACCCTGCTTCGGATGCTGGATTCCTCCTCGGAATGATTTCACCTGGCAAGCAGGTGAAGCACAGTAAAACAGCCAGGTAAAACTACAGGTTCCAGCGCAGGGCCAGCACCGGCCGGCCCGCGGGGGTGGCCCCCACGCCGAGCCCGGCCGGCCGCAGCCGGCGTAGCGCACCGGTGCGGGCCGCAGGAGGGCCCGCATTGTAGGCTTCTACCGCCTGCTGCAAATGCTGATTGGTGTAGCGCGAAATGAAGATGTTGCTCAGCAAGCTAGCAGCGGCTACCCCGGCTGCCACTTGCTGGGTCCGGTTGAAGTACTGCTGCTCGGTGTCCTTGGCCAGTACCTGCTGCGCGTACACGCCCACGGCGCCCACAAACACCAGGCGCTCCGTCAGAAACAGCCACTTCTGCCGCCGGTACAGGTTCAGATTATCCAAGGCAGCAGAGTTAGCAGCCAGGTAAGGGCGCAGGCGCTGGCCAAAGAAGCCGGCGTTCTGATATTCTTCTTCGGTAGTGCCCAGGCCGGTCGTAAAAAAGAAGTTTTTCTGCACCCCGTTCAGGCCCCGCTGCTGGTCTTCGGGAGTGAGCCGGATGATGGTAGCGGGCTGCTGGGCCCGAGCCGCAACACCCAGGCTCATCAGCAACACCAGCGTCAGCAAGGCCCGGCGTGCTGCGCCTCCGGCAGAAAGTAGCAAGACAAAAGAAGCCATGGCTGCAAAGCTAGGATACTATATTTCTCTGGCTAAGGCATTAATCGAGAGAAAAGTGCAACTCGCCGAGCAAAAGTTGGGGTGGCAACTCAACAAAAGCAGCAAGGGCTTCGTTCTGACGGGCACTTCACCAACCTTTGTTTCTATCTATGAAAGCTTTGGCATCTTTCTTCCACCGGGCCGCTATGCTGGCCGTTTTGCCGGCTGCTCTGGCCTTCACGGCTTGCTCCAACGACGACGATGACAACACCACGCCTACGCCCGACCAGGGCAAGGTGATGCTGGTACACGCGGCCGCGGCCTCCAACGTGCAAGTCACGGCCTTTGTAAACGACCAGCAGGTAGGCCAGCTTAACTACGGCCAAAACAGCAGCTACCTGAACGTAAACGCGGGCACGCCCACGTTGCGCATCAACAACGGTAGCACCGTGCTTACCTCGCAAGGACTGACCGTAGCCAAAGACCAGAGCTATTCTGCGTTTGCGTACTCGCCTTCCGCCACCATCGGCGCCACGCCCTCGCTGCTCGTCACCCCCGACGACCTGACTGCTCCAGCTTCGGGGCAAGCCAAAGTGCGGATCGTTCACCTCGCCGTCAATGCGCCTACGCCGGTGCGGCTTACTGCTCCTTCGGCAGTACCCGGCACTCCCGGCGCCGACATAACCCCGGATATAGCTTTCGGGGCGGCGTCGAGCTTCTTCCCCGTTAACGCTGGCCCCTTGAACCTGAGCATCACAGCCGGTACGCCACGCACCCAAGTGCGGTCTGTTGGCGACGGGACAGGCTCGGGAATAGGCACCAAAAACTACGAGGCCGGAAAAATTTACACCATTGTGGTACGAGGCATTGCTGGCGCGGGCGTACCGGCCGCGCAAGAAATGCAAGCCGTCATTATTCAGAATAACTAAGCTCGCCTTTTGAACAAGGCGCGAAGCTCGGCTTACTCTTTTTGTAGAAAACTTCCGCTCTGCACTTTATTCGTTAGCTACGAAAAGTCTGCTTCTCTCCGGAGGCAGACTTTTTCGTGTAAATAGCTGATTGTCAGAAATAGAAGCGAATGGGTAACAAATTGATTACTTTTGCGGTTGAAACGCGACACGCATTCAGCTACCTATCATCATGGTTGAAACCAAGACCACGGCCTACGTTCCGTACAAAGTAAAAGACATGTCTCTGGCCGAGTGGGGCCGGAAGGAAATCCGCCTCGCCGAAGCCGAAATGCCCGGCCTGATGGCTCTGCGCGAGGAGTTCGGTGCCAGCAAGCCCCTGCAAGGCGCGCGCATCGCCGGCTGCCTGCACATGACCATCCAAACGGCCGTGCTCATCGAAACCTTGAAGGAGCTGGGCGCCGAGGTTACGTGGTCGTCGTGCAATATCTTCTCTACCCAAGACCATGCCGCCGCCGCCATTGCCGCCGCGGGCATTCCGGTGTACGCCTGGAAAGGCATGAACGAGGAAGAGTTTAACTGGTGCATCGAGCAGACGCTGTTCTTCGGCGAGGAGCGCCAGCCCCTGAACATGATTCTGGACGACGGCGGCGACCTGACCAACATGGTGCTGAACCAGTACCCCGAGCTGGCCGCCGGTATCAAAGGCATCTCGGAGGAAACCACCACCGGCGTGCTGCGCCTGATGGACCGCGTGAAAGCCGGCACCCTGCCCATGCCCGCTTTCAACATCAACGACTCGGTAACCAAGTCGAAGTTTGATAATAAGTATGGCTGCAAAGAGTCGGCCGTAGACGCCATCCGCCGGGCTACCGACGTGATGATGGCCGGCAAAATTGCCGTGGTGGCCGGCTACGGCGACGTAGGAAAAGGCACGGCCGCTTCCTTGCGCGGCGCCGGGGCCCGCGTCATCGTCACGGAAATTGACCCCATCTGCGCCCTGCAAGCCGCCATGGATGGCTACGCAGTGAAGAAGATGAGCAATGCCATCAAGGAAGCCGACATTGTGGTAACGGCTACCGGCAACTGCGACATCATCACCGAGGAGCATTTCCGCGCCCTCAAGGACAAGGCCATTGTCTGCAACATCGGCCACTTCGACGATGAAATCGACATGGCGTGGCTGAACAAAAACTACGGCCACACCAAGGACACCATCAAGCCCCAGGTGGACCTCTACAGCATCGACGGCAAGGAAATCATCGTCCTGGCCGAAGGTCGCCTCGTAAACCTGGGCTGTGCTACCGGCCACCCCTCGTTCGTGATGTCGAACTCGTTCACGAACCAAACCCTGGCGCAGCTGGAACTGTGGCAGAACGCCGACCAGTACGAAAACAAGGTGTACACCCTGCCCAAGCACCTCGACGAAAAAGTAGCCCGCCTGCACCTAGCCAAAATCGGGGTGGAGCTGGATGAGTTGAAGCCCAAGCAAGCCGAGTACATCGGCGTATCGCCGGAAGGCCCCTTCAAGTCGGACCTGTACCGCTACTAAGCGGCCCAGCTTTAAGCAAAACCCCGCTCGGTTTAGCGCCGGGCGGGGTTTTGTATGTGCTATATTCTTTACCGGTGAGTATCAGTGGTTGGTATACTTCCAGTATGTGATTCGACTGAGTGATAAATCGACATGCCCAGTAGCTTCCATTGGTGAGACATCACAACGTGATAGTTGAGTTTACCCAGCTCAGAATTGACCGTGCCCATATCTGCCGTCCATTTGTGACCCATTACAAACCCCGAAACGTCAGCATACAAACCCAGCGGTTCTACTCCCGAGGTGGTACGGTTGCCTTCAACACGGAGGCTAAGAGAATGAATTACGCTGAGAGTTTTAGAATGATCTGCGCTCCAGTTTCCTAATGATTGACGGCTTGCTTTCTGCGCCAATAGATTCTCATCAGGCTCGTTGACCACAGAACCTCCCGCACTGGCACAAGTAGTTAGCAGTCCTATTGTGAATATAAGAGTTAAACCTGTTCCAATCTTCCGCCGAAGCACTACAAGGACCTGAAGCCAAGAGTACAGGAACAAAAGCAGGAGAAGAAGATTGAGGAGTGACCACAGGAGAGATGCCATCCGATCTGATGTGTATGGTTTCTGAATAGTTTAGAAAAACCGCTGCCCTACCATCTGCTCCGACTGTTCCCACAGTGCCTGAACATTTTCGGGGGTGTTAAAAGGGTGCTGCACGGGTTCAGCGCGTTTCTTGGCGAAAAAACCGCCGCTGCTGTTGCCTGCTGCCGGGTCGAGAGCCAGGAATAAGGTGGTTTCGGCGCCTTTTTCCGGGGAAAGCAGGAAAGGGCGGGCCAGTTTCACTCCCCAACCCAGCAGGCCGCCCGACTGCTGGCCGAACCCGGTGGCTACTACGCCGGGGTGTAGGCTGTGGGTGATGACGTTCTGGATGTTTCGTTCGCGCAGGCGCCGCGCCAGCTCTTGCGTGAACAGGATATTATAGAGCTTGGTGTTGGCGTACTGCCGCATAGGGCTGTAGCCACGTTCCTGGTTAAGGTCGTCGAGGCGGGGCTTAGCCATCTTGTAGCCCATCGAAGCCACGTTGATAACACGCGCCGCCGGGCTCCGGCGTAAGTGGTCCAGGAGCAAGGCCGTCAGCAGAAAATGCCCCAGATGATTGGTGGCCAGCGTCATTTCAAAACCCTGCTTCGATACTTGTCGCGGCGTGCCAAAGAGCAGGCCGGCGTTGTTGATTAACAGGTCGAGCCGCGGGTAAGTAGCCTGAAACTCGGTGGCAGCCCGCCGCACCTGTTCCAGGTCCGACAAGTCGCATAGCACCACGCTTACCCGGTCGGGGCCGGCCACCCGCGCAATAGCGCGGCGCGACAACTCGGCTTTGTCAGCGTTGCGGGCCAGCAGCACTACATGGTAGCCGTAGCGGGCCAAGTCACGGGCCGTAATTTCACCGATGCCGGAAGTAGCGCCGGTAACCAGCGCAACGGGAGGAGCCTCTGTGGACATAGCAGGTAGAGAGAAGAGAACAGAATGCCGGATGCAGACGCAAGCGGGGGCTAAATATTGTAGCTAAATTCTGCACCGCTCCCGGTTGGGCTTGCGGGCTAAGAGACGGTGGTAGCTTTCGAGCTGAAAACCGGGGCTTTGGCTATAAGAATTGGCTGCTGATTACCATTCCCCAACCTTTAGTGTGCCACCTCTAGCTGGAGCATATGCGGGCGGGCGGCAGCATCCACAATTCGCACTATGTACCTACCCGCGGGTAGCCCATCTACCGGAATGTCGAGCGTAGCGGCTAGGGAGTCGTATGTTCGCACTTGCTGCCCGCGAGTATTGAAGAGCTGCACCGTGCGGCGGCCGGCATAGCTAAAGTCCAGGGTGGCGCGGGTGTGGGCGGGGTTAGGGTAGAGCCGGGCAGGCACGGCAATGGCAGATGCTGGTAAGACAGATGCCTGGCGGGCGGACTGCTGTAAGCGGTAAGCTGGTAGACTGTCCAGTTCAGCTGCGTAAAAGGTCCGCAGGTGCTTGATGTCGAAGCGCAGCCGTATGCTGTCAGGTTCAGGGTGGCGGTAACGGACCAGCTCAGCTGCATACCCTTTCCTAACGGCAGCAGCCAGATGGCTCATCTGGAGGAAGCCAGTCAGCAAGCCGCGCACCTCACCGTCCCGGATTTGCACCGCATGAACCCAGCAGCTCGAGTTAGCCTGCGGCTCCACCACATAGTAAAGCCGACGGTGCCGAAGCACCCAAGCGTCCAGCAGCAAACTGCTGTCGGCCAGGTTGATAATCCGGCTGCGCTTGGTGGATGGGTCAAACTGGGTAGCCAAGTGCAAAGTGTCATCGGG
The DNA here is from genome assembly GCF_025979885.1 of Hymenobacter sp. YIM 151500-1. Lineage (NCBI taxonomy): Bacteria > Pseudomonadati > Bacteroidota > Cytophagia > Cytophagales > Hymenobacteraceae > Hymenobacter > Hymenobacter weizhouensis. The sequence continues at coordinate 4,314,850 of NZ_CP110139.1, forward strand.
GCCAAGCAAGGTCAACTGTGGGCCAAGCACCCGAACCAGGCTAACAGAGCGCTTGACTGTAACAGCATCAAAAGCTGCTCCCGGAAACTCAGGCTGTAAATTTTCGCACCCACTCAGGCCGGCAGCTGCCCCAAACAGTAACCCCCAACCAAGCAGCAGTAAGCCAAGACGTGACATAGGATTCGGCATCAGACGGTGGACCAGTCCTGCTGAATCCGAATTTGGCAACTATGTCACCTTTGCGGGGCGTGCAAAATCATGGCGCCGCCAAAACCCCCGATATTTGCCGCTGCTATGCCCGTTGCCGTTCCCTTATCTGTCGTCATTATCACCTACAACGAAGAAGCCAACATCGGCCGCTGCCTGGAAGCCCTGCACGAAGTAGCCGATGAGGTAGTGGTGGTTGATTCGTTTTCCACGGACCGCACTGTGGACATCTGCCGCCAGCACGGGGCGCGGGTCATTCAGCACGCTTTCGAGGGCTACGTGCAGCAGAAGAATTTTGCCACCGCCCAGGCCCGCCACGACTACGTGCTTCAGCTCGATGCCGATGAGGTGCTGACTGAGGAGCTGCGCCAAAGCATCCGGGCGGCCCGCCACAACTGGCAGGGTGGGGGCTACACCCTGGCCCGCCTCACCAACTACTGCGGCTCCTGGGTGCGCCACGGCGGCTGGTACCCCGACCGGAAGCTGCGCCTCTACGACCGGCGCTGGGGCCAGTGGACCGGCTTGCTCCTGCACGAGCGGTACGAGCTGCAACCCAATCAGCCCGCCCCCTTGCCCCTGGCCGGCGACGCCCTGCACTACTCGTATCATTCCGTGGAGCAGCACGTCAGCCAGCTCAACCGCTTCACCAGCATTGCCGCCGAGGAGCTGCGGCTGCGCAATAAGCGGCGCGTCACGCTGTATCATCTGCTGCTGAAGCCCTGGTGGAAATTCGTGCACGGCTATTTCCTGCGGCTGGGCTTTCTAGATGGGTTTGCCGGCCTGTGTATCGCCGTTATTTCGGCCTGGGGCGTGTTTCTGAAATTCGCCAAGCTCAAACTCAGAAAGTAGCCTCCGCCACTCTATAGGTTACAGCATTTAACGCCCAACGCAGCCAACTCACCACTTCACTACCCCATGCTCACCTTTCTTATCAGCCGCACCGATGCCATTGGCGACGTAGTGCTGACGCTGCCGGTGGCGGGTCGGCTTAAGCAGCTGTTTCCGGGGTGCCGGGTGGTGTTGCTAGGGCGCACCTACACGGCGGCCGTTGCCGCCGCCTGCCCAGCCATCGATGACTTCCTGAACTTCGACGACCTGCTCCAGCTGCCGCCCGCCGAGCAGGTAGCCGCGCTCCGCCGCCAGCAGGCCGCTGCCATTGTGCACGTATTCCCGAACAAGCACGTTGCCAGATGGGCCCGGCAGGCCGCAATTCCCCTGCGCATCGGCACCCGTAACCGGTGGTTCCACTGGCTCACCTGCAACCGCTTGGTAGCACTAAGCCGCAAAAATTCACTTCTGCACGAGGCTCAACTCAATCTGCTACTGCTTCAACCTCTGCACCAGCTAGCCGCCCAGAGTGGAGCCACAGGGCCTTCGGACACCCTAGCTCAGCCTATACCGCTACCGGAGCTAGGCCGATTGGCACCGCTGAGGCCGGCGGCCCCGCTGCCCACCGAGCTGCGGCAGTTGCTGGAAGCTCGCCGGCCGGGGCAGCTCAACGTGCTTCTACACCCGCGCAGCCGGGGTAGCGCCCGGGAGTGGGGCCTGGCGCACTTCGGGAAACTGGCCCGCCTGCTACACCACAGCGGCCACCGCGTATTCGTGACAGGCACGGCGGCGGAAGAAGAGGAGCTGCGCACCTGGTTAGCTGAGCACCAGCCCTACTTGGCCGCCGACCTCACCGGCCAGCTGAGCCTGCCGGTGTTCATCAGCTTCATAGCCGCCGCCGATGGCCTGGTAGCGGGCAGCACCGGACCCTTGCACCTGGCGGCGGCGCTGGGGCGGCACGCGCTGGGGCTCTACCCGCCCATCCGGCCCATGCACCCCGGCCGCTGGGCGCCGCTGGGCCCGCACGCCACCTACCTGGTTTTCGACAAGCCCAACTGCCAGGATTGCCGCACGCAGCCACAGGCCTGTGCCTGCATCAAAGCCATTGAGCCGGCCCAGGTCGGGGCCCAGGTTCAGGCCTGGGCACCCTTGCCTTCCGGTGGTTTCTGAGCTACTTGCTTTCCGAATGGGTCTTTTTTCTTTTTTACATCGTCCGGGCAGCTTTGCACTATGGTGGCGCACCGGGCGCCTTTCCCAGCACCTGTTGTGGCTGGCGTGCATGGCCGGAGTAGCGGGGCTGTTGGCTTCTAGGGCGCTGGTGGCCCTTAGCCCCGTGGCGGGCGTAGTGGCGGCGCTGGCCAACCCACACGTGCGGCAGGAGCTGCCCCGCTGGCTGCGGCTGCGCACGGTGTGGCCCCCGCTGCTCTTGTATCTGCTGCTGGTTGTGAGCGGGGTGTACACCCAGCAGCTGGACATTTGGCGGCACGAGCTGTTTCGGCAGCTGCCCTGGCTTGGGGTGCCGCTGGCTTTCGGGCTAGCCGTGCCGCTAACCGGGCGGCAGCGCTTCAGCGTGGGCGTTTTCTTCGTGCTGGGTACGGCCGCAGTAGGAGCCGCCACCGTGGCGCAGTACCTGCTGAACCCCGCGGCCGCCAACCACGCGTTTGGCACGGGGCAGAGCATGCCTTCCGTCACACGCATCTTTCACATTCATTTTGGGCTGATGCTGGCCCTGGCTACCTTCTTTGGCCTGCTGCTGCGGCGGGAGCGGTGGGCGCGGGCCTGGCTGCGCGGAGCCTTGCTGGCGGCGGCCATCCTGTGCGGGCTCACGCTGCACGTACTGGCCTACCGTACCGGGCTGCTGGTGTTGTACGCGGGGCTGCTGTTGAATTCCCTGCTGCTCTTGCTTGTGCAGCGCAAGGTGTGGCTGGGCCTGGGGCTGCTGGGGCTGCTGGCCGGTGTGCCCTGGATTGCCTATCAGTCGCTGGAGTCGGTGCGGCAGCGGGTGGAGGCTACCACCTACGACCTGGTCCGGTTTCAGCGGGGTGAAGACATCAACCAGTTTTCCCTGGCCCGGCGGCTGGCGGCCTGGCAAACGGCTTCGGTGGTTATTCGGCAGCAGCCCTGGCTTGGCACGGGCCCGGCCGATGTGCACGCCGCCATGATGCAGCAGTATAGCTGGCGCAGCTACGGCCTGCGCCCCGAAAACCGGGCCATGGTGCACAATCAGTACCTGCACGCCCTCGTAGCCGGCGGCGTAGTAGGCTTAAGCTTGTGGCTGCTCGCACTATTGGGGCCGTTGGTGCAACCCGGCCTACGCTCAAGCCCGTACGTGTATCATTTCCTGCTGGTGCAGGCCACCGCCATGCTGGTCGATTCGCTGCTCGAAATGCAAATCGGCTTCAACTTGTTTGTATTCCTCTACGGCTTCCTCATTGTCGCCCGCGAACGGCAGCTTCGGGCCCGCTTCTACTCTGCCTGCGCCTCTCTTAGAAGGCCCGGTTTAAAGCGTACATTTGTCTAACAGCGGTATTTTTTCAATATTCAGCCGCAATTTTCAGCGTCCATGAGCGACTCTCCCGAACGGGTTCCTAAACTGAGCAAAGAGGAAAAAGACCGGCGTTTTCAGGCCGAACTGATGCCCGTGCTCGACTCCCTGTACAACTTCGCCTTCCGACTTACCCTGGACGAAGACGATGCAAATGACCTTGTGCAGGAAACTTATCTGAAAGCATATCGCTTCTTTGAGTACTTTGAACCAGGAACGAACGCCAAAGCGTGGCTGTTTCGCATCCTGAAAAACTCGTTCATCAACGATTTCCGCAAAAAAAGTAAGCAGCCTGCCAAGGTTGATTACAGCGAAATCGAAGGGTACTACAACTCGGAAGATGTGGAGGCCGAAGGCGACGCCGGCAGCACCTCAACCGACCTGCGGCAGCAAGCCGTGCGCGACCTGATCGGCGACGAGGTGGCCAGCGCACTCAACTCGCTGCCGGTGGATTTCCGTACCGTCATTATCCTCTGCGACCTGGAAGGGTTTACCTACGAGGAAATGGCCAAGGTGCTAGATATTCCCATCGGAACGGTGCGTTCCCGCTTACACCGGGCCCGCAACTTTCTGAAGGAAAAACTGGAAAGGTACGCCAAGTCGATGGGCTACGGCTCTGAGAACGGCGGCGAGGAAGAACCTGAAACCGAAGACAACGAATAACTTTCACCTCCACTTCCCCCACAAGTATGGAAACTACATCTACGAAGCTAACCAACCAGAGCGTGGCCGCCACGTCCGGCCCCGACTGTGAACGTGTGAATACGATTCTCGACCAAATCATCGTTGGGCACGAGCCCACGGCCGAAGACGAAGAGTATTTCGTCAACCACGCCGAAGATTGCTCGCCATGCTTTGACAGCATTGATAAGCAGCGCATTTTCGTTGACTTTCTGGCTCAGCACATCGGGCGCAAAGGAGCGCCGACTGCCCTGTCCACCTCAATTCTTGCGCGCGTTCAAGCAGAAATGGCCTAATTTTACCCCATGCAGGGTAAAATCATCGCCTTTTCGGCTCCGTCAGGTGCCGGCAAAACTACTATTGTGCGCCGGTTGCTGGAGCGGATTCCAGAGTTAAGTTTCTCCATTTCAGCGTGTACGCGCGACAAGCGGGGCCGCACCGAGGTCAACGGCAAGGATTACTACTTCATCTCCGTACAGGAGTTTCAGGAGAAAATCCGCCGCGACGACTTTGTCGAGTGGGAAGAAGTATACGAGGGAGCTTTCTACGGCACGCTCAAATCGGAAATTGAGCGTATCTGGGAGAGCGGCCACCACGCTGTGCTGGATGTGGACGTAAAAGGCGGCCTTAGCATCAAGGAGTTCTACAAGGACCGCGCCCTGGCCGTGTTCGTGAAGCCTCCGTCGCTACAGGTGCTGGAGCAGCGCCTGCGTCACCGCGCCACCGACTCCGACGCCAGCATCTCAGCCCGTCTTTACAAAGCCAACTTTGAGCTGACTTTCGAGGACCGGTTTGACGTTACCATCGTCAACGACGACTTGGACCGCGCCATCGACCAGGCCGAGAAGCTAGTGCGTGAGTTTATCATGTCCGAGCCCGCCATTCTGTGAGCAGCCTTGCTTCCGTGGGGAAAGTGGGGCTGCTTTTTGGCTCTTTTAACCCCATCCATACCGGGCACCTCATTTTGGCCAACTTCATGGCCACGCACACCGACCTGAGTGAGGTATGGCTGGTGGTATCGCCGCAAAGCCCCGATAAAGTAGGGCAGGAGCTGTTGCCCGAGCAGCAACGGCTGCACTTGGCACAACTCGCCATTGCCGGCAACGACCGGCTGCGGGCCCTGGATGTGGAGTTCAGCTTACCCAGGCCCAGCTACACCATCGACACGCTGGAGGAGCTGCGCCGCCGGTATCCTGCGCAGCAGTTCGTACTGCTGATGGGTGAAGATAATATGCCCGGTTTGCCTCGCTGGAAAGAAGCCGCCCGCATCCTCGCCGAGTACGAAATCTACGTGTATCCCCGCCCCGGCGTACGCACCGCCGACGCCAGCGCGCTGCCGCGGGTGCGCATCGTGCCAGCGCCCTTGCTCGACATTTCGGCTACGTTCATCCGCGCCTGCGTGCGAAACGGCCAATCCATCCGCTACCTGGTGCCGGAAGCCGTAGAGAAGCAGATTCTAGCCGCCGGCTACTGGCGTTGATGTAGAGGTTAGACTAGGAGAAGTGAGAGGTGAGACTTTGTTCCGCAACCCAGCCGGATTTTCAGAACAAAGTCTCACCTCTCACTTCTCCTAGTCTAACCTCTACTAAATAGTCATGATTTCGGCTTCCTTGCGGCTCAGCAGCTCGTCTACTTTGCTGATATAGGAGTCGGTGGCTTTCTGCACTTTGGCTTCGGCGTCCTTGATGGCGTCTTCCGAGGCGCCATCCTTTAGCAGCTTGCGCAGCGACTCATTCACGTCCTTGCGGATGCTGCGGATGCGCACCTTGCCGCTCTCCGATTCCGACTTGGCCTGCTTCACCAGGTCCCGGCGCCGCTCCTCGGTCATGGCCGGGATGTTCAGGCGCACGCCCTCGGCATCGGATTGGGGGTTCAGGCCCAGGTCGCTGTTTTTGATGGCCTTGGCAATTTCGGAAATCATGTTTTTCTCCCAGGGCTTGATAAACAGCGTGCGGGCATCGGGGGCCGACACGTTGGCTACCTGGGCCACGGGCGTGGGCGTGCCGTAGTAATCCACCCGCAGCGAGTCGAGCATGGCCGGGGAGGCCTTGCCAGCCCGGATGCGCGTCATTTCCACGCTGGTGTGTTGCAGGGCTTTGCCCATCGATTCCTCGGCTTCGTCCAGGTAAAACTTGATGTCTTCGTCCATGTGTAGAATGAATTAAAAATTGAGAAGTAAAAATTAAAAATGAGGTGCTGCTTAAAGCCGAAACTGGTTAGGGCCCAATTCCTATTTCTTCATTTTTAATTTTTACTTCAAGCTAAGCTTGTTCGGCTGAGGTGTTTTGCACGCTTGGTTGCAGGCTGCTGTGCTTAGAGTCGAAGCCTGAGGCGCTGCCGTTCATCGTCACCAAAGTGCCCACCATGTCGCCGTCGATAAGACGCTGCAAGTTGCCTTCCTTGTTCATGTCGAACACGATGATGGGCAGATTATTCTCCTTGCACAGCGTAAACGCCGTCATATCCATCACGTTCAGGTTCTTTTCCATTACCTCATCAAAGGTAATTTGCGGGTAGCGCACGGCCGTGGGGTCCTTCTCAGGGTCGGCGGAGTAGATGCCGTCCACGCGCGTGCCCTTCAGCACCACGTCAGCCTCAATCTCAATGGCCCGCAACGACGCTGCCGAGTCGGTGGTGAAGTAGGGGGAACCAATGCCCGCCCCAAAGATGACCACGCGCCCCTTTTCTAAGTGGCGTAGGGCCCGGCGGCGGATGTAGGGCTCACACACCCGCTGAATAGTGACGCCCGACAGCAGCCGCGTCGGGATGCCCAGCTTCTCCAGGGCGCTTTGCAGGGCCATGGAGTTAATTACCGTGGCCAGCATGCCCATATAGTCGCCCTGCACCCGGTCGAGGCCAAAGGCTTCGGCCTGCACACCCCGGAAGATGTTGCCGCCGCCAATAACCACGGCTACCTGCGTGCCCGTAGCGGCTACCGCCCTGATTTCTTCGGCGTACTGCATCAGGCGCTCAGCATCAATACCGTATTGCTGCTGGCCCATCAGGGCCTCGCCGCTCAGCTTCAGCAGGATTCGTTTGTACTTCAAAATAGAGGGAGTTAGGCGTGAAACGCTACGTGTGTCTGAGGCAACAACCGCCTGAGCTGCCCAGGCGGCTCCGTTATGCGCCGGTCGGCGCGGAGTTAGGCAAACTGCACCAGGACTTGGCCTTTAGTCACGTTGTCACGCAAAGTTACTTTAACAGCAGCCACGGTTCCGTCGCCGGGGGCCTTCAGGATGTTTTCCATCTTCATGGCTTCCAGCACCAGCAGCGGGTCGCCCTTCTGCACGGTCTGGCCTGGTGTCACCCGAATATCCACGATTAGGCCCGGCATGGGGGCTTTCAGCTCGTTCACTTTTCCGGCGGCTGCATTGCTCATGCCCAGCTTGTCCAGCAGCAGGTCGAACCGGTCTTTGGCTTGCAGCTCCAGGCGCTGGCCGTTGAGCTTCAGCGAAATGGTTTTGGCGGCGTAGTCGGCGGCCAGCAGCTCGGCCGTGTACGAGCGGCCCTCGTGCAGCAGGTGGTAGCGGCCGTTACCCAAGGGGCTCAAGTCCCAGGTGAAAGGCTGGCCATTTACGGTAATCGAGCCTGTGGGGCTGTACTCAATTTCCCAGAGCTGGGCCGAAGAGCCGGCGCGTACCTGTAGCATGCAAAAAGGGGGAGGGGTGGGGCAGAAAAGGGCTTAAAGATAGGCCAAATCTGAAATAAATTCGGAACTTCACCCTCCATTACCCTATCGCCTTTCCGCATGAAATACTCGATCCTCGGCGCTCTTGGCTTGGCGCTGATGTGTCAGGTGACGGCTCCCGCTCAGGCGGTTAAGTCCAGCAAACCGGCCGTAGTAACAAAGCCGGCCATTCGCAAGAAAATACCGGCCGCGCCCGAGCCGGCTTCCGCGTCGGCGCCAGCGCCGGCCCCGGTGCCTAACTGGCTGCCGTCTACCAACCCGGTGCAGCCCGCCGCTACCATCGTGCACGACCTGCTCGATACCAAGCTGGACGTGCGCTTCGACTGGGCCAAGCAGTGGCTGCTGGGCACGGCCACGCTCACGGTGCGTCCGCACTTCTACCCGCAAAGCCAGCTGGTGCTCGATGCCAAAGGCTTCGACGTGAAAACCGTGGAGCTGGTGAGCAGCGCGGGCAAAAAGGACTTGAAGTATACGTACGACAAGCGCCGCCTGACTATTGCGCTGGACCGCCAGTACCCGCGCACCGAGCAGTACCAGGTTCGGATTCAGTACGTAGCCAAGCCCAATGAACTGCCCAGCACGGGCGGCAGCGAGGCCATTACCGGCGACAAGGGCCTGTACTTCATCAACCCGCTGGGCACCGACAAAAGCAAGCCCCGCCAGGTGTGGACCCAGGGCGAGACGGAAGCCAGCTCCTGCTGGTTCCCGACCATCGACCGGCCCAACCAGCGCATGACCCAGGAAATTAGCATCACCGTCGAAAACGGGTTTAGAACCCTGTCTAATGGCTTGCTGACAACCTCACGCCGCAACTCCGACGGCACCCGCACCGATGTGTGGAAGCAAAGTCTGCCGTCGGCGCCCTACCTGACCATGCTGGCCGCCGGCAACTTCGCCGTGGTAGCCGATACGTGGCGCGGCAAGCCGGTGGAGTATTACGTCGACCCCGCCTACCAACCCACAGCCAAGCAGGTGTTCGGCAACACGCCCGAAATGCTGGACTTCTTTTCCAAAAAGCTAGGAGTAGAGTATCCGTGGGAGAAATACTCGCAGGTAGCCGTGCACGATTTCGTGTCGGGGGCCATGGAAAATACTACCGCCACCGTCATTCAGCAGCAGCTGGTGCAGTTTACGCCCCGCGAGCTGCCCGACGTGAGCTACGAAACTGAGGCCGTTATTGCCCACGAGCTATTTCACCACTGGTTCGGCGACTACGTGACCAGCGAGTCGTGGAGCAACCTGCCCCTCAACGAGAGTTTCGCCGACTACTCGGAGTTTCTGTGGGCCGAGCACAAGCACGGCGCCGACGAGGCCGCCCTGGTGCACCAAACCAAGCTCAGCAACTACCTGCAAGAAGCCCAGGACAAGCGGGAGCCCCTGATCCGGTATCGTTATGCCAATCAGGAGGATATGTTTGACCGGCACTCTTACGACAAGGGCGGGCGGGTGCTGCACATGCTGCGTCATTACGTCGGCGACGAGGCCTTTTTTGCCTCCCTGAACCGCTACCTGAACCAGCATAAGTTTTCAGCCACCGAAATAGCCAAGCTGCGCATTGCCTTCGAGGAAACCACTGGCGAAGACCTGATGTGGTTTTTCGACCAGTGGTTTATGCAGCGCGGCCACCCCGAACTGCGCGTGGCCCACGCCTTCAGCAACGGCGCTGTAGTGTTGCGGGTGCAGCAGGTACAGGATACCCTGTTTCAGCCCGTGTACCGGCTGCCTGTCACCGTCACCACCTGGACCAATAACCAGCCCACCGACCACCGCATCGTCGTTACGAAAGCTGACCAGACCTTCCGGCTGCCCGCTACGCAGCGCCCCAGCCTCGTGAAGTTCGACAGCGACGGTATTCTGCTGGCTCAGGTTACCGAGGAAAAGTCGCAGGAGGAACTGCTTTACCAGTTCAGCCACGCCCGCAACTACCTGCAGAAGTACGAAGCCATTGAAGAGCTGCGCAGCAAGTCTGGCGACTTGATTGTAAGCTCCATGCTGCGCAACGCCCTCAACGACCCTTTTTGGGCGGTGCGCCTGGCAGCCGTGAATGCGCTGCGCAAATACAAAGGCGCAGAAGGCAATGCGGTGCGCAAAGATTTGCAGCGGGTGGCAATGAACGAAAAGAAGGGCCGGGTGCGCGCCGCCGCCATCGGCGCTCTGTCCACGTTTCAAAATGAGGACTTCAGCCAGGAATACCACGCGGCCCTGAAAGACAGTTCCTATTTGGTAGTGGGGGCGGCTATTGAGGCTTTGGCGAAAGCGCCCACCGTTTCAACACGGGCCGAAGTCAGTGCGCTGCAAAACACCCGTAATCCTGCCCTCATGACGGCGCTGGCCAACTACTACGGCCTCAACGGCACTGCCGACGACTACCAGTGGTTTTTGAAGCGCAGCCAGGATGCTCCCAACGAAGTGCTCTACACACTGCTCGAAAGCTTTGGGATGTTGATGCAGCGGATGCCGCCCATTGAGCGTGAAAAGGGCATTGCTCGGTTGGAAAGCCTGGCCCGCACGCACTCGCACTTCTATGTGCGGCTGGGGGCCTACAAAGGTCTGCACCAGCTGATACCCAGCATGCCCACACTTAAACCGACTCTGCAAGATATCCGGGCCAAGGAAAAGGACGATAACCTGAAATCTATCTACAGTCTGATTCAATAAAACCAGCGAAAGTGTCGGGACCCGGCCGGAGTAGGTTTGGGTACTTATTTCTGCTCTATCAGGTAGTTAGCTCACGCAAAGCAGAAAGGAGGAAGCCAAGCTGCAAAAATATTTCCCTCGTTTTTGCAAGCAGCCTTGACTTACATCAGAAAGCCCTTAATTTTGCAGCTCCAATCGACGCCCGGAGGCTTTGGCCGCGGTTAGAGAAAGGAAAAAGGCGCTGTAAACGGCAGGCCTACATAGCTGGGGGCGTCGCATAGCGGCAATTGCGGGTGACTGTAACTCACCTCCTTCGGGTTCAAAGGTTCGAGTCCTTTCGCCCCCACAGGTATAGTTTGAAAGTTATAAAGTTGATGAGTTAGAAAGTTAGGAGTGATACGCTCACTTTTAAACTTCCCAACTTCTGAACTTCTTAACTGCCATCACGCGGGAGTAGCTCAGTTGGTAGAGCGGCAGCCTTCCAAGCTGCAGGTCGCGGGTTCGAACCTCGTCTCCCGCTCAGCAGTGATAATGAGGTGGAAAAGATACTTGCCGGTCCTGGCAAATGTTCTTACCACCACGTACCTTTGCCGAGCAAAAATAAGCCGTTGTAGCTCAGGGGTAGAGCACTTCCTTGGTAAGGAAGAGGTCATGGGTTCAAATCCCATCAATGGCTCAGAAGTACGAGTGCCACCGGGTAGTGCGCTGCACCGGTTGGATCCAGCAGAAAAGTAAAGCGACGTGCAGTCCCTACTAAACGGAGCTGCGTTTCGCTTTCTTCCTGTATAAGCCAAGTCGCGTTTTCCCCCTCTTCACCACAAAAGTTCTCTAATCTCTTTACAATGGCTAAAGAAAATTTTGATCGTTCCAAACCGCACGTGAACATCGGTACGATCGGGCACGTCGACCACGGCAAAACCACCCTGACTGCTGCTATCACCACGGTACTGGCGAACAAAGGTCTGGCCGCTAAGCGTGACTTCTCGTCGATTGACAACGCTCCCGAAGAAAAAGAGCGTGGTATCACGATCAACACGGCGCACGTTGAATACGCTACCGAAAACCGTCACTACGCCCACGTTGACTGCCCCGGCCACGCCGACTATGTGAAGAACATGGTAACGGGTGCTGCCCAGATGGACGGCGCTATCCTCGTAGTAGCTGCCACCGACGGCCCCATGCCCCAAACTCGTGAGCACATCCTACTCGCTCGTCAGGTAGGCGTACCCCAGCTGGTAGTGTTCATGAACAAAGTGGACATGGTGGATGACCCCGAACTGCTGGAGCTGGTAGAAATGGAAATCCGCGAACTGCTCTCGTTCTACGATTTCGACGGCGACAACATCCCGGTTATCCAAGGCTCGGCTCTGGGCGGCCTGAACGGCGACGCCAAGTGGGTTCCCAAAATCGAGGAGCTGATGGCCGCTGTGGACTCGTACATTCCGATTCCTCCGCGTCTGACCGACCAGCCCTTCCTGATGCCTGTGGAAGACGTATTCTCGATTACTGGTCGTGGTACCGTAGCTACTGGCCGTATCGAGCGTGGCGTTATCAACTCCGGTGACCCGGTTGACATTCTGGGCATGGGCGCTAAGCAAGGCCTGAAGTCGACGGTAACGGGTGTGGAAATGTTCCGCAAGATCTTGGACCGCGGCGAAGCCGGTGACAACGTAGGTCTGCTGCTCCGCGGTATTGAAAAAGACGACATCCGTCGTGGCATGGTTATCTGCAAGCCTGGCTCGGTAACCCCCCACACCAAGTTCAAGGCTGAGGTGTACGTGCTGTCGAAAGAAGAAGGTGGTCGTCACACCCCGTTCTTCAACAACTACCGTCCCCAGTTTTACTTCCGCACCACCGACGTAACCGGCATCATCACGCTGGCCGAGGGTGTAGAAATGGTAATGCCCGGCGACAACGTAACCATCACTGTTGAGCTGATCAACGCCGTAGCTATGGAGAAAGGTCTGCGCTTCGCTATCCGCGAGGGTGGCCGTACCGTAGGTGCCGGTCAGGTTACCGAAATCCTCGACTAGTCTTTGCTAGTAACTAGGTAATCAACACAATCCGCCTCCGAAATTTTCGGGGGCGGATTTGTTTTGTATCAACAGTTCCCTACATTTGCATTCCCAATCCAGCCCTTAAGCGGTTTGGGACGCATACACGGGCGTAGTTCAAGGGTAGAATAGAGGTCTCCAAAACCTTTGATGGGAGTTCGAATCTCTCCGCCCGTGCCAAGAATAACGGCTGCTTCGGCAGCCGTCATCTTACATAACACCTAACTGGTGCAGGCATCATGAGCAAGTTGACAAACTACTTCCGGGAAACCTCCGAAGAGATGCGCTACAAAGTAACGTGGCCGTCGCTGGAGGAGCTGCAGAAAAGCGCCGGATTGGTGCTGATTGGCTCCTTGGTATTTGCCGTGGTAGTGGGGCTAATGGATGTTGCTTTCAGCAAGAGCCTAGAGGTATTTTATAACTCGTTCCGGTAATCGGTAGCAAGCACGACAATGGGCGAGTTGAAATGGTACGTGGTCCGCTCGGTTAGCGGACAAGAAAAGAAAGCCAAAACCTACCTGGAAACCGAGATTGGCCGTCATGGCCTTTCTGAGTTGGTGCCGCAGGTGCTGATTCCAGTGGAGAAGGTGTTCGAGATGCGCAACGGCAAGAAGCGTGTGCGTGAGCGGAACCTTTACCCTGGCTATATCATCATCCACGCCGACCTCAGCCACGGCGAAGTAGACCACATCATCACTAGCACCCCCGGTGTAATTGGTTTTCTGAGTGACAAAGAAGGCAAAGCAGCCAGCCAGAATACTAAGCCGGTGCCGCTGCACATTTCGGAAGTAAACCGCATCCTCGGCATCGTGGATGAGGCGGAAGAGCAGACGGCTTCACTGGAAACTCCCTTCGTGGTGGGCGAGCTGGTGAAGATTGTGGACGGAGGTTTTGCGGGAATGTCGGGTACGGTATCGGAGGTGTTTGAAGAGCGGAAGCGTCTGAACGTTATCGTGAAGATTTTCGGCCGCAGCCAGCCCATGGAGTTGAGCTACACACAGGTAGAGAAAGAAGTGTAGAAGTGAGATTCTAGAGGTGAGAAATGTGATTCTGTTCTGGCTTCTAAACGCAATCTAACCCCTCACATCTCACATAAAAAACGTCACCGGTTATCCGCTCCGGGCCGGTGGGGCTTCCACTAGGAGCAATCAACATACCTGACGGCCTGTGTGTTACGATGCAGTGCCCGAAGTCTTTCAAACCAAATGGCCAAGGAAATTAGAGGTTATCTGAAGCTTCAGATAAAGGGAGGCGCCGCGAATCCCGCGCCGCCGGTTGGACCTGCACTTGGTAGCAAAGGCCTGAACATCATGGAGTTCTGCAAGCAATTTAATGCGCGGACCCAAGATAAGGCCGGCCAAGTTTGTCCTGTTCTCATCACCATGTACACCGACAAGTCGTTCGACTTCGTGGTGAAAACCCCGCCAGTGCCGGTACTGCTCATGGATGCTGCCAAGCTCCAGGGCGGCTCGAAAGAGCCCAATCGGAACAAAGTAGGGTCGGTTACGTGGGACCAGGTGCGCACCATCGCCGAGACGAAAATGCCCGACTTGAACGCCTTCAAGGTGGAGTCGGCCATGAAGCAGGTGGCGGGTACGGCTCGCAGCATGGGCATCACCATCTCGGGTACTTCTCCCTTTGCTGAATAATCTAACGACGGAGAAGACACATGGCAAAGATTAGCAAGAAGCGCAAGGAAGCCCTTGCCAAGCACGACCTGACTGAAGTTCGGAACCTGCTGGATGCCGCCAAAGTAGTGAAGGACATCACCTACACCAAGTTTGACGCTTCAGTAGACATCGACGTTCGTCTGGGCGTTGACCCCCGCAAAGCCGACCAGATGGTGCGCGGCGTAGCCACGCTGCCCCACGGCACCGGCAAAACCGTCCGTGTACTGGCCCTGGTAACTCCTGACAAGGAAGCCGAAGCCACTGCCGCCGGCGCCGACTACGTTGGTTTGGACGATTACATCTCGAAAATCGAGAAGGGCTGGACCGACATCGACGTGATTATCACCATGCCATCGGTGATGGCGAAGGTGGGTCGTCTGGGTCGCGTACTCGGTCCTCGGGGTCTGATGCCGAACCCGAAGTCGGGCACGGTAACGACCGACGTAGCCAAGGCTGTGCAGGAAGTGAAGGCTGGTAAAATCGACTTCAAAGTCGACAAAACCGGCATCATTCACTGCTCGGTTGGTAAAGTGTCGTTCGACGAGCAGAAGCTGGCCGAAAACGCCATCGAGGTTATTCAGACGCTCCAGCGGCTGAAGCCTTCGTCAGCTAAAGGCACTTACATTAAGAGCATCACGCTGTCGAGCACGATGTCGCCCGCCGTTCCGGTTGACACGCAAGTAACTTCCGCTTAAGTTTTAATCAACACGACGATATGATCCGGGAAGAAAAACAAGCCCTCGTCGACGAGTTGAGCGAGAAGTTTCAATCGCACAACGCGTTCTACATTGCCGATGCGTCGGGAATGTCGGTGGCGAAAATCAACGAATTCCGTCGCCTGTGCTTCAACCGCGGCATGGAGTTTAAAGTGTACAAGAACACGTTCATCCGCAAGGCGCTCGATACCCTGGGTGGCGACACCACCGAGATGGACGCCGCCCTGAAAGGTCAGTCGGGCATTCTGTTCTCCAAGGAGTCGGGCAATGCTCCGGCCAAGCTGCTACAAGAGTTCTACAAATCCCAGGCGTACGGCAAAGGCGTAGAGCCTAAGCCTGCTCTGAAAGGAGCTTACGTGGATGCTGGCATCTATCTGGGCGCCAACCAGTTGGAGACCCTCAGCACGCTGAAAGGCAAAAACGAGCTTATCGGTGATGTTATCGGTCTGCTTCAGTCGCCCGCCAAGAACGTTATCTCCGCTCTGTCGAGCGGCGGCAGCAAGCTGGCTGGTATCCTCAAAACGCTTTCCGAAAAAGAAGAGGTTGCAGGCTAACCGCTGCTCATCTTTTTCACTTTCTTTTTTCAAAAATCAACCCTCTTTTAACAATCTACAGAAATGGCAGATTTGAATGCATTCGCCGAGCAGCTCGTTAGCCTGACGGTAAAAGAAGTAAACGAACTGGCTACCATCCTGAAAGAGCAGTATGGCATTGAGCCGGCTGCTGCCGCTCCCGTAATGGTATCGAGTGGCCCCGGCGCTGCTGCTGAGGCTCCCGAGGAGAAGACCTCGTTCGACGTAATCCTGAAGGCTGCCGGTGGCCAGAAATTGGCTGTTGTGAAACTGGTGAAAGACCTGACCGGCCTGGGTCTGAAAGAAGCCAAAGAACTGGTTGACGGTGCTCCTAAGCCCCTGAAAGAAGGTGTTGCTAAGGACGAAGCTGACTCGCTGAAGAAGCAACTGGAAGAAGCTGGCGCTGAAGTAGAAGTTAAGTAATTTCTGCTACCCGCTCAGAACACCAGCAAATAAGGAGAGGCCTGGCAACTAAGCCAGGTCTTTTCCTGTTTGTAGGCAACAAACTACTCGGAAGTTCGTTTGCGCGCCGCTTTGCGGCTTTTCGTGCCTACGGACGCTGGAAGCGCAAGGTTCTGCTTTGCGCTTTCGTGCGCCTCAACCTTCCTTTTGCTTCAGCTTACGGGCTTTGTCGGTAAGCTGAGTTGGATTCTCTCAGTATCCATTTCCTAACCCCACATACATTGGCTACACCGAAAGCACAGACCGGCCTGCAAAAACTGCAAGCCGCTGACGAGCGGATCAACTTCGCCAAGATTAAAAAGGTTATTGAGTACCCGGATTTCCTGGACGTGCAAGTACGCTCGTTCATGGATTTCTTCCAGTTGGAAACGGCTGCCGAGAACCGGACCGATGAGGGCCTTTTCAAAGTATTTGCCGAGAACTTTCCGATTTCAGACTCGCGCGAAAACTTTGTGCTGGAGTTCATCGACTACCACGTCGACCCGCCGAAGTACTCCGTGGACGAGTGCATCGACCGGGGTCTGACGTACTCGGTGCCGCTGAAAGCCAAGTTGCGCCTGATCTGTAACGATACGGACAACGAGGATTTCGAGACAATTGAGCAGGAAGTGTTCTTGGGCAACATTCCCTACATGACCGAAAAAGGCTCGTTTGTCATTAACGGGGCTGAGCGGGTAATTGTGTCGCAGCTGCACCGCTCGCCGGGCGTGTTCTTTGCCCAGAGCAAGCACACTAACGGCACCAAGCTGTATTCGGCCCGGATTATCCCGTTCAAAGGTTCGTGGATTGAATTTGCCACGGACGTGAACAACGTAATGTATGCCTACATCGACCGGAAAAAGAAATTCCCGGTTACCACGCTGCTGCGCGCCATCGGCTACGGCACCGACAAGGACATTTTGGACCTGTTCGGGCTGTCGGAAGAGTTGAAGGCTGACCGCAAGACGCTGAAGAAGGCAGTGGGCCGCAAGCTGGCTGCCCGTGTGCTGCGCACCTGGACCGAAGACTTCGTGGACGAGGATACCGGCGAAGTAGTATCTATCGACCGGAATGAGGTGCTGCTGGAGCGTGACTCGACTATTGAGGATGACGACATTGAAACCATCCTGAATGCCGGAGCGAAGTCGGTGATTCTGCACCGCGAGAACGTGAACATTGCGGACTACGCCATCATCTACAACACGCTGCAGAAGGACAACTCCAACTCGGAGAAGGAAGCCGTGGAGCAGATTTATCGTCAGCTCCGCAACACGGAGGCCCCCGACGAAGAGACGGCCCGCGACATCATCCAGAAGCTGTTTTTCTCGGATAAGCGCTACGACCTCGGCGACGTAGGCCGCTACCGTATTAATAAGAAGCTCGGTATTGACACGAACTGGGATGCCCGCGTGCTGACCAACGAGGACATTGTTCTCATCGTGAAATACCTCATTGGCTTGATCAACTCAAAGGCCATTGTCGATGACATTGACCACTTGAGCAACCGCCGCGTGCGCACGGTAGGGGAACAGCTTTACGCCCAATTTGGCGTGGGTCTGGCCCGGATGGCGCGTACCATTAAGGAGCGCATGAACGTGCGCGACAACGAGGACTTCAAGCCGGTTGACCTGATCAATGCCCGTACTCTGTCGTCGGTCATCAACTCGTTCTTCGGCACCAACCAGCTTTCGCAGTTCATGGACCAGACCAACCCACTGGCTGAGGTGACGCACAAGCGTCGCGTATCGGCGCTGGGGCCGGGCGGTCTGAGCCGCGAACGGGCCGGTTTCGAGGTACGTGACGTGCACTACACCCACTACGGCCGCCTGTGCACCATCGAAACGCCGGAAGGACCGAACATCGGGCTGATTTCGTCGTTGTGCGTGCACGCCCGGGTTAATTCGATGGGCTTTATCGAGACGCCGTACCGTACGGTGGAGAATGGTAAGGTTGACATCACGGAAAACGTGAAGTACCTGACTGCTGAGGAGGAAGACACCCACCACATTGCCCAGGCTAACGCCCGTATTGATGAGCAGGGCAACTTTGTGAACGAGCTGGTGAAAGGCCGTTTCGAGGGTGACTTCCCGGTGGTAGGCCCTACGGAGTACAGCTACATGGACGTGGCCCCGAACCAGATTGTGTCGGTGGCGGCTTCGCTGATTCCGTTCCTGGAGCACGATGACGCCAACCGCGCCCTGATGGGCTCGAACATGCAGCGCCAGGCTGTACCGCTGTTAAAGGCGGAAGCTCCCATCGTGGGCACTGGTCTGGAAGGTCGTGTAGCCATTGACTCGCGTACTTTGGTAGTAGCCGAAGGCGACGGGGTTATCGACTATGTGGACGCCAACAAGATTGTGGTGAAGTACGACCTGACCGAGGACGACATCCTCGTAAGCTTCGACGCTGAGAAGGTTTCGTACGACCTCATCAAGTTCCGCCGCACCAACCAGGATACCTGCATCAACCTGACGCCGCTGGTGAAAAAGGGCGAGCGGGTGACCAAAGGGCAGCCGCTATGCGAAGGCTACGGCACCAACCAAGGCGAGCTGGCTTTGGGCCGCAATATGCAGGTGGCCTTCATGCCGTGGCAGGGCTACAACTTCGAGGACGCCATCGTCATTTCGGAGCGGGTAGTGCGCGACGACATCTTCACTTCGATTCACATCGAGGAGTTTGAGCTGGAAGTGCGCGAAACCAAGCGCGGCGAAGAAGAGCTGACCTCGGAAATTCCGAACGTAAGCGAAGAAGCTGTGCGCAACCTCGACGATAACGGCATCATCCGTTTGGGGGCTGAGGTTCGGGAAGGCGACATCCTCATCGGTAAGATTACGCCGAAAGGTGAAACCGACCCAACCCCGGAAGAGAAGCTGCTCCGCGCCATCTTCGGCGACAAAGCCGGCGACGTGAAGGATGCCTCTCTCAAGGCGCCACCTTCGCTCAACGGCGTGGTTATCGGTACCAAGCTGTTCTCACGTCCGAAGAAAGACAAAAACCTGCGGGCTAAGTCGAAAAAGGAAGTGGAAGAGCTGAAGGAGTCGTATGCCCGCGAGCTGCGCGGCATTAAGGCCGTCATGATTGACAAGCTCGTGCAGCTGCTGGAAGGCAAAACTTCCCAGGGCGTGAAGCACAAGTTCGGCGATGAAATCGTGAGCAAGGGCGTGAAATTCGGCAAGAAGAACATTGCCGAAAACCTCTTTCCCGAGAAGAACCCTTACAAGGACGAGAGCAACTATGCCGTGCCCGAGGAAGTGAACATGTTCAAAGACCTCGTGCTGGAAGGCTGGACCGCCGACGCCAAAGTGAACGGCATGGTGCTGGAACTGGTGAAAAACTACACCAAGAAGCGCAACACCATCACGGCCCGCTTCAAGCGCGACCGGTTCACGCTGGAAGTTGGCGACGAGCTACCCGCCGGCATTGTACAGTTGGCCAAGGTGTACATCGCCAAGAAGCGGAAGCTGAAGGTAGGTGATAAGATGGCCGGCCGCCACGGTAACAAAGGCGTAGTAGCCCGCATCGTGCGCGACGAGGACATGCCCTTCCTGCCCGACGGCACCCCGATGGACATCGTGCTCAACCCGCTCGGTGTACCGAGCCGCATGAACATCGGTCAGATCTACGAAACCGTGCTGGGCTGGGCTGGCCTCAAGCTGGGCCGCAAGTATGCCACGCCGATTTTCGACGGTGCTACCGAAGAGGAAGTATCGAAGGAACTGGCTGAGGCTGGCTTGCCCCACTTCGGCCGCGCTTACCTGCACGATGGCCTAACCGGCGACCGGTTCGACCAGCCCGTGACTGTGGGCGTGATTTACATGCTTAAGCTGGGTCACTTAGTCGACGATAAGATGCACGCCCGTTCTATCGGTCCGTACTCGCTCATCACGCAGCAGCCGCTGGGTGGTAAGGCGCAGTTCGGTGGTCAGCGCTTCGGCGAGATGGAAGTGTGGGCATTGGAGGCCTTCGGTGCTTCCAACGTGCTGCAGGAAATCCTGACCGTAAAGTCGGACGACGTGGTGGGCCGCGCTAAAGCGTATGAAGCCATTGTAAAAGGTGACGTGTTGCCCAAGCCCAATATCCCCGAGTCGTTCAACGTACTCATCCACGAGCTACGCGGTCTGGCCCTGGAAATCACGCTTGACTAAGGTTTGAAGAAGGTGGCTGCTGGTGTCTTGGCTCCGGCAGCCACCTATTTGAGCGTTGAGAAATATGCGGTAAGTGTGGTTGCCAACGCCGTTCCGAGATAGGTCAGAATGGCATCAACCTCGGCAGCAACGAGCCGCAAACCGATTCAGATTCTGAATCAACCTATTACCTAGACCTGGCGGAAATCTACTGCGCGGCGTACCTGTCCGACCCGCAGAGCACTTTTCGCAGAGTCGAACTGTTACGTTCTTTCCGACCACGCTTAAGCGCGGCGGAACCAACCGACAGATAACAGCCAACAGCTAACAACAGCTACCCTACATGGCGTTTGCAAAAAACAAGAAACTGGTACAGGACTTCTCGAAAGTTACCATTTCGCTGGCCTCGCCCGAATCCATCCTGGAGCGGTCGAACGGGGAAGTGGTGAAGCCCGAGACGATTAACTACCGTACATACAAGCCCGAGATGGGCGGCCTGTTTTGCGAGCGGATCTTCGGTCCGGTGAAGGACTGGGAATGCCACTGCGGCAAATACAAGCGCATCCGCTATAAAGGCATCATCTGCGACCGGTGCGGCGTGGAGGTGACTGAGAAGAAAGTGCGTCGGGAGCGGATGGGCCACATCGAACTGGTGGTGCCCGTGGCGCACATCTGGTACTTCAAGTCCCTACCCAATAAAATCGGCTACCTGCTGGGCCTGCCCACCAAGAAGCTCGACCAGATTATCTATTACGAGCGGTACGTAGTTGTTCAGCCTGGTCTGCTGGCTGAAGAAGGCGTGCAGCAGCTCGATTTCCTGACCGAAGACGAGTACCTCGACATCATCGACAAGCTCCCGCGGGAGAATCAGATGCTGCCGAACGAGGACCCCAACAAGTTCATTGCCCGCATGGGCGCCGACGCGCTGCAACTCCTGCTGGAGCGCATCAACCTCGACGAGCTGAGCTACTCGCTGCGTGACTCCGCGGCCCACGAGACTTCGCAGCAGCGTAAAGCGGAGGCGTTGAAGCGTCTGCGTGTGGTGGAAGCCTTCCGCGACGCCGCTACCCGCATCGAGAACAAGCCCGAGTGGATGGTTATCCGCATGGTACCGGTGATTCCGCCGGAACTGCGTCCCCTTGTGCCCTTGGATGGTGGTCGTTTCGCTACCTCCGACCTGAACGACTTGTACCGCCGCGTTATCATCCGCAACAACCGCCTCAAGCGCCTGATTGAAATCAAAGCGCCGGAGGTGATTCTGCGCAACGAAAAGCGCATGTTGCAGGAGGCTGTGGATTCGCTATTCGACAACTCGCGCAAGGTGAATGCCGTGCGCGCCGAAGGCAACCGGGCCCTGAAGTCGCTGTCCGATATGCTGAAAGGCAAGCAGGGCCGCTTCCGCCAGAACCTGCTCGGTAAGCGTGTGGACTACTCGGGCCGTTCGGTTATCGTGGTAGGCCCCGAGCTGAAGCTGCATGAGTGCGGTCTGCCCAAGAACATGGCCGCCGAGCTGTTCAAGCCCTTCATCATCCGCAAGCTCATTGAGCGCGGCATTGTGAAGACGGTGAAGTCGGCCAAGAAGATTGTGGACCGCAAGGACGCCGTGGTGTGGGACATCCTGGAGAACGTGCTGAAAGGCCACCCGGTGCTCCTCAACCGTGCCCCTACGCTACACCGCTTGGGCATCCAGGCCTTCCAGCCCCGCCTCATCGAGGGTAAAGCTATTCAGCTGCACCCGTTGGTGTGTACCGCCTTCAACGCTGACTTTGACGGTGACCAGATGGCCGTGCACGTTCCTCTGGGGCCGGCTGCTATCCTGGAAGCCTCCATGCTCATGCTGGCTTCGCACAACATCCTGAACCCCGCCAACGGCGCGCCCATTGCGGTACCGTCGCAGGACATGGTGCTCGGGCTGTACTACGTGACCAAGGGCAAGCGCAGCACCGACGACGAGAAAGTGCTCGGCGAAGGCCGCATGTTCTACTCCGATGAGGAAGTAGTCATTGCCATCAACGAAGGCCAGCTGTCAAAGCACGCCTATATCAAGGTGCGGACGCAGGTGCGTGATGAAAACGATGAGCTGGTAACCAAAATCATCGAAACCGTAGCCGGCCGCGTGCTGTTCAACCAGCTTGTGCCCAAGGAAGTTGGTTTCGTGGATGAGCTGCTGACTAAGAAAAAGCTCCAGCAAATCATTTCGCTGGTGTTTAAGCGCACGGGTATGGCTCGCACTGCCCAGTTCCTCGACGACATTAAGACGCTGGGCTTCCAGTCGGCGTACAAAGGTGGTTTGTCGATGGGCCTAGGTGACATCAACATCCCGGCCGAAAAAGACAAGCTCATTGCCCAAGCGCAGGCCGACGTAGCTGCCGTAACGCAGAACTACCAGATGGGTCTGATTACGGACAATGAGCGGTACAACCAGGTTATCGACATCTGGACGCGCATCAACAACCAAATCACTGAAACCCTCATGGGTCGCCTCGAAAAGGAGAACCAGGGCTTCAACTCGATTTACATGATGATGCACTCCGGGGCCCGTGGTTCGCGGGAGCAGATTCGTCAGCTTGGCGGGATGCGGGGTCTGATGGCCAAGCCGCAGAAGTCGCTGCAAGGCTCGGTAGGTGAGATTATTGAAAACCCGATCTTGTCCAACTTCAAAGAAGGTCTGGACGTTATCGAGTACTTCATCTCGACCCACGGTGCCCGGAAAGGTCTGGCCGACACCGCATTGAAAACGGCCGACGCCGGCTACCTGACCCGCCGTCTGGTGGACGTGTCGCAGGACGTTATCGTAAACGAAAACGACTGTGGTACGCTGCGGGGCATCGAAACCTTCGCGTTGAAAGACAACGAGGACGTGGTAGAGCCACTGGCCGAGCGTATTCTGGGTCGCGTAGCGGTGCACGATATCATCGACCCGCTGACGGATGAGCTGATTCTGGCCGCTGGTTCGGAAATCACTGAGGACATCACCCGCCGCATCGACAACACGGCCATCGAGTCGGTAGAAATCCGCTCGGTGCTGACCTGCGAATCGAAGCGCGGCATTTGCGCCAAGTGTTACGGCCGCAACCTGTCGTCGGGCCGCATGGTGCAGAAGGGCGAGGCTGTCGGTGTAATTGCTGCTCAGTCCATCGGTGAACCCGGCACCCAGCTCACGCTGCGTACTTTCCACGTGGGTGGTACGGCCTCCAACATTGCCGTAGAAGCCAGCCTGAAAGCCAAGTTTGCGGGCGTTATCGAGTTTGAAGACATCCGGACCGTGGACACCGTGAATGCCGAAGGCGAGCCGGTGAAAGTGGTAATGGGCCGTTCGGGCGAGATTCGCATTGTGGAGAAAGGCACCGGCAAGGTGTTCATCTCCAACCACGTGCCCTATGGCTCGTTCCTGCTGGTTGACGAAGGTCAGGAAGTAGAGAAAGGCCAGGAGCTGAACAACTGGGACCCGTACAACGCCGTGATTCTGGCCGAGTTCGACGGCAGTGTGCAGTACGACGCCATCACGGAAGGCATCACCTACCGTGAAGAGTCGGACGAGCAGACGGGCCACCGCGAGAAGGTGATTATTGAATCCAAGGACAAGACGCAGAACCCGGCCATTATCGTGCGCCCCGGCAAGAAGGGCGACACCGAAGGCCAGAAAGCGTACAGCATCCCCGTAGGTTCGCACCTGAACGTGGAGAACGGCGAGAAAATCAAGGCTGGTCACATCCTGGCCAAGATTCCACGGGCCGTGGGCAAAACCCGCGACATTACCGGTGGTCTGCCCCGCGTTACGGAACTGTTCGAAGCCCGCAACCCCTCGAACCCGGCCGTTGTGTCGGAAATCGACGGTGTGGTAACCTACGGTACCGTAAAGCGTGGTAACCGCGAAATCTTCGTAGAGTCGAAAGACGGGGTGAAGAAGAAGTATATGGTGCCGCTGTCCAAGCACATTCTGGTGCAGGACAACGACTTTATCCGCGCCGGCATGCCGCTGTCGGATGGTGCCATTACACCTTCGGATATCCTGAGCATCCAGGGCCCCGGCGCCGTGCAGGAGTACCTCGTGAACGAGATTCAGGAAGTGTACCGCTTGCAGGGTGTGAAGATCAACGACAAGCACATTGAGGTGGTCGTGCGCCAGATGATGCAGAAAGTTGTAATTCTGGACGCCGGCGACACCAGCTTCCTGGAGCACCAAGTGGTGGATAAGATTTCCTTCATGGAGGAAAACGACACCATCATCGACATGAAGGTGGTGACCAACGCCGGTGACTCGACCAACCTGAAGCCCGGTCAGATTGTGACGGCTCGCCGCTTGCGCGACGAGAACAGCAGCCTGAGGCGTCGTGACCTCGCCCTGGTGGAAGTGCGTGACGCCCAGCCGGCCGTATCGCGGCCCACGCTGCAAGGTATCACGCAGGCGTCGCTGGGTACCCAGTCGTTCATCTCGGCCGCTTCCTTCCAGGAAACGACCAAAGTGCTTTCGGAAGCTGCCATCCGTGGCAAGGCCGACGAGCTGCTGGGCCTGAAAGAGAACGTAATCGTAGGTCACCTCATCCCGGCTGGTACCGGTCTGCGCGAGTACACGCGTCAGGTGGTCGGCTCGAAAGAGGAAATGGAAGCCGCTCAGGCTACTAAGACCGACGATGTAGCTGCTCCCGCCAAGCGCCCCGCCCGCGCCTCGCGCCGCGAGTCGGTGTCGGAGTAAGCTTGGAGTTAAGTGAATAAGAGAAGCCGACTGGAGAAATCCGGTCGGCTTTTTCTTTTTATAGGTAGCTTTATAAAGTGGTTATAGCCACATTTCACGTTTTCGTTTTGCTTTGACCATGCAGCAGCCAAATCAGCCTGACTCCAACGCCCCACAAGACCCCAACGCCATCAATATCGAGCTGTCGGAAGACATTGCTGAAGGCGAGTACGCCAACTTGGCGATGATTGCCCATAGCAACAGCGAGTTTGTCATTGACTTCATTCGGTTGATGCCCGGCTTGCCCAAAGCCAAGGTAAAGGCTCGTATCATCCTAACGCCTGAACACGCCAAGCGCCTTCAGGCTGCTCTGAGTGAGAATATCGAGCGGTACGAGCAATCCTTTGGCAACATCAAGCAGCAGCCTGATTCGCCGGGTTACCCGATGGGATTTGGTGGCGCAATGGGGGAGGCTTGAGCTAAACTGTCACTTAACGCAGAAGCGGCTTTTACTGAAAAGTAAGAGCCGCTTCTGCGTTAAGCAGCACAGGCAGCGGATGGAACTAGAACTTGCATTATGAAGGAAACCTTCAGCCCCAAACGGCAGGTAGAACTGCCAATAAGGAGATAGAAATTCACCAAGAAAGCGCAGTCTAGCACGTCTAAAACAAACTATTTCAACTCGTTTGCTATTTCAACCGCAAGTCTATACCTTTGCAAGCCTAATTTTTGGAGAGAACCCTCCTGGACAAACCATTCCGTAGATGCCTACCATCAACCAGTTAGTACGAAAAGGCCGCGAGAAGCTGACGACCAAGTCGAAGTCGCCGGCTCTTGACTCGTGCCCGCAGCGCCGTGGCGTTTGCACCCGGGTGTACACCACCACGCCCAAGAAGCCGAACTCGGCTATGCGTAAAGTAGCCCGTGTGCGCCTCACCAACGGTAAAGAAGTTAACGCTTACATTCCCGGTGAAGGCCACAACCTGCAGGAGCACAGCATCGTGCTGATCCGTGGTGGCCGCGTAAAGGACCTGCCCGGCGTGCGTTACCACATCATCCGGGGTGCTCTTGACACTGCCGGCGTAAACGGCCGTTTGCAGCGCCGCTCGAAGTACGGCGCCAAGCGTCCGAAGCCCGGCCAGCCGGCCGCAGCAGCTGGTAAAGGTGGCAAACCAGCACCCGGCAAGAAAAAGTAATTGAGAACGAGGGCGGCAGCGCCCGGCGCCGGCTAGCAAATGGTTCTTAGTCCGTTGCCTGCTGTCCGTCGCTCATTTCTATACCCATGAGAAAGTCTAAACCGAAGAAGCGCATCCTCCTGCCCGACCCCAAGTACAAGGAGACGCTGGTAACCCGTTTCGTCAACTACATGATGTACGACGGGAAGAAAAACCTGGCCTATACCATTTTCTACGATGCCTGCGAGCTGGTTGAGCAGCGCACCAAGGAAAGCGGCCTGGAAATGTGGCGCAAAGCCCTCAACAACGTAATGCCGACCGTGGAGGTAAAAAGCCGCCGCGTAGGTGGTGCTACCTTCCAGGTGCCCACCGAGGTTCGCCCGGACCGCCGCATTGCCGTTGGCTCGAAGTGGCTGATTCAGTACGCTCGTCGTCGTGGTGAGAAAACCATGAAGGACAAGCTAGCCGGCGAAATCATTGCCGCCGCTAAAGGGGAAGGTGCCGCCGTCAAGAAAAAGGACGACACGCACCGGATGGCCGAAGCCAACAAGGCCTTCTCGCACTTCCGATTCTAAACAGTTATTAGGGACTTGGGGACTTAGGGTCTTAGTTTTTTGTTAGCACGACAACTAAGACCTTAAGTCCCCAAGTCCCTAAGACCCTACCAAAGACATGGCTGTTAATCAAGAACTGAAATATCTCCGCAACATTGGGATTATGGCGCACATCGACGCCGGTAAGACCACGACGTCGGAGCGTATTCTGTATTACACTGGTAAAACCCACAAGATCGGGGAAGTGCACGAAGGTGCTGCCACGATGGACTGGATGGAGCAGGAGCAGGAGCGGGGTATTACCATTACCTCGGCCGCTACCACCACGCAGTGGAACTACCCCACAGAGCAGGGTGAGCCGACTTCCGAAACCAAAACCTACCGCATCAACCTGATCGATACTCCTGGTCACGTTGACTTCACGGTGGAAGTAGAACGTTCGCTGCGTGTACTCGACGGTGCCGTGGCACTGTTCTGCGCTGTATCGGGCGTAGAGCCCCAGTCAGAAACCGTATGGCGTCAGGCTGACAAGTACAAGGTGCCCCGCATCTGCTTCGTCAACAAGATGGACCGTGCCGGTGCCGACTTCTTCAAGGCCGTTACCGAAATCAAGGAAAAGCTCGGTGCTAACCCCGTGCCGCTGCAAATCCCGATTGGCGCCGAAGACACCTTCAAGGGTGTAGTCGACCTGCTGACCGGTAAGGCTATTGTGTGGGATGATGCCACCCAGGGCAAAACCTACAAGGAAGTCCCGGTTCCCGAAGACCTCGTGGAGACTGTACAGGAGTGGCGCGAAAAGCTCGTGGAAAGCGTAGCTGAGTACGACGACACCTTGATGGAGAAATTCTTCGAGGACCCGGACAGCATCACCCGCGAGGAAATGATGGACGTTATCCGCAAAGCGGTTATCGACATGAAGTTCTCGCCGGTAATGTGCGGCTCTGCTTTCAAAAACAAAGGTGTTCAGGCTATGCTGGACGCGGTAATGGCCTACCTGCCCTCGCCGCTCGACATGCCTGCCATTGTAGGTACCAACCCCGACACCGGTGCTGAGGAAGAGCGTCACCCCGACAACTCGGAGCCTTTCACCGCCCTGGCGTTCAAAATTGCCACCGACCCGTTCGTAGGCCGGCTGTGCTTCTTCCGCTGCTACAGCGGGGTGCTGGAGTCGGGCTCGTACGTACTCAACAACCGCACCGGCAAGAAGGAGCGTATCTCGCGCCTGATGCAGATGCACTCCAACAAGCAGAACCCCATCGACAAGATCCAGGCTGGTGACATTGCCGCCGGCGTGGGCTTCAAGGACATCAAGACCGGTGATACGCTGACGCAAGAAGGCAAGCCGCTGGTTCTGGAGTCGATGAGCTTCCCCGAGCCCGTAATCGGCTACGCTATTGAGCCGAAGACGCAGGCTGACGTGGACAAGATGGGTATGGCTATTGCCAAGCTCGTGGAAGAAGACCCAACCCTTGTGGTACAGACCGACCAGGAAACTGGCCAGACCGTACTGAAAGGTATGGGTGAGCTTCACCTCGAAATCATCATCGACCGGATGCGTCGGGAGTTCAAGGTAGAAATCAACCAGGGTGCTCCGCAGGTTGCCTACAAAGAGGTGCTGACCAAGAAAGTCGAGCACCGCGAAACCTACAAGAAGCAGACCGGTGGCCGTGGTAAGTTCGGTGACATCGTGTTCGAGCTGGGCCCGAAAGAAACCGAACCCGAGAAGCCCGGCCTGGAGTTCGTGAACGACATCACGGGTGGTGTTATCCCCCGCGAATTCATTGCTCCAGTGCAGAAAGGCTTTGAAGAAGCCATGAAGAACGGTCCGCTGGCCGGCTTCCCGGTTGATGGCATGAAAGTGCGTTTGTTCTTCGGTTCCTACCACGACGTAGACTCGGACGCTCTGTCGTTCGAACTGGCCGCCCGCGGTGGTTTCCGCGAAGCTGCTCGTCAGGCTGGTCCGAAACTGCTCGAGCCCATCATGGCTGTTGAAGTAGTGACGCCGGATGAGTATACGGGTTCGGTAACCGGTGACTTGAACCGTCGTCGGGGCATCATGAAAGGCATGGACACCAAAGGCGGTGCCAACGTGGTGAAGGCTGACGTTCCGCTGTCGGAACTGTTCGGCTACGTAACCTCGCTGCGTACCATCACCTCGGGTCGTGCTTCGGCTTCGCTGACCTTCTCGCACTACGACCAGGTGCCATCTAACCTCGCCGAAGGCATTATTGCTAAGCAAAAGGGCAACCCCGTTCGCTAATCCGCTTTCTCATTACAGACATGAACCAGAAGATTCGCATCAAACTGAAATCCTACGACCACAACCTTGTGGACAAGTCGTCGGAGAAGATTGTGAAGGCGGTGAAGGCTACGGGCGCCATCGTAAGTGGCCCCATTCCGCTGCCCACCGACAAGGAGAAGTTCACCGTGCTTCGTTCGCCCCACGTGAACAAGAAGAGCCGGGAGCAATTCCAGCTCTGCACCTACAAGCGCCTCGTGGACATCTACTCTACTTCGTCGAAGACGGTAGACGCCCTGATGAAGCTGGAGCTGCCGAGCGGCGTAGATGTGGAAATCAAAGTCTGAGGACTGATTTATCTACCACTATGTGAGCAACACCCTACTGGTTCTGCGGAGCCAGTAGGGTGTTTTCTTTTCCGGGCGTGCAACCTGTAACAAGGAGTATGGGCTCCGTGGGGCAGTATATTAGCTGCCACAAACTACGCCCGCCGTCCGTTTCATCTTCATGCCCGCTCTTCCTGGCTCCGTACTCACGCTACCTCGTTTGCTGCTTGCGGCTGCCTTCTTCTGCGGCTGCACTATTGCTGGGCTGTTCACCAGTTCCTTTTTTCGCATTCTGCCAAGCATTGGTATGGCTGGGCTGGTACTAACCTCACTGGTCTGCTACTGGCGCCACCGCGCCGCTTACCGGCGATGTAATGCAGTAGGGTACGGGAGTTTCTTGCTGGTATATGCCGTGCATGTGTTTTCAGGTCTGCTCCTGGATACCCTGAGCGAAGCCAAGTATAAGCAGGATGTAGTGCTACAGCTGCCGTTTCTGCTGCTGCCACTAGCCTTCTGGCTGCTACCGCCGCTACCCACCCGCTACTTACGCGGGCTGTGGATGTGGTTTATTGCTCTGACTGTGTGTGCCGCTGCCTACAGCACAGGCAACTATCTGTTGCACCAAGAAGAAATCAATGGGCTCTATTTGCAGTCGAAGGTGATGCCTACCGAGCCGGACCACATCCGCTTCAGCTTGATGGTGACCCTGGCTGTGGCAGTAGGCAGTATACTACTGGCGCATCGTGCGGTAGCCGAGCGCCTGCGGCCCTGGGTGCTCACGGCAACGCTGAGTTTGGCGCTTTTCCAGCATTTGCTGGCCGTGCGCAGCGGGTTGCTCACGCTCTACATTGTGGGCGGCGTGGCTGTGCTGTGGCTGGCAATCCGGCTACGCAGGTTTCGGCCGGCTGCCGGGCTGCTGAGCTTACTGCTACTGCTGCCCATTGTCGGTTACGTGTGTTTTCCTACGTTTCGCAACAAGTTTACCAACACACGGGAGGACATAGACCGGGTTGAGCACACTGCTTCGGCCAACAACTATTCCCTAGTTGGACGGGTGTACTCCTACCGAGTAGCCTACAAGGTTTTCGGCGACAATCCGTGGCTCGGTGTGGGTAAGGCCAACATGGAGGCAGAACTGGCCGCGCGCTATAAGCAGGATTTTCCCAACATCAACCCGCAAGCCTACATTCTGCCGCACAATCAATATCTGTACGCGGCTGTGGCGTTTGGTTTGGTAGGAGTACTGCTTTTTATGTTCGGGTTCTACTATGCTGGCGTCAGTATCTGGCCGGCGTACGCTCCTATTCTCGTGACGCAGTATCTCATCGTTACGTTGTCCTTTTTGGTGGAGTACACGGTAGAAACGCAGATTGGCATAGCCTTCTCCCTTTTCTTTCTGCTACTGGCGCTGGAAGGCAGCAAGCCCTCTGCTGCTGACGGCTGGCGCCCTCGTTAATACGGTTCTAAATCCGGGCCTGTAGTTCGTGATTGTACTTTTTCATAGCTCTGCCATAGAGCAGGATCGAGCCAGTAACCTATGGGAAAGTTGAAAGGAAGCTTGGAGCCGCCGCGAGGTTCAGGGAAAGTACCTGAGCATCAAGTGTACATAGCGGGAATAACCTAACTGCGTGATGCTGAAAATATTTTAGAACGTAGCTAGAATATACCTTAACTATTTCCTAGCTTTGCACTCCATTTCCGAAAACGCCACTCGGGCGTTTTCGCTGTGTCTTTTCTAAAACCCCAATCGAATGCCTGGCATCATCGGTAAAAAAATCGGTATGACAAGCCTCTTCACTCCGGACGGGAAGAACATTCCCTGCACGCTCATTGAGGCGGGTCCGTGCGTAGTGACGCAGGTAAAGACCGTCGAAACGGACGGCTATTCGGCCATCCAGCTCGGTTACGGCGAAAAAAAGGCGAAGAACACCACCAAAGCACTGGCTGGTCACTTTGCTAAAGCCGGAACCACCCCTAAGAAAAAACTCGTTGAGTTCCGCACCGACGAGGTAGCTAACTTCACCGCCGGCGCCACCATTGATGCTTCTTCCTTTGAAGAAGGCGAGTTCGTGGACGTAGTGGGCACCTCCAAGGGTAAGGGCTTCCAGGGCGTTGTAAAGCGCTATAACTTCGCCGGTGTGGGCGGCCAGACCCACGGCCAGCACAACCGCGGCCGTCACCCCGGTTCCATTGGTGCCTGCTCCTGGCCCTCGCGCGTGTTTAAGGGCATGCGCATGGGTGGCCGCATGGGCAACGACCGGGTGAAAGTGCAAAACCTGAAGGTAATGCGCGTGGTAGCCGACAGAAACCTGATTCTGGTGAGCGGCTCGGTTCCCGGTGCCAAGAACTCTTACGTGGTCCTGGAAAAATAACCCCCGAAGATGGAACTGTCAGTATATAACATCAAAGGCGAAGACACCGGCCGCAAGGTTACCCTGTCCGACGCCATCTTCGGCCTGGAGCCGAACGAGCACGTGATGTACCTCGACGTAAAGCAGTACCTAGCCAACCAGCGCCAGGGCACGCATAAGTCGAAACAGCGCAACGAAGTGCACGGCACCACCAAGAAGCTGAAAAAGCAAAAAGGCACGGGCGGTGCTCGCGCCGGCTCCATGAAGTCGCCCGTGTTCGTAGGCGGTGGCCGTGTATTTGGCCCCCAGCCCCGCGACTACGGCTTCAAGCTGAACAAAAAGACCAAGCGTCTGGCCCGTTTGTCGGCCCTGTCGAGCTTGGCCAAAGACGGCAAAGTGTCGGTAGTGGAAAACATTGCCCTGTCGGCTCCCCGTACCAAAGACTTCGCTGCCATTCTGGCTGGCCTCAAGCTGAATAACGGCAAGAAAACCTTGCTGGTAACCGGCTCGGTTGACAAGAACGTGGTGCTGTCGGCCCGCAACATTCAGAAAGTGAGCGTGGCTACTCCCGTAGCCCTGAACACCCACGATCTGCTGAACACCGACACCCTGCTGCTGTCGGAAGATGGGTTGAGCGCACTGGAACAACTCTATACCACTGCTGAGTAATGAGCATCCTGAAGAAACCCATCGTGACTGAAAAGGCCACGGGTCTGAACGAGAAAGGCCAATATGCTTTTGAAGTGGCCACTAAAGCCAATAAGGTTCAGATCAAGAAAGAGATTGAGCAGCTGTACGGCGTGACGGTTACGGGCATCAGCACCATCCGCACCATCGGTAAAGTAAAGTCGAAGTTCACGAAAGGTGGCGCCGTATCGGGCCGCCGTCCGCATGGCAAAAAAGCCATCGTGACCGTGAAGGAAGGCGACGTTATCGACTTCTACAGCGGCCTGTAGGCCAGCTTCCCGCCAAGACATTTTTCTTAAGCAAGAGTAATGGCACTCAAAAAACTAAGACCAACATCACCGGGTCAGCGCTTCCGCATCGCCCCGGCTTTCGACGAGATTACGACGTCGGAGCCGGAGAAGTCGCTGTTGGCACCCCTCAAAAACTCCGGTGGCCGTAACAACTCGGGCAAAATGTCCAACCGCTACATCGGCGGTGGACACAAAGCCAAGTACCGCATCATCGACTTCAAGCGCGACAAGGCCGTGGTGCCCGCCACGGTGAAGACGATTGAGTATGACCCCAACCGCACCGCCCGTATAGCCCTGCTGCAGTACGCTGACGGTGAAAAGCGCTACATCATTGCTCCCGCCGGCCTGGCCGTGGGTGCTACCGTAGTGTCGGGTACGGGTGTAGCTCCGGAAGTAGGTAATGCCCTTCCTCTGCGCGAAATTCCGCTGGGTACCATCGTGCATAACATCGAGCTGATGCCCGGTGGTGGTGCCGCCATGGCCCGCTCGGCTGGTACCTATGCGCAGCTGGTAGCTCGCGAAGACAAGTACGCCACCCTGAAGCTGCCCTCCGGCGAAATGCGCATGGTACTGGTTACCTGCATGGCCACGGTAGGCACCGTATCAAATGGCGACCACATGAATGTGCGTCTCGGCAAAGCTGGCCGCAACCGCTGGTTGGGCCGCCGTCCGCGCGTACGTGGTGTGGCCATGAACCCCGTTGACCACCCCATGGGCGGTGGTGAAGGCAAGTCGTCGGGTGGTCACCCGCGCAGCCGCAACGGTATCTTCTCGAAGGGCCAGAAGACGCGCAACAAGAATAAGTATTCCGAGAACCTGATCGTCAGCCGCAAAAACAAGAAGTAATCAATGGCACGTTCGCTAAAAAAAGGGCCGTACATTGACTTCCGGCTCGAGAAGAAAGTAACGGCAATGGATGAGTCCGGCAAGAAGTCGGTGGTGAAGACCTGGTCGCGCCGCTCGATGATTTCGCCCGACTTCGTTGGCCACACCTTCGCTGTGCACAACGGCAATAAGTTTATTCCGGTGTATGTAACGGAGAACATGGTAGGACACAAGCTCGGTGAGTTTGCTCCCACCCGCAACTTCCGTGGCCACATCGCCAAGAAAGATAAAGGCAAGCGCTAATCATGGAAGCAGTAGCTAAACTCCGGAACGTGCCCACCTCGCCGCGCAAGATGCGCCTGGTGGCCAACCTGGTACGTGGTCAGAAAGTGACCCGTGCACTGGGCCTGCTGAAATTCGAGGCTAACTCGGGCGCCGCCAAAATCGAGAAGCTGCTCTTGTCGGCCCTGGCCAACTGGCAGCAGAAAAACGAGGATGAGCGTATCGAAGACGCTAACCTCTACATCAAAGAGATTTTCGTGGACGAAGGCCGTATGCTGAAGCGCCTGCGCCCCGCCCCCCAGGGCCGTGGCCACCGCATCCGCAAGCGCAGCAACCACGTGACGCTGGTAATTGACTCGAAAGTAGAGCCGCTGGGTAGCAAAGCTGCCGCCAAGCAGGCCGCCGAGAGCAAGCCCTCCGCCGAAGTAGTAAACGAAGCTCCGAAACGGACTCGTCGCAGCTCGGCTAAGAAATCCAACGAAACCACGGCAGAAGCCACCGCATAAGCACTATGGGACAGAAAGTAAATCCGGTTGGCTTCCGTCTGGGCGTCATCAAAGGATGGGACTCGAACTGGTACGGCGGCAAGGACTTTGCCGACAAGCTGGTTGAGGACGAAAAAATCCGCAAATATATCAACGCTCGTATCCCGAAGGGTGGCATCAGCCGCATCGTGATTGAGCGCACACTGAAGCGTGTTACCATTACCATCAACACGGCTCGTCCGGGCGTGGTAATCGGTAAAGGTGGTCAGGAAGTTGATAAGATCAAGGACGAGCTGAAGCAGATCACCGGTAAAGACGTTCAGATCAACATCTTCGAGATTAAGCGTCCGGAACTCGACGCTAAACTGGTAGGCGAAAGTATTGCTCAGCAGCTACAGGCTCGTATCTCGTTCCGCCGGGCCATGAAGATGGCTATCCAGGCCGCCCTACGCGTTGGTGCCGAAGGCATCAAAATTCAGTGCGGTGGCCGTTTGGGCGGTGCTGAAATTGCTCGCTCCGAGCAGTACAAAGAAGGCCGTACGCCCCTGCACACCCTGCGCGCCGACATTGACTATGCCCTGTCGGAAGCTCAGACCGTGTATGGCAAAATCGGTATTAAAGTGTGGATCATGCGCGGTGAGGTGTTCGGTAAGCCCGACCTCTCGCCGAACCAGCAGCCTGCCGGCGGCCAGGGTGGCGAAACCCGTGAGCGGAACGACCGTGGCCCGCGCGGTGAGCGTGGTGGCGACCGGGGCGGTGACCGTGGCCCGCGCCGCGACCGGAATGACCGGGGTGGTGAAGGCCGTGGCGGCGACAACCGCGGTGGCCAGGGTGGCGGCGGACAGCGCCGGGGTGGTGGCCAAGGTGGCCAGAACCGCGGCGGCCAAGGTGGTGGTCCGCGTCGCTAGTCCATTTCTTTTCTCTCGAATTTCAATTCAAGATAACTCATGTTACAACCGAAAAGGACCAAGTATCGCAAGATGCAAAAGGGTCGCGTGCATGGCTTAGCCCACCGCGGCAGCTCCATTGACTTCGGTTCGTTCGCTATCAAGTCGCTGGAAACAGCATGGATTACGGCTCGTCAGATTGAAGCTGCCCGTATTGCCATGACCCGCGCTATGAAACGCGAAGGTCAAGTATGGATTCGCATCTTCCCTGATAAGCCTATCACGAAGAAGCCCGCTGAAGTACGGATGGGTAAGGGTAAAGGCTCGCCTGAGTATTGGGTAGCTATTGTGAAGCCCGGCACCATCATGTTCGAGTCAGATGGGGTGTCGCTGGAGGTGGCGCAGGAGTCGCTGCGGCTAGCAGCCCAGAAGCTGCCGGTGCGGACCTCGTTTGTTGTTCGTCGTGATTACGTAGAAAACAAGTAAGAAGATGAAGAACGCCGAAATCCGCGCCCTCTCCCTGGAGGACCTCAAGAAACAAATCAAAACCGAGCAATCCACCGGCCAGAACCTGCGCTTCGCGCACGCCATCTCGCCTCTGGAAAACCCCGCTCGTCTGAAGCAAGCCCGCAAAACTGTCGCCCGTCTGCTGACCGAGTTGAAGCGTCGCGAGAACGAGCAGGCTCTTAACACTGCTAACTAACGATGGCAAGCAACGAAGAACAGCAGCAGGCAACCACCGCCCCAGAGCGGAACCTGCGGAAAGAAATTATCGGGCGCGTTACCAGCAGCAAGATGGACAAATCCATCACGGTGGTGGTAGAAAGCAAAATCAAGCACCCGATCTACGGTAAGTTCGTTACCAAGTCGACCAAGTTCATGGCCCACGACGAGAACAACGAATGCGGCGAAGGCGATACGGTGCGCATCATGAGCACTCGCCCGCTAAGCAAAATGAAACGCTGGAGACTGGTAGAAATTCTGGAACGCGCCAAGTAAGATGATACAGCAAGAATCCCGTCTGACCGTCGCTGATAACAGCGGCGCCAAAGAAGTTCTCTGCATCCGTGTCCTCGGTGGCACGGGCAAGAAATACGCCAGCGTAGGCGACAAGATTGTAGTAGCCATCAAGTCGGCTATTCCTTCCGGTAACGCCAAGAAGGGCGCTGTATCGAAAGCAGTAGTGGTGCGCACGAAGAAGGAAGTACGTCGCAAAGACGGTTCCTACATTCGCTTCGATGACAACGCTGCCGTGCTGCTCAATAACAACGATGAGCCCCGCGGCACCCGCATCTTCGGTCCCGTGGCCCGCGAACTGCGCGAGAAGCAGTTCATGAAAATTGTTTCGCTGGCTCCTGAAGTTCTCTAAGCAATGGCAACGAAAACCAAAGAAGCGCCCGTTAAGCTGCACGTGAAAACCGGCGACACCGTTCTGGTGATTGCCGGCGACGAGAAAGGTAAGACCGGTGTTATCAAATCGGTGAACCGTTCGACGCAGCGTGTTATCGTGGAAGGCCTGAACCTGGTGACTAAGCACAACAAACCCAGTGCGAAGAATCCTCAGGGTGGCATCACCAAGATCGAGTCGCCGATTCACGTGAGCAACGTGAAGCGCGTTGAATCGACCAACGCCTAATTCGCTCTACGACTATGGCTCGACTGAAAGACAAGTATCAGAAAGAAGTAGTACCGGCGCTCCAGGAGAAATTCCAGTTCAAGAGCATCATGCAGGTACCGCGCATCACTAAGATCTGCATCAACCGCGGCATCGGAGCGGCAGTAGCCGACAAGAAGCTGGTGGATAACGGCGTAGACGAGCTGACCACCATCACTGGTCAGAAAGCTGTGCCGACCATTGCCAAACGTTCGGTGTCAAACTTCAAGCTGCGTGAAGGTATGCCCATCGGAGCCCGCGTTACCCTGCGTGGTGAGCGGATGTACGAGTTCCTGGACCGTCTGCTGACCGTGGCTCTGCCCCGCGTCCGCGACTTTAAAGGCATCAACGACAAAGGCTTCGATGGCCGCGGCAACTACACGCTGGGCATCAAAGAACAAATTATCTTCCCGGAAATCTCAATCGACAAGATTAAGTCGATTGCCGGTATGGACATCACCTTCGTAACGACCGCCGAAAACGATGAGCAGAGCTATGAGCTGCTCCGCGCCTTCGGTATGCCGTTCGCTAACGCCAAGAAACAAAACAATGGCTAAGGAATCCATCAAAGCTCGGGAGCGGAAGCGCATCGCTCTGGTAGCCCGTTACGCCGAGAAGCGTAAAGCTCTGAAAGCTGCCGGTGACCTGGAAGGTCTGGACAAGCTGCCCCGCAACTCGTCGCCCGTGCGCCTGCACAACCGCGACATGATTGACGGCCGTCCGCGTGGCTACATGCGCAAGTTCGGCATCAGCCGCGTGCGTTTCCGCGAAATGGCACTGGCCGGCAAAATCCCGG
The DNA here is from genome assembly GCF_025979885.1 of Hymenobacter sp. YIM 151500-1. Taxonomy (NCBI): domain Bacteria; kingdom Pseudomonadati; phylum Bacteroidota; class Cytophagia; order Cytophagales; family Hymenobacteraceae; genus Hymenobacter; species Hymenobacter weizhouensis. The sequence continues at coordinate 4,352,239 of NZ_CP110139.1, forward strand.
GCGTGACCAAGTCCAGCTGGTAAGCAGAAAGTATTCCCGAGCAGCTCAGCTGCAACTGGGATAGAATTTGGCAGGTTGCCGAGAGAAACCATTGGCCGAGCCCGAAAGCCGAGCCAAGTAGTCTTAACCGAAAATTTCGTCGCCTCTTTCCGTGGCGGCGAAATTTTCATATCTTTGCGGCTCCCTAAAAACGGGCGCTTCATTTTCACATCCGAATGAACACAGATCCAATTGCCGACTACCTGACCCGGGTGCGTAATGCCATTAAGGCTAGCCACCGGGTAGTAGAAATTCCGGCCAGCAACATCAAAAAGGAGATTACGAAGGTGCTCTACAAGAAGGGCTACATTCAGAGCTACCGGTTTGATGATGGCGCCGTGCAGGGCACGATTAAAATCGCGCTGAAGTATAATCCGGCTACCAAGAAGTCTGCTATCACGAAGCTGGAGCGTGTGAGCACGCCGGGTCTTCGCAAGTACGCTCACGTGGAAAATCTTCCGCGCGTTCTGAGCGGCCTGGGCATTGCTATTCTATCGACGTCGAAAGGCGTGATGACGGAGAAAGAGGCGAAAGCCGAGAACGTGGGCGGCGAAGTGCTGTGCTACGTCTACTAATCTGAAAAGAAACGAGACTATGTCACGCATTGGTAAACTGCCCATCAGCCTGCCCGCTAACGTGCAGGTGGAAGTGAGCAACGAAAACACCGTAACGGTAAAGGGCCCGAAAGGCACCTTGTCGCTACCGGTGGACCGCGATATTACGGTGGCCAAAGAAGACGGTCAGCTGGTAGTTACGCGTCCTACGGAGCAGAAGCGCCACAAAGCTATGCACGGTCTGTACCGTTCCTTGCTGAACAACTTGGTGAATGGGGTAAGCAACGGCTTTGAAGAAAAGCTGGAACTGGTAGGGGTAGGCTACAAAGCCGCTATGGCCGGTACTACGCTTGAACTGTCATTGGGTTACTCGCATAACATCTTCCTGGCGCTGCCCAAGGAAGTAACGGCTACCGCCGTAACCGAGAAAGGTAAAAACCCCATCGTTACGCTGACCAGCATTGACAAGCAGCTGCTGGGCCAAGTAGCCGCCAAGATTCGTTCGTTGCGCAAAGTTGAGCCTTACAAAGGCAAGGGCGTGCGCTTCGTGGGCGAGCAGATTCGTCGTAAGGCTGGTAAAACGGCTTCGAAATAATATCACACCATGGCTTTCGATAAAGCAACTAGAAGAAAACGGATCCAGCGCATCATCCGCACTAAGGTCGCTGGCACGTCCGAGCGTCCGCGCTTGTCGGTCTTTCGTAGCAACACGGGCATCTACGCCCAGATCATTGATGACACGAAAGGTCACACGCTGGCGTCTGCTTCCTCGAAGCACGTTTCGGTGGAAGGGGGCAACGGAGTCGCCCTCGCTGCCGCAGTCGGCAAAGAGCTTGCCACCCGTGCTCAGGAAAAAGGAATTTCGAAAGTGGTATTTGACCGTTCCGGTTACCTCTACCACGGCCGCGTAAAATCATTGGCAGAAGGAGCCCGCGAAGGCGGCCTCAATTTCTAAATCATCATGGCAGAATTTAACACCGGCAACCGTGGTGGTGGCAATGACCGTGGCGGCAACGACCGTCGAGGTGGTGGCAATGACCGTCGCGGCAACAACGACCGTAACAACGAGCAGCAGTCCCGCACCGGCGACTCTGACCTGAAAGAAAAGGTGGTTGCCATCAACCGCGTAGCCAAAGTAGTGAAAGGCGGTCGTCGCTTTAGCTTCTCGGCCATCGTGGTAGTAGGTGACGGCAACGGTACCGTAGGCTACGGCCTCGGCAAAGCCAACGAGGTGACCGACGCCATTGCCAAAGGCATTGACGACGCAAAGAAAAACCTGGTGAAAGTGCCGCTCTATAAGCACACGGTTCCCCACGTGATGGAAGGCAAGTATTCGGGTGGCTACGTGCTGGTACTGCCGGCCGCCGCTGGTACGGGCGTAATTGCCGGCGGTGCTATGCGCGCTGTGTTTGAAAGTGCTGGTATCAAAGACGTGCTGGCTAAGTCGAAAGGCTCGTCGAACCCCCACAACGTGGTAAAGGCTACCTTCGATGCGCTGCTGAAGATGCGTGACCCCATGCAGATTGCGCAGGCTCGCGGCATTACCCTCTCGCAAGTGTTTAACGGCTAAGAGCAGATGGCGCAGATCCAAATCAAACTCGTGAAGAGCGTTATCGACCGCCCCGAGCGGCAGAAGCGCACTGTGAAGGCCTTGGGCCTTGGCAAAATCGGCAGCAGTAAAGCTGTTGAAAACACCCCCCAGATTGCTGGTATGGTGAATGCCGTAAAGCATCTGTTGGAAGTAACCGAACTCTAGGAATCTCCCGAAAATGAATCTCAGCAATCTCAAACCGGCCGTTGGTTCTACTCGCAACGTGAAGCGTGTAGGTCGCGGTACAGGTTCCGGTCGCGGCGGCACGTCGACGCGCGGCCACAAAGGTGCCAAGTCCCGTTCGGGTTACTCCAAGAAGTCGGGCTTCGAAGGTGGCCAAATGCCCCTGCAGCGCCGGGTTCCGAAGTTCGGCTTTAAGAATGCGAACCGCATTGAATACAAAGCTGTTAACCTCGACGTGCTGACAAGCTTGACCGAGAATGGCGCCACGACGCTAGACGCCGCCTTCTTTGTTAATGCTGGTTTGGCTTCGAAGAATGCCAAGATTAAAGTGCTAGGCCGCGGTGAAATCACCAAGGCGCTGGAAGTACACGCTCATGCTTTCTCCAAGTCGGCCGTTGAGGCCATTGAGAAGGCTGGGGGTAAAGCTGTGACGCTGTAAGCCTGACTGGCAATGAACAAGTTCATCACCACGATTAAGAACATTTTTGCGATTGAAGATCTGCGGATGCGGATCTTCAATACGCTTTTTTTCATTGCCATCTATCGGCTGGGTTCTTACGTGGTGCTGCCCGGAGTTGATCCGACGCGGCTAAAGGACAGCGCAGGTGGTGTGCTTGGTATTCTGGACACGCTACTTGGCGGTGCTTTCAGCAACGCCTCGATCTTCGCTCTGGGCATTATGCCCTACATCTCGGCCTCTATTGTGCTGCAACTGCTCACAATTGCCGTTCCTTATTTTCAGAAGCTTCAAAAGGAGGGAGAGTCGGGACGTAAGAAGATCAACCAGTACACGCGCATTCTCACCATCCCGATTGTAGCACTGCAGTCAGTGGGCTTCATTGCAACCATCAACGCCGAAGCCATTACCAATCCCGGGGTTTTCTTTACCGTCTCGACGGCCATTATCGTGACAGCGGGTACGCTGTTTTGCATGTGGCTGGGAGAAAAGATTACTGATAAAGGGATTGGCAACGGTATTTCGATGCTGATTATGATTGGCATCGTGTCACGTCTACCCGGTGCTATCATTGGGGAAGCAGCAGCTCGTACCATGCGTGGCTCGCTTATCTTTTTGATTGAGCTGGTAGTGCTGTTCCTGGTGGTAATGGCTGTGATTATCCTAACGCAGGCGGTTCGTCAGATTCCGGTGCAGTACGCCAAACAGGTAGGTGGTGCCGCGCAGCTTAGCTCGCAGCGGCAGTACATTCCGATGAAAGTGAATGCTGCTGGCGTAATGCCCATCATCTTCGCTCAATCATTGATGTTTGTGCCCGCCATTGCAGCATCGGCCTGGAATAAAGACAGTGAAACTGCTGGTCTGATCGGCACTTGGTTCCAGCCTGACCATTTGGTGTACAACATTGTCTTCGGTCTGCTTATCATCATCTTCACCTACTTCTACACGGCTATCAGCGTTAATCCCAACCAGATTGCGGATGATTTGAAGCGGAGCGGTGGATTTATTCCGGGAGTGAAGCCAGGCCGGGACACGTCGGAATTTATTGATGAAGTGTTGACGCGCATTACGCTGCCCGGTGCTGTGGCCTTGGCTATTATTGCCATTCTTCCCTCATTGGCTAAAGTAGCGGGAGTTACTACCGGTTTTGCTCAGTTCTATGGCGGTACTTCGCTCATCATCATGGTGGGAGTAGTGCTGGACACAGTGAATCAAGTGAAGAGCTATCTGCTCATGCGGCATTACGACGGCATGATGAAGACTGGCAAGGTGCGGGGCCGCTCCCAAAATATTGCCCTCGCTTCGTAAAGATGATTTTTTACAAGACCGAGGAAGAAATAGAATTGATGCGGGCCAGTGCGCGAGTGTTGGCCCGAGCCCACGGTGAGGTGGCCAGCATGATTCGGGAAGGAATCACCACCCGTGAGCTAGATAAGCGTGCGGAGGAGTTTATTCGCGACAATGGTGCCCATCCCGCTTTCAAAGGAGTACCGGCGTCTAGCAAAGGATTTCCCGATTTTCCGGGGAGTCTCTGCATCTCGCCTAACTCGGTAGTAGTGCACGGATTTCCGGGCGACTATACCTTGAAAAGCGGCGACATCGTGTCAATAGATTGCGGAGTGCTGCTGAATGGCTACCACTCCGATAGTGCTTACACTTACCCAGTAGGGGAGGTGGCGCCTGAGGTGCTCAAATTGCTGGCAGAAACCAAAAAGTCGCTTTACCTCGGCATCGAGCAAGCGGTGGCGGGCAACCGAATGGGTGACGTCAGCTATGCCATTCAGAACCATGTTGAGAAACAAGGATACGGAGTGGTGCGCGAGTTGGTAGGCCACGGCATCGGCAAGAAACTGCACGAGCGGCCGGAAGTACCTAATTACGGTAAGCGCGGCGCAGGCCTAAAGTTACAGACCGGTCTTACACTGGCCATTGAGCCCATGGTGAACTTAGGCAAAAAGGATGTGGTGCAAGAGAAGGATGGCTGGACCATCCGGACCAAGGACCTGAAACCCTCGGCGCACTTTGAGCACACGGTAGTTGTTCGCAAAGAAAAGGCGGAAATTCTTACCTCCTTCGAATACATAGAAAAAGCCCTACAGTAGCCTTATGGCCAAACAAACTTCCATTGAGCAGGACGGTGTTATCCTGGAAGCCCTCTCCAACGCCATGTTCCGCGTGGAGCTGGAGAACGGTCACCAGCTGATTGCCCACATCTCGGGTAAGATGCGGATGCACTACATCAAGATTCTGCCGGGAGATAAGGTGAAGCTGGAAATGTCGCCTTACGACTTGTCGAAAGGCCGAATCGTTTACCGTTACAAATAGAGGGTCACTAGGGACTTGGGGTCTTAGGTCTTGGCTGACGTTCTGACAGCTAAAAGGCAACAGGCCTCGATTCCGCACCTAAGACCCCAAGTCTCTAAGCCTCCTAAGTTTCTTTACCTCATGAAAGTCAAAGCGTCCGTTAAGAAGCGCAGCGTCGACTGTAAGGTGATTCGCCGTAAAGGCAAGCTTTACGTCATCAACAAGAAGAACCCCCGCTATAAGCAGCGGCAGGGGTAGTCAACTGGAAGTTGGGGACTTAGGGCCTGGAGGACTTGGTTTTTAAAGGAAAACAGTCCTGAAGAAGCCACGTCCCCATGACCCTAACTCGCCAAAAACCCAAATTCAACACATGGCTCGTATTGCAGGGGTAGATATCCCAGACAACAAGCGCGGCGAAATTGCGCTGACCTACATCTTCGGCATTGGTCGTGCCTCGGCCCAACAGATTCTTGCTAAAGCAGGCGTTGACCTGAATAAGAAGGTGCGGGAGTGGACGGAAGCCGAAGCCGGCGAAATCCGCGGCGTAATTGCCGCCGAATACAAGACTGAAGGTGTGCTACGCTCGGAAGTGCAGCTGAACATCAAGCGTCTGATGGACATCGGTTGTTACCGGGGTCTGCGTCACCGCAAAGGTCTGCCGGTTCGGGGTCAGCGCACCAAGAACAACTCGCGTACCCGCAAGGGCAAGCGCAAGACTGTTGCTGGCAAGAAGAAGGCTACTAAATAATTCATAGCGGAAATCAGAATTAATTAATAATTGATAATTAGTAATTAAGAATTGGCCGGTAGTCTGAAATATGTGGAAAGACCGTAAACCAGAATTCTTAATTACTAATTGTCAGTTATTAATTAATCCTAACACCTTCCGCGGTTTTTTGCGATAACCAAATGGCACAAAAGAGAAAAGACAAAGCCAAAAAGCGCGTTGTCGTTGTTGAGCCGATAGGCCAAGTTCACATCAAGGCTTCGTTCAACAACATCATTATCTCCATCACCAACAACAACGGCCAGGTGATTTCCTGGGCTTCGGCTGGTAAGATGGGGTTCCGGGGTTCCAAGAAGAATACGCCCTACGCCGCGCAGATGGCCATGACCGACTGCGGCAAAGTGGCTCACGACCTGGGTCTGCGCAAGGCCGAGGTATTCGTGAAAGGTCCGGGCGCGGGCCGCGAGTCGGCTATTCGTACGCTGGGTAACGTGGGTATTGAGGTAACGACCATCAAGGACGTGACGCCGCTGCCCCATAATGGCTGCCGTCCTCCCAAACGTCGTCGCGTTTGATTTACTGAGCAGGCTCGCCGCAAGGCGGGCTACCGGTGTCGGGTTCTGGTGGCGCCCTGTATCCCCTGCAAGGAGCGCCGCAAGAGGCCGACACACGCGGTTCAACCCCCTCAACCCTCAACAACTCCGAAATGGCACGTTATACTGGTCCTAAAACCAAGATTGCCCGTCGCTTCAATGAGCCGATTTTCGGCCCGAGCAAGGCACTCACCAAGAAAGCATATCCTCCCGGCCAGCACGGCCGCGGCCGTCGTAAGAAGCAAAGCGAGTACGCTGTCCAGTTGATGGAAAAGCAGAAAGTGAAGTATATGTACGGCGTGCTGGAAAAGCAGTTCGAGAACCTGTTCCATAAGGCCGCCACGATGCCCGGTATCACCGGCGACAACCTGCTGGCCCTACTCGAATCGCGCCTCGACAATACGGTGTACCGCCTGGGCATTGCCCCCACGCGCCGCGCCGCCCGCCAGCTGGTGCTGCACAAGCACATCACCGTAAACGGGGAGATTGTCAACATTGCTTCGTACAAGCTCCGCGCCGGCGACGTTATAGCCGTGCGTGAGAAGTCGAAGTCGCTGGAAGCCATTACCACGAGCCTGAGCGCCCGCAACGCCCGCGCTTTCTCGTGGCTGGAATGGGACGGCAAAGAAATGACGGGCAAGTTTATCGCTGCCCCCTCGCGTGACCTGATTCCGGAGAAAATCACGGAGCAGCTCATTGTCGAGTTGTACTCGAAGTAATAGGGAGAGCGGCCCGGCAGTCCGGGCCGTTTCTCTGCTTCGAATGTTTACTAAAAGGATTTACGGTATTGGGTATTAGGTATTAGGACCATTGAAGCGTCTTACTACCTGATACCTTTTACTCAATACTAAAAAACGCCCCACTTATGTCAATCTTAGCTTTTCAAATGCCGGAGAAAGTGGTAATGGAGAAATCCGACGACTTTTACGGAACGTTTGAATTTAAACCGCTGGAGAAAGGCTACGGCGTCACGATCGGCAACGCTCTGCGCCGCATCCTGCTGTCGTCGCTGGAGGGCTATGCCATCACGTCGGTTCGCACCAACAGCGTGCTGCACGAGTTCATGACCATTGAAGGGGTGATTGAGGACATGTCCGAAATCATCCTGAACCTAAAGCAGGTTCGCTTCAAGAAAGTGAGCGACGCCATTGAGGACAAAATCACGGTGCGCATCAAAGGGCAGGACACTTTCTCGGCCGGCGACATCAACAAGTTCACGAGCGGCTTCCAGGTGCTGAACCCGGAGCTAGTCATCTGCCACGTGGACCCCGGCACTGAGCTGGAGTTTGAGTTCACGATTCAGAAAGGCCGCGGCTACGTGCCGGCCGAAGAAAATAAGCCCACCGACCAGGTGTTTGGGCAAATTGCCATCGACGCCATCTTCACGCCCATCAAAAACGTGAAGTACAGCATCGAAAACACCCGTGTGGAGCAGAAGACCGACTACGAGAAGTTGCTCATCGAAATCCACACCGACGGCTCTATTCACCCGGAGGACGCGCTGAAAGGCGCCGCCAACATTCTGATTCAGCACTTCATGCTGTTCTCGGACAGCACCATGACCTTTGAAACGGCCAAGGCTGAGGAAGAGGAAACCGTGGACGAGGAAACCCTGCACATGCGCAAGGTGCTGAAGACTCCACTGGCCGATATGGACCTAAGCGTGCGCGCCTACAACTGCCTGAAAGCCGCCGACATCAAAACCCTCGGCGACCTGGTGCAGCTGGACATGGCCGATATGATGAAGTTCCGCAACTTCGGTAAGAAGTCGCTGACCGAGCTGGAAAACCTCGTGGAGGAAAAAGGCCTGACCTTCGGGATGGACCTGAGCAAGTACAAGCTCGACGAAGAATAGTCTTGAATGTGCGAAATGTGGTGAATGTGGCATAATGTGCGAAATGCACAGCTGGCTACTTCACCACATTTTTCACATTCTGTACATTTGCCCACATTTTTCACATTTTTCAATCGGTGAGCCCTGAGGGGCGGCGGTTCTAATGTGAAGGCAGCGCCGTAGCTGACTTTCCGCCGTGGTCGTCGTCCGCAAGCTCATCCTTTTCTCTTTTTTATGCGTCACGGTAAAACCATCAACCACCTGGGCCGCACGGCCTCGCACCGCAACGCCATGTTGTCGAACATGGCCTCGTCGCTGATTCTGCACAAGCGTATCACCACGACGGTGGCCAAAGCCAAGGCGCTGCGTAAGTTTGTGGAGCCCCTCCTGACCAAATCGAAGAACGATACGACGCACTCGCGCCGTCTGGTGTTCTCGGAGCTGGGCAACAAGGAGGTACTGAAAGAGCTGTTCGGCACGGTGGCGGCCCGCGTGGCTACGCGCCCCGGCGGCTACACCCGCATCATCAAGCTGAGCCAGAGCCGCTTGGGCGACAACGCCGAGATGTGCATCATTGAGCTGGTGGACTTCAACGAAACCTTGCTGGAAGCCAAAAGCGGCGGCGAAGCCAAAGCTTCGACCACGCGCCGCTCGCGCCGTAGCGGGGGCAGCAAGAAAGCTGCTGAAGGTACGGCGGCCGCTGCTCCAGTAGCTGCTGCATCAGAAGCTGCTCCGGCTCCGACTACGGAAGTTTCGGCTCCCGAAGACACTCCGACGGATACGCTGAGCGAAGGCGAAACCCGTGACGAAGTGAAAGGCGACGAGTCGGCTTCGTAAGCGAAACCGCTTTATGGAATGCTAAAAGGACGCACCAGCCGGTGCGTCCTTTTTCAGTTATAGCAGCTTCCAGAACGATGTAGAGACGCAAGATTTTGCGTCTCCTCGTTGCGAACAGCACGGCTGGAACATCAACCGAGCAGACGGCGCGGACGACGAGACGCAAATCTTGCGTCTCTACATCGTTCTGGAAACTGCTAACGAGTAGGGTAGTGCTGGTGAAAGCAGGAGGGGTGTTCTGCGTTTTCGGGGTGTGATACCGGAGTGACGGAATGCGGGCGGTATGTGTGGGGTAAAAGTCCTGAATGAGTACCTTGCCGCCTCGATTCGCTGCCAAAGTGCCTAGCGCCGGGGCAGCGGGTGCGCGGAAGCTACCAATCTTCAACCCAACCTACTTTTCCATGAGCATTATCACCGAAATCCACGCCCGTCAGATTTTCGATTCCCGCGGCAACCCCACCGTGGAAGTGGACGTGACCACCGAAAACGGCACTGTGGGCCGCGCCGCCGTGCCCTCGGGCGCCAGCACCGGCAAGCACGAAGCCGTGGAGCTGCGCGACGACGACAAAAGCCAGTATATGGGCAAGGGCGTGCTGAAGGCGGTGGAAAACGTGAACAGCAAGATTGCCGAAGAGCTGATTGGCTTCTCGGTGTTTGAGCAGGGCCTGCTCGACAAGATTATGCTGGAGCTGGACGGTACGCCCAACAAAGCCAACCTGGGCGCCAACGCCATCCTGGGGGCTTCGCTGGCCATTGCCCGCGCCGCAGCCCAGGAAGCAGGAATGCCGCTGTACCGCTACGTGGGCGGCGTGAATGCCACCACCTTACCGGTGCCGATGATGAATATTCTGAACGGCGGGTCCCACGCCGACAACTCCATCGACTTCCAGGAGTTCATGATTATGCCGGTGGGCGCGGCCAGCTTCTCGGAGGCCATGCGCTGGGGCTCGGAAATCTTCCACCACCTCAAGAGCGTGCTCAAAAAGCAGGGCCTGAGCACCAACGTGGGCGACGAAGGCGGCTTTGCACCCAACATTCGCTCCAACGAAGACGCCATCAAGGTGGTGCTGCAAGCCATTGAAACTGCGGGCTACCGGCCGGGCGAGGACGTAATGATTGCCATGGATGCGGCCGTGTCGGAGTTTTATGAAGACGGCGTGTACCACTTCAAGAAGAGCACCGGCGACAAGCTGACCTCGCAGGACATGGTAAACTACTGGGCCGACTGGGTGCGGAAGTACCCCATCATCAGCATCGAGGACGGCATGGACGAGGACGACTGGGCTGGCTGGAAGAGCCTGACTGACACCGTAGGCAAGCAGGTGCAGCTGGTAGGCGACGACCTGTTTGTGACCAACGTGAACCGCTTGCAGCGCGGCATCGACGAGCAGGTGGCCAATGCCATTCTCATCAAGGTAAACCAGATTGGCACGCTCACCGAAACCATCGACGCCATCAACCTGGGCCGCCGCCACGGCTACAAGAGCATTATGAGCCACCGCTCGGGCGAAACCGAGGACAACACCATTGCCGACCTGGCCGTGGCCCTGAACACCGGCCAGATTAAGACCGGCTCGGCCTCCCGCTCCGACCGGATGGCCAAGTACAACCAGCTGCTGCGCATTGAGGAAGAGCTGGGCGAAGTGGCCTACTTCCCCGGCCGCAAGATGTAAAGCGCAGATTGGGCATATTCTGTTGATTGCACTGATATAGGCGTGCAGCTTAAAAAAACAGCACCGCGGCCCGGCCGCGGTGCTGTTTTTTTAGTCTGGTTATTCAATGAAAGCACGATATTTGTGAGTGCCGCCGCGCGGGCGTTTCGGCGGCGCTATTTTCAGTTTCGTATGAATATTCTGAGCCGGTTTCCCCGCTTTCTGCGCAGTTTTTATTTTCTGACCGGCCTGGCCTTTCTGGTCTGGATGTTTCTGTTCGATGCCAACGACTTTATAAAGCAGTACGACATGTACGTGAAGTACCAGGAGCTGCGCGACGAGCAAGCGTACTACCTGGACAATATCGAAACGGTGAAGAAAGAGCGGGCCGAGCTGCTGAGCAGCCCGGAGCTGCTGGAGAAGTTTGCCCGTGAGAAATACATTATGAAACGCCCCGGTGAAGACGTGTTTATTCTGGTGCCCCACCAGGAAGAAGGCCAGTAGCCGCCCCGCTTATTCTGCTTTGTAGTTGCCGCCAGTCCGTGCCTTTTCCGAAGCGCTGAGACTGGCATTGCTGTTTATTCTCTTTTTCTCTCCCCACATTTTACCGTATGACCCAACTCTACTGCTGTTTTAAACGAACGTATTTCCTGCTGGTTAGCCTGCTGCTCTGGCTGGGGGCGGCGGTGCCGGCCGCCGCGCAAACGTACCAGGTGCCAGCTGCCGGGACGCTGGCCTTCACTACCTGCGGCGGCGTGCTCTACGATAATGGCGGCCCCAACGGCATGTACTCGCCCAATGCCAACGGCTCCGTAACCCTCACGCCCGCCACGCCCGGCAACAAAATCCGGCTCCAGTTCACCTTGTTTAGCCTGGAGCAGGGCTACGACTACCTGTACATCTACGACGGCCTGGACGCTACGGCGCCGCTGATTGGCATATACGACTCGCAGAACCCCGGCACGGTGTACGCCACCAATAGCGCCGGGGCCCTCACCGTACGCTTCACCAGCGACAATTCGTGGGAGCTGAGCGGCTTTGCCGCCGACATTGCCTGCGTCACGACCGTGCCCCAGGCTGACCTGGCTATTCAGGGAGCTTCGGCCCAGCCGCTGGCCGTGGTGGCCGGCAATCAGCTGAGCGTAAACTGCACGGTGTACAACCTGTCGGGTACACTGGCGCAGAGCAGCACCGTGGGCTATTACCTGTCGACGGACGCAACGCTGAGCCAGAACGACCAACTGCTAGGTAGTTCTACGGGTGGGCCACTGGCCAGCAACCAGTCGGCCTACCGCGCCAGCTCCCTGACCTTGCCCGCCGCCACGCCCACGGGCAGCTACTACCTGCTGTTTGCGGCCGACCACCAAAACGTGGTAAACGAAAGCAACGAGGCCAACAACGTAGCCAGCATTTCCATCAATGTGGTGCCGTCGATGGTGGATTTGCTGATTCAGCAAGCCAGTGTGGCCACGCCCAACACGGCTCCCGGCAACGTGCTGGCTCTTTCCTGCTACGTCGCCAACCAGGGCAATGCTACGGCGCAGAACAGCAGCGTCGGGTTCTACTTATCGGCCGATGCCGTGCTCGACGCCAACGACCAGCTGCTGACCTCGGTGTTTGGGGGCCAGCTCACGCCCACCTACAACCAGTACCGCGCGGTGTCGACCAACGTGCCGGCGGGCACCGCGCCGGGCAGCTACTACGTGCTGTTTGTGGCCGATTACCAGAGCATCGTTCAGGAAAGCAACGAGGCCAACAACACGGCGGCCGTGCCCATCGTGGTGGCGCCGCCGAGCCTGGACCTGGTGGTGCAGCAAGCCCAACTCAACCAAAGCACCGTAGCCGCGGGGGCAACCCTTAGCTCCACAGCGTACGTTGTGAACCAGGGTAACACCACAGCCCAGAGCAGTAGCCTGGGCATCTATCTGTCGACGGACGCGACGCTCAGCACCAACGACCAGCTGCTGACGGCGGTAACGGTGCCACAACTTTTGGGCAACCAGGGAGCCAGCCTTTATCCGCAGATTCCGCTGCCGGGCACTGTGGCACCGGGCAGCTACCACGTGCTGTTCGTGGCCGACTATCAGAACACAGTAGGCGAAACCAACGAGGCCAACAACGTGCGCAGCCAGCCGCTGACCGTGCTGGCGCCCAGCGTTGACTTGCTGATGCAGCAGGTGTTTGTGAACCCCGCCACCACGGTAGCCGGGGCTTCGGTTTCGGTGAGCAGCTACGTGTACAACCTGGGCAACTCCTCGGCTGCGTCTTCCACTGTTGGCTACTATCTGTCCACCGACAATGTGCTGAGTGCCAATGATATTCTGGTGGGCAGCACGTTCGGGGGCAGTCTGGCCGGGGGCGGCTCCACTACCCGCTTCGGCACCCTGACCATCCCCGCTAGTCTGGCCACCGGCACGTACTACGTGTTTAGCGTGGTGGACTACCAGAACCAGGTTTCGGAAACCAACGAGGCCAACAACGCGGCCAGTGCCAGCCTCACCCTCGTGGCGCCGGGCGTCGATTTGAGCGTAAGTCAACCGGGCCTGTACCGCAACTCGGTGGGCGCGGGTGCTCAGCTGGCTGCCTACGTAACGGTGCACAACCAGGGCAACATTGCCACGTCGAGCAGCAGCGTGGGCTTTTATCTCTCCGCCGATGCCACGCTTAGCACCAACGATGTACTGCTGAACGGAGCCTTTGGGGGCTATCTGGCGGCCGGCACTTCCTCCCAGCGTACCACCAGCTTCACGGTGCCGGCGGGCACCGCGCCGGGCCTCTACTACGTGCTGTTCGTGGCCGACTATCAGAATGCCGTGGCAGAAACCAACGAAACAAACAACTTGGCCTCCGTGACATTAACCGTGACGGCGCCCTTTAATGGTACCGTAGTGCCCTTCTCGGGTACGGCTTCCATTACCACCTGCGGTACCACCGTGTACGACCACGCCGGCACCGACGAGTACGACGACTATGCCAGCGGCACGCTCGTCATCAATCCCGGCACACCCGGCAGCCAGGTGCAGCTGATTTTTAGCCTGCTGGAAGTGGAGAGCTGCTGCGACGCGCTTATCATTTACAACGGCTCCAGCACGGCTGCGCCCGTTCTGGGCCGCTACACCCGCAACCCCGGCGTGGTTACGGCCTCCAACGGCTCGGGAGCCCTGACGCTGCAGTTTGTTTCGGATGGCAGCGTGACCTACGACGGCTTCCAGGCCACGGTGTCGTGCGTGACGGGAAGCACCACGCTGCCCGACCTGCTTATCCGGCAGGCTACCTTATCGACGGCTACGGCGCTGCGCGGCTCTATCGTGACGGCCAGCTGCGAGTTGCTCAACCAAGGCGCGGTAGCCGCTGGGCAGAGTGCCACCGGCTACTACCTGTCGACGGATGCGGTGTTCAGCCCCGACGACGTGCTGCTCGGCAACTCCCAGGCGGGCTCGTTGACGAGTGGCTTCTGGCAGGCGCAGGCGGCTACGCTTATCATCCCGCCCACTACGCCGGCCGGCAACTACCACGTGCTGTTTGTGGCTGACTACGTAGGAAACTTGGCCGAAAGCAACGAGAACAACAACGTGGCCGCCCGCAGCCTGGCCGTCACCATCGTGCAAGGCACCCACGACGACCAGCTAGCTGGCCTTTCCCTGCGCGTTTTCCCGAACCCCACGGCCGGCAGCCAGCACCTTACGGTGCAGCTCGACGGCGCCGGCAATGGCAAAGCCGCCGACCTGCGCCTCTACGACGCGCTGGGCCGCGAGGTGGCGCAGCAGCAGTTGACTCTTGGGCCCCGCCGGTCTACGGCTACCTTCGATGCGACGCGCCTGAGCCGCGGCATCTACGTGCTCCGCCTGACGGGAGAGGGGTTGAATGCCACCCGCCGCGTGGTGGTGGAGTAGCGGCAACTCGAGCGAGTAGAACGCCCATTAAGGCAACCAGAGCAACCCACGGCGGTGGTAGGCAAAGTAGCCTGCCACCGCTGTACTGCGTTAAGACGATGCCACAGAAACCGACGGCTGTATAACTTCCATTAGCGCGGCCAGTTGGTACGTATCTTTAAGCACTCATGCAGAATATGTCTTTCTTCCGGGCGCTGGGCGGCAAGGTAGTGCTGTTGGGGCTGTTGCTGAGCGCGCCGTTGCCCGCGGCCCCGTTAGCTCCGCCTTCTCAAATTCAGGTGGCGCGGCAGTTTCTGCTGGCTGTGCTACGCGGCGACTGGCCAGTAGCTTATGCTACGCTGGCGCCGGAAGTGCGCGCCCGGATGTCGGCCCGGCAGTTTCGGGAAGCTGCGCGGCCTTTGGAAGCCGGGCAACAAACCTACGGTCCAGCCATCGACCTCTATAAGTTCGGCTACCGCCTGCGCGAAGGCGAACAACCAGAGCCCTTTGTGGCCTTTACGTTCAAAGCCGACACCCTCCAAAAGCAGCCCCACCTCCAGCTCGACATTACCTTCCGCGACTCCACCGCCCGGCAAGTGCAAGGCTTTAGGGTGGTGAAATAGTGAAATGGTGAGTAGTGAGGTGGTGAGTACAGGAACGGTCATGCTGAGCGCAGTCGAAGCATGACCGTTCCTTATTTACTACCTCAGATAGCTGGGTCGGGGGGCGTGTTGGGGTTGTTGACGCGTTCTTGCTGGGGGTAGGGGTAGAAGTTGCGGGTGCGCTCGGTGAAGCTAGTGGGCGGCGCCGGGCGGCCGAAGCGGCGGCTATCTTCGAGGCGGAGGCCGCTCAGGTACAGCTCGGCGCAGCGCTGCCGGTACACTTCCAGCAGCAGGGCCTCCACGGTTTGCGGGCCAGAGTAGGCGGGCAGGCCAGCGTGCACCAGCCACGGGTCGCCGGTGGTTTGGGTGCGTACGGCGTTGATGTCTTGCAGGGCGGCCGTCAGGTTGGGGGTGGCGGCGCGCAGGTTGCACTCGGCCCGGATCAGGCGCATCTCGTCGGGCAGGTAGGCCGGAATGTCACTGGTTTGGGTGGTGAAGAAGCCAGCCAGCGTCCGTAGCTGGTCGGGGCCGCTGGTCACCACGGGGCCGGTGAGGTAGAAGCCCAGGCGCCGGTCGTCGGTTTCCACTAGGGCCGCGGGCAGCCCCAGCCGCTCACGCGGCAGAAAGTTGCGGGTAACGCTCACAGCCTGGAAGATAGGGTTAGGATTCTGGGGCGAATAAGTGAAGGCCGAGCGCACAGCTAGATTTACTTGGTTGGCAGCAGCCAGAGCCGCGGTGTAATTGCCGGCCATCAAGTTGAAGCGGGCCCGGTAGGCCTGCACGGTGTTGGGCAGGTTGAACGAGGCGCCCAGCACCTGGGCGTTGAATTCCGCCGAAGGCGGAGTGGCCGCCAGCTCCTGGCTGGCCAGGTCCAGCAGGCGCACGGCCTCTTGCAGTAGCTGCTGGCGCGGCACAAAGGCCGCGGGCGTGGGCACGGGCTGTAAGGGCGGAGTAATTGTGGAGCTGACTTGCACCGGGCCTTGCTCGAAGCCCTGGGCCACGGCGCCCAGCGCCATAGCCCGAAACAAATACGCATGAGCCAGCACGCCGCTACGGGCCGCCGCATCGGAGGCCAGCACGGTGGGTGCGGCAGTAATGATTTGCTCGGCCGCTGCCGCCACGCGGTAGGAGCGGGCAAACAGGGCCGAGGTATTGCCGTTGTTGGGCGTGAGGCCGGTGCCGCCGGCTTCCAACTCCACAATGTTGATGAAAGTGGAAATGCCTTTCACCTCGCGGGCGGTGGTACCGGTGGTAAGTATGACGGGCTCCAGCGTGGACGTGGAATAAACCTGCCGCAACCCCACACTGGCCCCGAATAGTCCCTCGCGGGTGGTCAGGGCCTGCTCATCGTCGGCGGCGTTGGGGTTGGGCAGGTCCAGGTCGCAGGCGGCCAGCGCCAGTAGCCCCGGCAGCAGGAGGTGGCGCAGGCGGCGCAGCGGGAAGGGAAACCGTTTCATATGTTGGGTTGTCGAAAGCGTAGAAAATCAGAAGGAAGCATTCAGGCCCACCGACACGGTGCGCGGAATGGGCACTTCCACGAAGTCGAAGCCGCGCACGGCGGTGCTCTGGCCGGCGGCGTTTACCTCGGGGTCGTAGCCGCTGTAGTCGGTAAACACCAGCAGGTTGCGGCCGGCTACTGACAGGCGTAGGTCGCGCAGGCCGAGCACCTTGGGCAGCAGCGTGTAGCTGACGGAGGCTTCACGCAGCTTCACGAAGGAGCCGTCTTCAATCCAGTTCTCAAACACCTGGAACAAAGCTGCGCTGGTTCCCTTGGGCACTTCGCCGCGCAGCTCAGCCTCGTAGCCGGCCAGGGAGCCGTACAGGTCCCGCTCCCCAACGCGCCGGGTGAAGTTGAACACGTCAAAATCCTGCTGGGAATCAAACTGGAGCCGGAACAGCAGGCGGTTGTTGAGCAGGGCCACTTCGTTGATGAGCGAGGCTACGTAGCGTGGGTTTGGGTCGCCGATGACTGTGTTGAGAATGGTGCCCGAGGGCTGGCCGTCGGCGGCACGCTGGGGCGTGTTGGGCCGGCCAAACGTGCCCTGAATACCTCGTTCGCGCTGGGGCAGGCCGGCGGGCGTGAGCAGCAAAGAGCCGTCGGGGTTGCGGGCGAAGTAGGTGCTGTAAAACGTGCCCAGGGGCTGGCCTTCCACAGCGGCTACCTGCCCAAACCCGCCCGGAAACGTGAGCAGGCCGCCCGGAATGTCGGTGATGCGGTTTTTATTGTGCGTGAACGTGCCCGTGACGGTCCAGCGCACGGCCTGGGCCTGCACCGGCACCACCCGCAGCAGCACTTCCACACCGCGGTTGGTCATGTTGCCGATGTTCTGGTACTGGTTGAGGTAGCCACTGCTAAAAGCCAGGTCCCGGAACAGCAGCAGGTCCCTCACGCGCTTGTTGTAGTAAGAGGCTTCCACACCCACCCGGTCGTTGAGGAAGCTGGCGTCAAAGCCGGTTTCAAACTCAATCTGACGCTCAGGCTTGAGGTTGGGGTTGCCGAGCTGGGTGGGCAGGGCCAGGCCTGGCAAGGTGCCTGCCACCACCCCGCCGAAGTTGGTGAACCGGTCGTAGGACCCGATGGCCGTGAGGTTGCCGGCTTGGCCCCAGGACGCGCGCAGCTTGAACTGGGGCACGGCGCGGGCCAGGGCGCTATTCTTCCAAAAGCTTTCCTCCGACACCACATACGAGCCGCTGAGCTTGGGGTAAAATTGAGTCCGGTTGTTGGCCCCATACACCGAAGCGGCATCTACACGGGCCGCACCGGTCAGAAACAGCCGGTTGCCCAGCCCCAGAGTCTGTTGCACAAACGCCCCTATAATCGTGCGTTCCGAGCGAAACTCGCCCGCTACAGCCACGCCGTTAAAGGTAGTTTGAATGACGGGTGCCAGCTGCTGCGACACGATGCCGGTAGTCAGAAACTCGTCCCACTGCAGGGTGCCGCCCAGCGTAGTCGTGGATTGCAGCCACTCCGCGAAGCTGCGGCGGTAGTTCAGCGTGAGGTCGTTGTTGATGAGGTTGGCCGTGCGGTCGGCGCGGCGGGCGTAGCCGGCGCCGTAGCCGGGCGTGGTGTTGTTTGGCGGAATGAAGGCCGTGCCCACCTGCGTGCTGGCATCGTAGCCGAGCACGTAATCCACCGAAAAGCCCTCGAAAGGCGTGAGGCTGAGCTGGGCGTCGCCGATGAAGCGGGAAGTCTGCTGCCGGAAGTCGAAGCGGTTGATGGCTTCCAGCGGGTTGGTGCGCAGCACAATGGCCACCGGCGAGGTGCTGGGGTAACGCCCGGTGGCCGGGTCGGGGCTGGGGTCAATGTAGTTGTTGGCGAAGATGAAGCCGGTGAGGGCGCCGTAGGCTTCGTTGATGCCGCCGTTGGGTATTTCGCGGCTGCGGCTGAGCGTGTAGTTGGCCCCCACGCTCAGGCTGGCCTTAGTGCCCAGGTTTTGCTGAAGCCGGACCCGGCCCCCGCCCCGGCTGAAGTCTGTGCTTTGCACAATGCCCTGGTTGCGAAAGTAATTGCCGGAGGCAAAGTACTTGGTGCTCGTGCTGCCGCCCGTAATGGATACGTAGTTGTCGGTGCCCGTGGCCGTCCGGAAAATCTGGTCCTGGTAGTCGTAGCGCGTCACCGGCACCTGGGTTGGGTCGGTAGCCGTGAAAGTGGCGAAGCGGAACGGGTACTGGTTGTAGGGCAGCTTGCGGCGAATTTCCGACACCAGAAACTGCGACGACGCTGTAACCTGGGGCTTGCCTTCCTTGCCGCGCTTGGTGAAAATCTGCACCACGCCATTTGAAGCGCGGGAGCCGTAGATAGCCGCTGCCGCCGCGCCTTTTATCACCTCCACCCGCTCAATATCGTTGGGGCTGATGTCGACGAGCCGATTCTGCGCGTAGCCGCCCAGGTCGAGCAGTTGGGGTGAGTCGTTGTTGACAATCACCCCGTCGATGATGTAGAGCGGATCGGAAGAGCCGGCTACGGTGCTGGGTCCGCGCAGGCGCACCGAAATGCCACCGGCGGGGTTGCCGGAGTTCTGGGTGATTTGCACGCCGGCAAACTTGCCCTGCAAAGCTTGGTCTATCTGAGTGGGCACGGCCGTGCGCAGCTCGTCGCCGCTCACTGTGGCAATGGTGTTGCCGAGCTGCTTCTTGCTGGTAGCCACCGAGGTGCCGGTTACTACCACGTCGTTCAGGCGCACCAAATCCTCTTGCAAGGTCACGTCTGGCACGGTTACGGTGGTTTCGGCGCCCAGCGTCACGGGGCGGCGCACCGGCCGGTAGCCTACCGAGCTGACTTCGAGCTGATAGACGCCCGGCGCCAGGTTGGCCGTCAGCTCATATCCGCCATCAACGCCGGAACTGGCCCCTAGCACGGTGTTGAGCAGACGCACGGTGGCGCCGGGCAGGCCTTCGGAGCGGGCATCCAGCACGCGCCCGCGCACGGTGTAGCGCGGGTTGGGCTGCGCCGCGCCCGGCCACGCGGCGCTCAGCAGCAACAGCAACAGAAGCCAGCGCCCAAAATGCCGGGCGCTGGCCAGTAAGTAGGGGTGAGGCATACAAGTGGGAATTGGAGGAAAGGAAAAAGAATGGCTTGCTGCTGAGGCGTGAAATGTCCTCAGCAGCAAGCCATTAAACATAATAAATTTTTCACCCCCACTCCCTGGAGCTACAAGCCTCAAGTTGCAAGCACTGGTAATGCAGCTTGTCGCTTGCAGCCTGAGGCTTGTAGCTCCAGGGGATGGGGTCAACCCGGCCAGGAAATCTTGCCCATGGTTACGGCGGGCACGCGCTGGCGGCCGGCCCCGATGCTCACGGGCTGTCCGGCTACGGCTTCGTTGGCCAGCACCGCAAACAGCACGGCCTCTTTGGCGTCGGGCAGCACGCCCAGCGCCTCGGTGGTGGCAAAGTGGCAGGCGGGCAGGTGGCGTTGCAGGGCCTGCCGCAGGGCAGGGTTGTGGGCCCCGCCGCCGCTCACGTACACGGCCGCGGCCGGCTGAGGCCCGAAGGCCTGGCGGGCGGCAGCTGCCACACCCTGGGCGCTCAGCTCCACCAGCGTGGCCAGCAGGTCTTCCACGCGCAACTGCTGGGTACCGGTGCGCGCCTGAGCATCGGCCAGATAAGCCGCGCCAAACAGCTCGGGGCCGGTGGTTTTGGGTAGGGGAGCCCGGAAGAACGGATGGTCGAGCAGAGCGGCCAGCAGAGCGGGGTGCACCTGCCCGGCCGCGGCCAGGCGGCCGTCCTCGTCGTAGGCCAGGTGCGGAAAGTGGGCCCGCACGGTGGCATCGAGCAGGGTGTTGCCGGGGCCAGTGTCGGTGCTGAAGGCGGGGCTGGCATCCGGGCCAGTACGGGGTAGGTAGGTGAAGTTGGCAATGCCGCCCAGGTTGAGCAGCAGCCGCTCCTCCAGGGGGCTGCTCAGCAGCAGATAGTCGCCGTACGCGGCCAGGGGGGCGCCTTCGCCGCCGGCAGCCAGGTGCTTTTGCCGAAAGTCGCTCAGGGTGATGATGCCCGTGCCCACGGCCACATGGTCGCCGTCGCCGAGCTGGAGGGTGGCGTTGAGGCTGGGAAAGTCGGGGCGCCGGTGCTGGTGGTGGGGGGCGTGGTACACGGTCTGGCCGTGGCTGGCTACCAGGTCCACCTCGGCGGCGGGCACCTGCCAGGCGTGCAGGCACTCCAGAATCATCCGGGCGTGGCGGCGGCCCAACCAGGCGTGCAGCAGCGTCAGGTACTCCAGGCTCACCTGCTCGCGCGCAAACACCTCCTGCACCCGCCCGCGCAAGTCGTCATCGTACGCCACTGTTGTGAAGTGCTCCAGCTCCAGCCGGGTGCCGCGGCCGTGCCCGTGCAGGCGGCACAGCGCCACATCCAGCCCATCCAGCGAAGTACCCGACATCAGCCCGATAATGCGGCGGCTGGGCTGCTGCGCAATCTGATGTAGGCGCACGAGATATGGATTCATAATGAGTTTTGTGCTGTTTACTGCTGACTAATAATGCCGAAAGCAGGGTGAAACATTTTTTATACTTTTTAGTGCTGATGGAGTTGATTTCAGGCGCACTAAAGAGTGTTCGAGAAGCTCAAGTAAAGGAATTGAAAAAGCCCCGCTACAGGTAGCAGGGCTGTAAGATGCCTCGCGAAGCTGTACTTCGCGAGGCGTTAGAAGGATATCATAGAACGACTTGGTTCTGACGTCTCGCGCAGTACAGCTTCGCGTTACAAAATCTTCTTGCCGCTCATAGCCTGGCTGATGCTGATGTTCATGACGCGCTCGGCGAAGGGGCGGGTTAGCTCTTCCAGCTCGTCCACGGCTTTCAGGATGGTGTCCTTGTCTTTGGTTTCCAAAGCTGCTTTCAGCTCTTCCACGCCGGCCTGGGTTTGGGCGGTTTCGTTGGGAGTGAGGTGCTGGCCGTTTTTCGCCACGAACCGCTCCACCTGGTAGAGCATCTGCTCGGCTACGGTGCGGGCTTCAATGACCATGCGCGCCGACACATCCTCGCGGGCGTGGGTCAGCGAATCCATCAGCATCTGCTCCACCTGCTCATCGGTAAGGCCGTACTGGGGTTTGATTTCCACGGCTTGGCGGGTGCCGGAGCGCAACTCAACGGCTTCGACTTTCAGGATGCCGTCGGCGTTCAGAATGAAATTCACGTCCACCTTGGGCAGGCCGGCAGGCATGGCCGGGATGCCGCGCAGGTCGAACTCGGCCAGCTTGCGGTTTTCTTTCACCAGGTCCCGCTCGCCCTGGTACACCGAAATCTTCAGGTTCACCTGCCCATCCACGGAGGTGGTGTACTGGCGGCCGGCCTTGGTCGGGATTTTGGAGTTGCGCGGAATGATGGGGTCCATGAGGCCGCCCAGGGTTTCGATGCCCAGGGTGAGGGGCGTCACGTCCAGCAGCAGCACGTCGCGGCGGTTGCCGGCCAGGATGTCGGCCTGGATGGCTGCCCCCAGAGCTACCACTTCGTCGGGGTTGAGGGAGTTGTTGGCCGGCTGCTGAAAGAACGTCGATACCGACTCGTACACCAGCGGCACGCGGGTAGAGCCGCCCACCAGCAGCACGGCGTCCAGGGCCGCGGGCGTGAGCTTGGCATCCTGGAGGGCCTGCCGGCACGAAGTCAGCGTCCGGTCCACCAGGGGCCGAATCAGCTCGTCGAACTCCGGCCGAGTCAGGCGCACCACCAGGTCGTCGCCCAGGTTGCCGGCAAAGTCGTCGTGCTGGCTTAGGTAGCGTTTCGCCGACTCGGCCAGCAGACGCAGCTCTTGTTGTAGAGGCACGTTGCCGGCCAGTGTCGCCGGCAGGTTGTACTGCTGGGTCCAGTGCTCGATGATGGTCCGGTCCAGGTCGTCGCCACCGAGGTAGGTGTCGCCGTTAGTGCTCAGCACCTCGAAAATGCCCTGCTGAATGCGCAAAATGCTCACGTCGAAGGTGCCGCCGCCCAGGTCGTACACGGCCACGGTTTTCTCCTCGTCGGGTGAGAGGCCGATGCCGTAGGCCAGGGCCGCGGCGGTGGGCTCGTTCACGATGCGCAGCACCTCCAGCCCGGCCAGGCGGCCGGCGTCGCGGGTGGCCTGGCGCTGGGAGTCGTTGAAGTAGGCCGGCACGGTGATGACGGCCTTGTTGACCGGCGTTTTGAGGGCGTGCTCGGCGCGGGCCCGCAGCTCCTTCAGAATCTCCGCCGACAACTCGATGGGCGAATAGAACCGGTCCCCGACCCGAATTTTTACCAGGCCCTCGGAGTCGTCGTCAATCACCTTGTAGCCCAGCTCCTGGGCGTGCTGGCCCAGGTCGCGGTAGGACTTGCCCAGCAGGCGCTTCACCGAGTAAATCGTGTTCTGCGGGCTGGTGAGCAGGTAGTCCTTGGCTTCGGTGCCCACGATGGGCGCTCCGCCGTCCGGGGGGAAGTGCACCACCGAGGGCACAATGGTACCCCGGCCCTGGTCGTTGATAGCCAGGGGCTGGCGGGTGTCGGGATGGATGTAGGCCACCAGGGAGTTGGTAGTACCCAGGTCGATGCCGACGATGATTTCTTCCTGCTGAAGACTACCCGTGGAAAGGTTGATTGCAACTTTGGCCATAAGCGGAAAACGCGCCGAAGCGCGCTGAGAAGAGGCGAAACAAATGGGGTACGGCCCTAATAACCAGCAAGCCGCCCGAAAGGCACAAAAGTACAGAACAAATCCTCGGCCTCTTGCGCCAGCCAGGCCGAATGCAGACCTTGGGCAAGGCGTTGGAAAGCACCGAATTGAAATTCAGCGCTACACCTTACGAGCCGCTCCGTTTATGTTTCCAGCCTGGCCCACCTCCTACGCTACCATCCTACTTGGCCTAGCCTTGGCCGGCTGCCAAGCCACCACGGCTACCGAAACACCCGTTGCGGCCGCAGTTACGGCCGTTCCAGCAGGGCCGGCTGCCGCGCCAGTCACGCCCGATTCGCTGCGCCTGACGCCTACGACGCCCATGCCTGACCTGCCCGACTCAATACGGCAGGCCGTGCGGCGCCTGCACGCCCAACTGGGCCCCGAAGCTGCCACGCTGCGCCCCGAGGTGCTGGAACAGGCCTGTGTGGGCTACCTCACGCTGCGCCGGGCCGGCCGCATCAGCCATGGCGGCATTCTGGCCGTGGCCGACATGGACCTGCCATCTTCCGAGCCGCGGCTGTGGGTGCTGGACGTACGCAAGGCCGAAGTGCTGCACCGCAGCCACGTGGCCCACGGCCGCGGCTCCGGATACTTGCGCGCCCGGCGCTTCTCCAACACCATGAAGTCGGCGTGCACGTCCCTGGGTTTCTACCGCACCCAGGACACCTACCAGGGCAAGCACGGCCTCTCGCGCCGCCTCCGTGGCCTCGACCCTGGCCAGAACGACAATGCCCTGCGCCGCTACGTGGTGCTGCACGCCGCCGACTACGCCAGCCAGGACCACCTGCGGCGCCACGGGCAGCTAGGCTACAGCCGCGGCTGCCCCGCACTCCCGCCCGACCAGTACCGCGCCATCATTCAAGCTGTGGGTGAAGGTAGCTGCCTCTTCCTGAGCGGCCCCGGTCTGGCGTCGAAGTGGCTGGACGGAGAGGCTGCCGCCCGGCAGTGGGCGGCGCGAGGGTGGCGGTAGCAAGCCATTACATCGTATGAAATTCGCTAACCGCATCCGCGTCGAGTTCGAGCAACCTAGTCACGGTTGGTTGCCGACTAAAGTTGTTATGAATGACTTCGAGTTAGAAATGGCTGCTTCGAATGTCCCCGTAAACCCAATTTATTTGCTGTATACGGCAATTATGGATGTGGTAAATGGGTCAGAGGCTACCGTTTGGTGGCACTTGGAACCAGCAGGCTATTACTTCAAATTCACTCGGCCGGAGCCACAACTGTATCGGCTTGTTATTAGCTTCGCCACGGATCATCAGCAGGCGCCAACATTTATTTATGGAATCAAGGGAAGTGCCGCTGACATTATCCTGCCGTTTTGCCGGGCCATCAAAAAACTGGCTTCATTTAAGCATGACGAGCATGATTGGCCCAAGCTTGAAAAAAAGCAGCTGGTTCGCCTGACTGATCTTATTAGCGCACTGAAAAACGTAGCATGAAAAAGCGCCGCTGGAAACCCAGCGGCGCTTTTTGCCAACAGCGAGTTGAGACCTTACCTCACCACTACCTTACGGCTGAGGTGCAGTTCCGGCACGTGCAGCTGATACACACCGGCGGGCAGGGCGCGCTGCACCGTCAGGCGCTCCTCTGAGGAGCCGGGGTAAAGGCGAATGGGCTGCTCGTGCACCACGCGGCCAGTCAGGTCCAGTAGGCGCAGGGTGGCGTGCACTTCCTGCGGCGACTGTACTACCACGTCGATGCGGTCGGCGGCGGTGGGGTTGGGGTAGACCAGCAGGTCGGCGGTGGTTACTTCGGCCGGGGTGGGGCTAGCCGTTGGGCTTTCGCGCAGGGCGGTGGTGCTGAGCACGGCCGGGGCGGTGTAGGTGGCCTTCACGAAGGCCCGCTGGGCGGGGTTGGCGCTGGAGGCATTCTTGGCGCGCAGCGTAATCCAGCCGGTGGCCGTGGGCGTGTAGGTGCCCGTGAGCGTGCCCGTGCCGGTGCGGCTGCTCAGCACGGTGCCGCTGCCGTTCACCAGCTCCACCGTCAGGCTGCGGGCCGCGTCGGTCGGGTACAGGGTGTAGGTGACGGTTTTGC
This sequence comes from Hymenobacter sp. YIM 151500-1, assembly GCF_025979885.1. NCBI lineage: Bacteria > Pseudomonadati > Bacteroidota > Cytophagia > Cytophagales > Hymenobacteraceae > Hymenobacter > Hymenobacter weizhouensis. The sequence continues at coordinate 4,377,642 of NZ_CP110139.1, forward strand.
CCGAGGCGGCGAAGATGCGGCCCGCCGTGCGGGTAGCCGTAGACGAGGCCGGCAGCTGCCCGCCCTGGCGCAAGGAGCGGGAATCATTGTCGCCCAAGTCGTCGGCCAACTCCCATTCGTGGGTGGTGGTCAGGGCCGGGCGCGAGTAGGCCGGCGGCGCCGTCACGGGCGCCCACACCGAGTAGCCGCGCCGCCCGCCGGTGGCCGTGCCGTTGCAGGGCGGGGTGTTGATAGCCACGGTCTGGGCGCTGCTCACCGTCACGGTGGCCGTGCCGTTGGCGCCGGAGTAGTCCTTGAGCACAGTACCGGCCGGGAAGTCGCAGCTCACCGTGTGGTTCTGCCAGGCCGAGAAGTTGTCGTTGATGCCGATGATGGCCTTGGTGCTGCGCTCCACTACAAGGTGGTCCTGGGCCTGGTAGCGCACTTTGTAGGCCCCATCCTTGAAGCGCAGGTTCTGGTGGCACCAAATCAGGTTTTCGATGTCCGGCCGTACGGGCAGGTCGGTGGTGGAGGTGGGCTGGTGCGAAAACCGCTTGCCCGTGCCACCCACGTTAAACAGGTCCTCAAAGAAAATCTGCGGGGAGCCGTCCAGGGCCAGGGCCGCCGCGTAAGCCGCCGACAAGCGGATATCGAACGGGTCGATGTGCGGGGCCAGCTCCGAGCCGGTGTTCCAGCCAGTGTAGGTGCCGGTGCTACTGAGCTGGGGCCGGAACGTGTCGTGGTTGTTCACGAAAGGCACGGTGCGGTGCACGTACTGCCCGCCCTGGTACACCACCCGGCGGCCCTGCTGGTAGCCCGGCAACGAGCCCAAATCGAAGTTGCCGCCCCCGCTCACAATGTTGTAGAGGCCGTTGCGCAGGCTGAAGTCGAAGGTGCCGGCGCGGTCCTGCACGTTGGTGCACCACTGGTCGAGCTGGCCCGAGCCGCCCACAAATTCGCCCACGGCAAACATGGCGGCGCCCCCATTGGCCCAGCCGGCATTGCTCTGCAGATTATAGAGGAAGTCTTCGGTGGCAAAGTCGGGGAAGTGCTTCACGGCGTCCAGGCGCACCCCGTCGAAGCCCACCTGCTTTTTATACCACACCAGCCAGTTGCGCATGTTGGTGCGCATGTAGTCGGCGCTTTGGGTGGGGTTGAAGGTGGCGTTGGAGCTTTGGCCGTAGGAGCCGTTGTAGAAGCTCACGTCGGGCCCGAACAGAATCTGGTTCCAGTCGCCGGAAGTAGAGTTGTTGCCGGGGTTGGGGTTGAAGTTCTGCCAGTTTTTCGGGAAGCGGCCGTTGCGGGCCAGGTAGTTGGCGGCGTCTTCGGCGGCGGCGGGCCGGGTGTAGCTCACGTAGCGGAAGTTCTTGTACTTGCTGGTGGTGTTGTCTTCCCAGGCCGCCGGGTCTTGGCCGCCCGCGCCGTTCTGGGAGCCGGCATTGTCTACGTGGTTGAGCACCACGTCCTGCACTACCTCAATGCCATTGGCGTGCAACACGGCCACGGCCCGCAGCAGCTCGTCTTTGGTACCCAGGCGCGTCGGCAGGAAGCCTTTTTGGTACTTGTCGCCGAGGTCGTAGTGGTCGAAGGGCGAGTAGCCGTTGCCCTGGTTGCCGTTCTTGATGCTCGGCGGCAGCCACACAGCGTCGATGCCCATGCTCTTCAGGCGAGGGGCCAGCACGGCTACGTAATTAGCCCAGCCGTTGGGGTAGTTGGAGTTCCAGTAGTCCCACCAAAAACCTTGGAGGACAACTTTTTGGGCGCGGGCGGGCTGCGCGCCCAGCAATAGCAGCGCCACGGTCGCGCCTGACAGGGCGCGCACCCAGGAAGTAGAAAACAGCATGTGGGAGGGTGGGAAAAGTGGTGGGAAAAAAGCGGTAAGAAAAGAGCAGAATTAGGCTCGCAGAAGCACGTTGAGCATTGTGGGGCGGAAAAGGTAATAGGAGGAATCATAGATGAAAACAGTTGCCAAAATTTTATAAGATCGGCCGTACTGGCTTTTGTACAATATCCGCCCCTGTTGAGCTGCCGGAATCAATTCGGAAGACTGGGAGTTGAAAGAAGCAGCTACCTCGGCGCAGGTGTATCATTCACTCACGACCTGCGTATAGGCCGTAAACGACTTGGTCGTTTGCTGAAACAGAAAAGCCAGTGTTCTGCAACCGAAAACGAACTTGTGTAGATGGAAACTCAGAGTGTAGTTCGCCGCCAGCGTAAGAAGCTGCGTACCCGCCGCATGGTGCGCCGGGTGTTGCCGTTTGTGGCTTCGTTGTTTTTGGCTACGCCCCTGGCCGCGCCCGTTGCCAAGACGCAGGCTGCCACGGCCGGCGCCGAAACCCGCCTGCCTTCCCCGGAGGCCATGAAAACCGCCCTGTTCAGCCAGCGCCTGCACGATTTGTACCGCGACTTGGGCGTGGAGCAGCAGGGCCTGCGCTACGAGGTGTTCGAGAGAGCCATGACCGGCTACCTCAACCTCGAAAACGAGGGCAAGCTCAGCGACAAGCAGCTGCTCACCGTGGTAGATTTCAGTTTGCCTTCTACTCAGAAGCGCCTGTGGGTATTGGACTTGGCTCAGCGCCAAGTGAAGTTTCACACGCTGGTAGCCCACGGCCACAACTCGGGCGAGAACATAGCTACCAACTTCTCCAACGAGAATGAGTCGAACATGAGCAGCCTGGGTTTCTACGTGACCCAGGGCGAATACCAGGGCAAGCACGGCCGTTCCCTCAAGCTGCAAGGCGTGGACGAAGGCTTTAACACCAACGCCATGATGCGCTCCGTGGTCATGCACGGCGCTGAGTACGTGAGCGAAGACTTCATCCGCCAGTATGGCCGCCTGGGCCGCAGCCTCGGCTGCCCGGCCATTCCCATGGACCAGAAAGACGAAATCATCGAAGCCGTGGAGGGCCGCACCTGCCTGTTTCTTAACGGCCCCAACGACCACTATTCGTCCAAGTACCTGAACCAGGACGTTGCCATGAACACGCTGCTGTCGGCAAGCAGCTAATGACTGCGTAGTGTACTAACGTACCTCTTGATTAGTGTTGTTTTTTAAAAGCTCTGACTTGGTGGTCGGAGCTTTTTTTATGAAAAAGATTCTTTGGTGAAAGTAGCAAAGGCGGTAAAAGGCTATTCCCAAGGGCAGTCTAATGGGTGGGTGCTCCTCACTATAGGTGGGGGCAAATGGGTGTCTTGGAAAATGTTCACCATGAAAAGGAGTGGGTTGATAGTTGAATAATCCAAGCCTATCGAAATAATGATACTTCACTCACAGCTTTATGGTACTTACAGGATCTTACACCAGACAGGGCTGCGCCCTGTAAAAGCTCTCTTTTTCTACTCACACACTCCTGTATGCATCACAAGTATACCCCTACCTTGGCTGGCTTGCTGCTCTGCGGCCTGCTTGGGCCCGGTGCCCAAGCCCAGCAACAACCCTCCAAAACCCTGGCCGAAGATGGCTCGCCAGTGCTGGTGCAGCTGAAAGGCGGCAACGCGTATGGCCTGGGTAATGCGCAGCAGGCACTAACCGAGCAATTGGGCCTCAAGTCCGACGACTACATGCGGCGCGCTACTGCAGAGATTGACGAGCTGGGCTTCGTTCACGAGAAGTACTCCCAATTCTATAAAGGAATCAAGGTAGAGCACGCTGACTACACCGTTCACGCCCACCAGGGCAAGGTGGAGAGCTTGAGTGGTCATTTCAAGCGCATCACAAACCTGAGTGTTGTGCCCACCCTCACGGAGCAGGTAGCCTTGCAGCGCGCCCTGGCTTTCGTGGGTGCACAGAAATACATGTGGCAGGACCCAGCCGAAGAAGCCGGCCTCAAGCAGCAGGAAAACAACCCCGCCGCTACCTACAAGCCCCAGGGTGAGCTCGTGATAGTGGGCGACCGACGCGGCGGCGAGGGCAGTGCCAACTTCGACCGCCCGGTGCTGGCCTGGAAGTTCAACGTGTACGCCCAGCAGCCGATGAGCCGCGCCTACATCTACGTGGACGCCCGCTCGGGCGAAATCGTGCTGCAGGACGCCATCATTAAGCACGCGGCGGCCACCGGCTCGTTTGCTACCCGCTACAGTAGCACCCAGAGCGCCTCTACTGACAGCTACAACAGCTCGTACCGCCTGCGCGACTACACCCGCGGCAATGGCGTTGAGATTTACAACGCCCGCAAGAGTAACAGCCTAACCGGCTCCGTCGACTTCACCGACGCCGACAACAACTGGACCGAGTACAACAACACCAACGTCGACAACGTGGCCCTCGACGCCATGTGGGGCGCGCAGGCGACCTACGACTATTGGAAAACCAAGCACAACCGCAACAGCTACAACAACGCCGGCGCCGTTATCAAAGGCTACGTGCACTTCGACGACACCCCCGGCGACGGCAAAGGCATGGACAACGCTTACTGGAACGGCTCGGTGATGTTGTTCGGCGACGGGTACCAGCAGTTTAAGCCCATGGGCGCCCTCGACGTGACGGCCCACGAAATCGGTCATGCCGTGTGCAGCTCCACGGCGGCGCTGGTGTACCAGGCCGAGTCCGGTGCCCTCAACGAAGGCTTCTCCGACATTTGGGGCGCTTGCGTGGAAAGCTTTAAGACGACTACCAAGCAAACCTGGTTGGTAGGTGAGGAAATCGTGACCCAGGGTGTTGCGGCTCGCTCAATGAGCAACCCAAAATCCTTGGGCCAGCCAGCTTACTACAAAGGCCAGTACTGGTTCACGAACACGGGCGTGTACACGCAGGCCACCGACTACGGCGGGGTGCACATTAACAGCGGGGTGATGAACCACTGGTTCTACATCCTGAGCGTGGGCAAGAGCGGCACCAACGAAGGCGGCTACTCCTACAGCGTCACCGGCATCGGCATGGACAAAGCGGCTAAAATTGCCTTCCGTACCGAAAGCGTGTACCTGACTTCAACCAGTACCTTCGCCAATGCCCGCACTTATTCCATTCAGGCCGCTACCGACCTGTACGGCGCCGGCTCGGCCGAGGTAATTGCCACCACCAACGCCTGGTACGCTGTGGGCGTGGGCGGTGCTTACGGCGGCGCCACGGCCGCGCCCGTTGCGTACTGCGCCTCCAATGGCAACGACAACAACTCCGGGTGGATTGATCTGGTCAATATCGGCGCCATCAACCGTAGCTCGGGCAAGGACGCCGGCGGCTACTACAACGGCACGGCCAGCAGCACCAGCGTAGCCCCTGGCTCGTCGCAGACGTTGTACTTCAGCGCCGGTTTCGCTACCACCGGCACAGCTTACTGGAAGATCTTCGTCGACTGGAACCAGGACAAAGACTTTGCCGATGCCGGTGAACTGCTGGGCGGTGGCTCCAACACCAGTGCCAGCACGCTCAACTTTACGTTTACGGTGCCTACCACAGCCAAAACCGGCAACACCCGCCTGCGCGTGTCGATGAGCAGCGCGGATCAGCCCAGTTGCGGCTCCTTTGCGTACGGCGAAGTAGAGGATTATACGCTCAGTGTGAGCAGCACGACCAGTACGGCTTTTGCCGGCTTGGGCAGCGGCTCGTCGAGCAATGCCGCCACCGACCAACTGGAGGTCTATCCTAACCCTGTGAAGGACGTGCTGCACCTAGTGCTGCCTGCCAACGCTGCTGTAACCTCAGTGGAGGTTCTGGACGTGCACGGGCGGCGGGTAGCGGACCTGCCTTACCGGGCAGATGGGCAGCTGAACGTGAGCAACCTAGCCAAAGGCATGTACACCGTGGCCGTGAGCGACGGGCAGCGAGTGTTCCACCAGCGCTTCGTGAAAGACTAGTCGGGTATTTATACGCATCAAAAAGGCCTTTCGTACTGCACGAAAGGCCTTTTTGGTGTAAAAGCGGATACGCTACACTTTCACGCCAAATCTAGCTCCCACAGCCTCCAGGTCCTTCAGCACCGGCTCCAGCAGCGGAATGCCATCAAGGAGGCGGCGGGCGGCGGTTTCGCGCTCCGGGTCGCCGGGGATGAGCACGTGTTGGCCGTCCACGGCACGGGCCCCGCGGAAGGTGGTAATCCAGTTGTCCATGTGAGCCTTGAACTCGTCGGCGGGGCGGAAGGCGTCCACGCGCATGGCCCCGAAGAAGTGGCCCAGGCCCTGGCCTACCGGGTTTTCCGAGGGCTGCAAAAAGGCCACGAAGGGCGGCACCCAGGGGCCGTAGTTAGCACCGCTGAGCACGGCCGAGAAAATATCCACCACGGCGCCCAGGCCGTAGCCTTTGTGCGAGCCGGTGGCCCCACCCAGCGGCAGCAGCGCCCCGCCGTTTTTTACGGCATTGGCATCGGTGGAGCCCACGCCCGTGGCGTCCTGGGCCCAGCCGTCGGGGATGGGCAGGTGCTTGCGCTGGGCCACTTCCAGCTTGCCGTTGGCGGCGGTAGTGGTGGCCATGTCGAGCACGAAGTCGGGCTGCTGGCCGGCGGGCACGGCCACGGCAATGGGGTTGGTGCCCAGCAGGCGCTCCAGCGAATAGGTGGGCGCCACCAGCGGCGAGGCGTTGGTCATGGCCAGCCCAATCATGTCGTGAGCCAGGGCCTGCATGGCGTGGTAGCCCGCAATGCCGAAGTGGTTGGAATTCTTCACCGACACCCAGCCCGAGCCCACCTGCCGGGCCTTGTCCAGGGCCACCCGCATGGCTTTGGGGCCCACCACCAGGCCTAGGCCCCCGTCGCCGTCCACCACGGCCGTGCTAGGCGTTTCGTAGGTCACGCCCACGCGCGGGGTGGCGTTGATGCGGCCGGCTTCCCAGAGGCGCACGTAGCCCGCCAGCCGGGCCACGCCGTGCGAGTCAATGCCGCGCAAATCGGCCGAGAGCAGGGTTTCGGTGGCAAGGGTGGCGTCGTCGTCGGGGCAGCCCATGCCGCGGAATACGGCTTCGGTGAAAGTGAACAGCTGGGAGTAGGGGAGAGTGGTAGTCATAAGCTGTAGCGCAAACCGTCGGAAGGCGTAGCCAAGCCTCTGCTTCGCACATTGGTGAACGATTACGGGTGGGGGTGTTTGCTAAGGGCGTGAACGATGCGTGAAGCGGAAGCTTGGCTGCGCCTTCCGACGGTTCGCGCTACGCTACTGGCCCAGCATTTCGGCCAGCAGGCCTTCTTTCAGGGCGTAGGCTGAGGCAATGATGTGGGGCAGCTGGTAGGTGGTCAGCACAAAATCAATGAGCACGCAGGCCACTACTATCATGTCGGCGCGCAGGGGCGTCATGCCGGGCAGGGCCAGGCGGCCGGCGTGGTCCAGGCGCAGCAGCAGCTCGTAGCTGCGCCGGAAGCTGTCCAGCGCAATGTCGGTGGCCGGCGCGGCCTTGCCCACCAGCTCCGGGTAGCCGGCGCGGGCGGCTTGCAGGTCGCAGAGGGTATCGAAGGTGCCGCTGGCGCCCACCAGGCCCACGGGGCGGTGCTGCCGCACGGCCGCCGTGAGCGGGGCCAGCACCTCGGCCAGATACGCCTGCTCGGCCTGCACGGCTGCGGCGGGCAGTGGGTCCTGGATGAAAAACTTGTCCAGCAGGCGCTGAGCCCCGATTTCAAAGCTCTGCTTCCAGAAAATAGTGGTGCCGCTGGCCAGGATAAACTCTACCGAGCCGCCCCCGATGTCCATGAGCAAGTGGGGCTCCGGGCCCAGCGGCACGGCCTGCCGGATGCCGCGGGCAATCAGCTCGGCCTCCCGGTCGCCGGGAATAACTTCCACCCGAATGCCGGTTTGCTCGAAGATTTCCTGCACCAGCTCGGGCCCGTTCTGAGCCACGCGCACGGCGCTGGTGGCCGTGGCGCGCACTTCCGTTACCTGGTGCAGCTCGATTTCCTCCTGAAAAGCGGCCAGCGTGTGCAATGCGCGGGCGTAGGCCTCCGGGGCAATACGGCCGGCGCTGATGCCGCCTTCGCCCAGCTTTACGCCCACTTTGGTGCGCAGCAGCACCGTGGGCACCGGCAGCTCGTCGCCCTGGGGCAGCTCCACAATCAGCAGGTGAAATGTGTTGGTGCCCATGTCAATCAGGGCCAGGCGGCGGTGGTGCATAGAAGTAGGGGCGCGTCGCACGCGCCCGTGTCGTTGAACGATAATCTGAAGTATGGGCTATTACCGCCATCCGCGGCCGAAAACTCTGCCGGGCGGGTGCGTGCAACGCGTCCCTACGTTGCAAACCGGCAGAACGTGCCCAGGGGCAGCTTGCGGGTGGCCCGGTCGTGCAAGTAAATCTCGCCGATTTCGCGCTGCCCGGCCGGCCGCCCGAAAATGTCGGTCACAAGGTTATCGAGAATCAAGGCCGAGAAGCCCAGGGAGTAGAGGTTGATGAGGAAGAAATGGTCCTGGGGGTCGAGGAGCTGCTGGCAGAGCTTGAGCATTTCGTTCAGCTCGTCTTCCAGCTGCCACTTCTCGCCGTTGGGGCCGCGGCCGTAGGCGGGCGGGTCCAGGATGAGGCCCTGGTAGCGAGAGCCGCGCTTTACCTCGCGCCGCACGTACTTCATAGCGTCTTCCACCAGCCAGCGCACCCCGTCCAGGCCCGAAGCCTCCATGTTGTCACGAGCCCAGAAGTTGACTTGCTTCACCGAGTCAAGGTGGGTGACGTCGGCGCCGGCGGCGCGGGCAGCCAGGGTGGCCGCGCCGGTGTAAGCAAACAGGTTGAGCACCCGCGGCTGCGGGGTGCGGCGCTTCCGCGTCTGCTCGTAGATGAACTGCCAGTTGGGGTCCTGCTCCGGAAACAGGCCCACGTGCTTAAACGACGACAACCCCAGCCGGAACCGCAGCTTCAGGCCCTCGGGCCGCTCGTAGCCAATAATCCACTGCTCGGTCGTGCCGGGCTTGATGCGCCAGGTACCGCGCTCCTGGCTGCCTTTCTCGCGCGTAAACGTGGCGTGGGCCCGCTGCCACTCCGAGGCCGGCAGGTGCGGGTCCCAGATGGCCTGGGGCTCTGGCCGGGCCAGCACATGCCTGCCAAAGCGTTCCAGCTTCTCAAAGTTGCCAGCGTCCAGCAGCTCGTAATCGGCCCAGGAGCTGGTAGTCAGAAACGTGTACATGCAGGTGTTGATAAGGCGGCAAAGGTAGGAAATGAGGTGGTGAGGTGACAGGTGACAAATGACAAGTGACAGGTAACACGTTTGTCATGCTGAGCGCAGCCGAAGGCGAAGTCGAAGCATCTCTCCCGCTTCGTTGCTGATGTATGCTTCGTTTACATCATTGAAGTTAGCCAGAGGTAGAGATGCTTCGGCAAGCTCAGCATGACGGTCAACCTGTTACCTCATCACTCATCCATGACCGAACTCAACCGCATTACCGACCAGCTACGCCGGGCTTTTGATGGGGATGCCTGGTCGGGGCCCTCACTGCTGGACACGCTGGCGGGTATCACGGCGGCGCAGGCGGCAGCCCGGCCCCTGCCCCAGGCCCACAGCATCGGCGAAATTGTGCGCCACCTAGCTACGTGGGCTGCCACCGTGGCCCGCCGCGTAGCTGAGCAGGCCGCCACCGGCCTCACCGCCGCCGACTGGCCCGACTTCCCCGCTACCGCCGACGAGGCCGCCTGGCAAACGGCCCTGACCGAGCTGCACGCCGCTCACGCGGCCCTGCTGCGCGCCGCCGAAGCCCTGCCGCTAGCCGCCTTGGACACCCCGCTGGGCAAGGTCCGCGACCGGCCCGACGGTTCCGGTGTTAGCCCTTACGTGCTGCTGCATGGCACCGCCCAGCATTATCTTTACCACGCCGGGCAGATAGCTCTGCTGCGCAAACTGGTTTGACCTTTCTTTTCTGATGCTGCTCTCCTTTCATAAATACCAAGGCACCGGCAACGACTTCGTGATGGTGGACGACCGCGCCCACCACTTCGACGAGGCCAACCACCAACTCGTGCGCTTCCTCTGCGACCGGCGCCGCGGCATCGGGGCCGATGGGCTCATTTTGCTGCGTTTGCATGAGCACTACGATTTCGAGATGGTGTACTTCAATGCCGACGGCTACCTGGGCTCCATGTGCGGCAACGGCGGCCGCTGCACCGTGGCCTTTGCCCGCCAGCTGGGCGTCATCGGCACCGAAGCTCGGTTCCTGGCCGCCGACGGCCCCCATGAAGCCCGCGTTGATGCAGCCGATGGCACCGTGCACCTGCGCATGCAGGACGTGCTGGGCCAGCAGGAGATGGAAGACGGCGGCGTGTTTCTGGACACCGGTTCGCCCCACCTCGTGCGCTTCCTGCCTGCCAGCACCCTGGCCGAGCTGAACGTATTTGCCGAAGGCCGCGCCATTCGCTACAACGACCGGTTTCGGGAGCGGGGCACCAACGTCAACTTCGTGGAAAGTCCCGCTGTGCCCGGCCAGCCCTGGCAGGTGCGCACCTACGAGCGGGGCGTCGAAAACGAAACCCTGAGCTGCGGCACCGGCGTAACGGCCGTGGCCCTGGCCGCCTCGCGCCGCGGCGCCACCAGCCCCGTGCACCTGCGCACTCCCGGCGGCGACTTGCGCGTACGCTTCGACGCCCACCCCGACGGCTCATTCACGAACGTGTTTCTGAGCGGCCCCGCCACGCGCGTGTTTGAAGGCACGATAGAAGTAGCGCGAACTGTGTAGTTCGCGTGATGTTGCCCGGTGGTCGTTCTGGCTCCCAGGGCTGAAGCCCTGGGCTAATCAGGGCCGCACGTAAGCCGCTACGTAGCCTAGGGCTTCAGCCCTGGGAACTCCGGGGTCAGTCAAGCAGCAAGCGGCGCGGACGAGGCGCGAAGCGGAAGCTTGGCTCCGCCATCCTCCGATTCGCACTACATCCAGGCGGCGCGGTTCCGGCTGGCCGCTGGCGCGGCCGCAAGTCGGGAGACTTGCCCCATTGGCCGGCGGGCAGACGCCTCGCCTCCGGCGAGAAGTCTGCCGCCAGTGTTTACGCTCTGATTTTTACCAGCACCTCCATGCTCACTTCCGACTTCATCTGCCTGCGCCCGTTGGAGGACGACGACCTGGAGTTTTTGTACGCTCTGGAAAACGACCCTAGCGTGTGGGGCGTGTCGGATACGCTGGCGCCGGTGTCGCGGCACGTGTTGCGGCAGTACCTGGACAGTGCCGCGGCCGACTTCTTCGAGGTGCGGCAGCTGCGGCTGGTGATTGAGGAAACGCGCACCCGCCAGGCCTTGGGCACCCTCGATATTTTCGGGTTTGAGCCCCTGCACCAGCGAGCGGGCATCGGCATCACGGTGCTGGCTTCGCACCGGCGGCGCGGTGTGGCGCGGGCCGCACTGGGCCTGGTAGTGCCCTACGCCCGGCAGGTGCTGCGCCTGCACCAGCTACATTGCACCATCGGGGCCGATAACCGCGCCAGCCTGCGCCTGTTTCGGGCTGCGGGGTTTTGGCGTGTTGGGGTGCGGCGGGAGTGGCTGCGGACCGAATCCGGCTGGCAGGATGCCGTGGAGATGCAGCTGCTGCTGGCTCGTTAGAAAGGGGCTGGAAACTGGCAGTAACCATGCCAGACTGGATGGTGAAGCAACTCAACTATATCCTTTTTTAACCCTCCGCGTATAGGTCCTTGTCGGACGCGGCTGGCCAGTAAGGCCGGAGGTAGCAGCTCAACCACCGCTCAGTCCGACTGACGCTTTTACCTGTTCTTCTATGTCGCTGAATCCACCAGCGGCGGAGGCACCTCCGCACGCGCATGCCCCTTCTGCTGTTCTTTCCGCCTCATCTGCCCCCGTTGCCTCTGGTTCTACGTATTCCCTGCCCGATTTAGTTTGTTTTGCTCACCTGCACTGGGACTTCGTGTGGCAGCGGCCGCAGCACCTGCTGTCCCGCTTTGCCCAGCACGGCCGGGTGTTTTACGTGGAGGAGCCGTTCTACCACGCCGACGACCTGATTGAGCCGCACATGGAGGTGAAAGAGCGCCAGCAAGGTCTTAAAGTGCTGGTAGTGCACCTTCCCCAGCGTTTGCGCGGCCAAGAGGCTGAGGCAGATCAAGCCCAGGCCGACGTGCTAGCCCGGTATTTTGCCGAAGCAAGCATCGAAAAATACATTTTCTGGTACTATACTCCGATGGCGCTGGCGAAGTCCCGCCATTTCCGGCCGGTACTCACCATCTACGACTGCATGGATGAGCTGGCCGCTTTCAAGTTTGCTCCGCCTGCTTTGCGGGAGCGGGAGCAGGAGCTGTTTGAGCGGGCCGACCTGATATTTACCGGTGGCCACACGCTCTACGAAGCCAAGCGCAAGCAGCACCCCGATGCGCATCCTTTCCCGAGCAGCATCGACAAAGCCCACTTCGGGCAGGCCCGCCAGCCCATGCCCGAGCCCGCCGACCAGGCTGATATTGCGCACCCGCGCGTGGGCTTCTTCGGCGTGGTAGATGAGCGTCTCGACATTGACCTGCTGGGCCAACTGGCTGCTGCCCACCCCGAGTGGCAGTTTGTCATCATCGGGCCGGTGGTAAAGATTGACCCGGCCTTGCTGCCCCGCCACACCAACATTCATTATCTGGGCGGCAAAGACTATCAGGAACTTCCGGCTTACCTTCGGGGTTGGGATGTTGCTACCTTGCTATTCGCTGATAATGAGAGTACTAAATTTATCTCGCCCACCAAAACTCCGGAGTATCTGGCTGCTGGCCGGCCCGTGGTTAGCACACCCATCCGCGACGTAGTGCGGCCGTACGGCGAGTTGAACTTGGTGCAGATAGCTGCCACCGCCGACGAGTTTGGCCGGGCCATCGAGAAGGCTCTGACCCAGGCCGACGATGCCGACTGGCGCCGCCGCACCGATGAATACCTTGCTACCATCTCCTGGGACCAAACCTGGGAGCAGATGGTACACCTCATGCAGCAGAAGCTGCGCCACACGTCTACATCAGGGGCCGGAGCGTAGTTTTTACCGCTTCTGGCTGCACATTTCTGCCCTTTTCTCCCTCCCCTACATCTTTTTCCCAAACACCGCTTCGTTATGTTCGATTATCTCATCGTAGGAGCCGGCTTCGCCGGTAGTGTACTGGCTGAGCGGCTTGCCACTCGCTCCAACAAGAAAGTGTTGGTGATAGACAAGCGCAACCACATTGGCGGCAACGCCTATGATCATTACAACGAGGACGGTATTCTGGTCCACAAGTATGGTCCCCATATCTTCCACACCAACTCCCGGGAGGTATTCGAGTACCTGTCCGACTTCACGGAGTGGCGCCCCTACGAGCACCGGGTGCTGGCGTCGGTAGACGGGCAGTACGTGCCCATGCCCATCAACCTCGACACCATCAATAAGCTGTATGGCCTGAGCCTGAACAGCTTCGAGGTAGAGCAATTCCTGGAGTCGCTGGCCGAAAGCATTCCGGTGATCAGAACCTCTGAGGACGTGGTGGTCAGCAAAGTGGGCCGCGAGCTGTACGAGAAGTTTTTCCGCAACTACACCCGCAAGCAGTGGGGCCTCGACCCTTCGGAGCTGGACAAGTCGGTGACCAGCCGCGTGCCGACCCGCACCAACCGCGACAACCGCTACTTCACCGACACCTACCAGGCCATGCCCCTGCACGGCTACACCCGCATGTTTGAGCGCATGCTGGACCACCCCAACATCAAGGTGATGCTCAACACCGACTACCACGATGTTATCGACTTCATTCCCTTCAAGGAAATGATTTACACGGGTCCGGTAGACGAGTTCTTCGATTTCAAGTACGGCAAGCTGCCCTACCGCTCCCTGGAGTTCAAGCACGAAACGCTGAGCACTGAGCAGTTTCTGCCCGCGCCGGTAGTCAACTACCCCAACGAGCACCTCTACACCCGCATCACGGAGTTCAAGCAGCTTACGGGCCAGCAGCACCCCAAAACCAGCGTGGTGTATGAGTACCCGAAGGCCGAAGGCGACCCGTACTACCCCGTACCCAAGCCCGAAAACGCCGAGCTGTACAACCAGTACAAGAAGCTGGCCGATCAGACGCCCAACGTGCACTTTGTGGGCCGCCTGGCTACCTATAAGTACTACAACATGGACCAGGTAGTAGCCCAGGCCCTGACCTTGTACAAGAAGCTCACGGAGAAGTCGGAGGAAGCCCAGAAGCTGGCCAAGCCCGCCATTACCGGCTCTACTTCCATTATGGAGAAGCTGGTGCCCCGCGACCCGGCCAAGGGCTAGTACCACGTATAGAAAACCGGTTGCCAGATGTCTGTCATTCTGGGCTGGTGGGAGGAAGTTGCAGGTTGCCCTGGCCGTTGAGCTGGCACCTGCCCACTTCCTGCCGCCGGCCCAGGATGACAGAACTGTTTCTGGAGGTTGATAACTCGACACTGCCAACCTCTGGGCAGGCAGCCACAACCCGATTGCAGGATGGAAAAAGTAGAAATATGGGGCGGTGTGGAGTGTACCATTCGGCGGATTGGCAACGAGTACAGCGACCAGCTGGTAAATAGCGGGCACCGCACCCGCATCGAGGACCTGGACCGGTTTGCGGAGCTGGGCATCCGTAAGCTGCGCTACCCGGTGCTGTGGGAGCAGGTAGCCCCGCAGAGCCTGGACAACCCCGACTGGTCCTGGACCGACGAGCGTCTGAACCGGCTGCGGGAGTTGGGTATCGAGCCCATTGTAACGCTGCTGCACCACGGCAGCGGCCCCCGCTACACGGCTCTGCACAAAAAGAATTTTGTGCCCGGCCTGGCCCGCTTCGCCCGCATGGTGGCCGAGCGGTATCCGTGGGTAACGCACTACACGCCCGTCAACGAGCCCCTGACTACGGCCCGCTTCAGCGGCCTCTACGGCATCTGGTACCCGCACGGCCTCGACGACCAAACCTTTGTGCGCATCCAGCTCAACCACATCAGGGGCATCAAAGAAGCCATGAAGGCCATCCGGGAGGTTACGCCCGGCGCCCAGCTTATCCAGACCGAAGACCTGGGCAAAACTCACTGCACGCCCCAACTGGCCGCCCAGGCCGAATACGAAAACAACCGGCGCTGGCTGACCTTCGACCTACTCTGCGGCCGCATCGACCAGCAGCACCCACTGTGGGGTTACCTGCGCGCCAGCGGGGCCTCCGAAGCCGAGCTGCTGGAGCTGGTGGATTCGCCGCTGCCGCCCGATGTGCTGGGCATCAACCATTACATTACCAGTGAGCGGTTTTTAGATGAGAATCACCACTACTTCCCTGCTCACCATCTGCGCCAAAGCGAGGAGCGCGTCAACTACGCCGATGTGGAGGCTGTGCGGGTGCGCCTGGTAAAGCTGGCCGGCCTGCACGACTTGCTACTGGAAGCCTGGGAACGGTACCGGCTGCCCCTGGCCAGCACCGAAGTACACCTGGACTGCACCCGCGAGGAGCAGATGCGCTGGGTGCAGTACGCCTGGGAGGCGGCCAACGCCCTAAAGGACAAGGGAGTTGATATGCGGGCCATTACCATCTGGTCGTTGCTGGGTGCCTACGACTGGAACACCCTGCTCACATCTGAGGGAGCCTTTTACGAAAGCGGCGTATTCGACCTGCGGGGCGGCTGGCCCCGCCCCACTGCCCTGTTCAGGATGGTGAAGAGCCTGGCTACCACCGGGCAATACGAGCACCCACTATTGCAGTCGAAAGGGTGGTGGGAACGGGAGGAGCGTTTCCTGTACCATCACCATTGTCCCACTTCTAAGACCACCTAGACTATGCAAATACTACAGGTAAATGATGTGGCCGCCGGGCCGCAGCCGGCTCCGGTTCGGCCCCTGCTCATTACGGGGGCCAACGGGACCCTGGGCCGGGCTTTCCAGCGCATCTGTGCTATTCGGGGCATTGAGGCGGTGGCCCTGGGCCGCGCCGAGCTGAACATCACCGACCCGCTGTCGGTGGAACGAGCCCTGGTGCGCTACAACCCGTGGGCGGTGGTAAACACGGCCGGCTACGTGCGGGTAGACGACGCCGAAAAAGACTTTGAGCGGTGCTACCAGGAAAACGCCACCGGCCCCACCGTCCTGGCCGCCGCCTGCGCCTACCGCGACATCCACTTCCTGACGTTTTCCTCGGACCTGGTGTTCGACGGCAACAAGTCGGCGGCTTACGTGGAAAGCGACACGCCCCGGCCCCTAAATGTATATGGCAACAGCAAGC
Organism: Hymenobacter sp. YIM 151500-1; assembly: GCF_025979885.1. Classification (NCBI taxonomy): domain Bacteria; kingdom Pseudomonadati; phylum Bacteroidota; class Cytophagia; order Cytophagales; family Hymenobacteraceae; genus Hymenobacter; species Hymenobacter weizhouensis. The sequence continues at coordinate 4,393,651 of NZ_CP110139.1, forward strand.
GCCTGGCCGAGCGGGAAGTGCTGGCCCGCATGCCCCAGGCCTTGGTGGTGCGCACCAGCGCCTTTTTCGGGCCCTGGGATGAGTACAACTTTGTGTACGCGGCGCTGCGGGCTGGCCTCCACAAGCAGCCCTTCGAGGCCGCCGACGACGTGCTCATCTCGCCCACCTTCGTGCCCGACCTGGTGAACGTGTCCCTGGACCTGCTCATTGACGAGGAGCGCGGGGTGTGGCACCTGGCTAACCAGGGCGCCTACACCTGGTCCGATTTGGCCCGCCTAACTGCTGACATGGCCAGCCTGGACACCTCGTTTGTGGTGCCGCGTGCCATGCAGGACTTCGGGCTGGCCGCGGCCAGGCCGGTGTACAGTGTGCTGGGCAGCAAACAAGGCAACCTGCTGCCTCCGGCCGAAGACCGGCTGCACGGCTGCGTGTCGGAAATGATAACGGCGCTGAAGAATGCCCCGGAAGAACACATGGCGGTGGCTTCTTAGTTTCGCTTCTTCTAAAACCAGACCAGCAGCTTTGGTCTGCTTTCCGCAACAACATACAACACCCTGCCCGGAATCAGTTTCGGGCAGGGTGTTGGCTTTTATCCAACCTGGTAGCAGGCAGCGTAATGCGGAAAAGGCTTGTTACACCCCCCGAGCAGCTGGACGCGGCGGTGCAGTGAATCCACCGCTTTCAGGCTCTTGCCAAAAAAAGCGCCCGAGTCAGCTGACTCGGGCGCTTTTCGAGGTAGAAAGGTGCTACAGAGCGGCCCATGTGGCAACTGGCCGCCCGCAACTGGCAGCCGCTACGGAGCCACCGTCAGCCGCTGCACGGTGCGCTTAGCGCCGCACTGCACCGACACATGGTAAACACCGGCGGGCAGTTTTCCCAGCGGCAGGCGCACCTGGTTGAGGCCGCCCGTGGCGCGGTGGGTGAGGCCGGTTACGCGGCGGGCCAGGGCGTCGCGCACTTCCACCACTACCGGCTCGTTGGCGGTGGCTTGCAGGCTCACCATTACGTAGTCGTGGGCCGGGTTGGGGTAGATGGTCAGGCTGGCCGGCGCCGTCGTGGCACGGGCTGCGGCTTGGGCCGTGGAGCGGTTTTGGGTGCCGGTTCCCACGGATAAGCCGTCAGCCGAAACCCAGATGGGCAGGCCTTCCGTGTCGTACACGGCGTTGCCCTGGCCCCGCTTGTCGGCTCCTTCGAGACGGCCGTACCCGTAGCCGTAGTAGAGCTTGCCGTTGGCCGGCACCGTGCCATTGAAGGTCAGCAGCAGGTGGGTGCCGTCCACAATCTGAGCCTTGGTAGCATTAACCGAGCCGCCGGCGCTGTGCACCGACCAGCCCACGCCGTTGGCGGCGTCACTGTCCAGGGCCTTAAATCCGGCGGCCGAGCCGTCGTGCTTAACAGTCAGGCGGAGCTGGGTTGAGCCCACCAACGTGGCGCCCACCACCTGCGGGCCGTGGTCGTTGAGGTTGCCGCCGGCCTGGGCCACGGGCGAGCCGCTGGCAGCGTACTGGGCAAACTGCTCGGCCACAACCCGGGCGATGCGCGGGGCCAGCAGCAGAATGTCACTGTCGGCGAGGTGGCTGCCGCCGTACTCCTGGGTCGATTCGTTTCCGTCGTAGTTGTCCCGGTTGATGTCGAGGTCCAGGGCCCGGCTAGCAATGTCGGCATTAAAGGAGGCGTCTTTCGCCAGCCGCTCCATGCCCTGCCGGATGGCCTGGTGTCCCTCGTTGGTGCCCCAGTACGGGTGCGCGTCCACGAACAGGTAGGGCAGGTCGGCGGCGCTTTTGCCCCAGGCCTGGCGCACTAAGTTGGCGTCAAACCGTACCGCGCTCATCCATTCTTCGGGCGTGAGGTCCGACCGTTTGCTGTCGTTTTCGCTGTGCAGCCAGAGCACTGCCGCCGGAGCCGCCTTCTCAGCCGCCGACAGCTGGTTGATTTGGCCCAGCACCATGTTTTCGAGGCGGCGGGCTTCCCAACCCTGGCGCCAGTCGCCGTTTTTCGGGGCTACCCAGTCGTTGCCGATAAAGGGCGTTCCGCCGAAAGCCGTGGCGGCGCCATCGTCCTCGCCCCGGTCGTATACCAAGCGCACCTTCTGCTTGGTGCCGTCGAAGCCCAGCAGGCGCTGCACTTCCCGCTCGAGGGTGGCTGCGCCGGCCCAGCCATTGCTCTCCATGAAGTAGATGGCGTTGCTCTGGCCACGCACGAGGATATTGATAACCGAGGCGGTAGCCGGGTTCGGCTGGGTCGGCGGGTTGGGGGCGGTCGGCGTGGTGCCGACGGCTTGCAGCTTCCACTGCTGGTTTACGCCGCCCACGTAATCCCACTGCACCAGTTGCGCGCCGTTGTCCTGGCTGGCCCGCCACACATCCAGGGACTTACCCGAATGTTTGGCCGTGATTTTCACGTAGCCGCCGCCCACGTCCTCCACTTTCCACAGCTGATTGTCGGCGCCGAAATTTTCCCATTGGTGCACGTTGGCGCCGTTGTCCGGGGAAACGTCCTGCACGTCGAGCACCTTGCCGCTGTGCTCATTGGTAATCGTGTAGTAGCCATCGGTGGTGGCGGTCAGGGTCCAGATCTGGTTTTTGCCGCTGTAGTTTTCCCACTGCTGCAACCGGCCACCGTTGTCTGTCGAAGCGTTTTCTACGTCCAGGGCTTTGCCCGAGTGGCGGGCCGTTAGCACAAACCGGCCGGCGTAGGTGGCGGTAGTGGGCGGAGGAGGAGTAGTGGTAGTAGGAGCTTGCAGCTTCCACTTCTGGTTTGCGCCGCCCACGTAGGCCCACTGGTGCACCTGGGCGCCGTCGGCCGTGCTTACCTCCGATACATCCAGGGCCTTGCCCGAGTGTTTGGCCGTGAGCTTCACGAACCCGTTGCCGGCGTCCTCCACCTTCCATTTCTGGTTGTCGGAGTTGAAGTTGTCCCACTGGTGCACCTTGGCGCCATCAGCCGTAAAAGCCGCCTCCACGTCGAGCACCTTGCCGCTGTTCACGTTGGTGATGGTGTAGAAGCCGGCGCCGTCGGCCGTCAGGGTCCAGTTCTGGTTTTTGCCGCCCGTCAGGGCCCACTGCTGCACCTTGCCGCCGTTCTGGGTGCCGTCGGCATCCAGGGCCTTGCCCGAGTGCCCGGCCACCAGTACGTACGTGCCCGCGTAGCTCGGGCTCGGCGGGGGCGGCGTGGTGCCGCCATATGGGCCGCCGTTTTTCAGCACCGTGGCTTCGGAAGTCCACTTCACCCAGTCGGCGCGCAGTTCCGTGTCCGACGAGCGGTTCATCAGCCCAATCAGGTGGTTTACGCCCCCGCTGGCAAAGTCAGGCGACGGGTGGTCCGTGTCGACGCCGATAACTTTCCCATCCACGTAGTAGGTAATCTTGTCTTTCTGCAAAAACGCGGCGTAGGTGTGCCACTCCCACTGGTTGTGGCCCTCGGGCGCGTAAAATGCCTTGTAGGCGTCGCACTCCGGCCGGTTCCAGGAGCAATCCGTCCAGTGCGAGGCCATGTAGGTCTTGCCACCGCCATCTATTTCGCCGATGTCAACTTCCCGCGAAAGGTGGTAAGGAAAGGTGCCGCCGGCGTTTTCTACGCTCTTGGCCGTCCACTTGTCGTCGGCGGGCCACAGCACCAGGGCCGGGCCGCTGTTCGAGCCCACGGTGCTGCCCCGCAGCTGGGCTCTGATTTCAAACAGGCCGTTGCCCAGGCCACTGTTGGCGGCGCCCGGCAGCTGCATCACCCCGGCGCCGTTGTGCGTGCCACCAATGGTGACCACCCCACCGCTCACCGACACTTTAGAGCTTTCGCCCCAAACGTGGTTGAGCTGTCCGGTCCAGTTGCCGGTGAAGTCTTCGGTGAATTCCTGGGCCTGAGCTGTGCCGGCCAGGCCCAGCAAGCCGGCTAGCGTCCACGTCAGGCTCCTTCCCAGAAAATGTTTCATCCGCCGGCCAGTGGAAGGCAGTCGGGCAGGCAGCGAGGAGGCGTCTGGCCCCCCGGCAGCGGGGGTGGCCCCCGAAAGGTACTTTAAGAGTGTCTTCATGTACGGGTAATGTGGTTGGAAAGGAAAATGGGTAAATGAGAAAAGGCGGAAAAAACCAGCAGTATCCAGTAGGAGCCGGACCGGGCAACGCCGCATTGGTGGGTGCTGCTGTTTCAGGTGCGGCTCGTGGCGGGCCGCTCCGCGAGGCGGCCATTCGCAGGGCCTGATAGCCGGGTGAGGAAAAAGGCGGGTGGTGTTGGCATGAGCAGAAAGTGAAGTGGACAGGAAAAAGGGAAAGTCAGGTGGGGCCGCGCTTCTGGAGCGGCGCCCGGCCTGCCCCATTCCGAACCCCATGCCACATCCACCCGCCCGGCGGCCTTTGCTCAGCGTTTGGAAAGTAATTATCTGCCTACCAGAGGCTTGTCGGCAAATCGGCGCTTTGTGGCACGCCAAGGTCCGGCCCGGTCAGCTCACGGTTTTCGTAAGAATTCGGATGGCTACCTCCACGCTGTTGGAGTGTAAGCCAGGCAGCAGCTCGGCGGTGGAGCCGCTGCAACGCAGCTGCTTGCCTCCCGAGCGACTCATGTTAGTGCCCCACTCAAAAACGCCCGGCCACCGAGACTACTCGGTGGCCGGGCGTTTTTGCTTCTAGTAGAAGCAATAGGTGCGTTTGGATACAAGCTCCCGAATAGGAAGCAGGAGAGCAGACAGTTAGCGCACTTCCAGGGAAAGCACTTTTCTGGTTTTGTTACTGGTCAGGACCACGCGGTAGGTGCCGGCCTGCAATGTGCTTACCGGCAAGACGGCCGTGTGCGGCCCCGCCGGTTGCGTCACGTTATCCAAGAGCAGGGCGGTGCGCTGCCCGCGCCAGTCCAGCACCTCCAGCCGCACGGCCGCCGGTGCGTCCAGCGTGTACTTCAGCGTTGCCTGCTCGGTGGCCGGATTAGGGTATACCAGCAGTTGGGCGGCGGGGCGGCTGGCCGCCAGACCGTTCTGCTGGCCAGACACGGTGGCCGACCTGAGCGTGAGCTTCCAGCGCTGGTTGTCGCCCGAGTGCGAACCCCACGTGTGCACAATAGCGCCGCTGGTTTGGCTGTTGCCCGCCACATCTAGGCGCTGGCGCGTGCCCGTGCCGCACTGCGGCTCCAACTCGTAGATGCTGTTGGCCGCGTCGATGGCGACGAGCCGCCAGCGCTGCGCCGGCGTGGCGTTGGTGGCGTAGAGCTGCACCTTGCCACCGTCAGTCGATTTTGCCCCGGCCACGTCCAGGCGCTGGCCGGTGGCGCCGGCCAGCTGCGGCGTCAGCTCGTAGATGTCGCCGCTGACGTTGGTCAGCTGCCAGGCTTGGGCCAGGCTGCCGTTGGCCGTGGCAACGGTTATCTGCGCCTCGTTGCCCGTGCCCGTCGCGTTCAGGCGGTTGCCCGTAGCGTGCTGCGGTGCCAGCTCATAAACCCCGCCCGAAACGATACCGGTCGGCACCGTCTTGAGCGTGAGTTTCCAGCGCTGGGCATTGGTCGAGTTGCCTTGGTAGGTCTGCACCACCGTACCGCTGGTCGTGGCAGCGCCGGCCACGTCCAGGCGCTGGCCCACGGCGCACTGCGGCTCCAGCTCATACACGCCGTTGGCCGCATCCACTGTAATAATCTTCCACTGCTGGGCCGGCGTACGGTTACTCTGCCATAGCTGCACCTTCGTGCTGTTGGCGTTGCGCGCACCGTTCACGTCCAGGCGCTGGCTGCTGGCGCCGGCCAGTTGCGGCGTCAGCTCGTAGATGTCGCCGCTGGCCTGGGTGATCTGCCAAGCCTGCGCTAGGCTACCGTTGGCGGCCGCGATGCTCACCTGCGCGCCGTTGCCCGTGCCGGCGCCAGCCGTCAGGCGCGTGCCCGTGGCGTGCTGCGGCGTCAGCTCGTACACCGCGCCCGACTGGATGGTGGACGCCGGGGGCGGCGTAACGGAGCCGCCGGAGGTGACACCGTTCAGGTACAGGTTTTTGAGAGCCGTAGCCGTAGCCGCCGGGGCCCCGTCACTGAGCTTGCCCGTGTAATCGGCGTCGCTGTTCCAGTACGTGGCAAACACCACGTCGTGCGTTTCAATCCATTGCTTCATGCGCTCGATGTAGCGCGCACCGTTTAGGTTGTCCCCATTCCACACCAAGACCGAATTGCCGTTCTGGTCTCTCTCATAGTGGGGGCCGCCGGGCGCGCCCCACTCGGGAATAGCCATGGGCTTGCCGTGCTGGGTGGCAAAGGTGGTCATCCAGTTCAGGCCTCGCTCATAGTTGAGGTCATAGTCAAAGGCTTGGTCTGGATCATTCGTTTCCCACTGCGGGTGCCAATACACGTCCTGTGCAATGACATCCACCACCTCGTCGCCGGGATAGTAGTTCTCCGGTGGACCGAAGTACCCCATTTTGTCGGGCACGAAGTCCCAGACGAGCTTGAAGCGGGGCGATACGCTGTAGAAGGCCTGCGCAAAGTTGCGCCAAGCGGCGATGAACGCCGCCGGGTCGGCCTTGGCAGCTCTGGTCCAGTAGAACCAGTCGCCGCCCAGCTCCCAAGCAGTGCGCACGTAGATCGGGCGCGAGTCGCCGGAACGCGAGTTGAGGATGGTGCGCGCCCAGTCCTGGTACATGCTGTTGCGTGCGCCCGAGGCGGCCTCGCGCATGTTGTTGAGGCCGTTGTTGGAGCCGTTGGGGAACATGCGGACCGACCAAAGCAGCTCACTGCCCGAGGAGCCGAACTGCCCCAGGATCCAGTTGGGGCTGGCGTCCGACCAGTCCCGCTCGCCGGTGTAGGCCAGCACGGCATCGGCGGGCTTGCCCAGCCAGTTGTTGAACTGCGCTAAGTCGGCCGGCTCGTTGCCGACGAATACGCCCAGGATGACCTTGCGGCCGGTGGCGCTCTGCGCGTGGGCGGGGGAGACAATACCTCCGACAGCCAGTGCCCAGAGCAGGAGCAGCAGCGGCAGTTTTGCCGGCCGCCAAGAAGTTAAAGTTGTTTTCATGTGGTGAGAGAATAACGGTGTAAAAAAGTGTGGAAGGCAGCCGCTTCGCCAGGCATGAGTGCACATATTGGCTCACTACTGTCTGACAATCAGATGCTTGCACCCAACCCTATGCCACACCTACAGTTAGGCCACCTACTAAAAGTTGATAGTAGTTAACTATATGGTAATCAATAGTCTATGAGATAAATTTGCCGTATGCTTATCGACAAACTAAAGCCGTGTGGCCTCACGTTTTTCGGAAGATTTCATGGTTCAGGTATCGCCAGGTTGGAGTCTGAGTGTAGTTAAGCTCCGCTGTGGCAACGCTGCCGATTCTGGTCCTGGAAAGAAAAGTGCCGCGCAGGCTCTGCCGTAGTGGCTGGCGCCCTAACTGCCTGACAAGATGAGGCGCTGCCAAACCCCGCACTCTTTTTGAGGACGCGGGGGTAGTCGTTGCGGAGGCTAGGGCCGCAATGGGCGGTAGGTTGGCCGGGAGTTTCCCGAAAAACGCCGTAAATTTGAAGTGCGCCCCGGCGTTTCAATTAAGGTAAAGCAGCATGTTTGATTTTCTAGGGAAGACCGTCGCCAAGATTTTCGGTACCAAATCGGACCGGGACCTGAAGGAGATTGTCCCGTATGTGGCGCTGATTAACGCCGAATATGCCAATCTGGCACAGCTTTCTGACGACGAGCTGCGCGCCCGCACCAACGACGTCCGGGCCCGCATCGACGACCACCTCCGCGGCATCGACGACCAGCTCGCCGCCCTGCACCAGCGCGTCAACGAGGATACGTCCCTGGACGCCGTACAGAAAGAGCAGCTTTTCGACCAGATTGACGCGCTGGAAAAGCAGCGCAATAAGGAGCTGGAAGTGGTGCTGCTGCAAGTGCTGCCCCTGGCCTTTGCCATCTGCAAGGAAACCGCCCGCCGCTACAAGGAAAACGGGCAGCTAACGGTAACGGCCACCGACTACGACCGGGAAGTTGCCCGCCGCAAGCCCAACGTGCGCATCGAGGGCGACAAGGCCGTGTGGGGCAACAAGTGGACCGCCGCCGGCGCCGAAATCACCTGGGACATGGTGCACTACGACGTGCAACTGATTGGGGGTGTGGTGCTGCACCAGGGCAAAATTGCCGAAATGGCTACCGGCGAAGGCAAAACGCTGGTGTCTACGCTGCCGGCTTTCCTCAACGCCCTGGCCCGCCGCGGCGTGCACCTGGTAACCGTCAACGACTACTTGGCCAAGCGCGACTCGGAGTGGAATGCCCCGCTGTTCGAGTTCCACGGCATCACCGTGGACTGCATCGACAAGCACCAGCCCAATACCGACGCCCGTCGCAAAGCCTACCTAGCCGACATCACCTACGGCACCAACAACGAGTTCGGCTTCGACTACCTGCGCGACAACATGGCCCGCGACCCACAGGAGCTGGTGCAGCGCCGCCACCACTACGCCATGGTCGACGAAGTGGACTCCGTGCTGATTGACGATGCCCGCACGCCGCTTATCATCTCGGGCCCCGTGCCCCGCGGCGACGTGCACGAGTTCTACCAGCTCAAGCCCCGCATCGAGCGGCTGGTAAACGAGCAGAAAAAGCAGGTGCAGCAGTACCTGGTGGATGCCCGCCGCCTCATCAAGGAAGGCAAGGATGGCCCCAAGGAAGGGGAGGGCGGCCTGGCCTTGTTCAGGGCCTACCGCGGCCTGCCCAAGAGCAAGCCGCTGATTAAGTTCTTGTCGGAAACCGGCATGCGCGCCGTGCTGCAGAAGGTGGAGAACTTCTACCTCCAGGACAACCAGCGCCAGATGCCCCAGGCCGATGCGCCCCTGTTTTTCACCATTGACGAGAAAAACAACCAGATTGAGCTAACCGAAAAAGGCATCGACCTGATTACCGGCCAGGGCGAAGACCCGCACTTCTTCATCATGCCCGACATCGGCACCGAGCTGGCCAACATCGAGAAGAACCAGAGCCTGGGCAACGAAGACAAGCTGCACCAGAAGGAAAAGCTCATGGACGACTTCCAGGTGAAGTCGGAGCGCATCCACACCATCAACCAGCTGCTCAAGGCCTACACCCTGTTTGAGCGCGACGACCAGTACATTCTGACCGACGACGGCAAGGTGAAAATCGTGGATGAGCAGACGGGCCGCGTCATGGAAGGCCGCCGCTACTCCGACGGTCTGCACCAGGCCATTGAGGCCAAGGAAAACGTGCGCGTGGAGGATGCTACGCAGACCTACGCCACCATCACCCTGCAGAACTACTTCCGCATGTACCACAAGCTGGGCGGCATGACGGGTACGGCCGAAACCGAGGCCGGTGAGTTCTGGGAAATCTACAAGCTCGACGTGGTGGTGATTCCGACCAACCGCGGCATTCAGCGCAAGGACGAGCACGACAAGGTGTACAAGACCGTGCGCGAAAAGTACAACGCCGTGGCCGAGGAAATCCAGACGCTGGTGCAAGCCGGCCGCCCCGTGCTGGTGGGTACCACGTCGGTGGAAATTTCGGAGCTGGTGAGCCGCATGCTCAAGCTGCGCGGCATTCAGCACCAGGTGCTAAACGCTAAGCAGAACCAGCGCGAAGCCGAAATCGTGGCCCAGGCCGGCCACCCCGGCACCGTGACCATTGCCACCAACATGGCCGGCCGCGGCACCGACATCAAGCTGCGCGGTACGGCCAAGGAATCGGGGGGCCTGGCCATTATCGGCACGGAGCGCCACGAAAGCCGCCGCGTCGACCGGCAGCTACGGGGCCGCGCCGGCCGCCAGGGCGACCCCGGCTCGTCGCAGTTCTTCGTGAGCCTGGAAGACAACCTCATGCGCCTGTTCGGCTCCGACCGGATTGCCAAGCTCATGGACCGCATGGGCCTAGAAGAAGGCGAGGTGATTCAGCATTCGATGATTACCAGCAGCATTGAGCGGGCCCAGAAGAAGGTGGAGGAAAACAACTTCGGCATCCGCAAGCGCCTGCTCGAGTACGACGACGTGATGAACGCCCAGCGCGAGGTGGTGTACAAGCGCCGCCGCAACGCCCTGCACGGCGAGCGGCTGGAGCTGGACATCTGGAACATGATTTATGATGTTTGCGAAGACATCGTCGTGGGTCACAAAACCTCCAACGACTTCGAGGACTTTAAGCTGGCCATCATCCGGGTATTCGGCTACGACACCCACCTGACTGCCCAGGACCTGAGCGGGCAGCAGCCGGCCCAGCTCACCCAGAAGCTCTACGACGAGGCCCTGGGCTACTACCAGAGCAAGAACGACTACATCGCCGGCAACTCCATGCCGCTCATCAACGACCTGCTCGGCCAGAACGCCCCGTACGAGAACATTGCCATTCCGTTCACCGACGGCCGCAAGTCGGTGCAGGCGGTGGCTAACCTGCGCCGGGCCCAGGCTACGGGCGGGCACGAGGTAATCCGGGGCATGGAAAAGGTGGTGGTGCTCAGCGTCATCGACGAAGCCTGGACCAAGCACCTGCGCGCCATGGACGACCTGAAACAGGTGGTACAAAACGCCGTGTACGAGCAGAAAGACCCGCTGCTGGTGTACAAGTTCGAGTCGTTTGAGCTGTTCAAGCAGATGATTGGCAAGGTCAACGAGGACACCATTCAGTTCCTGTTCCGCGCCGACGTACCCATGCAGGCCGGCCAAGGCGGCTTCGAGGAGCCCGAATACTTCACCGAGGACGAGCTGCCCGTAGCCCCGCCCCAGCCCAAGCTGAAAGCCGAGAAAGAGGTATCGTCGGTGTCGCTGGGCGCCGGCCCTGAGGACCTGGAGCAAGACGGTGCCCAGCCCCAGGTGCTGGCCAAGCAACAGCCCGCCCGCTCTCAGAAAATTGCCAACCGCAACGAGCGGGTAAGCGTGCAGTACATGGACGGCCGCATCCTCCGCGATGTGAAGTTCAAGCAGGTAGAAGACGACCTGCTCAACGACCGGGCAATACTGATTGAGTAGTTGTTAGGGGCTTAGGGTCTTGGGGTCTTAGGGACTTAGATTTCTGAGCCGCCCTATAAAAAAGGCTTCGTCATGAAAATGACGAAGCCTTTTTTGCAACCCCATCCGGGAAACAACATACTCCCTAAGTCCCTAAGTCCCTAAGTCCCTAAGTCCCTAAGTCCCTAAGTCCCTAAGTCCCTAAGTCCCTAAGTCCCTAAGTCCCTAAGTCCCTAAGTCCCTATCTTTACACCTGTGAACATTGCCTCTACCATCGACCACACGTTGTTGAAGCCCGAGGCGCAGCCGGAGCAAATCAGCCAGCTGTGCCGGGAGGCAGCTACGCACCGGTTTGCCAGCGTGTGCGTGCCGCCGAGCTACGTGGCTCAGGCCGTGCGCGAGTTGCAGGGCACGGGCGTGCCGGTTTGCTCGGTGGTGGGCTTTCCGCTGGGTTACCAAACCACGGAAACCAAGCTGGCCGAAGCCCGGCAGCTGGTGCAGCAAGGCGCGCGGGAGCTGGATATGGTCATCAACATCGGCGACCTGCTGGCCCGCCGTACAGTTCTTGTGGAGGACGAGGTGTGCCGCCTCGCCGACCTCTGCCACACCCACGGAGCTCTGCTCAAAGTCATCATCGAAACGGCCCTGCTGACGGAGTGCGCCATCATTGCCGCCTGCCAGCTCTGCGCCGCGGCTGGCGCCGACTTCGTGAAAACTTCCACCGGCTTTGCCAGCCGGGGCGCCTCCGTGGCCGATGTGGAGCTGATGCGGCAGTCGTTGCCCCCGCACATCCGGATCAAGGCCGCCGGCGGCATCCGCACCCGCGAGGCCGCCTTGGCCCTGCTGGCCGCCGGCGCCGACCGGATTGGCTCCTCCAACAGTCTGGCCTTGCTGGAACCCGCTGCCCATGAAACCTCTGCTTCGTAACGTGCTGCTGCTGTCTGTTTTTTTCTCGCTCGGAGCCTGCGCTTCTTCCGGGCCCGGCACGCCGTCGGCCACCACGGCTACACCCGACACCACCCGGCGCGGCACTGCGGCGGCCACAGCCACGCCCGCCGAAGACCTGAGCCGCTACCGCCCCACCTTTGCCGCGCCCAAAGCGCCGGCTGCCGCTCCGGCCCCAGCCGTGCGGCCCGTGCCACCCACCAACCACGTCAACGCCCAAATTGAGCAGCGCCTGCGCGACCAGGCCTTCACCAACCAAAACGTGAAGTACGCCCAGGGCTATCGGATTCTGGCCTACGTGGGCTTGGAGCGCGACCAGGCCATGGCCGTGCGCCGGGCCGTCATCAGCCGTTTCCCCGAGGAAACCGACTATCTGACCTTCAAGCAGCCCATCTTCCGCCTCTGGATTGGTGACTACCTCACTCGCCTCGAAGCCGAGCAGGCCATGCTGCGCATCCGCCCCTTCGCGCCCAAAGCCGAGCTGCAAGCCGCACAGATTGTTATTAATAAGACGGCGTATTAGCCTTCTTCTCTCATCTAAGCAGGGCTACGGGCCTTGTAGAACTAGCAGAACAATCAGCGCCTTCTGCGTCTTCTGCGGGCTAAACCTGTATCAACGACTCGTGTTAGCGTGAGAGGATTCTTCTCTGCTTGATACGCAGAATGCTCAGCAGGACAGCGCGAACCTTATTCTCCGTATGCACCATCTGATTTCCCGCATCAAAACCCTGGCCGCCGAAGCTGCCGCCGACACGGTAGCTCTGCGCCAGCACCTGCACGCCCACCCGGAATTGTCGTTTGAAGAGCACCAGACGGTGGCTTTCGTAACTGAGCAGCTCCGGAAGCTGGGCCTGCCCACTCAGCCCATTGCGGGCACCGGCGTGGTGGCGCTGGTAGAAGGCCGCAACCCCGGCCGCCGCACCGTAGCCCTGCGCGCCGACATGGACGCCCTGCCCATTACGGAGCAGAACGACGTACCCTACAAGTCGCAGAACCCCGGCGTGATGCACGCCTGCGGCCACGATGTGCACACGGCTTCCCTGCTGGGTGCGGCCCGCATTCTGGTGGCGCTGCGAGACGAGTTTGAGGGCACTGTGAAGCTCCTGTTTCAGCCGGGCGAGGAGCGGCTGCCGGGTGGGGCCGCGCTGATGATTCAGGAAGGCGTGCTGGAAAACCCGCGGCCCGCCAGCGTGCTGGGCCAGCACGTGTTTCCGCGCCTGCCAGCCGGTAAAATTGGGCTGCGGGCCGGCCGCTACATGGCCAGCACCGACGAGCTGTACCTGACCGTGCGCGGCAAGGGCGGGCACGGCGCCATGCCCGAGCAGAACCTCGACCCCGTGCTGGTGGCGGCCCATATCATTGTGGCGGCCCAGCAGATTGTGAGCCGCCGTGCTAATCCCAAGCTACCCTCGGTGCTGTCGTTCGGCAAAATCATTGCCCAGGGCGCCACCAACGTTATTCCCAACGAGGTGCACCTGGAAGGCACGTTCCGGACCCTGAACGAGGAGTGGCGCAACGAAGCCCACGAGCACCTGCGCCGCCTCTGCGAAGGACTGGCCGAGAGCATGGGCACCACCTGCGAGCTAGAAATCCGCCGCGGCTACCCGTATCTGGAAAATGAGCCCGCCCTTACCGGCCGCGTCGAGCAGGCCGCCGTGGAGTACCTGGGCCGCGACAACGTGGTGGAGCTGGACCAGTGGATGGCCGCCGAGGACTTTGCCTATTTCAGCCAGGCCACCAGCGCCTGCTTCTACCGCCTGGGCACTGCCGCTCAGGATGGCAGCGGCCGGTTTATGTCGTCGGTGCACACGCCCACGTTCGACATCGACCCGCACGCGCTGGAAACCGGGCCCGGCCTAATGGCCTGGCTGGCCCTGCGGGAGCTGGGAGCCGACTAGAACTCATTTTATTTCTTCCACTTTATGCGCCATTCTATCCTTCTGCTGGCCGCTGCACTGCTGCTGGCCTTACCGTCAGTTGCCCAGCGCCGGTTGACTTATCCCACCCTGCTGCAGCCCCAGGCCCAGATTGAAATCCCGCTTACCGGCGACAGTTACCTGTTTGGGGCCTTCAACTTGCAGCACCTGAACCTGCCAGTAGTTGAGAACCCGGCTTTTCCCATCCAGAATATACGGTTGGGCTACGAGCGTTTCAGTACCTCAGCCTGGAGCTGGGGTGCCACCGTGAATGGGCAGCGCGACGAGTACCGCAAGTGGGCGGGTAGTTCCGCCGAAGTGCTCTACACGGTGACGCCCGAAGTGTTTGGCCGCCACTGGAACACCTTTGGCAGCGTCAACTTCCGGCAGCGGCTGGGCGTGCAGTACCTGGCGTTTCTAAATGAAGCGGACCGCGCCAACCGGCTGGCTTCCAGCTTGCGCCTTGACGTAGACCGGGTGTTTCCGCTGGGTAGTGGCCGCCTGGCCCTGCGTCCGCGCGTGGCTGCTGAGGCCGTCACCTACCTGCGCTTCCAGCGCGACGAAGACGAGGAAAAAGAGCCGTTTCTTGATTTCTCCGAGCTGCGCGGGGAAGTAGGAGTACGCATCTCGCCCCGCTTCGACTTCACACCCTGGTTTGCCTGGCGGAATCAGTACTACACGGAGTTGCCTCAGTACGATGTCGATGGCAACCTCACCATTGCCGGCGGCACCGTCCGCAATGTACAGCTCACTGTGGGCCTGGACCTACGCCTGACCCTGGGTTCGGCCCCGGATGCTGAGCGCCGTCAGCTGCCAACGCAGTACTAGTGTGCCAAAGTGGCATAAGCACAATTGGCAGATATTCCCCTCTGTTATTCCTCAAACGCGTGTTTTTAAATAAGCGCATCAATTTGAGTTCAGATTAAATAATCTGATTCATGACTTTATGTCATAAAAATTTATCGTAGCCGCGTTGGTATAGAATTTATAGAGGAGGAGGTGTCGCGACGAGGTTGCGACACGACAGACAAGACTTCTAGACCTTAGCTTAACTCCTCATTACCATGGCAACTCTGCTGTATAACAACCTGCCCGCTCTGCGTCCTTCCCGCGCTTTCAACGCTATGCTTAACGACATGCTGCGCGACACGCTGCCGGCCGTAAATCAGCCTTCTACATCGTTTGTGCCCCAGGCCGACGTGCTGGAGTCGGAGCAAGGCTACGAGCTGCACCTGCTGCTGCCGGGCGTGGCCAAGGACAGCCTGAACATCGACTTCCAGGAAGGCAAGCTGACGGTGAGCGGCGAGCGGAAAGCGCCCGAAGCTACTGAGAACAACCCCAAGTTTCGCCGTGTAGAATCGGGCTATGGCACCTTCGCCCGCTCCTTCCGCCTGCCCGACACCGTGGACGTAACGGCCATCGAGGCGCAGCTGACCGATGGGGTGTTGCACCTGACGCTGCCCTTCGACCAGAAGAAAGTGACGAAACATCAGATTGAAGTGCGCTAAGCACCTGACAACCTGCAAAAAAAGCACCCTCTCCGGGTGCTTTTTGCTTGGCTCGCGTGTTGCTTGTACCGTAGCAGGCCCGAAAGCGGGGCTCCCCAAGCGACGCTGCTAACGGCTTCGGCCGGCGTGCAACGCTATACCACTTGTCCCGACTCTTACGTTTACACTCCCAATAAAATCAGGTTTGAGAAAATGAAACTTCAAACTGATTTTGTTGTATTTTCATTTCGACAACTTCTCATTCTCACGTTTTTCTTCCCATGCAAGCAAAACAACTGATGCTCGGCCTGCTGGGCTCCGCCATTTTGGGCGGGGGCGTGGCCGTAGGTGGCTACAAGCTGCTCGAGCCGGAGCGCACGGCTGGTCCGCAAACCGTAGCCGCTGACCCCAACATTCGCTATACCAGTGAGCTGCGCAGCAGCACTTATACCGTTCCCGAAGGCCTGAACTTCACGGCGGCGGCAGCTTCCGTAACCCCGGCCGTGGTGCACGTCATGACCGAGTATTCGGCCCGGAGCGGGCAGGGGGATATGTCGCGCATGGACCCACTCTTGCGTCAGTTTTTCGGCGACGACTTCGAGCAGTACCACGGCGGCAGCGGCAGCCGGGCCCGCGCCCCGCAGCAGGGTTCCGGCTCGGGCGTTATCATTGCCGCCAATGGCTACATCGTCACCAACAATCACGTGATTGATAAGGCCGACAAAATTGAGGTGGTGCTCGACGACAAGCGCAAGTACAAAGCCACGCTGGTGGGCACCGACCCCACCACCGACCTAGCCCTGCTGAAAGTGGAGGCCGACAACCTGCCTTTCGTGCGCTACGGCAACTCCGACCAGGTGAAAGTGGGTGAGTGGGTGCTGGCCGTCGGTAACCCCTTCAACCTGAACTCCACCGTCACGGCTGGCATTATCTCGGCCAAGGGCCGCAACATCGGCATCCTGCGCCGCGAAGACCGCATGGGCCTAGAATCCTTTCTGCAAACCGACGCCGTGGTGAACCCCGGCAACTCGGGTGGGGCCCTGGTGAACCTGAACGGGGACCTGATTGGCATCAACTCGGCCATTGCCTCGCGTACGGGCGCTTTTGAAGGCTACTCGTTTGCCGTGCCCAGCTCCATCGTGAGCAAGGTGATTGACGACCTGCTGAAGTACAAAGTAGTGCAGCGGGCCCTGCTGGGCGTGCAGATTCAGGAGGTAGACGCTACGCTGGCTTCGGAGAAAAAGCTGAAGACCCTGAATGGCGTGTACGTGGCGGGCCTGAGCGACAACAGCTCGGCGGCGGCCGCTGGCATCAAAACCGGCGACATTATCACCGAAATCAACGGCGTGAAGGTGAACACCTCGTCGCAGTTGCAGGAGCAGGTGGCCCGCTTCCGCCCCGGCGACAAAATCAAGGTAACCTACCTGCGCGACAACGACACCCGTACCACTTCGGCCACGCTGCGCAACAGCACCGGCACCACCGACATTATTCGGGAAGATGCCGTGGCGGCGGTGAAGTACGAAGGCGCGACGCTGACCCCCATCAGCCGGCAGGAGCAAAACAAGCTGGATATTGAGGGCGGCGTCAAAATCAGCGGCGTCCGCAGCTCCAACTTCCGCGAAACTGGCATGGCCGACGGCTTCATCATCACGCGCATCGACAAAAACCGCGTGAGCAAGCCTCAGGACGTGCAGCGCTACCTGGAAGAAGCCAAGGAAAATGGTGGCGCCCTGGTAGAGGGTGTCTACCCCGATGGCCGCAAGGCGTACTATCCCATCGGCCAGGCTCAGTAAACCGAAGTAAGTCAGCTTGCAAAAAAGTCCTCCGCTGCCGCAGCGGAGGACTTTTTTTGTGGCTACTTGCGGCGAAACAGGCCCTGCGCTCAGCTAAGCACAAGCAACCTGAGAGGCATTAACCGTCGTTAGACGAGTATTTTCTTGCGCTATGCCCTCATTCCTACCCTACACTTCGCATGCAAATCTCTAAACAACTGGATCTGCGCGACGGCAGCAGCTGCGAGCTGACCTACAATGAAGCAGATAACTGGATTCGGGCTACGTGGATAGGCTACGTAGACCCGCGTGAGGCTTACCAGGGAGCCACTACTTTCCTGGAAGTGCAGGAAGACTGGCAGTGTCCGTATTTGCTTAACGACAACAGCCGCCTGCGCGGCCCGTGGTTCGACTCGGTGGAGTGGCTGACTACGGTGTGGGCGCCGCACGCCCAGCGTTTCGGCCTGCGCTTTATTGCGCACGTTGCCCAGCCGCAAGACCTGCTGGCCCAGGCCGCGGCCTTGTCCGACGGCCAGCCGTTTGGCCCGGACCTGCAAGTGCAGATGTTCGACGACCTGGCCTCGGCCGAGGAGTGGCTGCGGCAGATGCAGCGGGCCGAGTCGTGAGCGGAGGCAGCCGAAAGCCAGCGGCGGCTTTTTGTTAGTTTTGCTGAGCCGCCCGGCCGCCATGCGTGTGGCAAGGCTGGGCATCACTCTCACGCCAGTAGGCCCCGCCTTTCGTTCGTCCCACCCATGAAACAAGCCTTTGAAGAAGCTGCCGCCACCGGCACCGACGTGCAGGAGCACGACCCGCACGGCATAGACCAGGTGCTGCGCGAGCTGGGCGTCGAAGCCCACAACCCCGCCTGGAGCACCGGCCTCGCGTGGGGCGAGGCTTCCACTACCAACTCCCGCACCATCTACTCGCCCACCAACGGCCGCCGCATTGGGGCGGTAGCCCTGGCCACCCCCGCCGACTACGACCACGTGGTGCGCACGGCCCAGGCCGCGTTTCAGACGTGGCGGCTGGTGCCCGCGCCCAAGCGCGGCGAGATTGTGCGCCAGATTGGTAACAAGCTGCGCGAGTACAAAGAGCCCCTGGGCAAGCTGGTGAGCTACGAAATGGGCAAAATCCTGCAGGAAGGCCTGGGCGAGGTGCAGGAGATGATTGACATCTGCGACTTTGCCGTGGGCCTGTCGCGCCAGCTGCACGGCCTGACCATGCACTCGGAGCGGCCCGCCCACCGCATGTACGAGCAGTGGCACCCGCTGGGCGTGGTGGGCATCATCTCGGCCTTCAACTTCCCGGTGGCCGTGTGGAGCTGGAACGCCATGCTGGCCGCCGTGTGCGGCGACGTTTGCATCTGGAAGCCCTCGGAGAAAACCCCGCTGGTGGCCGTAGCCGTGCAGCACATCCTGGCCGACGTGCTGCGCGACAACAGCCTGCCCGAAGGCATTTTCAACCTGGTGATTGGGGATGCCGAAATTGGGGCCCAACTGGCCGCCGATGAGCGGGTGCCGCTGGTATCGGCTACGGGCAGTACCCGCATGGGCAAGAAAGTAGGGGAAGTGGTTGGGGCCCGCCTGGGCCGGGCCCTGCTGGAGCTGGGCGGCAACAACGCCATCATTCTCACCGAGCACGCCGACCTCGACATGGTCATGCGCGCCGTGGTGTTCGGGGCCGTGGGCACGGCCGGGCAGCGCTGCACCACCACCCGCCGCCTCATCATCCACAGCTCGATTTATGAGGACGTGAAGGCCCGCCTGCTGAAAATCTACCCCAACCTACCCATCGGCCACCCCTTGCAGGAAGGCACGCTGGTGGGGCCGCTCATTGATCGGCAGGCCGTGGAAGCATTTGGCAACGCCCTGGCCGCCGTGCAGCAGGAGGGTGGCCGGCTGCTCATCGGGGGCGAGGTGCTGGCGGGGGAAGGCTACGAAACCGGCACTTACGTGCGGCCCGCCCTGGTAGAAGCCGAAAACCACTACCACACGGTGCAGGAAGAAACCTTCGCGCCCATTCTGTACCTGATTCGCTACCGCGGCGGGGTAGAAGAAGCCATTGCCCTGCAAAACGGGGTGCGCCAGGGCCTCTCGTCCAGCATCTTCACCCTGAACATGCGCGAGGCCGAGGCCTTCCTCAGCGCCACCGGCTCCGACTGCGGCATTGCCAACGTCAACATCGGCACGAGCGGGGCCGAAATCGGGGGGGCCTTCGGGGGCGAGAAGGAAACCGGCGGGGGCCGCGAATCCGGCTCCGATGCCTGGCGGGCCTACATGCGCCGCCAAACCAACACCATCAACTACAGCACCCAGCTCCCGCTGGCCCAGGGCATCAGGTTTGACGTGTAGCGTCGGCCTCCGCTTGCGCCGCATGCCCTCAAAACGGCCCGCCTGGCACTTGCCGGGCGGGCCGTTTGCTTACTGTGCTTTGCCCGGCACTACGGGCAGCACTGGCGTAGTGAGCGGGTTTGGCTGGGTGAAGATGGCCGGCCACCGGCCGTTGCGGCCGACTTTGGTGGGCTTGTACACGCGCACGTAGTCAATCAGGAACGGGTCGTTGGGGGCGGGGCAGGGCGGCTCGTTGTTGCAGTGGCGGTTGCCGGCACAGTCCCACAGGAAGTCGGCGCTCAGCAGCAGGTGCAGCTCGGCCGCCGGAGTAGCCGTTTGCACGCGGTGGGTCAGGTGGCCGTCCACGAACCAGGCCAGCTGCGTGGGCGTCCAGGCCAGCACGTACACGTGAAAATCGTCGGCGGGGTCGGCACCCTGCCACGCCGTAAACGCCTGGTGGGCCTGATGGTTGATGAAAGGACTGGCTTGCAGCGTGGAGAAAAAGGTGCGCTGCGCCTGCGTCCGGTAGGTTTCAAGAATATCAATTTCGTTTTGCTGGCCGGGGCGCCAGCGCATGGTGTCGGAGCAGGCATTTGGCCCGTTCCACATCCAGAAAGCTGCCTGCAAGCCCTCGGTGCGCGGCACCTTGGCGCGCATCTCGAATATGCCGTACCGAAAGCCCGATATAGGACAGTCGGTGTCAGCGGCATACAGGGCCCGGAGCATGCTGCCCGTGCGGTACAGCGTGGCGCGGGTAACGGTGCCATCCTCGGCCGTAACCTGGTGCAGCGGGGGCGTGTGCGTGCCGTAGTGCAGGGCCAGGCACTGGTCGCCGGCCTCGGCGGGGTCGGGCGCAAGGGCAATGTTGCTGGCCAGAAAGGCGTAGCTGCCGGCGCTGTAGTCGCCGCACTCCATGGTGGCCGACCGGTGGGCCATGCCCCAGGAGTGCTCGGGGCTCCAGCGGCGGGTAGCGGGAGCCAGCATGTCGGCCACGGAAGGGTAGCGGAAGTCGTCTTCAAACACTACTCGGTAACCTCGCAGGGTAAGGCTGGAACGCTGGGCCGCTACGGGCAAGGCACTCAGCAGCAGAAGCAGGGCAACAAATCGAATCATGCTCCCAACCTACGAACCAGCACGCTGGAAAGCTACCGGCCGCCGCTTGGTGCAACCCTTGCCGCGGCCACTGGTCTTTCACCCGCTTACCCGCTAGCACGAGCCGTTTTTACCCTGAAAAGGTGGATATTTACGGTTCACCAGTTTTCGACTCCCCCGCCAACTGAGCACCTATGGAGGCATTTGCGTATACCGACATCAACGCCCCGCTGGTAGAACGCTGCCGCCTGGGCGACCGGCGCGCCCAGGCTGAAATCTACAAGCGCTACGCCAAGGCCATGTTCAACGCCTCGCTGCGCATCACCGGCGACTATGCCGAGGCCGAGGACGTGTTGCAGGAGTCGTTTCTGAGTGCGTTTCGGGAGCTGCACAGCTACAAGGGCGACTCGTCGTTTGGCTCCTGGCTGAAGCGCATCGTCATCAACAAAAGCATCAACTGCCTGCGCAACCGGCGCCTGCAACTGGTGCCCCTGGCCGAGCAGCACGACGGCGCCGCGGCCGACCACCCCGCCGATGGCGGCTTTGAGGGCGAGGACCTGACCTGGCGGGCCGACGTGGTGCGCCGCTGCGTGCAGGAGCTGCCCGACGGCTACCGCGTAGTGCTCAGCCTCTATCTGCTGGAAGGCTACGACCACGCCGAAATAGCCGCTATTCTGCAAATCACCGAATCAACGTCGAAATCCCAGTATAGCCGGGCCCGCAAAAAACTGCTGGAGCTGGCCCGCCAGCACGGCCTCTGAGGGGCTGGGCTGCCTCCTCTTCCTTTCACCTTTTCTGTCCTGTTACCGGCTGCGGCGGGTTGCCACCCACCATCACCCGCCCGCCTCAGCTTTGGGAAGAAATGTGCGTATTACCACCTGTATGAACGAAAAGAAATCTGGACTTGAAGCCTTCGTTGAGCGCCACCGCGCCGACTTCGACCTGTTCGAGCCGCGCCCCGATTTGTGGGACGACATCGAGCGGGAGCTGGCGGCCCCGGTGGCTTCCCGGCCGGAAGAAGCGCCGTTGCGCGTAGTTCCCCTGTACCCGGCTGCCGGCCCGGTAGCCACCGGGCCCGACGCCGTGCAGCGGGCCCGGCCCTATGGCATAGCGGCTGCCGTGGCCGCCCTGCTGCTGGTAGGCACCTGGTTTTGGCAGCACCGCTCCGAGGCTACTATCTGGACGCGCACCGGCCAGGCGCACGTAACCCTGCCCGCCGTCTCGGCCCCCGACCCCGACCACTCCCTGTATGCCGGGCCCGACCTGCTGGCGACGGCCGCCACCAACGAGCCTGGCCAGCGCCTGCACAGCGCCGTGCAGCGCATGGAAGCCTACTACGCCGCGCAGATTACGGAGCGCCAGCAGGAGCTGCAACACCCTGACCAGGAAGCCAGCAGTGCCCCGCAGGACTGGCAGCAGGAGCTAACGGCCCTGGACTCGACCTACCAGCAGCTGAAAGCCGAGTTGTACCGCAACCCCGAGCCCGATGTGGTGCTGGAAGCCATGAACCGCAACCTGCAGATTCGGCTGGACCTGCTGAACCAGCAGCTGCGCACCCAGGAGCAAATCCGGGAGTATCATAACCAGCCCTACATGGTGGCCGACAGCCGCCGCATGCCCTAGCCCGCCATGAGCCGCTTCCTGCTGATTGTCGTCCGCCGCTGCGTGGGCCGGCTGCCGCTGCTTGCGCTGCTGGGCCTGGTAGCCGCGCCTGGCCAGGCTCAGGTAGTTGCGCCCGAGCCCGCCGCCCCGGCCCTGCATTACCACCAGCCGGGAACTGAGCTGCCGGCCTCTTCCGGAACCGCTGTGCCCCCCGAGCAGCAGAGCGGAGCCGGCCAGGGGCCCCAGGAAGAAAGCCAGCCGGGGCCGGCCGTGGAAAAACTGCGGAAGCTAAGCCGCACCTTTACCGCAACCGGGGCCAAACCCTTCCTGCTCGACACCCGCTACGGCCGCGTGCAGGTGAACGTGTGGAGCCAATCGGAAATCCGCACCGACGTGGACATCATCACGCGGGCCGACACCGAGGAAAAAGCCCAGCAGCTCCAGGACATGATTCAGGTGCAGGTGCTCGACGATGCCGAGGCCGGGGGCATTGTGGCCCGGTCGCGCTTCGGGGCCATGCCGCGGGAGTGCTGGAGCCGCACCAAGCTGTACGAGGTGAACTACACGGTGTGGGTACCCAAAAACACGCCCCTGTACCTAGCTACCCGCTTCGGCGAAATCAGCATAACCGGCGACCTGGCCGGCCCCACGGAGCTGGCCGTGGAGTACGGCACCCTGCGCACGGCCCGCCTCGACGGCCCGCGCAACGTGCTGCACGTCAGCAACGGGCAGTGCGCCGTGCCCTACGCCCGCCGGGCCAGCATCGATGCTTCGTATTCCAAGCTGCGGCTGACGGAAGGCGGAGCCGTGGAGCTGCGCAACAACTACTCCGACATCGACATCGGCTCGGTGCAGGACCTGACCGTGCACAGCAAGTACGGCGACGTGGCCCTGGGCACGGTGCGCAACCTGCGCGGCACCTCCGGCTACTCCAAGTTCAGCATCGACAAGCTCGGCAACCAGCTCGACATGAGCGTGCAGTACTGCCCCAGCTTTGAGGTGCGCAACACGGGCCGCAACTTCCGCCAAATCAACCTCGACGGGGGCTACAGCACTTTCCTGCTCAACTTCCCCGACGGCGCCGGCTTCAACTTCGACGTGAACACCCAGCACGGCAAGCTGCTGGTAGACAAGCGCCTGGTGCGGGTGGCCTCGGAGGAGTCCAGCGCCAGCAGCAGCGACATGCAGGGCCAGTTTGGCGGCCAGGCCCGCACCACCGGCAACGTCAACATCCGGGTCCGCTACGGCAACGTAAGATTTAACCGGTAAGCGTGGATGGCGCGGCGTTCTGCTCCGCGCCCCTCTTAGCTGAGTGTCCCGCTTTTCTTGCCGACCTTCGGCCATGCGTTTCTTCCTGCTGCTTGGCTTGCTGGCGCTGCTGCCCCAGGCCAGCCCGGCACAATCTGCTTCTGCCGTGTCGTCTGCCCCGCCCGTTGTCAGCTCCTCACTCCGCACCTACGCCCTGCGGCTCCGGCCCGGCCAGGACCTGCGCCGGGAGCTGCTGGCTTTCACGGAGCGCCAGCACCTGCGGGCCGCCGCCGTGCTGACCTGCGTGGGCAGCCTCACGGTGGCCACCCTGCGCCTGGCCAACCAGGAAGGGCCCACCGTGTACCGGGGCCACTTCGAGATTGTGTCACTAGTGGGTACGCTGTCGGTGAACGGCAGCCACCTGCACCTGTCGGTCGCCGACTCCACGGGCCGCACCATCGGGGGCCACCTGCTCGACGGCAGCCTTGTGTACACCACCGCCGAGCTGGTGCTGGGTGAGCTGCCCGAGCTAGATTTCCGGCGCGAGCCGGACGCCACGTTTGGCTACCGGGAGCTAGCGGTGTACCCGGCGGAGCCGGCTGCCAAGGCCCCATCGGCCCCGAAAACTACTGCCCCGCCCCGCCGGAAAAAATAGACCACCTGAAACAGCGCCGGGGCTTTTTCAAGCTGAACAAAAGCAATATACTTGTGAGAAACTATCAACGGACCACCGCAGGGGCGGCTGGGCCGGGGAAGTGACTTATACTGATTGCGTTAATGCGAGTTTTTACGTACGGCACGCTCCTGGGCCTCTGGGCCGGAGCTGCCGCCGCGGCGTACGGGCAACAGCAGCCGGCTACCGTACCCACTGCCGCCCAGGCCCTGCAAGAGGGCGTAGCCCTGCACGATAAAGGCGACTACGCCGGGGCCATCCGCCAGTATTTGCTGGTGCCTTCTTCCGATACGGGCTACGTGAGCGTGCAGGGCGAGCTGGCCCTGTCGTACCTGCTGAACAAGCAGTACCGGGAAGCCGCCGATGCCAGCCGCCGGGCCATTGCCTTGCGCATGCATCATGCCCAGCCCTACTACGTGCTGGCCGAAGCCGAGGAAAACCTTAAGCATATGCCCGAAACCTTTCAGGCCTACACCGAAGGGCTGAAACGGTTTCCCTACAACCAGCTGCTCTGGTTCAACCAGGGCGTGAGCCACGATGCCCTGAAGCAGCGGCCGGCTGCCCTGGCCAGCTGGCAGCGCAGCCTGGAGCTGGACCCCTTACACCCCGGCACGCACTACCAATTGGCGTGGCTGGCTCTGGAGCAGGGGCAGACGGCCCGCGCCCTCATCAGCCTGCTTACCTTCTTGGCCATCAGGCCGGATGCCGAAAACAGCCGGGACGTGCTGGTGCTGGCCGAGCGTATTGCCAGCAATGAGATGGAAGTAGAAGAGAAAGAGCGGGAAAAGCCTTTTGTGCCAAACGAGGCCTTTCAGGAGCTGGACCTGCTGCTGACCTCCAAAGTGGCCTTGCGCAAAGACTACACCTCGCGGGTGAAGTTCGACGCCAACCTGGTAAAGCAGGCCCAGCTGCTGGTGGAGAAGTTTCCGGCCGCCGGCCCCCGCGAAACCGACCTGTGGCTGCGCGCATACGGCCCCATGGTGGAAGCCCTGCGCCGCGACGACAACCTGACGCCCTTCACCTACATGATACTGCTGTCGGCCGAAGACAAGCGGCCCGCGCAGTGGGTGAAGTCCAATAAAAGCAAGGTGGAGCGCATGAGCCAGGCAGTGGCCGGGGCCCTGCTGCGCCTGCGCATTCAGCAGCCCGTGGCCGGCCAGCCCGCCGAAACGCGCCGGGACGCCTGGTTTCAGGATGGCTACGTGCAGGGCATCGGCGCCGGCACCTCCAAAGACGGCAAGCTGGAAACCCTGCGCGGCCCCTGGCTGATAATAGACAAAGCCGGGGCGGTAATGGAGGAGGGCTCCTTCACGGAGGACGGCTACCGCACCGGCCGCTGGCGCGAGCATCACCCCAACGGGCAGCTGGCCAAGGAGCTGAACTACGGCGCGCAGGGTTTGCTGGAAGGTCGCTACGTGGAATACCACGACAACGGCGCCCTGTCGATAGAAGGCACCTACAAAGCCGGGAAAGTAGTAGGCTCCGTCAAGCTCTACCACTACTGCGGGGAGGTGCGCGAAGTGCGGCCCTACGAAAACGGCGACGTAAGCGGAGAAGCCCTGTTCTATTATCCCAACGGTAAGCTTCAGCGTCGCGCCACGTACCGGGCCGATAAGCTCGAAGGCCGGGCCACCAATTACTACCCCGACGGAACGGTGGAAGCCACCTACACCTTTGCTGCCGACCAGCGTCAGGGGCCGTTTGAGGTGTTTTACGCCGATAAGCAGCTGGAGCGCAAAGGCAGCTACGAGCAAAACGAGCTGCACGGCGAGTACCAGGAGTTTCATTCCAACGGGCAGCTGGCCAGCACCGGCCGCTACAACCACGGCAAGCAGGCGGGCCGCTGGCAGGTGTTTTACGCTTCGGGCAAGCCTAGCGAAGACAAAAACTTTGACCTCGCCACCGGTGAGCTGCACGGCGCTTTCAAAGACTACGACCGGGACGGCCGCCTGACCAGTGAGGTGCAGTACAACCAAGGCCGCATTGCCGGGGTTACGTTTCTGGACGGCGCCGGCCGCCAGCTCAGCCAGACTACGGTGGCCAAAAAAGGCCGGACCGCCGTGAAAGGCCTCTATCCAGATGGGTCGCTGCACTTTACGGGCAGCTACCAGGATGGCAACCTGGCCGAGGAGTGGCGCTGGTTTCGGCGCAATGGCACCCTGGCCACCGTGCGCCACTACCGCAGCGGCAAGCAGGAGGGTGTCGAGGAGTTCTACGCCGCCACCGGCCGCGTAACCCAGCGCAACCACTACCAGGACGGCCAGCTGAACGGCCTGTCTGAAACCTACTATGCCCACGGCCAGCTCCAGCGCACCGGCTACTACGCGGGCGGCGAGCAGCAAGGCACCTGGCGGCAATATTACCCCACGGGCCAGCTGAGTGAGGAATACAACTTGCAGGACGGCCGCCTCCACGGCCAGACGCGCAGCTACACCCCGGCCGGCCAACTCAGCCGGGAGCGGTGGCTGGAGTACGAGCGGGAGCTGACCGTCACCACCTTCGACTCCACCGGGCGAGTAGTGGACCGCATTCAGGTGCAGCCCACCACCAAGAGCCTGACCGTGCACTACCCCAACGGCAAGCCCCGCATCGAGAACGGCTGGCTGTGCTACGACTATCAGGGCACCGAAAAGTGGCTGCTGCCCAACGGCAAAACCGAAATAACCGTGAACCTGGACCTGGGCCAGCGCCAGGGCCCCTACCGGCGCTACGACCCGCTTACGGGCCAGCTCGTGGAAGAAGGCACCTACCGTAACGGCAAGCGCGAAGGAGAGTGGAAATACTACTACGCCACGGGCAAGCCGCTCCGCCGCGGCACCTACCGCGCCGGCAATATGGAAGGCGAGTGGCTACGGTACTTCGAGAACGGGCAGGTCGAGGCCCGGTCAGTGTATGAGAACGACGAGCTGAACGGCCCCCTGCGCCTTTACAACATGCAAGGGGAGCTGCTCCTGGAAAAGGTGTACGCCAACGGCGAGCTGCTGGGCTTCCGCAGTCCGGGCCCCGACGGGCAGGCCAGCGGCGACGTAAAGCCCCTGGGTGCCATCAACACCACGTTTGCCAACGGCAAGCCCGCTGCTTCCGAAACCTATCAGAAAGGGACGCTGAGCGGCGCCCGCACCTACTACTACAGCTCCGGCCAGGTATACCGCCGCGCCCAGAATACCCCCGACGGCCAGCTCAACGGCCAGCTCACCACCTATTACCCCACCGGCAAAGTGCAGGAGGAAGAGGCCTACCGCTTTGATGAGCTGCACGGCCGCTGCCGCTACTACCGCCCCGATGGGACCCTAGAGCGCGAAGAAACGTACCGTTGCGGCGAAAAGGCCGGCCCCACCATCTACTACAATGCCCAGGGCAAGCCCCTGCGCACCGACTACTACTGGAACACCCACGTGTATGAAACTCGCTAATCTGGGCCACTGGCTGCTGGGACTGTGGCTGGCGGCCACCACCGGGCTGGCCGCCCAGGCCCAGCAGCCCGCCCAGCAGCTGGCCCAGCTCAAGCAGCAGTACCCCACCGAAAAAGCCGTGTACCTCGACTACCGCCAGGAGGTGATGGTGGAGCTGAAGGGCGACTCGGTGCAGGTGCTGGCCCGCCACCACTACGACATGCTGCACCTGGCTGCGCAGTCGGATATGTACGCGCCCGACCAGGTGCACAGCTCCCACTTCAACCGCCTCCAGAAAATAGAGGCCCGCTCCCTGGTGCCCGCCACCAACGACTACAAGGCGCTGAAGGTGACGGAGTTTAAAGACAAGTTTGAAATTCAGCCGGGCATTTTCTTCGACGATGCGCGCGTCGTTAGCTTCTCCTACCCGGTGGTGGCGCCCGGCGTGCGCACCGTGTGCGACTACACCGTGCGCCACCCCGATGCGCGTTTTCTGAACCCGTTCTACTTCGCCAGCTACGTGCCCGTGCGCCACGCCGAGCTGGTCGTTACGGTGCCGCGCACCGTTCGCCTGAACACCAAGCAGTTTCACGTGCCGGCCGGCAAAGTAGCCTACACCCGCCAGGAAAAAGGCAGCACCGTGGTGCACCGCTGGACGGCCGACAACCTGCCCGCTACGCCCCGCGCCCCCGACGCCCCGGAGCCCAGCTACTACACGCCTCATCTGGTGTATTTCCTGGAGGAAGCCCCGGTAAACGGCCAGCCGCGCCGCCTGCTGGGCGGCGTGCCCGAGCTGTATAGCCTGTATGCCGGCTTCGTGAAAAACCTCGACCGGCAGGAGAGCCCCGCCCTGCGCCGCGTGGTGGACTCCCTGACGGCCGGGGCGCGCACCGAGCCTGAGAAGGTGGCCCGCATCTATTACTGGGTGCAGGACCACGTGCGCTACATTGCCTTTGAGAACGGCCTGCGCGGCTTTATTCCGCACGATGCGGGGCGGGTGTACGCCAGCCGCTACGGCGACTGCAAGGACATGGCCAACCTGCTCCACGAGATGCTGCGCCTGGCCGGCATCAAAGCCTACCGCACCTGGATTGGCACCCGCGACCTGCCCTACCGCTACGCCGAGCTGGCCACGCCCGGCGTCGACAACCACATGATTACCACCTACGAGCCCCGCCCCGGCCAGTACGTGTTTCTGGATGCCACCAGCAAGTACACGCCCTACGGTATGCCGTCCTCAATGATTCAGGGCAAAGACGCACTGCTGGCCCTGGACGCCGAGCACTGCAAGGTGGTGAGCGTGCCGGTGATGGAGCGCCAGCGCAACCGCACCGTCGACAGCTCGGTGGTGGTGCTCGACGGCGCCACCGGCCTGCGCGGTACCGGTCGCCTGGCCCTAACCGGCTACCCCAAAGTGCACCAGACCTACGCCCTCGACGGCCTCAACAAAGTAGACGAAGCCAAGCTGGTAAAAGGCCTGGTGGAGCGCGGCAACAACAAGTTCTTCGTCGATAAATACGCCGTGCGCCACCTCGACGCCCGCGACCAGCCCCTGCTGGTCGACTACGAGTACCGCCTGCAAGACTACGTGCAGCGCCTCGACGACGAGGTGTACGTCAACCTCAACCTCGACCAGCGCTACGCCGCCGACCGCCTCGACCCCACCAAGCGCACCCTGCCCCGCACCAACGACTACCACCACGTCACGCGCACCCGCACCGAGTTTGAAGTGCCCACCGGCTACGAGGTAACCTACCTGCCCGCCAACGCCACAGGCCAGGCCGAGGTACTGGGCTTTTCCATCCGCTACGAGCGCAAAGGCAATAAAATCATCCAGGAAAAAGAAGTGTACGTGAACTACCTGCTGCTGGAGCCAACCCAGTTTGGGCAGTGGAACACCGTGGTGGACAAGCTCAACAACGCCTACCGCGACGCCCTTATCCTGAAGCGCAAATAGCTTCTAGAGCCAGCCTCTTGCGCAGCTAAGCCGCAGCATGCATGAGCTACCCCCAAATTGCCAGGCTTGGGCCAACAGACGCCAAGGGAGGCTTGACATGACACTTAAGATTCTTGCCTCTGTGCGCCAGGTGCTTGCCGGCGGCGCGGCCGCTTCCTAACAATTTAGCCTCCATTCAAAACGTATGCTTTCTTTTTACAGAATCTCTTTTGTGAAAATGGTACGCAGGCTGCCAGCTTGGCTAATACTGGCCGGGCTGCTGCTGTTGGCGCCTGCTGCGGCGCTTCGGGCCCAGTCGGTGCCCACCACGCTCACGCACGCGAAGTACACCTGGGAGGCCAAGCGCAAGCCCCTGCCCATTACGCCCACCGAGGCCCAGCAACCCGCCGTGGTGCTGCGCGACTTCCGGGTGGAGGAGTTTGCTCCGGATGCCCGGCAGGAGCTGCGGCTGTATTCGGTGGACCACCGCATCGTGCGCGTCAACACCTCCGACGGCATTGAGCGCTTCAACAAGATTTACTTGCCCGTGCAGGATGGGAGCCGCATTGTGTCGCTGAAAGCCCGCACCATCAGTCCTCGCGGCGAGATAGTGGAGGTGGCCGAAAGCAACATGAAGGAGCTGAAGGACGAGGACGGCAGCCGGGGCTTCAAGGTGTTTGCCGTGGAAGGCGTGGAGAAAGGCAGCGAAATCGAGTACTTCTTTACCCGCGAGCGGCCCTTAGCCTACTTTGGGCGCGTGCCCTTGCAAAGCGAGGTGCCCACCCGCGAGGTGCACGTGGAGCTGATTTCGCCCGAGGCCCTCACGTTTGAAGTGCGCCGCTACCCCGGCGGCCTGCTGCGCGACACCGTGCTGCAAGGCAAGCGCCTGATTCGCTTCAACCTGCGCAACCTGCCCGCTCTGCGCGAAGAGGGTTTTGCCCAGGCCAACGCCCAGCGGCAGCGCCTGGAGTATAAGCTGGCCTACAGCACCGCCCGCGGCCGCACCCGCCTGTTTACCTGGGCCGACGCCAGCCAGTTTCTCTACGGCCGGGTGTACAACTGGGACAAAGACGAGCTGAAGGCCGCCGACAAGCTGCTAAAGCAGATGAGCCTGCCCGCCGACCAGCCCCTGCCCGCGCTGGAAAACTACCTCAAAACTAAATTCCGGCTGGACGAAAGCAGTGAGGAGAACCTGGTTCGGGTACTGGCCACGCGCACGGCTTCCGAAATGGGATTTGCCCGCCTGTTTGCGGCGCTGATGCATCGGCTCAACATCGCCCACGAGTTGGTGCTCACCAACAACCGCAGCGAGGCGGCCTTCGATGATTCCTTCGACACCTGGAATTACCTCGACCACCCGGTTTTTTACTTCCCGGCAACCAAGCAGTGGCTGGCCCCCGGCCGCCCCGACTACCGCCTGCCTATGATTCCGGCCGAGTGGACGGCCAACAAAGGCCTGTTTGTGCGCCGCGTGCGGCTGGGTAACACCGAGTCGGCGGTAGGCAAAATCGGTGACATCCCCACCCTGACGGCCGACCAAAGCCCCAGCGACCTGGACATTGCCGTGCAGTTCGCCCCTGCCCTCGACAAAACCACCATTACTATTCGGGAAACGCTGGGCGGCTACCACGCCCAGGAGATTCAGCCCTTCTTCGCCCTCATTCCCGACGACAAGCGGCCGGAGATACTGCAAAACCTGATTAAAAGCAGCGTGCCCGATGCTACGTTCCTGAAGCTGGACGCCACCAATACGGAGTCGGGCCTGAACCCACTGGAGAAGCCCTTCATCGTGGATGCTACCGTGGAGTCGGCGGCGTTGCTGGACCGGGCCGGCCCCAAGTACCTGTTCAAGATTGGCACCCTGCTGGGGCCACAAGCCGAGCTGTACCAGAATGAAGAGCGGCAGTTTGACATCGAAAACGAGTACAACCGCCGCTACAACCGCACCATCACCTTCGAGGTGCCGGCCGGCTACCGGGTGCGCAACCTGCAAGACTTGAACGTGGACGTGAAGGCCGGCCCCACGGCCGCGGGCCCCGAGTTCCTGTTCCAGTCCAGCTATGAGCAGCAAGGCCAGAAGGTCACGGTTACCATCCGTGAGTATTACCGGCAGGTGCGCTGGCCCAAGTCCGACTTCGAAGCCTTCCGCGGGGTGGTAAATGCCGCCGCCAATTTCAACAAAGTGGTGCTGGTGCTGGAAAAGAAAAGCTGAGTTACTGCCGGCAACGTCTCGGAGCAAGGCAGCAGCGTGGAGAAGCCGGGAGTTGGTGTCGAGCCAAACCAGACAATTTTCGTTCATTGCGCCCCCAAGTCAACTGCCCGCCATGAACCCCGAAGCCCTTTCCGCCCCCGCCGACACGCCCCGCATGGCCGAGTTTCGGCGTGCCATCAGCAACCCGCTGAAGCTGCGGCTTTTTATGCTGCGCCGCTTGCCCATGGCCTATCTGGCGGGGTTGCGGGTGGCGGCCTTCACCCCGGAGCAGGCCACCGTAACGGTGCCGTTCAAGTACCTCACCCAGAACCCGTTTCGCAGCATCTACTTTGCCTGCCTGAGCATGGCCGCCGAAATGAGCAGCGGCCTGCTGGCCATGATGCACGTGCAAAGCGGCTCGCCGGTGTCCATGCTCGTGGTGAGCCTGGAAGCCCAGTTCACCAAGAAAGCCGTGGGCCTCATCCGCTTCACCAGCCACGACGGGGCCGCCATCGGCCAGGCCATTGCCGAAAGCCGCGCCACCGGCGAGGGCCGTACCATCGTAGCCACCAGCACCGGCCTCGACGAAGCCGGCGACACCGTAGCCGTATTCCGCGTCACGTGGTCGTTCCGGGCGAAAAGGTCGTAGGGCCTCACCCCCCGGCCCCCTCTCCCGCGGAGAGGGGGAGCCAGCTCCGCATCGTTCTGCGCCGCCCTGTCGGCTCCCGCCTCCAGAACGGCTACCGGTTTGGTGTAGCATAGTGGCCGCGTAGCGGCTCAAGGATTGTAGAAGCAGCCACACATAGAGAAATGTAGCGTCGCGTAGCGGGGCAAGAAACGTTCGGGCGTCTCTTGCCCCGCTACGCGGCGCTATGCTGTTCTTTCCCCATCTGTCTACAAACCTGTAGGCCGCTAGGCGGCTGTACTGTTTATTACCGTTCACAGTGGTAGCCGTTCTGGAGGCGGGAGCCGACAGGGCGGCGCTGGGCGGAGCGTCAGGCTCCCCCTCTCCGCGGGATACTGCGCATCAAGCAGTTGCGGGGCCGGGGGGTGAGGCCCATTACTCCTCCCGCAGGCTTTCCTTGGTAATTACATCCACTAGGCCATCTTCGCTGACCACGATGGCCATGCAGGGGTAGGGGGAGCTGTCGACGTAGCGGATGGCCGAGTTGTAGCGGGCACCGCGGGTGCTGGTGCCGTGGCCCGAGGCTTTGCCGTCGAGGATGACGCCGATGGAGTAGCAGTAAGAATCGGGGTCGAGCAGCACGGCGCCGTCGATGGCCGTAACCAGGCGGGTGATGAGCGGCGTGAGCGGCACGGGCTCGATGAGGGTGCACTGCAGCTTCAGGCGGTCGGCTTCGGCCAGGGCTTCGGTGGTAATGACCAGCAGGGTGCCGTGCTTCTGGCGGCTGGCTTCTACTACCACGTCCCAGAGGCGCTCTACCTTGGCCGGATCCGTCAGCTGGAAGGTCTGGCGCAGGTCTTTGCGGAAGCGGGTGCGGTTGAGGCGGGTGCGCGGCAGGCTCGGCTGGCCGTAGTGGGCGCGCATCAGCACCTGCCCGCCGTGCTGAAACTCCCAGGCGTAGTGAGTCACGAAGTTGATAACAAACAGGTCTTCGCGCGAGGCGTCGTACTGGCCCACCTGCCGGCCCAGGGCGTACACGTTTTCGCCGTCGGCCAGCAGGCTCACGTCCTGGGTGGTCATTTCCAGCAGCTTGCGCACGGCCCGGTAGTCGGTGAGCGGGGTGGGGCAGGTGAGGGCAAACACCTCGGCCAGGTTGGGGTGGCCGCGGCGGGCCAGCAGCAGCTTGCCCACGCCCTCGGCCCCCTCGTAGCGCAACGACGAAATGGTGTTGCAGGTGGCAAACAGCTTGGCCGTGGCCGGATTCATGCCCAAATCCTGGGCGGGCGTGTCCAGGAACAGCTTGCCGGCGGCCCGAATCAGCTCGTCGGTGTCGCGGGGGCGCACCAGCAGGCCCGAGCCGGGTTCGGGCTCGGTCAAGGACTTCACGCATTCCTCGTGGAAGCGCAGTACGGCGGCCAGCAAGAGGGAGTGAGCCACCGGCCGGCCGTCGGTGTAAAAGCGGTTGGGGTGCAGCGTGGGGTAGCTCAGAAACGCCTTACGGTTGAGCTGCAGCACGGGCACCACAAAGTGCCGGTCGATTTTGATGGGCCAGCCCGCAAACGACAGCCGCTTGTGGCCCCGCTTGTCCAGGCCGTCGAGGGCCTCCTGCACGGCCCGGCGCAGGCCCACGCCGTGCTGCTTGCGGCGCACCATTTCCTCGCTCATCAGCTCCCGCTCCAGGGGCTGCCACGTTTCCGTGAGCTGAAGAAACCGGCCCCGCTCCACTACCTGCTCAAACGAGAGGCCGTCCAGGCCGCAGTCGGTGGGCTCCAGGCAGATGACGGCCGGCTCGGTGGTGTCGTCTTCGGCATCGGCGGGCAGGGCCAGCAGCAGCACGTAGGGGTCGAGGTCTTCGTCGAGCACCTCAAAAATGCCCGAAGCCACGGCCTGAGCCGCCTGCCGAAACCGCGCCTGGTAGGGCCAGATGGTAAACGTGTCGGGCAAGGGCAGGGGAGTACCGAAGCCAACCGGCGGAGCTGAAACAAGAGGTAGCTGAGAAAGCATGAGCGGAAAGGACTAGAATACTGGAATAGCAGAACGGAGTGGCGACAACCGGTCGTCTTACAGGCCGACGAAGCCGCCAGGAAATTACTTTACAGCTCCCCCTAACGAGCCGAAAACCCGGATTCGCATGAGGCTGAGCTACGAGGCTGTTTAAGAAGTCGACAGACCGTCATGCTGAGCCTGTCGAAGCATCTCTACTGCTGGCTAATCTCAATCGTGCAGACGAAGCGGGAGAGATGCTTCGACAGGCTCAGCATGACAATTAGTTTGGCAATGTCAGCACGCGAGATGCTTCAACAAGCGGACGCCAGATGGAGCAGGACGGTCTAGCGACTTCCTCGACAGTTTCTACAACTGGAAGATAACCGGCAAAACCATCTTTTGCTTCATGGCCTGGCCCTGGTACATGGCCGGCTGCCATTTCGGCGCTGATTTCAGCAGCCGGATGGCTTCTTCATCCAAGCCCGAGCCCAGGCGCTTGACGGGTTTGATGTCGGTGAGCGTGCCGTCTTTCTCCACCATAAACTCCATCATCACGCGGCCTTGAATTTTGCGCTGGCGGGCCAGGGCGGGGTAGCGCTGGTTTTGCTGAATCCAGGCAAAAAACGCGTCGGTGCCGCCTACGGGCCGGGCGGGCTGGTCGGGCTTCACCACCTGCGGGCCGCCGGAAGCCGCTGCCGCACCACCCGCCGCCGCCGCCGGCGCGGCTTCGGAGCCGGCCGGAATCTGGAACGTAATGGGCACTGATACCCGCTGGCGCACCACGCCGCCGCGGTGCTGGGCCGGCGTCCAGCGCGGGCCGCCTTTGATGAGGCGGATGGCTTCGGCGTCGAGGGCCAGGGCCACGGGCTGAGCCACCGTCACGCTGGAAATGGCGCCGGTTTTCTCCACCACGAAGCTCACCGTTACCGTGCCCTGCTGCCCGGCCTGCAAGGCAGCAGTGGGGTAGCGCTGCTGGTCGGCAAGGTACTGGGCGTAGGCAGCCAGGCCGCCCACTGGCACGGCAGGCTGCTCCACGGCGTCGTAGATTTCGCCGGCCGCGGCGGGTTTGGGGTACTTGAGCTTCTGCTGGGCCTGCGCGGCGGGAGCGGCCAGGCCCAGGGTCAAACTCAGCGTGGCAAGACGAAGAAAGAAACGCATAGGCAGGAAAGGATGAGCGGGCGAAACGCGGGCTGGCACAACAACCACACCAGCCCGGCAATGGGTTCAGCGGCGCGGGCGAGGCGGCAGAAATCGGTAGTTTTGGCGGTATGGCACCTGACGCATCTTCCTCGGCCCACTTCTCCGGCCGCGCCCCCGAGCCCGTGGGCCTGTACCCCCACGCCCGCCGCGCCGGCAACTTACTGTTTTTGTCCGGCGTGGGGCCGCGCCAGCGCGGCCAGGCCCAGGTGCCCGGCGTGGAGCTGGACGAAGCCGGCCGCGTGGTGCGCTACGACTTTGAAAGCCAGTGCCACGCCGTGTTCCGCAACGTGCGCTACATCCTGGAAGAGGCCGGCGCCCGGTGGGAAGACCTCGTAGATGTTACTGTGTTTCTCACGAATATGCGGGAAGATTTTGCCGTTTACAACCGCCTCTACGCCGACTATTTCCACACCAACCAGCCCTGCCGCACCACCGTCGAAGTCACCCGCCTGCCCACGCCCATTGCCATTGAGCTGAAGTGCGTGGCGGTGGTGAGGTAGGGACTTGGGGTCTTGGGGGCTTAGGGTCTTAGTTAATGTTCGATTAGAACTATCATTCTGAGTGCAGCGAAAGACCTTGCCCGCAGAACGACGCGCGCCAGAACAACCAGTTCAGACATCGAAGCTGTTTAGAAAGTTGATAAAACGTTATGCTGAAACGGTCATGCTGAGCGGAGGCGTAGCCGCAGTCGAAGCATCTCTCCCGCTGGCTAACTCAATCGTGAGGACGAAGCGGGAGAGATGCTTCGGCCAGCTCAGCAGGACGTTCCGGTATGTTTTAAACGACTTCCTAAACTGCTTCATCGATTCGGGCTGATGTGAGAAGGTTCTTAACTGAACTAACCTTTGGCTCAGCTACTGTTGGACGCCAGGGAACGGTAGCGGAGAATACCCACATTGCCACATTCCTCATATTTCCACATTTCCCACATTTCCCACATTTCCATATCCTCCGTGCCCATTTCCCCCGAATACCGCCCCCTGACTGTGCTACCCGCTGAGCTGTTCCAGGCCAACCTAGCCCACCACGAGGAGCAGGAAAAGCAGCAGGCGCGGCGGCATCAGGTGGTGGCGCTGGTGCGGCTGGCCGTGTTTGGGGGTGGGGTGGCGGGAGCGTGGGCCTTGTTTGCGGACGGGCAGCCGGGAGCGGCGCTGGGCGTGGTGCTGGGGGTGTACCTGGTGTTTCTGGGGCTGATGCGCTGGCACGCGGCCGTGAGCTACCGGCGCCGGCATCATGGCCTGCTGGCCCAGCTCAACCACGACGAGCTGGCCCGCCTCGCCGGCCGCCTCAGTGGCTTCGACCCCGGCCTGCGCTACCTCACCCCCGACCACCCCTACGCCGCCGACCTCGACGTGTTCGGGGCCCATTCCCTGTTTCAGCTGCTGAACCGCAGCACCTCGCGCCTGGGGCAAGACTGGCTGGCCGGCTGGCTGCTGGCCCCGGCCGCGCCGCCAGTGGTGCGGGAGCGGCAGCAGGCCGCCGCCGAGCTGGCCCCCGATGTGGCCTGGCAGCAGGAGTGGCAGGCCCGCGCCCGGCACTTTCCGCGCCAGGAGGCCGACCCGCGCCGCTTTGCCGCCTGGCTGGCCCAGCCCGACGTGTTTGCTACTCGGCCCTGGCTGCTGCCGGTGCTGGTGGCCCTGCCCGTGGCGGCGGTGGCCGGTGTGGTGGCCTTGCTTACCGGGTACGGCGCCGTTCTATTGGGAGTGGCGGTGCTGGGCACGAGTTTGCTCAACCTCCAGCTAGGCACTATCCGCGCCGAGTATTACGAGCAGGCCACGGCTATGCGCGACGCCTTGCGGGCCGCGCACAGCCAGCTGACGTTGTTTGAAGCCGGACAGTGGCAGAGCGCCGGTCTGCGCCGCCTGCACCGGGCCGTGCACCCGGCCGCCGGGCCGGCGTCGCGGCTGCTGGAACAGCTGTCGGGGGTGGCGGGGTGGTTTTCGCTGCGCCAGAATCCGGCCGTGGCCGGCGTGCTCAATGCCCTGCTGCTCTGGGATGCCTGGGGCGTGTGGCAGCTGGAACGCTGGAAGCGCCGCCTGAGCGGGCAGCTGACGCCCCTGCTGGAGGCCGCCGCCGAGCTGGACGCCCTGGTGAGCCTGGCCGCCTTCCGGGCCGCCAACCCCGCCTTCGCCGCGCCCGACCTGACGCTGGCCCCGCTGTCCGTCACAGCCGAAGCCGTGGTGCATCCGCTCATTTTTGGGGCGGAGCCGGTGGCCAACGACTTTCATACGGCTGGCGCGGGCCAGACCGTGGTGGTGACGGGCTCCAACATGGCCGGCAAAAGCACGTTTCTGCGGACGGTGGGCCTGAACCTGGTGCTGGCCCAGGCCGGAGCCGTGGTGGCGGCCCGCACCTTCGGCTGCGGCCCGGCCCAGGTATTCACCGCCATGCGCACCCACGACAATCTGGCCGAAAGCACCTCCTCGTTCTACGCCGAGCTGAAGCGCCTCCGGCTCCTGCTCGACCTCACGCAAAACAAAGCCAGCAGCGAGGCCGAAGGAGAAAACCACCAACCCGCGCCCCCCGGCCACCCAAGCCCGAACCACGAGAAACCAACTGCGGAAAACGACAGCCTCCCCGTTTTCTACCTGCTTGACGAAATCCTCAAGGGCACCAACTCCCAGGACCGGCACCGCGGGGCCCGCGCCCTGGTGCATCAGCTGCACCGCCGCCCGGCCAGCGGCCTGCTCAGCACCCACGACCTGGAGCTGGCCGCCCTGGAGCAGGAGCTGCCCGGCGCCGTGCGCAACGTCTCCTTCAACTCCTTCCTCAACCCCACCGACGGCACCCTGCACTTCGACTACCGCCTCACACCCGGCGTGTGCCGCTCCTTCAACGCCAGCCAGCTCATGCGCCTGATGGGAATAGCCGTGGACGAAGAGCCGAGCGGCAACGCATAGCGGTAGCCGCAGGTTATGCCGTAAGCACACAGCCAGGTGGGAGTCGAAAGCCAGGCAAGCTCAAGCTGCGGCCTGGCTTCTTGCTCCATCCTCCTTTCGCTATTCATTCTTTTTTAGCCTTTCCGTGTACGTTCGTAAACACCTGCGCTGGCCCCTGATCTGGAAGCTGAGCTGGCGGCCAATAGTTGGGAGTGCGCTGTACAGCTTGCTAGTCTGCCTGGTGTACGGGCCCCTGGACTTCCATTCGGTGGCTATTCCGTGGCAGCCGGTGGCCACGCTGGGCACGGCGGTGGCCTTTTACATTGGCTTCAAGAACAACGGCTCCTACGACCGGTTCTGGGAGGCGCGGCAGCTGTGGGGCGGCATCGTGAACAGCAGCCGCACCTGGGCCGTGCAGGCCCTGGAGTTTGTTACCTCCCTGGTCGATGCGCCCGGCATACAGGCTCCCGCCGCCTCGGCCGAGGAACTGTCGCAGCGCCACCGCAGCCTGGTGTACCGGCAGATAGCCTGGTGCAATGCCCTGCGCATCCTACTGCGCCGCCAGCCCGAGCGCTGGGACACGGCCGTAGCCCCGTTTCTGGCCCCCGAGGAGTCGGAGCGGCTGCGGCACATGCAGAACCCGCCGGCCCACCTGCTGCGCCAGCAGGCCGCCGACCTGCGCGTGCTGCGCGAAGAGCGCGGCCTGCTCAACGACTTTCAGCACGTGCGCATGGTCGAAGTCATTGAGACGCTCTACAACCTGCAAGGCGGCTGTGAGCGAATCAAAAACACGCCGTTTCCGCGCCAGTATGCGTTTTTCAGTCTGGTGTTTGTGTACCTGTTTACGGCCCTCATGCCCCTGGGCCTGGTCATGGAATTTGCCAAGATGGGCCCCGACCACATCTGGCTGACGGTGCCGTTTTCGGTGCTGGTGTCGTGGGTGTTTGCCACCATTGAGATTGTGGGTCAGAGCAGCGAAAACCCCTTCGAGAATACCATGAACGACGTGCCGATGACGGCCATCTGCCGCTCCATCGAAATCGACCTGCGCCAGATGCTCGGCGAAGCCGAAGTGCCCGAACGCCTGGAGCCCATAGAGGATATTCTGTACTAACCAACCCAAGCCCTGGGCTAGTGGAGTAAGTAGAAAGGTAGTCACCAGAGCCCGTCTGCGCCTTGCAAACAGCAGGGCAGAAACCCCGGCAGATGCCCAGCAGATGCATTGCGCGCTGGGCATCTGCCGGCCCTTGTGCACGTGCGGGTGCGGCAGACCTACTGCTCAGCTTGTATCTCCAATTTGCCGTAGCTGGTCTGGGATTTCTCCGATATACTGGAGAGCGAAGAGCGGGCAGGACAACCCGCCGCGCAGCAGGGTAAAACTATTTTAAACGGCACAGCGGGGCCTGTAGCTTGTTGGCTGGCCTGGGGCGGAAGCCGGACCCAAGGACGGCACAGGGATTGGAGGTAGCGCCTGGGGCCGCTACTGGTACCGCTCATCTTCTTTCCCTTTCTCACCCTATGAAAACAACTCTTACTGGCTTCTCCCGCCGCCGCCACCTGGCCGGCCGTCCCGCCGCTCCGCTCCGCACACCTCCGCCCCGTTCGTGGTGGGGCTGGCTGGGGTTGCTGCTGGCCCTGGTGCTGCCCACGGTAGCATCGGCGCAGTACGTGAGTGTCAGCGGCACGGAGTTTCGGGCCAATGGCTCCCGCATCTGGTTTAACGGGGCCAACACGCCCTGGCACAACTGGAACGACTTCGGGGGCGACTTCAACCAGGCCTGGTGGAGCACCCACTTCCAGACGCTAAAGGACAACGGCATCAACAGCACCCGCGTCTGGATAACCTGCAATGGCGAAGTGGGCGTCAATATCGGCGCCGATGGCACTGTGACCGGGGCCACGCAGGCCCACTGGAACCACCTGGACCAGCTGTTTCAGATTGCCCGCGACAAGCAGATTTACGTGCTGGCTACGCTTATTTCCTTCGACCACGGCCAGGACTACCACCCCAACCACCTGAGCTGGCGCAACATGCTGAACAGCGCGGCAGCTACGAAGTCGTACGTCGACAACTACGTGACGCCCTTCGTGAACCGCTACAAAAGCAACCCCTACGTGTTTGCCGTCGACATCTGTAACGAGATAGAATGGTACAACGAGCAGGCCGACTGCGGCAATATTGCCTGGGCCAACCTGCAACGCTTTGTGGCCCAGTGCGCGGCGGCCATTCACCGCAACAGCACCATGCTGGTAACCGTGGGCACGGGGCCGTTTGTGAAGTACACCTCTTCCATGGCCGGCCACAAGTTCACCGACGCGGCCTTGCAAGCCCAGAACAACGATTTCAACGCGTACCTCGACTTCTACTCGCCCCACTATTTCGACTGGATGTACGATGACCTGAGCCAGGCCAACCCCTACACCAAAAGCCCCGCCGACTTCGGCATGACCGATAAACCCTGCCTGGTGGGCGAAACCCCGGCCAAAGGCACCACCAAGCCCACCCAGACCCTGACCCAGAACTACGAGAATGCCTTTCAGCGGCAGTGGCAGGGCGTGATGGCCTGGACCTCGAACGGCGTGGACACCAACGGCGACATTACCCAGCTGGGCGTGGCCACCAAAGCCTTCCGCGACAACCACAACGCCCTGGTGTACCCGCCGGCGCTGCGGCCCGCCGACAACCCCGCCGGGGCCGTGGCTGGGCTGGCCTACCAGTATTACGAAGGCACCTGGAGCCGCCTGCCCAACTTCGCGACGCTGACCGCCACGAAAGTAGGTACGACCACCAACGTGTCGGCCACCACCAACCGCAACCGCGCCGATAACTACGCCTTCCGCTACACGGGCTACGTGCAGGTGCCCACCGACGGGCAGTACACCTTCTACACTACCTCCGACGACGGCTCCCGCCTGCTTATCGGCGACCAGGTGGTGGTGCAGAACGACGGCCCGCACGGCCCGCAGGAGCGCAGCGGCACCATCGGGCTGAAAGCCGGCCGGCACCCGATTACGGTGTTGTATTTTGAAGGTACCGGGGGCGAAACCCTGAGCTTGAGCTACGCCGGGCCGGGCATCAGCAAAACCAGCGTGCCGGCCTCGTCCCTGTCGCGCACCGAAGGCAACACGGCCCTGAGCATCTACGCCGATGCCCTGGCCGCCGACTGGGCCGACTGGTCGTGGAGCACCACCACCAACCTTGCCAACGCCACGCCCGTGCGGGTGGGCAGCCGCTCGGCCAGCGCCACCTACACTAGCGGCTTCGGCGGCTTTGCCCTGCGCAAAGGCACGGCCATCAGCACCAGCGGGTACACGGCCCTCAAGTTTTGGGTGCACGGCGGCACGGGCAGCAACAAAAACATCAAGCTCTACACTCAAAACGCCGACAATGGCGGCGAAAGCACCATCACCTACTTCACGGCTACGGCCGGGGCCTGGAACGAAATTACCATCAGCCTGAGCGCCCTGGGCAACCCCGGCAGCATCAAGCGCCTCACGTTCCAGGAAAACGGCGGGGCCGCCCAGCCGGCCATCTACTTCGACGACATCCGGCTGGTGTCGGGCACTACGGCCGCCCGCGGCATAGCCGGTACCGAGCCGGCCGAAGCCCCCGCCTTCGCCGTAGCCGCCTTCCCCAACCCGTTCAGCGACCGGCTGTCGGTGCACGTAAGCGCCGCCGCGCCCGAAGCCGTGGAAGTGCGGATTTTCAATCAGCTCGGCCAGGAGGTATTCCGGCAGTCGGCCCTGCCCCTGAACCGCCTGGTGACCCTGCGCCCGGCGTTACCCGACGGCCTCTACCTCGTCCGCATCCTGAGCGAGCAGCACAGCCAGGAGTTCAAACTGGTACGCCACCGCTAAGCACTGGTCGTTGAGACTGGCCGGCAGAAGTAAAACCGCCGCCCCGCATACAAGCTGTGGGGCGGCGGTTTTTTCTGAGTAGTAGGCCACAGGTAATTGGATGTTGGACAAGATGCAAATTGGATGACAAGCAGATGGTTGTCATCCAATTACCCACTACTTCCTGCCAACTGCCTACTTACCGCCCCAGCACCAGGCGCTGGGTGTAGCGGCCGTCCGGGGTGTGCAGGGTGCAGTAGTACACGCCCCCAGCCAGCAGCCGGTGCGTGGCGGGCGTGAGGACATAGGTGTGCGAGCCGGCAGCCTGTATCTTGTCGAGGAGCAGCACGGCGGCGCGGCGGCCGCCGGGAGTATACAGCTCCAGCCGCACCGGGCCCGGCCGGCTCAGCGTGTACGTCACGGTGGCCTGCCGGGCAACCGGGTTCGGGAAAACGGATAATGCCGCCGAAGAAGAGGTGGCAGCAGCGGTGGTAATGTCGCGCCGCACGCCCACTACGGCCGAGAACTGCTGGCTGCCATCGGTATTCACCAGGCGCAGGCGGTAGTAGCTTTGGCCCGGCAGCGGGGCCGTGTCGAGCAAGGAGTAGGAGCGAGGCTGGGTGCTGGTGCCGGCCGCTGGCCGCTCCCCCACGGTCTGAAAGGTGGTGCCGTCGGCGGAGCGCTCCACTACAAAGGTGGCGCTGTTGGTTTCCTGGGCCGTTTCCCAGCTCACCTGCACACCCGCCGCCACCGCCTGAGCCCCGAAGCGCGTCAGCACCACCGGCAGCGGCACCTGAGCCGCCAGTTCCACCGCACCGGGGTCGAAGCGGGCCGTGCCGTCCTGGTTGCCATCCTGGGGGC
Organism: Hymenobacter sp. YIM 151500-1; assembly: GCF_025979885.1. Taxonomy (NCBI): domain Bacteria; kingdom Pseudomonadati; phylum Bacteroidota; class Cytophagia; order Cytophagales; family Hymenobacteraceae; genus Hymenobacter; species Hymenobacter weizhouensis. The sequence continues at coordinate 4,436,519 of NZ_CP110139.1, forward strand.
GAGTGGTGCCCAGCTGGTCGGTGCTGAGGCCGGCTACGGCCACGCCGGCATCTACCAGCGGGCTGGTGGGCAGCAGCGGGTGCACCGGCACCAGGCGGCCCGCTACCGGTACGGTTTGCAGCGCGGGGTTCAGCCGCAAATCGGCCAGGTAGGTGGCGCCGGCTATGCCGCTTTGCGCCCCGCCCGCACTGGGGCTTTGCACAAAATTGCCGCCCCCGCTCAGGGCCGGAAAGTTGACGGTCTGCTCCCGCTGGCTGGTGGCACCGGCCCGGTTGCCGGCAAACACGCAGTTGGTAAACGTCAGGTTCTGGGCATTGGCGCTGCCGGCTATCCAGATGTTGCCGTCGGCGCGGTCGGCGGCGTTGCCCACGAACGTGGAGTTGGTAATACCGATGCGTACACTGGCCGGGGTGTTGAACACGGCCGCCCCGCCAATGTCGCCGGTGCCGCCGGGGCCCGTACTGGCGCGGTTGCCGCTGAAGGTGCAGTTTTCGATGGTAATGCCCTCGGGTCCCCGGCAGTCGAGCCACATGCCGCCGCCCTGCTGAGTGACGGTGTTGCCGGCCAGGGTGCAGTTGCGCAAGAGCAGGGAGCCCCGGTCGCGCACTTGCAGGGCGCCGCCTTTCGACTCATTATCCCGGCCGCCGCGGGCCACGGAGTTGTTCAGCAGCACGGTGTTTTCGATGATGAACCGGTCGAGCGAATAGCCCCACAGGAACAGCCCGCCCCCAACGCCGCGCGCCGTGTTGCCTTCCATCTGGCAGCCCCGAATGGTGGTGGTGCCGCCCACCGTATTCTCCCGCTCCGTGCCATCGGCTCCGTCCTGAAAGATGGCGCCCCCGCCCTGGTCGGCGTCGTTCTGCCGAAACACGCAGTCTTCCACCGTGAGCCCGCCCAGCAGCACGTAGATGGCCCCGCCCACGATGCCCTTGTTGCCCACGAACGTGCAGCCCCGCACCTCGAGGTGGGCCCGGCCGCCCACGCCGTTTTCCAGCACCGTAGCTGCCGGCCCGCCGCCGTAGGTGGAAATGGCGCCGGCGCTGAATCCGTCGCGGGCCACCGAGCCGTCGTTGCCGTCAAACACGCAGTTCAGCACCGTGGCGCGGGCCCCATAGCCCACAAATACCGCTCCGCTTCGCTCGCCCACGTTGCGTAGAAAGCGGCAATTTTCCAGCCGTAGCGTGTTGGGGTCGAGCAGCTCCAGGGCCCCGCCCCGCTGCGCGGTGTTCGGGTCCGCGTCCACGGCCCGGCCGTCGGCAAAGGTGAGATGCTTGATGGTCACCGTCACGAAGCTGTAGTCGATGCGCAGGATGCGGGTGCGGCTTTCGCCGCTCAGCGTGAGGCCCGGCGCCGCCTGCCCGTCGATGGTCACGCTTTTGCTGAGCGTCAGCTGGGAGCTGAGGCGAATGGTCTGGCCCGCCAGGCCGGGCGCAAAGGTGATAAGGTCGCCGTTGGCCGCCGAGGTCAGCGCCTCGCGCAGGGAGCCGGCACCGGCGTCGTTGGCGTTGCTCACCACCCGTGTGGTTTGGGCCTGCACGGGCAGGTGGAGCAGGAAAATGCAAAAAAGAGAAAGAATCGTTTTCATAAGCAGTGGTAGTGAAAGGCGCGAAGGGCAAGTATACGGCAGAATACAGTAAAGAGCAGTCGATTCATTTTGAGCGGTTTGTACTGCCTGGACCCGAAAAGGCCGCGCTTGGGCTGACAGGCGAAACTCCCCGGCGGCCTGAGGTGCCGCATGGCCTCCGTGCAAAAAGCCGGCGGCTCATGGCTGCCCGCCTCGGCCTAGCTCCAGCAGAACCCCGCTTCCGGGTCCGGCGTAAGCAAGGCACGTTGCACGCTTCTTTCCCCATCGTCTTATGCCCCAAGCTCAACCCCTCCGCACCTCCGGCGCTACCCAATCGTCATGGTTTCCTACGGCCGGCCCGCTACCTACTTTCAATCCGCTTACCGAGTCGCTGACTGCCGATGTGGTGGTGGTGGGCGGCGGTATTGCCGGCCTCACCACAGCTTATTTGCTGGGGCGCGAAGGCCAACGGGTGGTAGTGCTGGAAGATGGGGAGCTGGCCTCCGGCGAGTCGGGCCGCACCACGGCCCACCTCAGCTTCGCCCTCGACGACCGGTATACCACCCTGGAAAACCTGTTTGGCAAGGAAGGCGCCCGCCTGGCCGCCGAAAGCCACCAAACAGCCGTGGACGTCATCGAGCAGATTGTAAGCCGGGAGAAAATCGACTGCGACTTTGAGCGCCTCGACGGCTACCTGTTTCTGCCTCAGGATGGCAAGCCCAAAGAGCTGGACGACGAGCTGGAAGCCGCTACCCGCGCCGGCGTGCCCGGCCTGCGCCGCCTGCCTGACGCCGGCGTGCAGGGGTTTGAAACCGGCGAGTGCCTGGTGTTTCCCAATCAGGGGCAGTTTCACATCCTGAAGTACCTGCGGGGCCTGGCCGAGGCCATTGTGCGCCAGGGGGGCCGCATCTACACCCGCACCCACGTGCAGTCGGTGCGTGGCGGCCGCGACGCCCACGTGGTAACCAGCGACGGACTGGAAGTAGGCGCCGATGCCATTGTGGTAGCCACCAACACCCCCATGAACGACCGGGTGGTGATGCACACCAAGCAGCATCCGTACCGCACCTACGTGGTGGCGGCCCGCGTGCCCAAAGGCTCCGTCACGAAAGCCCTGTACTGGGACACGGCCGACCCCTACCACTACATCCGCCTGCAAGAAGTGGACGCCGGCCCCCGTGGCGGCCACGCCGACTACGACCTGCTGGTAGTGGGCGGCGAAGACCACAAAACCGGTCAGGAAGAAGACCCCGAGGAGCGCCTGCGCTGCCTCACCGAATGGGTGCACGAGAACTTCCCGACGGCCGGCAAAATCGAGTACAGCTGGTCGGGGCAGGTGATGGAACCGGTGGACGGGCTAGCCTACGCCGGCCGCAATCCGCTCGACGACGACAACGTGTACATCATCACCGGCGACTCGGGCCACGGCATGACCCACGGCACGCTGGGCCCCATGATTATCACCGACCTGATTCTGGGCCGCGACAATCCCTGGGCCAAGCTCTACGACCCTGCCCGCGTGACGGTGCGTTTTGAGTCGGTGAAAGAGTACATCAAGGAAAACATCAACGTGGCCGCCGAGTACACCGACCTGCTCACCGGCGGCGACGTGCAGACCGCCGATGAAATAGCCCCCGGCTCCGGAGCCGTCATTGGCCGGGGCCCGCTGAAAGTAGCCGTGTACCGCGACCCAAAAGGGCAGCTGCACGAGTGCTCGGCTGTGTGCCCCCACCTGCACTGCATTGTGCACTGGAACTCGCTGGAAACCAGCTGGGACTGCCCCTGCCACGGCTCCCGCTTCAACGCCTACGGCAAGCTGATGAACGGCCCCGCCAACACCGACCTCGCTCCTGTGGATTGATTAGTTGGTGGTTTCTGGCTGCGTTGTATGCTAGAAGTGCTCCAACAACTTGTTCCATCCACCCACCACAAACCAACAGCCACCCACCGCTAACCGAATGCCTGCCACCCGTAAGTCAGCCTCCAATAACCAGAAAACCGTTCGTACGGCCCCCGTGCCCGAAGACACCGCCTGCGCTGCTCCGCGAGGCGTGCTCATTGCCATTGGCGGCCGTGAGCAAAAACAGGTGGACGCTGACATGGCCGATGAGCTCATCTTGCAACGCTTTGTGCGGGAGATGCCCGAAGGCGGAATGGTACTGGTCCTACCCATTGCCTCGGAAGTGCCCGAAGAAGTAGCCGCCGACTACGTGAAGGTGTTTGCTGAGCTGGGGGTGGCCCGTGTGGAGGTGCTTGACATCAACTCGCGCCAGGAAGCCGACGACGAAAACAGCCTGCGCCTAATCAACGAGGCGGCCGGCGTCATGTTCACGGGCGGCGACCAGCTGCGGCTTACGGCCCTACTGGGAGGCACCCGGTTTCAGCGCCGCCTCAAGGAGCGGTACGCCAACGAGCGGTTCGTCATTGCGGGCACCAGTGCCGGGGCCGCGGCCATGAGCACGCCCATGATTTACCAGGGCCGTAACAATGCCGGCATCTTGAAAGACGAAATCCACGTCACCACCGGCCTGGAGTTTTTGCACGACGTGGCCATCGACACCCACTTCATTGCCAGGGGCCGCATCGTGCGCATGGCCCAGATTATTGCCACCAACCCCGCCTGCATCGGGTTGGGCCTGGAGGAAGACACGGGTGTAGTGGTGACCGAAGGCCGGGAGCTGGAGGTGATAGGCAGCGGCCTGGTGGTGGTGCTCGACGGCATGGGCGTCACCGACACCGACATTCACATCGTGGAGCCCGGCAAGGCCTTCTCTATCCGCGACCTGCGCCTGCACCTGCTCAGCGCCGGCCAGCGCTACACCCTGCCCGTAATGGCGCAGATGCACGCCTAGTAGAACTCTACCGCTAACTGAGTTCGGGGAGTGGGCCGAGTCCGCCCCTGAACCTGTACTTTCGCCGGGAACATCAGCCTGCTCTGCGGAGCGGTTCTCGACGTGGCCAGCATGAACGACCGGGTACGCTCCGTTTTCTACTTTTTCTTCACCCAGGAATTCTCAGACGGCCTGCGCACCACGCTGGCGGTGCTGCTGCCGTCATTGGCGGCGGCCAGCGTCGGGCGCTTGCCCGATGGCCTGCCCGTATCGCTCGGGGCCTTGTGCGTGAGCCTGGCCGACCTACCGGGGCCGGCAGCGCACAAGCGCAACGGCCTGCTGGCTGCCATCGGGCTGCTGTTCGGCGTGGCCGTCGTAACGGGACTGGTGCAGCCTTACCGGTGGCTGCTGGGGCTGGAAATAGGGGTGTTCAGCTTCGTGTTTACGCTGCTGCTGGTATACGGCAGCCGGGCCGCCGCCGTGGGCACGGCCGGGTTGCTGCTGGCTATTGTGCTGATGGACCAGCCTTTGCCACCGGCGCGGGTATTGCCGCACGCCGGGCTGGTTACGCTGGGCGGCGGGTGGTACCTGCTGGTTCGGCTGGGTACCCAGCAGCTGTGGCCCTACCGGGCAGCCCAGCAGGCCTTGGGCGAGTGTATCCGGGCGGTGGCGGAGTTTCTGCGGCTGAAGGCGGAGTTCTACCGCACCGGCACCCGCCTCGACGACGACTTTCGGCGCCTGGTAGCCCAGCAGGTAACCGTAAGCGAAAAGCAGGACGCCGTGCGGGAGCTGCTGTTCAAAACCCGCCAGCTGGTGCAGGACACCACTGGCACGGGCCGCCGCCTGGTGCTCACCTTCGTCGACCTGGTAGACCTCTACGAGCAGATTACCGTCACGTATTACGACTACGCCGACCTGCACCGGCAGTTTGAGGCCAGCGGGGTGCTCGACGCCATTGCCGACCTGGTGGATGCCCTGGCCGCCGAGCTGGAAAACATGGGCTACGCCGTGCAGGCCAACCACGGCTACCGGTCCCAGGCCGCCTTCGGCCCCGCCCTCGAACAGCTCAAAGCCCGCATCGACGGGCTGCCCCAGGAGCCGGCCCGCACCCGCGTGCTGCGCAAGATTCTGGTGAACCTACGCACGCTCACCCAGCGTCTGGAGGCTATGCGGGCTTATTTCGACGGCCCCGCGCCGGAGGCCACGGGCCGGGAGCTGGAGTTTGGCCGCTTCGTGGATCACCAGCGCTTCGACCTGAAGCTGCTGCAAGAGCACCTCACGCTCAGCTCCGGCATTTTCCGTCACTCGGTGCGCATGATGCTGGCGTGCCTGGTGGCGTTTGTGGTGGCCGAGGTGGTGCTGCCCGGCCACCACAGCTACTGGATTCTGATGACCGTGACCTACATGCTCAAGCCGGCCTACAGCCTCACCAAGCAGCGCAACGTGCAGCGCGTGCTGGGCACGCTGGCCGGCGGGGCCGCCGGGGCCCTGGTGCTCTGGCTGGTGCCCGACCGGCTGGTGCTGCTGGTTCTGATGAGCCTTTGCATGCTGGTGTCGTTCAGCTTCGCGCGGATTAACTACCTGGTGGCCGTCTCGTTCATGACGCCCTTCGTGCTGATTCTGTTCAGCTTTCTGGGCCTGAGCTACCTGCAAGTGGCCGAAGAGCGGGTGCTCGACACGGTGGTGGGCTGCGCCATTGCCTTTGCCGCCAGCTACCTGCTGTTTCCGCGCTGGGAGTCGGAGCAGCTCCAGGACCACCTCACGGCCGTGCTGCGCGCCAACCTGCGCTACCTGCACACCCTGGCCGAGCTGCTGGCCGGCACCGCCGTAGCCCTGACCGACTACAAGCTGGTGCGCAAGCAGGTGTACGTCAGCTCGGCCAATCTGGCGGCGGCCTTCCAGCGCATGCTTTCGGAGCCCCGCGCCAAGCAGCACCGCCCCACCGAGGTGCACGAGCTGGTGGTGCTCAACCACCTGCTCTCGTCCAACGTGTCGGCCGTGGCCTCGGCGCGGCTGCCGGGCCCCGGCTCTGCTGTGCCGCCTGACGCGCTGCGCCCCCTGCGCCACGCCCAGCTGACCCTGCACCGCGCTCTGCGCCGCCTCAACCCCCAGGAGCCCGATTTGCCGCCAGCTCCCGCGTCCGTCGCCGCACCGGAGGCTGGCCCGCCCGACGCCACCCTTGCCGAGCAGCTAGACTTCATTCAGAAGCTTAGTGCGGATGTTGGGAAAGTGACGGAGGCGGTACTGCGGTAGGAGAGGGTGATTTCGTATCTTGCTAGAAACAGAATCCAACCGATGCGAACTGCTGCTATTACCGTTGACCCCGAAACGATGGGCGGAGAACCGGTCTTTACGGGTACCCGAGTTCCTATTCAGAATATGTGGGACTATCTAATGACGGGCGAAACACTAGATGAGTTTCTGGAAAACTTCCCTACTGTGCGCCGGGAACAAGCTCTGGAGGTATTAGTTCTAGCCGACGACCTGGTAAAAAAGGCCGCCGCCGCATGAAAATTCTACTGGATGAGAACTTGCCAGGAAAGCTGCGTTTTGACTTCGCCCCCGAGCACACTGCACACACTGTACAAGAAATGGGGTGGAGCGGCAAGAAAGATGGGGAGCTGCTGGGCTTGCTGACGATTAGCGGCTTCGATGCACTGGTTACGGTTGATAAAAGCCTGCCCTACCAACAGAACCTACAACGCTTCCCCCTCATCATTTTCTTACTAAAAGCTCCAAACAACAAGCACCAGACGCTGCAACCTTTGGTTGATGTGCTCAAAGCCCGAATACATAGTCTGTCGGATTTCGACCCTGGTCCTGGTTCTGGCAAGGCTTCCGTTATAGAAATACAATACTAAAGGCCAGCCTCACCTCAGGGGCTGGCCTTTAGTATTATAAATTCTGATGTTTACAGCTTCACGCCCACCGAGGCAAACCAGGTGCGGCCGTCGGCGGGCAGGATGCCGGGGCCGGGGTAGCCGCCGGAGCGGCGGGTGAAGTAGTTTTTGTCGAACACATTATTAATGCCGCCGCGCAGGGTGAAGCGCTTAGCAAAGCGGTAGGTGGCCGACAGGTCCGTAACGGAGTAGCCGGGCACGCGGCCGGTGGTGGCGGTGGCATTGGGCGCCACGGTGTTGTTGGCATCGGCAAACACCGCCGACACTCGCGTGAGCTGGGCTGTGGCCGAGAAGCCCTGGTGGGCGAAGGTGCCCCCGAAGCGGTGGGTGTACTTGGGCGCGTACTCCACGCGGTTGTTTTTCAGGTCGCCCTCCTGCAAGTTGCTGCCAGCCAGCGTGGTGGTGCGCAGCTGGGTGTAGCGGGCATCCACGAAGGCCATGGACGCAAACACGTCGAAGTGGGGCAGGTCGAAGTTCTGGGTGATGGCGTGCACCAGGTCCAGCTCCACGTAGGCCTCCACGCCCTTGTGCACGCTGGTGCCGATGTTGGTGCGGAACTGCTGGGTTTGGGTGGTGCTGCCCGGCACGAAGCGGCGGATGGTCCCGATTCGGTCGTCGTAGCGCAGCCAGAAGCCGTCCACGTCAAAGGTCAGCACATTGCCCCAGGAGCCGCGGTAGCCCACCTCGGCGTTGAAGCCGCGGGCATCCTTCAGGTCGGGGTCGATAACGTCGGAGGTGGCGGGCGGGGTCAGGTCGCCGAAGGTCACGGGGCGGAAAGCCCGCGAGTAGTTGGCGTAGAGGTTGGTCTGGTCCGTGACGCGCAGCTCGGCGCCGGCCCCGTACAGCAGCACGCGGCGGCGCGAGTCCTGCCGGATCTGGTTTTCGGTGCCGTTGGCGTTCAGGCTCAGGTAGCCGCGGCCCTCGTTGTCGATAAACTCCAGGCGGGCGCCGGGCGTGAAGGTGAGGCGGGAGCCCACGCGGAAGATGTTTTCCACGAAGGCCGCGTAGTTGCGGGTCCGGAAGCTCAGGTCGCGGCCGAAGCGCGGGGCTTGCAGGTTCAGGTTGAAGTCGGCGCCGGTGTCGCCGCGGCCCTGCTGGTAGCGGCTCATGTTGGCGGCGGCCACGCGCAGGCCGGCGGCCAGCGTGTGTTGCTGGCCCAGCAGGCCGTAGTCGGTGAGCAGGCGCAGCTCCGAGCCCAGGTTGCGGTACCGGTCCCGGTCAATCTGGCGGTTGGCGGGCTGGCCGGTGGCCGGGTTCACGGCGTCGGGCCGGTCTACGCCCACGCTGCTGGCCAGGCCAATGGAGTTCCGCTCGCCCAGCAGCCCGAAGGTTTTCAGGCTCAGGCGGGTACGGTCCGAGAACTGGTAGTCGGCGGTGAAGGCCGGGATGGTCCAGGGCGTGCTAAACCAGTTGCGGCTGCGGGAGCTATTGCGCACGTTGCCTTGGTAGAACTGCGCATCCGTCAGGCCGCCCGGCTGCTGGATTTCGTAGTACAAGTGGCTGATTTCGGCGCCCAGGCGCAGCCGGCTGGTGGCCTGAAATTGCACGTTGCCGTGCACGTTGCGGATGTTGAACTCGGAGTTGTCGCGCCAGCCGCCGCCCACGCGCTGCTGGTAGTAGCCGAAGTAGCTAACCTTGCCCACGGTGCCGCCCAGCGAGTTGTAGGAACTCAGCAGGCCGTTGTTGCCCACGCTGTTGCTGGTTTCAAACTCAATTTTCTTGTCGCGGGGGCCGCGCTTCAGCTCATAGTTCAGCAGGCCGCCAAACTGGGGCCCGTACTGCAAGGAGCCGCCACCCCGGATAATCTGGATGCGCTCCACGGCTTCCAGGGGCGGGTTGTAGTAGGCCTCGGGGTAGCCGAAAGGGTCGGAGCTGATGTCGTAGCCGTTCTGGCGGGTGTTGAACTCCCAGCTCCGGTTGGGCGAGAGGCCGCGCGTGGCCACGTTAATCTGCTGGCCTGACCCGTCGCTTTCCCACACCGTCACGCCCGGTACTTTGGCAAACACCTGCCGGGCGCTGTTCACCACTAGGTTGGCATCGAGCTTATCCAGCTGTATCACCTCGTTCTTCTTGCCCGCCGTGATGGTCGTGCCGTCCACCTCGGGCGCGTAGCGCACCGACTTGGCCGCTACCGTTACGCCGGCCAGCTCCCGCACGGCTTCCTCGATGCTGAGCTTGAGGCTCTGCACCTGCCCGCTCTGCAACGTCACGGCCTGGGTTACGGGCCGGATGCTCAGGCCGCTCACCGTCACGGTAGCCTCGCCGGCCGGCAGCCCATACAGCCGGAACGCGCCGCGGGCATCCGTTACCGCCGTCCGGTCGCCGACCGTCACGAGCACGCCTTCTACGGGCTGGCCGGTGCGGTCCAGCACGGTGCCGGTGAGGGTGGCGCCCTTGCCGGTTTCGTCGCCGGAGGCAGGAAGAGTGTGCAAAGCAGCTGCCGCTAGCGGGGCCGGAGTAGCCAGCGAACCAGCCGCCAGCAGAGAAGATAGAAGAATAGACGTAGTGCGCATGGGAGAGTGGAGCACAACCGTACCCCATAGATTCGGGTACAAAGCTAGTCTGTTTAGATTAAGTTTAAATACTTGCTTAGAAAAAATCTAAATAGTCCATGGCTACACAAAAAAGCCCGCTCGATTCCAAACCGAGCGGGCTTTTTGATAAGCTACCTAGTAGGTGGAGCTACTTAGAAGGCAATGCCGATGCTGAGACCAGCACGCAGGCCAAAGCCTTGGAAGGCACCCGTGTCGAAATTGTCTTCCGAGCCATTGCTTTCAACTTCAACCGAGCCACCGTTGTAGCCCAGGCCCAGGAAAGGGTCGAGGGCAAAACGCTCCTTAAACAGCCACTGGCGCCCCAGCACGATGCCGCCGCCAAAGGTGTTCAGCGTAGCCTTGTCTTCGACAGTGCTCGAAGAAGTGCCATTGAAGCTTTCGTAGGTCGTCTTCAGGGTGAAGTTCTGGTACCGTAGATAGGGACCCACATAGAAGCCATTCAATGCTTCGCCGCTCAGATAAAAACGGTACTCCGGGGTGATGCCAAAGCCCGAAAACTTTGTGTCGGAGGGGGAATAGGATGTAACAAAGGCCCCCAACTGGAAGGAGCTGCCGTCAGTGACTTTCCGCTCGTAGAAGAAGGAGCCAGTTTTTACAATGGGGCTGAATATGTTCAGCTTAACCACATTGCTTTGTGCTGATGCAGCACCCACCATGCCGCACAACACGGCGGTAAGCAGTAGAACTTTTTTCATAAAAAACTGAAAAATGGTAAGGAAATAATCTGCCTCACAACCATTTGTATTTGAAAACAGTTATATGAGGTTTTACAAATATCACCATAATAAATAACTCTACCGCTAGCTGAACAGAAGCAAGCCAGAAGATGTAGCGTATAGTGTTGAAGGTCAGACTGGTAAATTCTTGCTCGAATAGCCACCAAGCGTACCAGTAGGCTATACACAAGCACCAGGCTACCTGACTCAAAGGCTGGTGGCAGCCTTGCGCCTGGCTGAAGTTTCGGACATCCAAGTTAGGCCTAAGCCGCCGCGTTTACCGCTCCAGCTTGAAGCCCGGCTCCCGAGCCGGCGGCGCAGTACGGTTGGCTATGGCCCAGCCCGTGAGGTACATCCACTGCGTCATGCGGGTGAGCTTGGGGTAGTCGATGCGGGCGGCCTCGTCTTTGGGCGTGTGGTAGTCGGGGTGGAGCCAGGAGGTGTACATGACGGCCGGAATGCCCAGGCGGGCGTAGGGCAGGTGGTCGGAGCGGAAGTACCAGCCCTCGGGGTGCGTCGCCTGGTCCCACTTGGTGTCGAGCTTGAACCTGGGGCCCTGCTGGTTGGCGGCCAGGGCTAGGTTCACGAGGTCCGCGGAGTTGCGGTGGGGCGGGATGGAGCCCAGTAGGGCGGCGCTGTCGGGGGCGTTGCGGCCCATCATTTCGGCGTTCAGCACGGCCACAATGCTCTGCTGGGGCACGGTGGGGCGAGCCGAGAAGTAGCGGGAGCCCAGCAAGCCGCGCTCCTCGGCCCCGTGAAACACAAACAGCGCCGAGCGGCGGGCCGGCTGCTGCTTGAAGGCCCGCATCAGGGCCAGCAGGGCCGCGCAGCCGGTGGCGTTGTCGTCGGCCCCGTTCCAGATGGAGTCGCCCTGCACGGCGTGGCGCACGCCGTCGTGGTCCTGGTGGGTGCTGAACAGCACGTGCTCATTGCGCAAAGCCGGGTCGGTGCCCGCCACCTTGGCCACGATGTTGACTGAGGGGTACTGGAAGGTTTCGGTACGCAGGTCGGCCGTGAACTGCTGGCCGGCCTGCTGCACCCAGCTCAGGGCACTGGCCGGCAGCAGCAAGGTAGGAGCCTGGGTGGTAGGCAGCACGTTGGCGTCGCCGGGCAGGCCGTAGCGGCCCCGCTCGTAGGTGTGGCCCCAGTGCTCGTAGATGTTCTGGGCCCGCGCATCGGCCACAAACACTACCGTCACCGCCCCGGCCTTCAGCAGCTCCGCCGACTTGTCGCGCAGTACGGCCGAGAGGTAGCGCCGAAAGCTCATGTCGGCCGGCGGGTTGCCCGAAAACAGCAGGGCCACGGCTTTGCCTTTGATATCGGTTTTAGCCAGCTCTTCCGCCGTGCCCGTGCCCACGTACACCAGCGGGGCCGACACGGTGTACGTGGTGGGCGCAAACACCAGCGCGTCGCGGTTGGGCACCAGCTGGTGCGTGCCGATGCTCAGGCGGCTGGCTTTGGTGAGGCGGGTGCGCTGCAAGTGAAAGAACTGAAAGAAGGTGCCGTTGTCGCCGGCCGGCGCCAGCCCCAGGGCCCGAATCTGGTCGGCCAGCCACACGCTGGCGTTCAGCTCATCCAGCGTGCCACCCTCCCGGCCCCGGAACTTGTCGTCGGCCAGGGCAAACAAGTCCCGCTTAATGTCCGCCTCGCGGATGGCGCCGAGGGCGTTGCCGGACTTGGCGGCGGGTTTGGCTTTGGTTTGGGCAGCTGATGGTTGAGAATTCAGCAACAGGCTGCCAGCCAGCAGTAAGCCGTAAAAACCGGCAGCGAAAGAAGAGAAGCGGTACGTCATACCAGGAAGATAAGGCGGCTCGGCTTAGAAAGTAGTGTAGCGGTATTCGTAGCGGCTGGCTTTCTGGTCATCCGTTGTTACCGTTTCAGTGAGCAGCAGGCCTTTGGGCGAGTACGTTTTTTGGGTTACCACGACACTGGAACGGGCCGGAAACTGATTATGCGCCGGCACGCTCATCTGGATTACTTCCTTACTCACCCGGCCCTGAGCATCGTAGGTGTACTCAAAAGAACTGCTGGTGACGGGCGTAGAAAACAAGGCAGCGTTATTTTTCCAATCGTTGGAGGATGATGGAGGCTGGGACTTTTTGAAGTGAACAGTGCGAAGCAGCTGGCCGTGGGTGTTGTACAGGTTGCGCGTTTCTGGAAGGTACTGGCCCCGCAGCCAGCGGGTTGCCCGCAGCTGGATAGCCGCATCCGACAGCCCCTGGCCGCGCCACCGCCGGGCCAAAGCCGACGTGTCCAGCAGCGCCTGCATGGAGCGGGCATAGGATACCTCCCCGCTCTCGAAATGCCGCCCGGCCCGTACAATGTAATACTGCGACTCGGTAGCCACCGGCTTGTTGTCCTTGTCGTAGCCCACCACTTCCAACCGGATAGTGTCGCGGTGAACAGTGTAGGAGCGGCCGACTATGCGCGCTATCAGCTGGCCCCGGTGCGGCAACGGTTGAAGAAGCCGGGCCTCCCGCACTGCGGTATCTCCCCGCCGTTGTTCCCAGCTCTGAATCAGGCGCTCTTCAGCGGAGTCAACGGGCTGGCGGAATGCCTCGTACCGTTTTTCACCCAGATTAAATTCTTCCCGCAGCCGATAAGGGTAGTGCGGGTTTGGCAGCTGCACTGTTTGCGTTATTCGGCCGCGGGCGTCAAACTGCCGCTGGGTGCGGGCCTTGAACAGCGGATTGTAGCTCAGGATTTTGTTTCCCATGCGGTCCAGCTCGGTGTATTCCACCGAATCAATCCGCGTCCCTTCCCGCAGCTGAAGCTTGGTGATGGTGCGGATCTTGTGCCGCCGGTGCAGCCGCCGGGCCACCGAATCGGCCGTATTGAGCCGGGTAGGAACCCCCGCCACGTAAAACACCAAGGGCAACTCAAAAGGCGTGGATACTGTCACCGTTGTATCGGGCCGCTGAGCTGGCCCAGCCAGGCTAGTAAAAGGCAACGTGCCCAGCAGGCCCAGAATTACGGCGCAAACAAAAAATCTGGAGGACATTCGATACGAGAAGTAGTGGTAGTGAGGTAGAGAATCGTCTGGTAAAGCGGTAACTGGGCCCGTTGCTACTTCGCTGCCTCGGGCCGGAGCGTGCGGCCCAGCCACTCGAAGAACACCCGGTTCCAGAGCACGGCGTTCTGGGGCTTGCTGATCCAGTGGCCCTCGTTGGGGAAGTACAGAAAGCGGCTCGGAATGCCGCGCAGCTGGGCCGTGCCGAAGGCCTCCATGCCTTGGTCCTCGGGCACCCGGAAGTCCCGGCCGCCGTGGATGACGAGCAGGGGCGTGTCCCAGTGGCGGGCAAATTGCTGGGGGTTGAAGTCGGTATAGGCCTTGCTCAGCGTGGCATCCCAGGGTGCGCCTTTCAGGTCGTAGTTGGCGAAGAACATTTCCTCGGTGGTCGGGTACCAGCTCGTCAGGTTGTAGAGGCCGCAGTGGGCAATAAAGGTCTTGAAGCGGCCCTCGTGCTTGCCGGCCAGCAGATACACCGAGTAGCCGCCGTAGGAAGCGCCCACGCAGCCGCGCCGGTCCTTGTCCACGTAAGGCTCCTGGCTCACGGCGTCAATAGCCGACAGGTAGTCCCGAATCGGCTGCCCGCCCCAGTCGCCGCTGATGCTGTTATTCCACTCGGTACCGAAGCCCGGCAGGCCGCGCCGGTTGGGCGCCACCACAATGTAGCCCTGAGCCGCCAGCAGCTGAAAGTTCCAGCGGTAGGAGAAGCTCTGGGTAATCGGGCTTTGCGGGCCGCCCTGGCAGTAGAGCAGGGTGGGGTACTTCTTGGCCGAGTCGAAGTCGGGCGGGTAGATGACGTACACCTGCATCCGTTTGCCGTCGGTGGTGGGCACCCAGCGGGCCTCGGTGCGGCTGGTTTTTACTCCGGCCAGCTCCTGCTGGTTTATCTGCGTCAGAGGCGTTTCGCGGCCGGTTTTCAGGTCCACGCGCACCAAGTCGGCGGGCTGGGCCTGGGTGGTTTTGTTGACAATGGCCACGCCCGCGCTGGCCAGCTCGAAAGCGTTGTAGTTGTGGGCGCCTTGGGTGAGCTGCTTGACCTTGCCGCCCCGGCTGGGCACCGAAAACAGCTGCTCGGTGCCCTCCAGCACGCTCACGAAGTACAGGGTCTTGCCATCTGGGCTCCAGCGCACGTTGCCCGCACTCTGCTCCGAGCCAGCCATTACGTCCTGGCGCTGCTTGGTCCGGAAGTCGTACACCACCACGCCGTTACGGTCGGCCTCGAAGCCGGGCGTGGCCATGCTCAGCCAAGCCACCCGCGTGCCGTCGGGCGAGAAAACCGGCTCGGTGTCGTAGCCCGGCAGGCCTTCTGAGAGGTTCTGGGTCTGGCCGGTGCGCACGTCGTAGAGGTAGATGTCGGAGTTGGTGCTTTCGGCTTCGGCGCGGCCGGTAAGCTTGCGCGAGGTGTAGGCCAGGCGGTAGCCGTCGGGCGCAAAAGCCAGCTGCTCGGCGCCGCCCAGCGGCGGCAAGGGCGAGTCGAATTTTTCCCCGGCCATCACATCCTTGCCGTAGCCGGTGGGGCGGCCGTCGGGGCCGAGGGGCTGGAAGAACACGTGGGAGGCCCGGTAGTCGTCCCACACGTTCCAGTGGCGGTAGTTCAGGTCGTCGATGATGCGGGCGTCGGCCTTGGGCAGGTCCGGGAACAGCTCCTGCACCGTCGGGCCGGTTTTCACGTCCTGGGTGTACAGCACGAAGTTGGCCTTGGGCGCCAGCTTCAGATTGGTTAGGCTTTCGTCTTTGAACTCGCTGAGCTGCTGCTTGCCGGTGCCGTCGGCATTGACAATGTACAGCTGCTCCGAGCCGCCCTCGCTGCTCAGGTACGTCAGCCGGCCATCGGGGCGCCAGTTCAGGCTGTTTTCGGAAGCGCCAGGCGTGGTAGTGAGCTGCCGGGCCGGGCCGCCGGCCACGGGCACAGTCCAGATGTCAGCTTGTCCTTTGTTGTCGGCCAGGGAGTAACGCGTCACGGTGTAGGCCACCGTTTTGCGGTCCGGCGACACCTGCATTTCGCCCAGGCGGCCCAGCTTCCAGAGCAGCTCCGGGGTGTACACGGTTTGTTGGGCCGCGGCAGCCAGCGGCAGCAGGGCCAGCGCAGTCAGTACAGATTTTTTCATCACGTAGGGTGGGACTTAACAGCCAGTTTCAGTACTGGCAAGGTAGCCACAAACGCCCTGTTCTGCACCGCTGGCGCGGGGGGCAGACCAGCCGCGGCACCCTGCCGGCTTTTGCGTACCTTCCCGGAGCCCGCTCGTTTTCTGCCTTCCTCTTCTGCTATGAAAACACGTTTGTTACTCCTGCTGCTGGTGCTGCTCGGCCCTGGCGCCTGGGCCCAGCAGCCGGCCCCGGCTGCTACACCAGCTACGTCCACCTCCACCAACGACGCCCAGCAGCTGGAGCAGGAACGGGAGAAGTGGAACGCCGTGCTGACGGGCAAGGAAACGCGCATTCTGTTTAATGCCCGCCCCAACGCCCTGCTGGTGGAGGCCATCAAAGGCCGTCCGCCCGGCCTGGCCCTCGACGTGGGCATGGGCCAGGGCCGCAACACCATCTACCTGGCCCAGCAGGGCTGGGACGCCTACGGCTTCGACATTGCCGACGAGGCCATCAACCTGGCCCAGGACAACGCTCGCAAAGCCGGCGTCAAAATCACCACCTTCACGCAAAGCGACGAGCAGTTCGAGTTCGGCACCGAGCGCTGGAACCTGGTGGCCGTGCTCTACGCCGGTGGCCGTGAGCTGGTCCCGAGAATCTACCGCAGCCTCAAGCCCGGCGGCCTGGTAGTCATCGAAGCCTTTCACCGCGACGCCACGCGGGTGCGCAAAATCAGCCCCAGCGTGGTCTTCGACCCCGACGAGCTGCGGAAGCTCTACGAGGCCGCCGGCTTCCGCATTCTGCGCTACGAGGAACCCGAAGGCATCGGCGACTTTGGCTTGCAGCGGATGCGCCTGGTGAAGCTCGTAGCCCAAAAACCGTAGGGGTGCGTCGCACACGCCCGAGCCGGCCTAGTGAGTCTGGCCAATCAGTAAAAATGCTTCTTTGTTGACCAAATAGACCGTCATGCTGAGCGGAGCCAGAGGTGGAGTCGAAGCATCTCTACCGCGGGCTAATCTCAATCGTGAGGACGAAGCGGGAGAGATGCTTCGACAGGCGGACGCCAGATGGAGCAGGACGGGCTATAGGCTTCCTGTCCTGCAACCTGGCATAAGGTGCCCATGACAGGATAAAGCTTCCCGGCGCATTGCCGACCTTCGTGCCTGGCGCCAACGTCGTCCGGCTGGGCGGGCGCGTGCGACGCGCCCCACCTATGCCCGATTTTCGACTTCGCGTTTTTCAGTCGGTGGCCCGGCACCTGAGCTTCACCAAGGCGGCCCAGGAGCTGTACATCACCCAGCCAGCCGTGACCAAGCACATCCGGGAGCTGGAACGCAGCTACGGGCAGCGCCTGTTTGAGCGCCGCGCCGGCCGCGTGAGCCTCACCGAGGCCGGCCGCCTGCTCCTGCACCACGCCGACGAGGTGGAAGCCCTGCACCAGCAGCTCACCGACCGCCTCTACGCCCTGCACGACGAAGCCGCCGGCCGCCTGCGCCTGGGTGCCAGCACCACCCTGGCCCAGTACGTGCTGCCGCCCCTGCTGCCCGGCTTCCAGCGGCGCTACCCCCAGGTGCAGCTCACCTTGCTCAACGGCAACTCCGAGCAGATTGCCGAGGCCTTGCTCCACGGCTACCTCGACCTGGGCTTCGTGGAGGGCCGCGCCCACACCCGCGACCTGCACTACGAGCTGCTGCTGGAAGATGAGCTGCTGCCCGTGCGCTGCGCCACGCCCGCCGGTCTGCCTGCGTCACCTTTGCCGCTGGCCGAGGCCCTGCGCAGCCCGCTGGTGCTGCGCGAGCGGGGCTCGGGCACGCTGGAAGTACTGGAGTTTGCCTTGAAAGAGCACGGCATCAGCCTGGCCAGTCTGCCCGTGGCCTTCTATTTCGACAACACCGAGGCCATTAAAGCCTACCTCGAAGCGGCGCCCGGCTGCCTGGGCTTTGTGTCGCGGCGGGCCTTGGGCATGGAACTGGCCGCGGGCCGGCTGGAAGTGCTGCCCGTAGCCGGCCTGCGCCTTACGCGCAGCTTCGAGTCGGTGTGGGTGCAGGGCCAACCTTTGTCCAATCAAGCGCAACGGTTTCTGCGCTACGCCGCCGCTGCTTTCAGCCAAGAGTCTACCACATAATAACCTTAGGTAATACCTTATAAGCTTTTTTGATTATCACGCGGCAATAGGCAGCCGTAGCTTTGTCGTCCGACAAACCTGCTGCTCCCGTGAAAATTGCCCCCGCTCGTCCGCTGCCTACTGCAACTCCTTGGCTTATGCGGCCGGTGGTACACGTGGGACCCTGGCGGCTGACCGGGCAGCAAGCAGGATTCTGGCTGGCGCTGCTGGTGTGCGGGCTGCCGGTGGGCTCCCCGCCGCTGGCCTTGGCGCTGGGGCTGCTGGTGGCGCTGGGCCTCGGCAACCCGTACGCGGCCCGGAGCCGGCAGTACACCAGTCGGCTTTTGCAATGGTCGGTGGTGGGGCTGGGCTTTGGGCTGAACGCGGAGCAGGCCCTGCAAGCCGGGCGTGAGGGCATGGGGTTGGCCGTGGCCTCCATTATCGGTACGCTGGCGCTGGGTTACGGACTGGGCCGCTGGCTGGGCATTGACCGGCGCACGTCCCACCTCATTGCCAGCGGCACCGCCATTTGCGGAGGCAGCGCCATTGCGGCCGTGGGGCCGGTGGTGCGGGCCGAGGAAGGGCAATTGTCAGTGGCCCTGGGTACGGTGTTTTTGCTGAATTCGGTGGCGCTGTTTCTCTTCCCGCTCATCGGGCACGCCCTGCACCTGAGCCAGCACCAGTTTGGGCTGTGGGCCGCCATTGCCATCCACGACACCAGCTCGGTAGTAGGCGCCGCCACGGCTTATGGCGACGAAGCCCTGCGCATAGCCACCACCGTGAAGCTGGCCCGCGCCCTCTGGATTATTCCTGTAACCCTGGGCACGGCCCTGGTGTTTCGCACGCCCGGTGCGCGTGTGCAGCTGCCGTGGTTTATCCTGGGCTTTGTGGGGGTAGTGCTTCTGAATACGTATTCGCCGGGCCTCCGCACCGCCGCGCCCGTAGTGGTAGGGCTGGCTAAAATGGGGCTCACCGTCACGCTGTTTCTGATTGGGGCAGGCTTGTCGGGGCGGGTGCTGCGGGCGGTGGGGGCTAGGCCGCTGGTGCAGGGCGTGGTGCTTTGGGTGGTGGTGTCGGCGGCTTCGCTCTGGGTGATTATGGCCCGCTAGTACGCACTGCGCCCCCAGTCGGCCAGCTGAAAAGTATAGGTGTGGGCTGGGCCGAGCCGAAGGCGCAGTGGTAGTAAAGACTGGTAGTAGGGCTACTTTTTGCGGCCGGAGCCGCTTTTTTTGCCGCCGCCATCCTGTTTGTTGACGGTTGCCCAGGCCCGGCGTTCGGCCTCTTCTTCGGACAGGCCCCGCTTTTCGTAGCTTTCCTCGATGTGCTCAGCCTGCCGCTTCTGCTTGTCGGTGTAGGCCGATTTGTCTCCTTGTGGCATAGTCTTGAGAAAGGTTAGGTGAAAGAAGGTAAACGTGCGTAAACGGGTGTACGACGCGTCCAACAGGGTGTTATGTCGAGGTAGCGGCCGGCGTTGCGGCCCGCTGCCTATCTTCGTCCGTTTATTTGTTGTTGCGCCTTTTGCCATGCGTCAGCTTGCCATCATTCCCCATCCCGAAGCCAAAATCACCCTTTTCTCCTGGAACGGGAAGTACCTCATCAAGCTGGAAAAAGGCCCCCTGGAGCAAACCTACAAGGTGAGCGAGCTGGACCTGACCGGCGAGGACGACATCCATCTGCTGCTGGACCAGGAATTTATGGATGCCGCCGTGCGCCGCTTCGCTGCCATGCACCACGACCTGCAAGCCGCTTTCGACCGGCACGGCCTGTAGTCCCCGGTACGCAAGACATGGCCCCGCATTCAGACTTCAAGTCTGAGAGTAAATAAAGTCGAAATGAAGCTCAACTGTTATAAAACTACCCGAACGTGCGTCATGCTGAGCAGAGCCGGAGGCGAAGTCGCAGCATCTCTCTCGCGGGCTAACTCAATTATGTAAACGAAGCGGGAGAGATACTTCGACAAGCTCAGCATGACGATCTACCCGTTACTTGTCACCTGTCACCCTTTACCTCATCACCTTTCTTTTTCGTGGCAACTCTTTTCCGCATTTTGCTTTCCCTGTCGCTGCTCCTGAGCCTGGCGCCGGCCGCCTATGCCCAACTGTATGAGGCGCGCCCCAGCAGCGTCAACGTGGACAAGCGGGAGCGGGAGGCGGTGAAAGTGCAGATAGACGGCACCGCGCAGTGGACCCGCGACTTCTGGCAGTCCTGGCTGAAAGACACCTACAAAATCCGTCTCAAGGGCGACGGGGTGCTGGGGGTGGGGAAGAAGGACCTGCTAGTGGCCCGGCAGGTACCCATGTCCAGCGTGTCGGGCAAGCTGCTCGACCTGTACTCCACCGTCACGGCGCCCTCCGACTCGGTGGCCGAGCTGGCGGTGTGGGCCGCGTTGGGGCCCGATTCTTTCCTATCGGCGGCCGGTACGCCCTCTGAGTTCAGCTCCCTGCGTAACCTCGCCCAAAGCTTCGCCAGCGCCGCCCGCCTTCAGGCGTACCGGGAGCAGATTGCCGAAGCCGAAAAGCAGCTGCGCGAAGCTGAGAAAGAAAAAGAACGCCTGGAGAAGGAACGCGTAAGCTTGGCTAGCAACACCAAAAGCAACCTCGAAAAAATAGAGCAGCTCAAAAAGCAAAACGCCGACAACAAGCTAAAATCGGCCGCCGACTCGGTGAAGCTGCTCGACAACGCCCGGCTCATGGACGTGCGTAAGGCCCAGCTGGAACGCCGCCGCACCCGCCTCGTCACCCTCGACCGGAAATAACCACCAGTGCTCCGCCTCGGGCGGCTGTTTTATCCGCATGGAAAAAGATTCTTCTCCTCTCGACACCCTGCGCCAGCTCAAGGAATGGCTGGATGCCGGCACCATCACGCCCCAGGAGTTTGAAGCCCTGAAGCGCAAGCTGCTCTTCCCCGATGCCGCCGCTTCCACTGTTCCGGCCGCTCCCACGGTACTCCCCACGAGTCCCGCCCTTACGCCCACCACCAGCGCCCCGGTAGAGGACCCGCTGCTGCCGCCCGTGGTGCACGTGGCCCGGACTCCGGAGCCGTCCCTGGCCCCACCACCCACCCCGCCCACGGCCGAGCCCGGCCTTACGCACCCGTTAGAAGCCGGCCGCCCGGCCAGCTCGCCCAGCACCGAGGACCAGACCATGCCCCCGCCCACTGCGCGTGAGCTGCCGGAAATAGAGGAGGTAGAAGAAGCTCCGTACACGGCTCCGGCCCGCAGTCCGCTGGCCACGGTACTTATCGTGGGGGGCATTGTGGCCCTGCTGGCCCTGGTGGCCTACCTGATGCTGGGCAGCCGGGAGTCGGAGCGCCTGACCAGCACCTCGCTTACCGCCGCCGACTCAGTAGCCGTGCAGCCCGAAACCGGCCCCCAGGCCGAGCAGATTGACCTGCCGCCCGCTGCCGCGCCCGAAACCATCCGGGTGGCGCCCGTAGTACCGCCCGCAGCTACTGCCCCCGCCGATACCGCCGCCGCAAGTACCGCTCCGGCTACTCCGGCTCCGGCCGAAGAAACTCCCGCTGCTCCGTCGCCGGCCGACGAAAGCGCCGCGCAGGCCCGCATTGAGGGCATTCTGAGTGCCTACTACTCCGACCTGCAAGCTGCCCCGTTTGCGGCGACTACGTACTTTGCGCCCCGCGTCGAGCGGTTTTACTTGCTGCAGAACACCACCCCGGCCGCCATTAACGACGAGCTGGCCAAGTCGCATTTCCCGGAGTTTTTGGAGGCTGAAACCAAGGTGGAGCCGGGCACGCTGAGCGTGAGCCCGCCCCTGAATGATGGGTCGCGGGTGGTTACGTTCCAGGAGCGCAGCAAGGCGTTCCGGCAGTCGCGCCAGCAGCACCAGCAAACCCTGGCCCAGGTGCGGGTGCGCTTCGACAAGAACTTTAAAATCGTGTACCTGCGCCAGGAAAAGCTGCTGGAAAACACGTTCAGCGAGTAACTTTACGGCTCAGCCCCGGCCGGCCTCCCGCGCTGCCTGCCACGCGGGGCGTACGTTGGTGTGTAGCCGTTTCCTTCTGCTCTGCCCTGTGTTTACTCGTCCCTTTGTCTTGCTGGGGTTGCCGCTGCTGCTCGGCTCCTGCCTGGGCGTCATTCGGCCGCGGCAGCATTTCACGGCCGCTCGCCTACCCGAAGCGCCCGACTACAGCATGGAAGACAACTGGGCCGCCCTGCCCGACCGGCGCGACTCGGCCGACGTGGTGCCGCGCAATACCCGCCTGCGCGACCGGCAGCGCGACGCCCCCGCCGACGTGTTTTTCGTGCACCCGACCACCTACTTCGGCCGGGCCCAGTGGAACGCTTCCCTCCAGGACGAGAAAACCAACCGCCTCACCGATGCCAGCACCATCCGCAAGCAGGCCTCGGTGTTCAACAGCACCGCCCGCGTGTACGCCCCACGCTACCGCCAGGCCACGCTGTACTCCTTCTTCGACACCCAGTCGCCCAACGGCAAGGAGGCGCTGAACGTGGCGTACCAGGACGTGAAAGAGGCTTTTCAGTACTACCTCGGCCACTACAACCACGGCCGCCCCATCATCCTGGCCGGCCACAGCCAGGGCACTCACCACGCCACCCGCCTGCTGCGCGAGTTTTTCGACCAAGACCCCCAGTTGCGACGCCAGCTGGTAGCGGCTTACCTTGTCGGCTACCACGTGCAGCCCGACGAGTACCAGGTGCTCCGGCCCTGCGAAGATTCAACCCAAACCGGCTGCTACGTAAGCTGGAACACCGTGGAGTGGGGCCACGAGTACAAGCCGTTCGTGGGCGGCGTAGCCGTCAACCCGCTCACCTGGATCCGCGACACGGCCACCGCCCCGCCTTGGCTGAACCTGGGCGGCGTGCCCTACGCCTTCAATAAAGTTGACAAGCGCATCGTGGACGCCAAGGTGCACAACGGCCTGGTGTGGGTGCACCCGCCCCAGCGCGAAGGCTACCCCCGCTTCCTGCTGCCAGGCCGCCCCGAGCTGCGCCATTCCTTCCATATCGTCGACTACGCCCTGTTCTACTTCAACATCCGCCAGAACGCCGAGGCGCGGGTGCGAAGCTACCGTATGCACATGCACGGGCAGTAAATCGGCAATCAGCGGTATATTTAGACTTCACAGCCCTTCCTATGAAATCAGTAGTATTATCCTTTCCTTACTATTAGTTAGTTGTAGTGAGCGGATATTGGCTCAGACGAGTCCCGTGCTATATCCCAGGCTGAGCAAAACCCTCGACAGCTTGGCCTATGTTGACCAATGGCCGATGCAGCGGATGTTTCAGCAGCTTCCCGATAGCGCCGGTCGAAACTTGGTAGACGTAGAAAAAGAAAACTATGCCCGCCACCAGCCCGTCCCGGAGAAAATTGTGCAGCAGGTCGGCTACCCCGGCTTCCGGCAGGTAGGCGAAAAAAGCTCTGGCAACTTTTGGCTACTGGTGCAGCACGCCGACGCCCACCCCGACTTCCAGCGTCACATACTCAAGCTAATGCTACCCGAGGTGAAGCGTAAAAACGCCAGCCCCGTCAACTATGCCTACCTTACCGACCGCGTGGCCGTTAACGCTGGTCAACCTGAAGAATATGGTACTCAGGTAATGTATGAAGGTGTGGGCACGCCCGCTGTCAAAGCCAAGTCCAAGTCCCTGCGCGACCCCGCCCACGTCAACCAGCGCCGCGCCGCCATCGGCATGGAGCCGTTGGAGAATTACTTGGACATGATGACGAAGATGCACATTGAAATGAATAAACCAAAGTCAGCAGCGCCGTAGCGTCAACACAAAAAGGCCCGCTGGTATATTGCCAGCGGGCCTTTTTTAGATACTCAAGCGGATGCTTATCCGATGGCTACGCGCTTGAAGTCCGAAATGGTCAGGCCTTTTTGGGTTTTATCCAGCAGCTGAGTAATGGTCAGGGAGCTGTCTTTTACAAACTCCTGGTTCAGCAGGGTATTTTCCTTGTAGAACTTGTTCAGCTTGCCTTGGGCAATCTTCTCCAGCATAGCCTCCGGCTTGCCTTCGGCGCGGGCTTGCTCCTTACCAATCTCGATTTCGCGCTCGATGGTAGCGGCGTCTACACCGTCTTTGTCGAGAGCAACCGGTTTCATGGCCACAATCTGCATGGCTACGTCGCGGCCCACGGCGGCTACGTCGGCGCCGCCCACGTTTTTCAGGGCCACCAGTACGCCTTTCTTGTTGTCGGAGTGGATGTAGGAAGCTACTTTCTCGCCGGTCAGGTTTTCATAAGCCGTTACGTCCAGTTTCTCCCCAATTTTGCCCATCAAATCGGTGATGTGCTCTTGCAGGGAGCGGCCGTCTTGCTGCGGAGCGGCCAGCAGCTCTTCTTTCGTGGCGGCGTTGGTTTTCACGGCGGCGTCCAGAATCTGCTGGGCCAGGTTGCGGAAATCGGCCACCTTGGCTACGGGCTCGGTTTCGCAGGCCAGGGCCACCAGCTTGCCCGTGGTACCGTCTTCGCTCACGGCGGCCAGCACTACACCCTCGGCCGTGGCATTTTCCGAACGCTTGTCGGCAATTTTTTGGCCCTGCTTGCGCAGAATGTCACGAGCCGCCTCGAAGTCGCCGTCGGCTTCGGTCAGGGCTTTTTTGCAATCCATCATGCCCGCGCCGGTCATGGTGCGGAGCTTGTTCACGTCTGCGGCGGTAATTGCTGCCATTCTTTTAGTAGAACTTAGAGTTGAGAGCTGTTAAGTAGTAGGTAGATAGTAGTAAGTAGTAAGCTGGCTTCTTTTAAGCAGCGTAGCACCAGAGGCAAGGTGCTGTATCGGGCATTGGTTGTTATCTTTTCCAACTACCCAATACCTACTACCAACTACGTAGAAGCAAGAAGAAGTTAGAAGCCGAGCCGGAATAGGTTAACTCCCCGAAGCTCTGACTTCTAACTTCTCAGTTCTCACTTTTCCGAAAAGGACCTATTCGTCAGCGTTTTGCTTTTCCTGGATGCCTTCTTCTTCGGCTTGCTTCTTATCGGCGTCCTCTTTGTCCACCTTACGCTCCGACAGGCCTTCCTCAATGGCCTTGCCGATTACGTTTACGATAAGCTGAATGGACTTCGAGGCGTCGTCGTTGGCCGGGATGGGGAACTGCACCAGCTCGGGGTTGGAGTTCGTGTCGCAGATGGCGAATACCGGAACGCCCAGCTTCTGCGCTTCTTTCACGGCAATGTGCTCCCGCTTCACGTCCACCACAAACAGGGCGGCGGGCAGGCGGCTCAGGTCGGCAATGCCGCCCAGCACACGCTCTAGCTTCTCCCGCTCGCGCGACATCATCAGCTTCTCGCGCTTGGCGAGGGCGGCGTAGGCCGTGTTTTCCTTCACCATCTTGTCGATGGTGCTCATCTTCTTCAGCGACTTGCGCACGGTGGCGAAGTTGGTGAGCATGCCGCCCAGCCAACGGTCCGTCACGTACGGCATTTTCAGGCGCTTCGCCTCTTCCGAAACGATTTCCTGCGCTTGCTTCTTGGTGGCCACGAACATCACCTTGCGGCCGCTCTTGGCAATGTTGCGGATGGCCGAGGCGGCCTGGTCCAGCGAAACCAGGGTTTT
Source organism: Hymenobacter sp. YIM 151500-1 (assembly GCF_025979885.1). Classification (NCBI taxonomy): domain Bacteria; kingdom Pseudomonadati; phylum Bacteroidota; class Cytophagia; order Cytophagales; family Hymenobacteraceae; genus Hymenobacter; species Hymenobacter weizhouensis. The sequence continues at coordinate 4,461,826 of NZ_CP110139.1, forward strand.
GTTCAGGTCAATGATGTGGATGCCGTTCTTCTCCATGAAGATGTACGGCGCCATTTTCGGGTCCCACTTGCGCGTGAGGTGACCAAAGTGGGCACCGGCATCAAGCAGTTCTTTATAGGTGGTGGACTGAGCCATGATAAAGTTTCCTCTGGAAGATTAACGTTTCGAGAACTGGAACGAACGACGGGCTTTGCGCTTGCCGAATTTCTTGCGTTCCACCATGCGCGGGTCGCGGGTCAGGAAGCCTTCTTTCTTCAGCGCCGGGCGCACCTCAGCGTTGTCGCCTACGAGGGCTTTCGAGATGGCCAAACGGATGGCTTCGGCCTGGGCCGCAATGCCACCACCGCGCACGTTGACTTTGATATCGTACTGGCCTACTTGCTCAACGATAGCCAAAGGCTGGTTCACGATGTTTTCCAGGAGTTCATTGCCAAAATAGGCTTTCATTTCCCGGCCGTTGATAGTGATATTCCCTTGCCCGGCCTGCATGTAGATGCGGGCCACCGAGGTTTTTCTTCTACCAGAGGTGTTGGAGATTTCCATTAAGTGAAGGGTTATTAAAAAGAGAGGCCGACGGGCGGCTTAGAGATTGGTCAGGGAAACAGCTTTGGGCTGCTGCGCTTGGTGGGGGTGCTCGGTGCCTTTGTACACGAACAGGTTGCGGAACTGCTCGGCGCCCAGGCGGTTGCCTTGCAGCATGCCGCGCACGGCGTGCTCAATCACGCGGGTCGAGTCCTTGGCTTTCTTGTCGCGCAGGTTGATGCGCTTCTGGCCGCCGGGGTAGCCCGAGTGGGTGATGTAGATTTTGTCGGTCATCTTTTTGCCAGTCACGCGCAGGTTGTCGGCGTTGATGACGATGACGTTGTCGCCACAATCCGAGTTGGGCGTAAAGGAGGGCTTGTGCTTGCCACGCAGCATGTTGGCAATCTGGCTGGCTAGCCGGCCCAGCGGGGCGTCGGCGGCATCAACCACAACCCAGCCCTTGTTGGCGTTGGCTTTGTTGACGGATACCGTCTTGAAGCTCAGATGATCCATTGGGGAGGAGGATAAGCGTTTGAAAATGAAGAAGAAGCCGAACAGGGTTCGGGAAAAACGGACACAAAGTTACCGCCTTTCCTCTAATTTGCAAGGCATTGATCTAGAATAGACATGAGATGATGAGACATGAGAAGTGAGACTCTGTTATAACGGCGCTAGCCCAACAGAACGAAGTCTCACTTCTCATGTCTCATGGTCTCATGTCTATGAATGAAGTCTCACTTCTCACCTCCCACTGTCTCACTTCTCTACTTGTACTGCCGCAGCGTGTCTACCAGCACGCGAAAGTCTTTGGAGTAGGGGGCCTGGATGGTGACGGGCTCCCCGTTGAGTTGGGCAAAGGTGAGCTGGGCGGCGTGCAGGGCAAACCGCTTAATGAAAGGCTGTTCCTCTTCGCCCTGCTTCATGTTGAACTTCTTCTTGAGCGAGGACAAGTAAAAATCCTCGCCACCGTACACGGTGTCGCCCACGATGGGGGCTTGCAAGTACATCAGGTGCAGGCGAATCTGGTGCATCCGGCCCGTGATGGGCATACACTCCAGCAGGGTATGGCGGGCAAAGGTTTCGAGGGTGCGCACCAGCGTCACGGCGGGCTTGCCTTTGTAGGCCAGGCGGGCCTTGCCCTTGGTAGTCGTTTCGATGCTGCGGTCTACGCGCAGGCCTTCGTACTCGTGCACGCCCCAAGACACGGCGTGGTACACCTTCTTCACCTCGCGGTTCTCGAACTGCATAGCCAGGTGGCGGTAAGCCGCAGGGTTTTTGGCCAGGGCCAGGGCCCCACTAGTTTCCTTGTCAAGTCGGTGGCAGGCCTGGATATCGTCGTAGTGCTCCCGCGCTAGGCGCAGAATGTTCTGCGCCCCGCCAAACCGCTCGTCGAGCGTAGCCAGAAATGGCGGTTTATTCAGGACAACGTAATCTTCGTCCTCAAACAGAATCAGTTCAGAAAAGGCGGGTAGCTTCATAAGAAGCTGCAAAGGTAGGGTAAAGTGGTGGGGTGATAGAATGTGAGGTGACAGGTAACAGGTAACAGGTGACAGGATAAACGGTCATGCTGAGCTTGTCGAAGCATCTCTACTGCTTCGTTGAATAAGCGTCAGGAGTCAGCTCGCGGTAGAGATGCTTCGACTACGGCTGCGCCTCCGCTCAGCATGACGGTCTTTCTTACCTGTCACTTGTCACCTGTCACTATTTACTGCATCACCCCACTACCTCATCACTATTCACCTCTTTCTGCTTAGGCTTGGGGAGCTTGAACTCCAGGGTGGTGCCCTGGCCAGGCTCACTGCGCACCCGGATGGTGGATTTGTGGGCTTCCACGATGTGCTTGCTGATGGCCAGGCCCAGGCCCGAGCCTCCCGCCTCCCTGGATTCGCGGGTGCGGCTCTTGTCGATGCGGTAAAACCGCTCGAAAATGCGGTTTTGGTGCTGCTTCGGGATGCCCTCGCCATCGTCTCGCACGCTGATGCGCACGCCTTTGCCGCTTTCGGCCACGCTTACCACTACGTGGCCGTTTTCGCGGCCGTATTTGATGGCGTTGTCAATCAGGTTGATGAGCACCTGCCGGATGCGGTTGCGGTCGGCCAGCACGCGCAGGGAGCCGCCGGGCGGGGCGGTGGCGTCCAGTTCCAGGTGCACGTGGCGCTGGGCGGCTTTTAGCTCCAGCTGCTCAAAAATGTCCTGCACTAGCTGCACAATGTCGAAGCTCTGGCGGCGCATGCGCACCACGCCTTTTTCGAGCTGGGAAATGGTCACCAGATCCTGCACCAGGGCGTCGAGGGCATCGAGGCTGGCGGCGGCTTTCTGGAGAAACTTCTTGCGGGTGAATTCGTCGGCGTCTTCGTCGTCGAGGATGGTGTGCACGAAGCCCTGGGCGGCGAAGATGGGCGTTTTCAGCTCGTGCGACACGTCGGCCAGAAACTCGCGGCGCAGAGCTTGCAGGCGTTTCAGCTCGTCAATCTCGTGCTGTTTGCGCAGGGCCATGTCCAGGATTTCCTCCCGCATGCGCTTGAGCGGCTCCGGCCGAAACAGAAACTTGTTCGACATGCGCCGGAATTCCTTGCGCTTGATGTGCTCCAGCCCCTCGTAGATGTTGTTGATTTCCCGAAAAATCAGAGCCTCAAACATCAAATACATGAGCAGAAAGCAGGCCGCCACCGTAATGCCCGCCACCAGCACGCCCTGCCGCAGCGGCAGCGTGGGCCCCACCCAAGCCAACGCCGTCAGCACGCTAGCTACCAGCAACGACAGCAGAATGGCAATGCCGCGGGAGGAAATGTTCAGCCGCATAGGAAGGAATTAAAAATTAAGAATTATAAATTAAAAATTGGTTGTTTAATAATTCTGGACGGAGCCGTTCAACAACCAATTTTTAATTTATAATTCTTAATTTTTAATTGAAATCAATTGTCCGTGTTGAACTTGTAGCCGACGCCTTTGATGGTCTGGATGTGGTGGTCGCCGACTTTCTCGCGCACTTTGCGCACGTGCACATCCACGGTGCGGGCCAGCACAAACACGTCGTTGCCCCAGATATTTTGCAGCAGCTCGTCGCGGCCGAAGACCTTGTGGGGCGAGGCCGCCAGGAAAGCCAGCAGCTCAAACTCCTTTTTGGGCAGCGTAATCTTGCGGCCTTCCTGGTACACGGCAAAGCCGGTGCGGTCAATCTTGAGGCCGTTGATTTCGATGGTGTCGGACTGAGCCTGGGGGTCTTTGTCGCGGCGCACGAAGGCGGCCAAGCGGCTCATCAGGGCCCGGGGCTTGATGGGCTTGGCAATGAAGTCGTCGGCGCCGGCCTCGAAGGCGGCCACTTCCGAAAACTCCTCGGCCCGCGCCGTCAGGAAGATGATGTAGGTGTCCTTGAACTTGGGCATGTCGCGCAGCTGGCGGCAGGCGGCGATGCCGTCGAGGTGGGGCATCATCACGTCGAGTAGGATGATGTCGGGGCCGAACTGCGGGGCCACCTCCAGGGCCTTGCGGCCGTCGGGGGCGGAGGCTACCTCGTAGCCCTCTTTGCGCAGGTTGTACTCCAGCAGCTCCACGATGTCGGGGTCATCGTCAACTACCAGAATCTTGTAAGCCGTGGGGGAGGAGGATAGTTGCACAGGCCGGAGAGGTTTGGGGTAGAACAAAATGCGCGAGGACAAAAGTACCGCCGGGCGGCGGGCGCGGCGTGTTACGTTTTCGTTAATCACAGATTGTGCAGATTATGTTGATTTCGCTGATTCCTAAGTCAGGAACGAACAAGCCAGCGCAGGACCAGAACGTGCTGATGCTCTGGCTGAAAGAATCTGTGTTATCCATTTAATCTGCATAATCTGTGATAAAGAAAGCGGCCCCCAATGGGAGCCGCTTCGCAAGTGTCAGTTCTTAGCCACCAGATTCAGTCGGTTTCGGAGGCCGTGGTACTTGTACATGTCTACCTTGACCGAGCCCACAAACATTTCGGCTTGGATGAGCACTGGTATCTTATTTCGGTCGTCGGAGAGGTAGACGGAAATGGCGTTTTCGCCGCGGAACAGCTTATTGCTGGGCATCTTGGGCGTGAGGCGGATGGCCCGGATGACGCCAGCCTTGGTTTCGACGGTTTCGCGGCCCCGGTAGGTCACGTCCATATTAAACACCTCCTCGTCGAAAAAGCCCTGCACCTTGATGACCTCGCCCACGCGGCGCTGGTCGTAGTTGAGAGTGCGCAGGAAGTAGAAGCCGCTCACGATGTCCTGCACGTTGTTGGGCACTTTGAACGTGCCGCGCTTGGGCTCGTCCTTGTCTTTCTTGCGGCTTTCCACCTGGGCCAGGTCCTTCAAATGGTCGAAGTCGACGGTTTCCTTTTTGCGGTAGTTGTTTTCCTCGATGTTGCGGAAAAACTTCTGGGGCAAGATGCTGGTCGTGTCAATATAGGAACGCCAGGTGTCCCGGATGCGCAGAAAGAAGTCGAACGAGCCAATGGTGCGGCCCGTAACGGTGGCCTTGTAGCAGGGCCGGTCGTTGACGCGGTGAATATCGTCGGACAGCTCGATGGTGGCGTCGGCGGCGTTAATCAGGCCGTAGTGTACTTTGTAGTGCAGCACTTCGCCCCGCCCAAAGCTGCTGTTGGGGATGGAACGCGGAGCATCGAAAGGGCCGAAAGCGAAAAGCAGGGCTGCCAGCGGCAAGAGCAAAGCAGGGAAACAGAGCCAGCGGCGGTTCATGAATAGCGGCAAAAAGGAGTACAGCCGGTTCCTTCTCAAATGCGGTGCCAGCAAATATACACGGAATTACAGCTCAGGTGCGGGGTGTGAAATGGTGGAATAAGGGTGTTGATGAGCTGTCATTGCGAGGCCGCAGGACGACGCAAGCTGTCCTTTTACCTCTCACAAAGCCCAGACTCTCCAAAGCCCTGCCATTGCCTCACCTCCCGGCCCCCTACGTCGCTTGATGCGCGAAATGAAAAAGGAGAGAGCTCACCACGAAAAAGCCCCATCGGAGTTTCGATGGGGCTTTTTTTCAGAGACAATAAAGCTAGAGCTTATTCCTGGTCGTCGTCTTCGTCAACGGTGCGGTCTTCGGGGATGGCGGCCAGCACGGCTTCGGGCTCACCTTTTACCATCTGCCGAATCTGGGCTTCGATTTTGTCGGCCAGCTCGGGGTTGTCGTGGAGCACGGTTTTCACACCTTCACGGCCCTGGCCCAGGCGGTTGCCGTCGTAGGAGAACCAGGAGCCCGACTTGGCAATGATACCCATATCCACGCCCAGGTCCAGAATCTCACCTACTTTCGAGATGCCTTCGTTGTAGATGATGTCGAACTCAATCACCTTGAAGGGCGGGGCTACTTTGTTTTTCACCACCTTCACCTTGGTGCGGTTACCGGTTACGTTGTCCTTGTCCTCCTTGATCTGGCCGATACGACGGATGTCGAGGCGGACGGAGGCGTAGAACTTCAGCGCGTTACCACCGGTGGTGGTTTCGGGCGAGCCGAACATTACGCCAATCTTTTCACGCAGCTGGTTGATGAAGATACAGCAGCAGCCGGTTTTGTTGATGGTGCCGGTGAGCTTGCGCAGGGCCTGGCTCATGAGGCGGGCGTGCAGGCCCACTTTCGAGTCGCCCATGTCGCCTTCCAGTTCGCCTTTGGGTACCAGGGCGGCTACGGAGTCAATAACGATGATGTCGATGGCACCGGATGAAATCAGCTGGTCGGCAATTTCGAGGGCTTGCTCACCATTGTCGGGCTGGGCGATGAGCAGGTTTTCGGTATCGATGCCCAGCTTCTCAGCGTAGCTCTTATCAAAGGCGTGCTCGGCGTCGATGAAGGCCGCAATGCCACCTTTCTTCTGCGCTTCGGCGATGCAGTGCATAGTTAGCGTCGTCTTACCCGACGACTCCGGCCCATAGATTTCGACCACGCGGCCTTTGGGCAGCCCACCCACACCGAGAGCAATGTCGAGGCCCAGCGAACCGGTGCTGATGACTTCCACATCCGTCACCTTGTTGTCGCTCAGCTTCATGACCGTGCCCTTGCCGTAGTTCTTGTCCAGCTTGTCAAGCGTCAGCTGGAGGGCTTTCATTTTCTCCGCAGCGACGTTGGGCGCGGCTTTGTCAGTGGTTGCAGCCATTAGAAATGGAGTTGAAATATTTGAATTAGGTTTGGTGAAAGTACCAGTTTGCTTGCTGCCGTGCAACTCTGAGCAGGGCCTTCTAAAAAGGCCGTGGAGGCTGGTTTCTGGCGGCTTTTTCTAACACAGGAGTACCCGGTTTCGTGCCGGCCGAGCGAAGAAATATATGAGAAAATATTTGCTAAAGGTATTAGCCGTTGGGGCTCTGCTGCTTACGGCGCAACAAGGGCTGGCCCAATTGGACAACCGGGCGTTTCTGCGTCCCATGCCCGTGGGCCCCGCCTACGAGCGGCAGCTGCGCCTCGATGTGGAAGCATTTCTCTTCAACAAGGACAACGAGTATTTCAACAAGATTGACGAAGGCCGGACTTACTTCGGGACGCAGCTGGCGCCGCGCCTGGTGTACTTTCCCAGCGCCAGCTTGCGGGTGGAGGCGGGCGTGTTTCTCTGGAAAGACTACGGCACGCCGCGGCTGCGGCAGGTGCGGCCGCTGCTCACGGTGAAGTACCAGCACGGTTCGCACCGCATCTTATTCGGCAACATCCAGGGGCACTTGCACCACGGCTACATCGAGCCGCTGTTCGATTTCGAGCGGGTTATTACCAACCGCCTCGAAGAAGGCCTGCAGTACCAGCTGCAAAAGCCCCGGCTCAGCCTCGATGCGTGGGTGGACTGGCAGCGGCAGCAGTACCGGTTCAGCAACTTTCAGGAGGAAGTGGCTGGCGGCCTGGCGGCTGAAGCTACCGTGCTGGGCGACTCGACGGGCTGGTGGCTACGCGTGCCGGTGCAGTTTACGGCCACGCACCGCGGCGGGCAGCTCGACACCATCGACACGCCGCTGCAAACCTTGTTCAACGTGGCTAGTGGCCTGCGGGTGCGCAAGCCCACGGCCGCGCGCTGGGTGCGGGCCGTGCACTTCGACGGCTACCTCACCTACTTCAACGACTATTCCTTTACCCGGCAACTGCCCTTCGCCGATGGCACCGGCCTCTACCTGAATGCCGGCGCCGACACGCCGCTCTCGAACCTGCAAGTGGCGTATTGGCGGGGCAACGGCTTTACCTCGCCGATTGGGGGCCGGTTGTACCGCTCGGTTTCCAGCACCGTCAACAACCCCGACTACGTGGAGAAAAACCGGCAGCTGCTCATTCTGCGCGTGCTGCGCGACTACCGCCTGCCCGGCAACCTCCTCCTTACCACCCGCTTCGAGCCGCTCTACGACCTCAACCACGGCCTGTTCGACTTCTCCTTCGCGCTTTATTTCAATTTCAACCCAAGCTTCCTGCTAACCACCGTGCGCCGGGGTGTGGAATAGGTTGCAGCGCAGGTTTCCGGGCGGTGCTCACCAACGCCACGGCTTGTAGCCAGCTTAGGATGGTGAGTTGAGGCTTGCGTCGCCTGCATCAGTCAGCCTCAGCGAGTAGTACAGAATCTCTGATTCTGCGGGGTTGAGCTTGCGCAGGGGCCAGGGGCGCGGGCGGGGCGGGAGCAGGGTGAAGCCGACGGCCTCGGCTACGGCGCAGCTGCGGGGGTTGTTGGTGCGGCAGCGCACCAGCAGCCGGGTGGCGCCCAGCGTCCCGAAGCCAAAGGGCAGCACCGCGCGCAGGGCCTCGCGGGCGTAGCCGTGGCCCTCGGCTTCGGGGGCCAGGTAATACCCAATTTCGACGGTGATGGGGCCGGCCCAGTTGGGCTTGAGGCTGATGTCGCCGAGGTACTGGCCGGTGGCGCGCAGCCAGATGCCCAGCACGTACAAGTGGCCGGCCTGCCAGTCGTGGTGGAAGGTGGCCAGCACCCGCGCCGCATCAAGTGGGGTTTGCACGGCGGCCTCGCGGGCCGGAAACGATGGGCGCAGCCGGGCGCGGCTGGCGTCGAGCAGGGCGAAGAAATCGGCTTGGTCGGTGGGCAGGTAGGGGCGCAGAACGAGCCGCTGGGAGTGCAGCGGCTCGCCCGCCAGCGCAGCAGAAGGCGGCACAGCGGCGTACATGATTTTGGGCGAGAACAGGGAAGAAGGCAACCAGCCGGCCCTGCGCGCGGTGGCCTGGGCTACTACAGCTGTACGGTAGAAACCTGCGTGCCGGCTTATCGTTCAGAAAAACGGCTGTTTGCAGCTAGCGTAGCCCTGGCTAACACCTACAGCCGCATGTACTCCCCTTTACTTTTCACTTAAACCAGGTTGTTATCATGAGAAGATTGGAAAACAAAGTTGCTATTGTAACGGGCGGCGGCTCTGGCATCGGCGAAGCCATCAGCAAAAAGTTTGCCCGCGAAGGCGCCGCCGTAGTCGTCGTCGGCCTCGACGATGACCCGGTGCGCGAGGTAGTAGATGAGATTCTGGCCGAAGGCGGCCGCGCCATTGGCTACCTCGGCGACATTTCGCACCAGGAGGTGGCCGAAGCCTGCGTGAAAGCCGCCGTGCAGGAGTTTGGCAAGCTTGATATTCTCATCAACAACGCCGGCGTGTTCCCGGCCACGTCTACGCTCGACAAGTATCCCGTGGATGCTTTCGAGTACATGGTAAAAAACAACATCTACTCGGCCTTCATGATGAGCCGGGCCGCCCTGCCCCACCTCCAGAAAACCCGCGGCAATATTGTGTCGGCGGGCTCGGAAGCCGGCTGGATGGGCATTGCCGAAAACACGCCGTACGGAGGCACCAAAGGCTTCATCCACGCCTTTATGAAAGGCCTGGCCGTGGAGCAGGCTAAGGAAGGCGTGCGCTGCAACTGTGTCTGCCCCGGCCCCATCGACACGGCCTGGACCCACAAGGAAACCGGCCCCATGAGCAGCAAAATGGAGAAACAGGCCGTGGAAGGCACGCCCATGGGCCGCCGCGGCACCCCCGAAGAAGTAGCCAACGTGTACCTGTTCCTGGCCTCCGACGAAGCCAGCTACGTGACGGGTGCGCTGTACTTCGTGGATGGTGGCGTCACGAACTCCAAAGGCCCGCACGGCGCCGAGGTGCCCAGCAGCCTTAAAAAGGAGCCCGTCGGTGAGCTAGACCTGCAACATGCTATGGACGGCAACACCAAAGTCCGCAAAGAAGCCTAAATCACAGATTATACGGATTTTAGGCTGATTGCACAGATTAGTAAACTGCAACTCTGTAATGCTTACTACTCATCCGTAGTAAAAGATAAAATCAGTTGCAACAAAAAAGGCTTGCCGGATAGCAAGCCTTTTTTGTTGTGAGTACAACCGGAAAATCTGTGCAATCAGCCCAATCTGTAATTATCCTTTCTGGAGTGCCGCCCCGATGCCGGAGCGGGTTTGGGGCGGACTGCCCAGGGCCTGCTGAATGCGCATGACGTTGACGAGGCGGGCGGTTTCGTTGAAGAACTCCAGGCGCCGAATCAGCATCTCCTTAGTTAGCACGCGGCCTTCCGGGGTACGCATCATGGACTTTTTGTCGTCTAGAATGCGACGCATCAGACTTTCCGTCTCCGACTCGTGCTGCATGTACTGCTGGTGAAACTCACGCAGGCGCTCCAGGCCCTCGGTGGTGAGGCGGTACTGGGCGCCGGCCTGGTTCAGCACCTCGCACAGCACGTACACCTCCAGCGGCAAGGAAGTGGGCAGGGCCGTAGCCCGCACGTCGAGCCCGGCCTGCAAGGCATCCAGAATAATTTCAACGTTACGCTCAAACTGCTGGTAGTAACCGGAGGCTTCCATTTGTGTTAGGGACTTAGGGTCTTGGGGGCTTAGGGTCTTGGTTTTTCTGTTGGGAGTTGGCGGCTTGGCTGCTCAAATGGCTGTTCTGGATGAAATACGAAACATGTCAGAACAGCATCTAAGACCCTAAGCCCCCAAGCCCCTAAGACCACTATAACAACTCTTTCACAATTTGCTCGACCGTAATGCCTTCGGCTTCGGCTTTGAAGTTGCGGACGAGGCGGTGACGCAGGATGGGCAGGGCCACGGCGCGCACGTCTTCGATGTCGGGGGAGTACTTGCCGTGGAGCAGGGCGTGGCACTTGGCCCCTACGATGAGGTGCTGCGAAGCACGCGGGCCAGCGCCCCATTCTAGTAGTTGAGTGGAGCGGGCAGCGGCCCGGTCGGTGTTGGGGCGGGTTTTGTGCACCAGGCTCACGGCGTACTCCACCACGTTGTCGGCCACGGGCACGCGGCGCACCAAGTGCTGAAAGTCCTCGATTTCCTGGGCGTGCAGCACTTTATTTACCGTCGGCTTGTGGTCGGAGGTGGTGTTCTTGACGATTTGCAGCTCGGCCTCGTAGCTGGGGTAGCCCAACTCGATGTTGAACATAAACCGGTCGAGCTGGGCTTCGGGCAGCGGGTAGGTGCCTTCCTGCTCGATGGGATTCTGAGTGGCCAGCACGAAAAACGGCCGCTGTAAAGCGTAGCGCCGGCCGGCCACCGTCACGGCGTACTCCTGCATGCTTTCCAGCAAGGCAGCCTGGGTTTTGGGCGGGGTGCGGTTGATTTCGTCGGCCAGTACGATGTTGGCGAAGATGGGCCCCGGCACGAAGTGGAATTCCCGCTGCTGGTTCAGCGTCTCCGAGCCCACGATGTCGGAGGGCATGAGGTCGGGTGTGAACTGCACCCGGTTGAACGACAGGTCCAGGGAGTCGGCTATGGTCTGGATGAGCAGGGTTTTGGCCAGGCCCGGCACGCCCACCAGCAGGCAGTGCCCCTGGGAGAAAACGGCCGTCAGCACCCGCTCCACCACATCTTCCTGCCCGATAATGACTTTCCCGATTTCCTGGCGCAGCTTCTTATACGACTGAGCCAGCGCGTCGGCGGCTTCTTTATCGGAGGCGAATGGCATATCTATCTGTGGAGGTGAGGGGTGAGACCTGAGACTATGAGACATGAGAAGTGAGACGTTGTTCTGCTAGCGTTAGCAGCGCCAAAACATTGTCTCACTTCTCATGTCTCACAGTCTCAGGTCTACAAAGAGGAATTGAGCAGCTGGCAGCCGGAGTACTCGGGGTCTACTTCGAGGTAGACGGTGCCGCGGTTCTGGGCAAACCAGGCGTCCAGTGCTTTGTTTTTCTTTTCGTTGAGGGCGGCAGCGGCAATTTTCTGGTAGTCGTCGTTCAGGTTGGCCTGGTGGGGCGGGGTGTTCGACTTCAGCCACAGAATCCGCACGGCTTCCTTGCCATCATCGGTGCGGTAGGGGAGAGGCGGCGTGATGCTGCCCACCTTCATCGTGTCGATGGTGAAGAAGATGGCCGGGTCCAGCTTGTCCAGGGGCAGGTAGGTGCCGCCGTCCTGGCGGTTCTGCATCAGGCCGCCGTTGCCACTGGTGCTTTTGTCGTCCGAGAAATCCTTGGCTGCCTTGGCAAACGTAATGCTGTCGGCCAAGATGCGGCGGCGCAGCTTGGCCAGCTCCTGGGCGGCCTCGCTGGCGTCGGCGGCACCGGTGGCGGGCTTGATGAGGATGTGGCGGGTGCTGAACGAGTCGCCTTTCCGCTCAATCAGCTGGATCAGGTGGAAACCGAACTGCGACTCCACTACCGGCGACAAGCCGCCGGGCTCCAGGCGCAGGGCCGCGGCTTCGTACTCGGGCACCAGCTCCCGGCGCTTGAAGAAGCCCAGGTAGCCGCCCTCAGCCGCCGAGCCGGGATCTTCCGAAAACTGCTTGGCCAGAGTCGCGAAATCTTCACCGGCTTGGATGCGGGCCCGCAGGTCGTTGAGCTTGGTTTGGGCTTCCTGCTTGGCCTTGGAGTTGGTCTTGGCCAGCTTGATAATCTGGCCCACTTCCACCTCGGTGGAGTAGTAAGGCAGGCTGTCCTTGGGGATGCGGTTGAAGAACTGACGCACTTCGCGCGGAGTCACGCTCACCTTGCCGGCAATCTGCTCCTGCATCTTCTGCTGAATCAGCTGCTCCTTCACCTGGATGCGTAATTCTTCCTTAAGCTGCTTAATGGGCTTGTTGTAGTACTCTTCGAGCTTTTTCTCCGAGCCAATCTGCTGCACGAAGTAGGCCATGCGGCGGTCCAGCTCCCCCTTCACCTGGGCATCTTCTACCACCACCGAGTCGGTTTCGGCTTTGGCCAGCAGCAGCTTGTTCAGGGCCAGGCTTTGCAGAATGCGGCATTTCACGTCCGGGGGCAGGGGCTTGCCTTCGGCGCGGGCCACTTCCTGGGCGTAGATGTTTTCCAGGTCGGAGCGCAGCACAATCTGGTTGTCGACCTTGGCAATGATGCCGTCAACGACCTGGCGGCCCACCGGCCGGCCGATGCCGAGCTGCGCGAAGCTAGCCGTAGCCGAGGCGGCCAGCAGGACCGCGCCCAGCAGCACGCCCCGCACCGACGTTTGCAAAAAGTGAATCATGGAATGGGTTCTGTAACGCCTCCCGGCAAGTTGAAGTCCAAGAGGCCAGACGGCAGGCAAAACGCCCCAAGCCGCCCGTAAATTTCACACTAAATCCTTTCTCCGGCAAAACCAACACCGGACGGGGCTGAAAAGGTCATTTTGCCTGAATCGCGGATTACACGGATTTTAGGATTTCGCTGATTTTGGTAACGGTTCAGTATCTGACTGAATAGGTTGTCAAAATCCGCAAAATCAGAGTAATCCGTGCAACCCGCGCTACATCATCCAGAGCCGCTACTGGCCTGTAGCGTTGCACGGCGCCTCAGCAAAACGCCCCGGCGGCGGGCCGGGGCGTTGCTGAAGGGCTCTACTTGGTTACCAGCTTATCCACTTCGGGCTGGTTGATTTTCACTGGATACTTCTCGCGCAGCTGCTTGATCCACTCCTGCTCCAGGTAGTTCTGGTAGTCGGAAGTGGCCTGGCCGCGGGCTTCGGCCAGGGTTTTGGGGCCGGCCGGCAGCTGCTTCTCCACAATGACGGCGTAGAAGCGGCCGTCTTTCTGGGTGGTATAGGTGCCGGGGGCGCTGGTCATGAACTCGTCCACGGCTTTGCTGTCGCCCTGCTGGAAGCTGCGCTGCTGAATCTGCACGGCCAGCGGGTTTTGCGTGTTCAGCAGGGCTTCCAGGGCAGCCGGGTTGGTGGTAGTCAGCTCGAAGCTCACCTGACCCGCCGCGCCGGGGCGCGCCTCGGCCGTGGCGCGCAGCCGGTCGGCGGCAATGCCTTTGCCGCGCAGGTAGGCCACTACCCGGTCGGCGCGTCGGCGAGCCAGGGCGGGCGTTTCGCCCTTCTTCACCCGGCCCACGGCCGTCAGGTTCAGGGTTTCGTCGGCGGCGAGGCGGGCAGCTACTTCATCCAGGGCAGGCGTACCGGCCGGCAGGTCGGCCGAGCCGGCGCGGAATGCTACGGGCGCCGGCAGGCCGGTTTTCACTTGGAAGCGGCCTGCTTTCAGCTGCTGCTGGGCTTGGGCCAGCAGCTCCGGCGAAGCGGCGCTGATGACGGTGGCCTGCACCCGCGGCGCCCACTGGTACTTGGCCTGGTTGGCCTGAAAGAACTTTTGCAAGCCCACGCTGTCCTCGATGGCCTTGCTCCACACCTTCTCATCCATGAGCTGGAACAGCAGGATACCGTCGCGGTACTCTTTCACCAGCATGCGGTAGTCCTCGTACTTGGTTTCCAGGTTGGCCTTCTCGTAGTCGGTCAGGCTCTGGTCCACGTACTGGTCGTAGAGCTGCTGCATGGTGAAGCGCGGGTCGGCGCCGGGGCGCGGGCGCTGGTTCTGCTGCACGTAGGTCAGGAAGTCGGCCGTGCTGTAGGGCTTGCCGCCGATGGTAAACAGCGTGTTTGGGTCGGAGGCGCCTTTCTTGGCTTTAGTGGGCTTGGCCGGGGCCGCGGCTGGCGCAGTGTACTTGAACTGGCCGTTCACCAAATCGGCGTTGGCCTGGGCCAGCACATAGTCTTTGGCAGCCTGATTTTCAGTGAAATTATTCTCCTGGCGCACGCGCTTGAGGAAGGCCGTGCGGTTCAGCTCGGAGCGGGAGTCCTTGGCGACTTTGCTTTTCAGCGTGGGCTCCATGGCTTCAAACGTGGGCACCGTCTGCTTCTCAATCAGCCGGATGATGTGCCAGCCGTAGGGCGTCTGCACGGGCCGGGACAAGTCACCGGGCTTTTGCAGCTTGAAGGCGGCTTCCTCGAAGCTTGGAATCATGCGGCCCGTGCCGAAGGGCGGCAGCTCGCCGCCGTTGGCCGCCGAGCCGGCGTCTTCCGAAAACTGGGCCACCAGCTTTTCCCAGCCTTCCTTGCGCTGGGCGAGGCGGTTGTACAGCTCATCTACTTTCTTCTTCACCGTGACTGAGTCGGCGGCGGGCATACCGGGCGTGGCCCGGATCATGAGGTGGGCCACCTTGATTTCGCCCTGGGCCGGGCGCACGTCGTTCACCTTAATAATGTGGTAGCCGAAGCGCGTGCGCACCGGCTGCGACACCTGCCCGGCCGGCGTAACGTAGGCCACCGACTCGAACGGATACACCATTTGCATGGCCGTGAAGTAGCCCAGGCGGCCGGCATTCTCGCGGGCCGAGGGGTCTTCGGAAGCTTCGCGGGCCACTTTGCCGAAGTCTTCGCCGCCCGTCACGCGCTGGCGCAGGGCCTGGATTTTCTGGTAGGCGGCCAGCGTGTCCTTGGGTTCGGCGTCGGGGGCAAGGCGTACCAGAATGTGCGAGGCGTTGATTTCCTTGCTCATTCGGTCATAGGCCTCGCGCACCAGCTTGTCGGTTACGCTTTTCTCGGTGAGGTAGGGCTGGGCCAGCTGCTGGCGGTAGCCGTCCAGCTCCCGCTTAAAGGCCTGGGTGGTGTCGAGGCCGCGCTGCTCGGCTTCCAGCACCTTGAGCTTGAAGTTGGTGTAGAGGTCGAGGTACTCCTGCACGCTGGGGCGGGTGCCGTACTCCGGGGCCGAGCTGTTGTTTTTGCGGTATACGTAGGCAAATTCCGTGGCAGGTACTTCCGTGGTGCCCAGCGTTTCGACGGTGGCGGGCCGGGCGGCCGTGGTGGGTTTGGTGGACTGGCACCCGGCCAGAAGTGCGGCCGCGGCGGTGCCGGCTAGCAGAATGCGTTTGTGCATACGGGGGAGAAAGGAATAACAAAGAGTGCCTGTCAACAAGCTGGGGCAGACACATGGTTGCAATTTTACAGATTTTTTCGGCCACCGGCCGGCTGACCCGGCCGCGGCTCCGACACAAAAAAAGCACCCCGCAAGCGGCGTGCTTTTTCGGCGGCAGCTCAACGCTGGCCTAGTCAATTTTCTTATATAAGCGGCACACATTGTGGGTACCGCTGGTGGTGAATTCTACCCGGTCCATGATGCGGTTGACCAGCATCATGCCCACGCCGCCCTTTTTGCCGATGCGTACATACTCCTGCAAATCGGGCTCCCGGTAGCTGGTGGGCGAGTAGCTGGTCAGGTTGGTATCTTCGATTTCGATACCGAACTCCCGGTTGTTGATTTCGACGCGTAAGTCGAGATACTGCGATTCATTCTCGCCGTTGCCGTGGATGATGAGGTTGGCTACCACCTCGTCCACGGCCAGTACAATCTGGTTTACTTGTACTTCCGACAGGTTATGACTCAGCAGGAAGCCGCTCACAAAATCGCGCACCACTTTCAGGTTGTGGCGGGTGCAGCTGATTCGGATTGCGTGTTTCATTGCCTCCTGTCTTCTTGCAGCATGGTTAAATAGCGGTGGCCTCCGCTTCCGACGGCACAATAGTCATCAGCGAGTCCAGCCCCAGAATCTCGAATACGTTGTGCACTTTTTCCTGCATGTTGAAGAATACCAGGCGCACGTTGGCATCCTGAAACCGCTGCAAATGCGAAATAAAAACGCCCAGGCCGGCCGAAGAAATGTAGTTCAGCTGGCGGCAGTCGATGAGCACTTTCTGGTAGCGCAGGATGTCGGGCTTGTTTAACTCCGTATCCAGCACCACCGACGAGCTGGCGTCCAGTTCGCCATCCAGGCTTAGAGTCAATGAATTTTCGGTGGAGTGTTGGGTTATTTTCATACCTCCGTGCTACGTTAAAGGCTATTGTCGGGTTGAGCAGCTTTAAACTTTATTACCAGCAGGGTTTGGTCGTCGTGCATGGGCTGGCCGCGGCTGAACTCGTAGAGGTCGTCCAGAATGTGCTGCTTGATTTGGTCGGCGTCCAGGTAATACGTGCGCTCCAGCATCTGCTGCAGGCGCTCCTCGCCGTACTCCTCCTGGCCGGCGCCGCGGGCTTCCACGATGCCGTCGGTGTAAATCACCATCACGTCGCCGGGGTTGTAGTCGTAAAATTGGTTCTTGATGTGTTTCTCGTAGGTATCGTTGCGGATAATGCCCAGGCCCAGCCCGGCCGTACGGAAGTAGGATACTTCTTCCTTGATGGAGTGATAGTAGAGCGTGTGGCAGTGGCCGGCGCGGGCGAATACAAAGCCACCGTGCTCATAGTCAATGATGTAGAGTGAGGCCGTGATAAAGGAGGACCGCTCCAGGCAGTGTACCAGGGCCTTATTGGCCATGGCCATGAAGCGGCTGGGCACCGGGAATTTCTCCCGCTCGTCGCGGGCCAGGGGGTTTTCCTGCATCAGCGCATGAAAAATCCCCTTCATCTGGGCCATGTGGAAGGCCGCCGTCACGCCCTTGCCCGACACGTCGCCGATGAGAATGGCCAGGCGGCGGCCCGGCAGGTGCAGGAAGTCGTAGAAGTCGCCGCCCACCTCGCGGGCCGCCAGAGCGTGGGAACTGATTTCAAACCAGTTGTCGATAGGCAGGTTTTTGGGAATCAGGCTGTCCTGCACCGAGGAAGCAATTTTCAGCTCCTCTTTCACCCGCTCGTTCTGGATGGAGTCGCGCACGAGCTGGAGGTTTTCGATGCTGAGCACGGTCTGGCTGGCGAAGGTTTGCAGAATGCTCAGGTTTTCGCGGTCGAAGCCCTGGGGGTGCTCCTTGAGCAGGTGCAGGGCCCCGTAGTGGCGCTTGGCAGAGCGCAGGGGCATCACAATCAGGGAGCCGAAGGGCAGGGCCAGCTCGCGGAAGCCGCTGCTGCCGTCGAGGTTGTTGTTGAAGTATTCTATCTGCCCCAGGTTGTAGTCGCTCAGCAGGCTCCGGATGGCGGCGGCCTGCTCCGGCTCGACGCGGTGATAGTGGTTCAGGGGCTCGTCGTCGGGGCTGCCGTCTATTGCCAGCCAGGCGGCATCGGCCCCCACGGCCTGAATAGACGAGTCGAAGAAAGTACGGTACACCTCCTCGGCGCTTTGGCCCCGCTGAATAAGCTGCGAAAGGCGCTGCAAGGTCAGTAGCTCTTCGCGCTTCTGCTCAAACACGCCCGCCGTGGGCAGGTTGAAGGTGGTGACCAGCAGCCCCATAGCGGCGTAGAAGATGGCGAAGAAGGCATTCAGTACCAGAAAGGCGTGCTGGGTGACCGGGGCCACCAGCTGCGGGCTGTGCCGGGTGTGCAGAAAATACACCACAAACAGGCCCATGGCCAGCAGCACGGCCAGCTGCAGCAGCACGGCCTGCACCTTCTGGCGCCGGCTCAGGTAGGCCACCCATTTCTGATGGCTGCTCAGGTAAGCCCCAAACACGGCCAGGGCCCCAATAAAGGCCGCCAGCAGGTTGGGCGGCAGCGGCCAGGGCACGAGGCGCAGCAGCAGCGTGGCGGCCAACAGCACCTCAAACCACACCCACTGCTGCCGCAGCCGCCCCGACGACCGGAACAGCACCAAGGAGCGCCACACGTAGTTGGTGCGGGCCACCAGCAGCACAAACAAGCCGACGTTGATGGTATACAGGACCGTAAACCATACGGAGCCAGCGGCCGGCAGCTCGGGCTGGATAAACTGCTCCAGCAAATGCAGCCCTACGCACGCCGTAGCCAGCAGGGCAGGCCCGGTTACGAGCTGGCGCAGCATCCCAATGAAGTTGAGGCCACGCAGGCGCTCCGGCCGGGTCCGCTCGTGCATGAAAACAGCGGCGGTAAATACGGCCTGGGCCAGCAGCAACAGCCATTCGGGCGGGGTGCCCAGCTGGGCAGCCCAGGCGGGGTGCGCGTAGAGGAGCGTGCAAGCTAGGAGCCCTGCCCAACTGAGAAAAGTGAAAGGCAGCAGAAGGGAGTTCAGCTTCCGGGCAGAAAACATGAAGGCAGGTTAAGTACAAGCCATACGCCAGGCGCTACACTAGCCGGCAAACGAACGGGCAAGATACGCGGTGCAGCCGAAAAGGCCAGAGCACCGCGAACCGTGCTGAAGCGCCGCCGCAAAAAAGCCGCCAGTTTCTGCTGGCGGCTTTAGAAAGTGCAGGAAATCTACAGCGGATTAGCGGCTGCTGTAGTTGGGGGCTTCGCGGGTAATCTGCACATCGTGGGGGTGCGACTCGCGCAGGCCGGCGCCGGTGATGCGCACGAAGCGGGCCGTTTGCAGGGCCTCGATGGTGGCGGCGCCGCAGTAGCCCATGCCGGCCCGCAGGCCGCCGGCCAGCTGGTAGAGCACTTCGGCCGCCAGGCCTTTGTAGGGCACGCGGCCCACGATGCCCTCGGGCACCAGCTTCTTCACGTCGTCCTCGGCATCCTGGAAGTAGCGGTCCTTGGAGCCTTCTTCCATGGCTTCTACCGAGCCCATGCCGCGGTAGGTTTTAAACTTGCGGCCTTCGTAGATGAGCATTTCGCCGGGCGCTTCCTCGGTGCCAGCCAGCAGGGAGCCCACCATCACGCTGGCCGCACCGGCAGCCAGGGCCTTCACCACGTCGCCCGAAAACTTGATGCCGCCGTCGGCGATAAGCGGGACGCCGGTGCCTTCGAGGCCGCGGGCCGCCTCCAGCACCGCCGACAGCTGGGGCACCCCGATACCGGCAATGATGCGGGTGGTGCAGATAGAGTTATGCACGATGGCGTTGTCGGCAATAAAGCTGTGTGTGGGGCAGTCTACTTCGATGTCGTAGACCGGAATGGCCGTGTGCAGGCGGCGCTGGCCCAGCACTTTCACCACCGTATACTCCTCCGTGTGGCGCTTGGCGTGCGTGACGTTGAGGCGGGCCCGGTAGCTGACGCGGCAGTTTTCGTCGGAAGTGCCTTGCAGGCCCCCCATGCTGCCGGCCTCGCTGTGCAAGTTGGGGAAGCTGCCTTCCAGCAGGTACGTGAGCAGGGCAAACAGCTCGACCAGTGGTTTAGCCGTGTTATGGAAGCACTGGCGGCCATCGGCTCCCACGTAGCCGTCGCTGTCGAGCAAACCGTCGCGCAGGCCTCGCAGATACTCGGGGTTACCGCACAGGTATTCGGTGGGCAGGTGCTTTTCTTCACGCTTGCCAAAGCGGGCCAGCAGGCGCGTCCAGGGCAGGGAATACAGGTGCACGTTGATGAGGTTGCCTTTTTTGGTCAGTACTTCACTGCCCGCGAAGCCTACCACCTGCTCTAAACACCGCTGCAGCTTTTGCACAATGACGGTTTCGTGCGCCGCAAAGTACCACGACACGTGACCGATTTCGCTTTTGCCATTGGTATTTAGGAAAGCATGGCCGTCGCCGAGAAAGGTGCCGAACAGGTAGCCTGTCTCGTAGGAGTCGGTGACAATGGGCTGGTAACGTGTCAATTGTCGGGGCCGCACGGCGTAGTTGGCCAGTTGGTCGGTGAAGTGCTCAGGCCACTCAAAAGCTATTTGGCGGGGCAGCAAAAAGGTGTCCCTGCCGGCTTCGGCTACTTCCTTCCAGCGCAGCTTGCTTTCGCCAAAGCGGGTCGGCTTTTGCAGAATAGCGGCGTAGCCTTTGGAGGCCACCGCCTCGGCATTGACCGTGCTCAGGTCGCCCACCCAGAACTGGTGGTCGGGTGTGACAATCGTCTCTTCCAGGCTGTGGACGTGGCGCACGGCCATTACGTCCCGCACACCGGTGCACCAAGCTTTCAGCACCGTTACAGGCTGCCCGTGCATGTTGATAACCCGGTCGCCGGGCTGTACCAGCTCAATATTCTGGTAGGTACCATTGGCCATGAGCACGCGCGTGCCAGCTGCAAAGCAGCCCGGCCCCACGCCCACCTTCACGGCGTCGGCGCCGGCGTCGGCCAGGGCGCGGGCCCCTTCGGCGGTGGCCACGTTGCCGGCAATAACTTCCAGCTTCGGAAACTGCTGCTTGATGCTGCGCACGGCGTCGAGCACGCCTTTGCTGTGACCGTGGGCGGTGTCCACGCTCACCACATCCACGCCAGCCTCCACCAGGGCCGCAATCCGGTCGAGCAGGTCGGGGGTGACGCCCACGGCCGCGCCCACGCGCAGGCGGCCAAACTCGTCTTTGCAGGCATTGGGGGTGCGGCGGCGCTTCCGGATGTCTTTGTAGGTAATCAGCCCCACCAGCCGGCCGTCCGGGTCCACCACCGGCAGCTTCTCCACCTTCGATTCCTGCAAAATGTCCTCGGCGTGGGCCAGCTCGGTGCCCGCCTGGGCCGTCACAAGCTGGTCGCGGGTCATCACCTCGGCCACCGGGCGGGTCAGGTCCTTCTCGAAGCGCAGGTCGCGGTTGGTGAGGATGCCTTTGAGGCGGCGCTGGCCGTCCACAATCGGAATGCCGCCAATCTTATTGTCCCGCATCAGCTTCTTGGCGTCTTGCAGGGTGGCGGTTTCTTCCAACGTAAACGGGTCGAGGATCATGCCGCTTTCCGAGCGTTTGACGCGCCGTACCAGAGCGGCCTGGGCCCGGATGCTCATGTTCTTGTGGATGATGCCGATGCCGCCTTCCTGGGCCATGGCAATGGCCATTTCGGCCTCGGTCACGGTGTCCATGGCCGCCGACACGAAGGGGAGCTGTAGCCGGATGTTGCGGGTAAGCTGAGAGCTGGGGTCGGCGTCGCGGGGCAGGGTTTCGGAGTACCCCGGCACCAGCAGAACGTCGTCGTAGGTAAGCGCCTCAAAGGCAATTTTGGCAGCGTGGTCGGCCATGGCAACAAGAAGGTTAGGTGGTTCTTATTGCCGGGCAAAAGTACGGCGAATAATCGGGTTTCCAGCCTTACTCTGCTGATGGGCAAGCAAAAGCCACAAAAAGATAATTCCGCCGAGAAGTTGCCGGCCGATGGAAAACACCCGGCTGGTTTTTGGAGTTAGACAGAGCTATCCACCTTTGTGGATAGATTCTTTCATCTTCTGATTTCTATGGCGACTTCCACCCCCAAACACTGGTTTATTACGGGCGTCAGCACCGGCTTTGGCAAGGAGCTGGCCGCCTACTGCCTGGAGCACGGCGACAAAGTGGCCGCCACTTTCCGCCAGCAACACCAAGCCGACGAATTCACGCAGCAAGCCAACGGCCAGGGCGTGGGTGTGGTCTGCGACGTGACCGATGAGCAGCAGGTACAGCGGGCTGTGCAGCAGGCCATTGAAGCCCTGGGCCACCTCGACGTTATCGTGAACAACGCGGGCTACGGCTCCCTGGGCAGCATCGAGGAGGTGCCGGCCGCCGAGGTGCAGCGCCAGTTCGACGTGAATGTATTTGGGCCCCTGCACGTGCTGCGGGCCGTGCTGCCCCACCTGCGCCAGCGCCGCAGCGGGCACGTGCTCAACATTACCAGCATTGGCGGGCTCAAAACGTTTCCGGGCGTGGGCATCTACAACGCCAGCAAGTTTGCCCTCGAAGCCATCGGCGAGAGTTTGGCCCAGCAGGTAGGGCCGCTGGGCATCAAGGTCACCAACATCGAGCCCAGCGGCTTCCGTACCGACTGGGCCGGGCGCTCGGCCAGCTACGTCGACACGCAGATTGAGGACTACCGCGCTACCGTGGGCGAAAACCTGCGCGGCATTCAGGGCTACAGCGGCAAGCAGCCCGGCGACCCGCAGCGCGCCGCCCGCATCATGTTTGACGTGGTGCGCCAGGAAAATCCGCCCCTGCACCTGCCCCTGGGCAAAGCCGCCGTGAAAGGCGCCCGTGAGAAGTTCACCGCCCTGCTCGACGAGCTGGCCCGCGCGGCCGACCTGGGCGACTCGGCCGACTTTCCGGCCGGCGAGTAGCCTGTCCAAAACCCATAAAAAGAGCCCCGCAGCGCGCAGCTGCGGGGCTCTTTTATGCGTATGCCGGACGCAAACGAGCCAGCTAGAACCGGGCCCCGATGCCCAGCTGAAGCTCCCGGATGCGGTACTCCGCCTCGTAGGTGTAAGGGCCGTTCAGCAGGCCCTCGAAGCGCGACGCCCCCGGAATAAGCACGTTGTAAGGCGTGTCGGAAGCAGTAACGGAAAGCAGCAGCCGGTCGGTGGTGAAGTAAATGCCCGGCTGCAAATAGGTATAGCTGTACCCGTCGCGGCTAAGATTAATCATTTGGCCTACCGCTACGCCGGGCATCAACTGGCCCGATTGCCCTAGCTTAACCCGGTAATACAGGCCCCAGTCGACGCGGGCGCGAGTCAGCAGGCGGCTGATGTGCTCATTATCGTAGGCCGTAATGGTGCTGTTAATCACTCGTTGGGTGTAGCCAGTTCTGTAATTCAGATGCTGCATGTCTAGCCCTGCCGTGCCCGAGAGCAGCACGCGTTCCGACAAGGGCGTAAAGGTCTTCACCTGTAGGTAACCCGAAAATGTGTCGCGCACCTTCACTTTCCGTTCGTCGGCCGAAAAAAGAGAGGGATTACCCTGCGGGCTGTAGGAACTGCTGGAGGCCTGGGTGCGAAACTGGCTGATTTTGGGGCCGGCCTCAAAGTAGAACTGCCATTTGGAGGCTTCCTGGGCAGATGCGGAAGTGGCGGCCAGGCAGCCTAGTGCCAGTACGGTAAGCGTCTTTTGCATAGTAGAAGCAGAGGAAAGTGAATGAGCGGCGATAAGCCAAAGATTGCGCTTGCTAGTTGTATAAGAGCAGACCTGCTGTACAAAACTCGAAAAAAGTTTGCTTAAAGTCATACTCCTGTCTGGTTGGGAGACGCCTGCTATTTGCCATAACTTTTGGCCGAAAACGCCTCGTGTCTTGACCGCCAGCTCTGTAGGCTGCCCCTAATCCCCGCTTCCGTGCCTCTTCCTACCAACGACCTCGTAATTTCTTCCTGGGCTGAGCTTCAGGAAGCCTTGTTTCGCGACACGTGGGACGCGCATATTGGGCGGTTTCGCTCGCCGTTTGTGTACCGGGGCCTGCGCTCCAAAGACTGGTCGCTGACCACCAGCCTCCAGCGCCTGGGCGGCGAGTACCACACCCTGGAAAACCACCTGCTGCGCAACTTCCGCAAGTACGGCCGCGACTTTTCGCAGCCGGGCACGTCGGTGTGGAACTGGCTGGCCCTGGCCCAGCACCACGGCCTGCCCACCCGCCTGCTCGACTGGACCTACTCGCCCTACGTGGCCCTGCACTTCGCCACCGACGACCTCGACGCCTACGACCAGGACGGCGTTATCTGGGCCATTGACTATGTAAAAGCCGCCGAATCGTTGCCGCCGCGCCTGCGCGACGCCCTGCGCCGGGAGGGCTCCAACGTGTTTACCCCGGAGCTGCTGGAGCCGCTGTGCCCCACCCTGCGCGACCTGGAAGACCTGCAAGACCAAGCGTTTCTGCTGTTTCTGGAGCCGCCTTCCCTGGATGCCCGCATCGTGCATCAGTATGCCCTGTTTTCCTTGATGAATACGGCCCAGGCTCATCTGCATTCCTGGCTGCAAGCCCACCCCGAGCTGTTCTTCCGCATCGTCCTGCCGGCCGGCCTGAAGTGGGAGGTGCGCGACAAGCTCGATCAGGCCAATATCACCGAACGGGTACTGTTTCCCGGCCTCGGCGGCCTCAGCCGCTGGCTGCACCGCCACTACACGCCCACTAATCTAAATGAGTGACTGAGTAGATGAGTGAATGAGTGAAGAGAAGAACAGACCGTCATGCTGAGCGCAGCCGAAGGCGAAGTAGAAGCATCTCTACCGTTGGCTAATCTTAATCGTGAGGACGAAGCAACCATCCGCAACAAAGCGGGAGAGATGCTTCGGCAAGCTCAGCATGACGGTCTATTTTCATTCATTTTTCACATTTCTCACATTCCGCCACATTCCCCACATTCAAAGCCCATTTTGCTTCTTCGTGCCGCGGATGGGCTGGGCTTCCAAAGGGTTTTCGGGCCAGTGGTGCTTGGGGTAGCGGCCGCGCAGGTCTTTGCGCACGGCGAAGTAGCTGCTGGTCCAGAAGCTACGCAGGTCGCGCGTGACCTGGGCCGGCCGGTAGCCCGGCGACAACAGGTGCAGGGTGAGCGGCACCCGGCCGCCGGCCACGGTGGGCGTATCGAGCAGGCCGAACACCTCTTGCAGGCGCACGGCCAGCACGGGCGCGGCCGGGTCCTGGTAGTCGAGGCGGATGCGGGAGCCGGTGGGCACTTCGAGGTGGGAAGGTGCTAGTCGGTCCAGCTCCTGACGCTGGGCCCAGCCGCCGGGCAGCAGCCCCAGCAGCGCCTCGCCCAGGTCCACCCGCCCCAGTTCCGTCCACGACCGGACGCCGCCCAGGTGCGGCGCCAGCCACTCCGGCAGCGCCGCCAGCAAGGCCTCATCCGACACGTCGGGCCAAGTGTCAGCTTCAGGAAAAGTGTAGTGCAGAAACGCCAGCCGCTGCCGCAGCTGCGTGGCGGCCTCGCTCCAGGGCAGCCGCCCGATGCCTGCCGCCCGGATGGCGTCGAGCAAGGCGGCCGTTACGGCGTCGGCGTCGGGGGAGGGGAGGGCCGTGTCGGCCAGCAACAGGGCACCCAGGCGGCGCAGGCGCCGGGCCGTGACGCGGCCGGCGGCTTCGTCCCAACGCACCTCGTCGCGGCCCTCGATTTGCCCGGCAAAATGCTCTTCCAGCTCTGCCCGGCTCAGGGGCGCGGCCAGGCCGGCACGGGGCTGGGCGGCTAGGCCGTCGAGTGCCGCCACGGCGAAAAACATGTCCTGTTGGCTGAAAAACTCGGCCGGCAGCGTGGCCCGCTGCCCACTCACCAGGCGCACCCGCTCGGGCGTTTCGCGCTGGGCCAGGCGGTCGGGGTAGGCCAGGGCCGCCAGCAGGCCGGCCACGTCGGGCTCGAGGGTGCCGCCCGCCACGCCGGCCCGACTGCGCAGCACGGCGGCGGCTTCGCGCACCCGCCGCACCCCGGCCGCATCGGGCACGAGGCCGGGCAGCGGGGCACGGCCCGAGGCCAGGGCTTCGAGGCGCAGGCGCAGGTCGGGCGGACCGAAGGAGCCGTCGGCGGGGCGCAGAATGTCGCGCTCCGTGAGCAGGGCCGCCAGGGCGCAGGCCGTAGCGCCCTGCCCGATTTCGCGGCCCCGCACCACCAGGTGCGCCAGGCGCGGAGCCAGGCCCAAGCCGGCCAGGGCGCGGCCGTGGGCGGTGGGCTGGCCAGTGGGCGTAAGGGCCTCGAGGCGTACCAGCAGGTCGCGGGCCTGAGCCAGGGCGGGGGCGGGCGGGGCATCGAGCCAGCGCAAAGAATTGGCGTCCTGGGTGCCCCACAAAGCCAGCTCCAGGGCCAGCGGGCTGAGGTCGGCGGTAAGAATTTCGGGGGCCAAGTGAGCGGGCAGGTCGTGGTGCTCGGCTTCGGTCCAGAGGCGGTAGCAGACGCCCGGCCCCAGGCGGCCGGCCCGGCCCCGGCGCTGGTCGGCGGCGGCCTGGCTTACGGGCTCGGTGCCCAGGGTAGTGAGGCCGGTGCGCGGCTCGAACCGCGGCACCCGCGCGTAGCCCCCATCCACCACCATGCGCACCCCTTCAATGGTAAGACTGGTTTCGGCAATGCTGGTAGCCAGCACCACCTTGCGGCGGCCGGTCGGGGCCGGGCGCAGGGCCGCATCCTGCTGCTCGGCGGGCAGCTCCCCGTGCAGCACGTGTACGTCGATGGTATCGGGCAAGGTAGACAACCGCTCGGCCACGCGGCGCTGGTCGGCCAGGCCGGGCAGAAACACCAGCACGTCGCCGGCGGGGTGCTGGGCCAGGGCTTCGCGGATGATGACGGGCGTGAGGTCCTGGAGCTTTTCGTGGGGCCGGCGCGAAGCCGCGGCGGCCCGTTGGGGGCTGAGGTAGTGCGTCTCCACCGGAAACATACGGCCCTGGCTGCGCACCACCGGCGCCCCTAGCCAAGCGCCCAGCCGGTCGGCGTCCAGCGTAGCCGACATGACGAGCAGGCGCAAATCGGGCCGCAGCACGTTTTGCGCGTCCAGGGCCAGGGCCAGGCCGAGGTCGGCTTGCAGGCTCCGCTCGTGAAACTCGTCGAACAGCACCGCCGCCACGCCTTCCAGGGCCGGGTCGTCCTGAAGCTGCCGGGTCAGAATCACCTCGGTCACCACCTCAATTCGCGTCTTGGCCGACACCTTGCTTTCCAGGCGCATCCGGTACCCGACGGTCTGGCCCACCGGCTCGCCGAGCAGCTGGGCCATGCGGGTAGCCGCCGCCCTTGCCGCCAGCCGCCGCGGCTCCAGCACCAGGATGCGGCCGTCCTGCCGCCAGGGCGCTTCGAGCAGGGCCAGCGGCACCACCGTGGTTTTGCCGGCGCCGGGCGGGGCCTCCAGCACGGCGGTGCTGTGGGTTACCAGCGTAGCCAGCAGCTGCGGCAGGGCTTCCTGGATGGGGAGGTTGGGAAGGAGCATTTCTTGTGGAGTTGAGTTTCTCGCAGAGGTGCGCCGAGGGATGCGCAGAGGTAAAAGGAGGTCGTTTCTCTGCTACCCTCTGCGCATCCCTCGGCGCACCTCTGCGAGAAAAAAATCTAATACACCGCCACCGACGGATCCACGCGCAGGCTCCAGGCGTGGATGCCGCCGCGAAGGTTCAGCAGGTTCTCCAGCCCTAGCCGGTGCTGCAAATACCCTAGGGCCTGCATGGAGCGCACCCCGTGGTGGCAGATGAGCACCGCGGGCCGGTCGGGGTCGATTTCCTCGGCGCGGCCGGGCAAATCGCCCAACGGAATCAGCTGGCTACCCTCGATGCGGCAGTAGTCAAACTCCTCGGGCTGGCGCACGTCAATGAGCTGAAGGTCGTCGCCGCGCTGCAAGCGGGCGTGCAGTTCTTCGGGGGTGAGTTCGGGGAGCATGGGCTGAGGCGGATGAAGCTAGAAGAAGCCGCAAAAATAACCGGGGCTTGCTACCTTCGGCGCGGCTTCAACGGCCTGTGTTTACTTCATGACGTTTCCTGACCTCTGGACGGCCATCCGGGCCACTGACCCCGTAGAAGCCGCCGGCGTGCTGACGGGCATAGCCTGCGTGTGGCTGGCGGCCCGCAACTCCGTCTGGAACTTCCCGGTGGCTTTGGTCAGCTGCGGGCTTTACGTATTCATCTTCGGGCGGGCCCGCCTGTATTCCGACGTGGGCTTGCAGTTCGTTTTCATCGGCCTGAGCCTGTACGGCTGGTACCAGTGGCTGCACGGCGGCGCTCAGCGGCCGGAGCTGCCCGTGTCGCGCACCGGGCGGCGGGAGTGGTTGGGGCTGGGAGTCTTGGGCGCGGTGTACGCCCTGGGAGCCGGTTTCCTGTTTCAAACTTACACCGATGCCGCCCTGCCGTACTGGGACACCACCACTACGGCCGTCAGCATCGTGGCGCAGGTGCTGCTGGCCCGCAAGAAGCTGGAAAACTGGCTGCTGTGGCTGGCCGTGGATGTGGCCTACGTGGGCATGTACTGGCACCGGGAGCTGTACCTGACCAGTGGCCTGTACGCCGTGTACCTGGGGCTGGCGGCCTACGGCTACTACGAGTGGCGCCAGCTGCTGCGCCGGCAGCAGGAGCAGACCATCAATCATCCGCAGGCTGCCTGATGCTGCGCGTAGCCCTCACCGGCCCCGAATCCACGGGCAAGTCCACGCTGAGCCGCCGGCTGGCCGCGCACTACCGCACCGCCTGGGCCCCGGAGTATGCCCGCCAGTACCTGGAGGAGCGCGGCCCCCGCTACACCCTGCCCGACCTGGAGGAAATTGCCCGCGGCCAGCTCCGCCACGAAGCCGCCGCCGAGCAGGAAGCCCGCCACCGGGGCCGGCCGGTCGTCTTTTTCGATACCGATTTGCTGGTGATACAAATCTGGGCCGAGCACGCTTTCGGAGAGTGTCCCGCCTGGATTGCCCGGCACGTGCAGGAGCACCGCTACGACCTGACCCTGCTGCTGCACGTAGATGTGCCCTGGGAGCCCGACCCTCTGCGCGAACATCCCCACCAGCGCGACTACTTCTTCCGCCTCTACCAGCAGCGCCTGCACGAGTTGGGCGGCCCCGTGGCCGAAATCAGCGGCCCACCCGCCCAGCGCCTGGCCCAGGCCGTGGCAGCGGTGGAAGGGGTGATGGGATGGTGAGGTGACAGGTGACAAGTGACACGTAACAGGTAGCACGTTGGTCATGCTGAGCTTGTCGAAGCATCTCTACCGAGGGTAACTCTCATCATGTGCAGACGAAGCAGGAGAGATGCTTCGACAAGCTCAGCATGACGGGCTACTTGTCCTCTGTCACTTGTTACCTGTCACCTGTTACCTCATCACTTTCTCTCCTAAATCCACCCATGACCTACACCTTAGAAAACGAAGAATGCCGCGTGGCGGTGAATTCTCATGGCGCCGAGCTGAGCAGCTTCATTCGCAAAGACCTGGATGGCGGCCTGGAGTACATCTGGTCGGCCGACCCGGCCGTGTGGGCCCGCCACGCCCCGGTGCTGTTCCCCATCGTGGGGCGCCTGCCCCAGGACCAGTACACGCATCAGGGCCAGACGTACAGCCTCGGTCAGCACGGCTTTGCCCGCGACCGGGAGTTTCAGTTGGTGCGCCAAACGGCTGCCGAGCTGGTGCTGGAGCTGCGCGACGACGAGCTGACGCGGGCCGTATTTCCGTTCGGGTTTCGGCTGCTGATCAGCTACCGCCTAGCCGGCCATCAGCTCACCATCGGCTGGGAAGTGCAAAACACTGGCGCCGAGGAGCTACTGTTCAGCATCGGCGCCCACCCGGCTTTCCGCTGCCCCCTGCTGCCGGGCGAAACGTTCGAGGACTACCTGTTCGAGTTCGACCACCCTGTATCCCTAGAGCGCCACCTGCTGGAAGGCGGACTGCTAACGGGCCGCACCGAGCCGGTGCTGCGTGAGCAAACCGCGCTGCCGCTCACGTATGAGCTGTTTGCGCAGGATGCGCTGGTATTTAAGCACTTCGACTTCACGCACATTACCCTGCGCAGCCGCCGCTCGGGCCGGTCGGTGCGGGTGCGCTTCGATGGGTTTCCCTACCTGGGCCTCTGGACCAAGGGTTCTGGGGCGCCGTTTGTGTGCATCGAGCCCTGGCACGGCATTGCCAGCGCCGTGAGCGGCTCCGGCGAGCTGGCCGACAAAGAAGGTATTCTCACGCTAAGGCCATCTGGCCAGTTTATTTCTTCGTATAGCGTCACCGTTGCTTAATTTTGCGGTCCGATGACCTCCTCTACTACCTCGCCCATCCTGATCCGCCCCATCAGCGCCGCCGACACCTACCCGCTCCGCCACCAAGTGCTGTGGCCGCAGGAGTCGATTGAGTACGTCCGGCTGAATTCCGACGAGCAAGGCTACCACTTCGGGGCCTTCCGCAACGCCAAGCTGGTGTCGGTAATTTCCCTGTTTATTGACGGCAACGTGGCCCGCTTCCGCAAGTTTGCCACCCGCCCCGACTGCCAGGGCCAGGGCATCGGCTCCCAACTGTTCCGGCACGTGCTGGCCTTTGCCCGCGAAAAAGGCGTCCGGCGCATCTGGTGCGACGCCCGCGCCGTGAATGAAGCCTTCTACCGCGCCTTCGGCCTGGAGCCCGAAGGCAACCGCTTCTACCGCGGCACCATCCCCTACATCCGCATGGCGCGGGAGTTGGTGTAGCGGTTAGAGGCGAGATATGAGAAGTGAGAAGTGAGAGGTGAGACAATAGAACGGCAGCCCCAGCGGGGCGACATGTCGGTAGAAATCAGCGGGTGAAGATGATGCAAAGCCCCAGCGGGGCGGCACCTATCGTTTGCAGATGATGGTGTCGCCCCACTGGGGCTCTGTTGTTCTCACGACTTCGACGGGCTACCGACATGTCGCCCCGCTGGGGCTGCCGGTCTATTGTCTCACTTCTCACCTCTCACTTCTCACCTCTCACCTCTCACTTCTCACCTCTCACTTCTCACCTCTCATATCTCGCCTCTAACCGCTACACTTCCACTCGTGGGCGGTTGTAGTCGGGCTCCCAATCGTTGATGGGGCGGGAGATGCCGGGAGGGAGGTCCAAGTCGGGAAGGCCGTCGTCGAGCGGTTCGCCACCGTCGTCGTCGTTGTCGGGGGCGGGGGGATGCCGAAACCGCCGGCGCGGCAGCACTAGCAGCAGCGTGACCAAGGCAAGCACCACAAGTAAGTATACAAGGCTGGTCATGGCAGCAGAATGAGCTTGGATACAATGGAAAAACAAGCCAGCAGGCGGTAAAAGCAAAACGAGCCGGTGACTGGAGTTGTTTGCTCGACCAGGGTTTCGGGCGTCAGCTGGCTGTTGCCTAAGGTACATGATTGTCAGCCGAAAGTAAAGCTGCTCCGGCAGGAGGGTTTGGCCGAACTGGTAGCTCCCGTTGTGTTCCGGCTTCCGTAAACGGCTGCGTACTTCTGTCACTCCGGCCGCAGGGAGGAGGCTGAGTTCATCATCAAGAACTACCTTGAATCCTTCCTGCGGCCGGAATGACATCGGTCTGGTGGGCCACAGCACAGCTTCGGAGGCCTCATGCTGGAAAATCTGGACCGGGCCGCGTACCTTCGCGCCCAGAAGTTTAGGGGTGCCCTGGGCCGGGAGTGGCTGCCGGGGCTGAGATCATACCCATTGAACCTGATCCGGGTAATGCCGGCGAAGGGAACAAACGATCCGCGAACGAAACACCCGTGGCGCCGACCCCTGGCGCCGGGTCCGTTCCACCTTTTCCATTTTTCTGCTTGAAACAGGTATTGTTTACCGGCGCGGCGCTCTTGGTGCTGCCGCTGGCGGCGTGGGCGCAAGGGCCCGTGTCCGGCACCCTGCGCGACGCCCGTAGCGGCGCGCCCCTGCCCGGCGCCACCGTGCTGCTCGACGGCAGCACGGCCACCGCTACTGCTCCCGACGGCTCGTTTGCCCTGCCCGCCGTGCCGGCCGGCTCCCACGTGTTGCGCGTCACGTTTGTGGGCTACGAGCCTTTGGTGCGACTGGTGCAAGGCCAGCCCACGGCTCAGGAGCTGGCCCTGACCTTACAGGAAGCCAGCGTGCTGACCGGCGAAGCTCTCGTTACGGCCTCGCGGGCCAACGAGCGGACGGCCACGGCCTACGCCAACCTGAGCAAGGAGGACCTGGCCAAGCGCAACTTCGGCCAGGACATTCCCTACCTGCTCGACCAGACGCCCTCCGTGGTGACCAGCTCCGACGCCGGGGCGGGCATCGGCTACACCGGCCTGCGCATCCGCGGCACCGACATTGCCGGCATCAACGTCACCATCAATGGCGTGCCCCTAAACGATGCCGAAAGCCACGGAGCTTTCTTCGTGAACCTGCCCGATTTGGCCTCCAGCACCACCAGCCTGCAAGTGCAGCGCGGCGTAGGCACCAGCCAAAATGGCGGAGCGGCTTTTGGGGCTTCGCTCAACCTGAGCACCCTGGAAACCCGCCGCGAAGCCTACGCCGAGACGCAGAACACCTACGGCTCCTTCAACACCTGGCGCAACAACGTGCAGTTCGGGACCGGGCTGCTGGGCGGCCGGTTTTCGGTGGATGGGCGGTTGTCGCGGATTGCGTCCGATGGGTACATCGACCGGGCTTCGTCGGATTTGAAGTCGTATTATCTGGCGGCGGGATATCAGCAGAAGAACACCTTGCTCAAGTTCATCACCTTCTCGGGCCGCGAGAAAACCTACCAGGCCTGGAACGGCGTGCCCCAGGATTCGCTTCAAACCAACCGCCGCTACAACGAATTCACCTACGACAACCAGACCGACAACTACCAGCAGAACCACTACCAGCTCCACCTCACCCAGGGCCTGGGCCCCGACTGGAACCTGGCCTCGGCCCTGCACCTGACCCGCGGGTTTGGCTACTACGAGGAGTTTCGGGCCGCTGACAAGCTGGCCGATTACGGCCTTCAAAACGTGGCGCTCGGCGATACTACCATCCGGCGTACCGACCTGGTGCGGCGCAAGTGGCTGGACAACTACTTCTTCGGCGGCACCTTTGCCCTGAACTACCAGCCCCGCCAGCACGAGCGGCTGCAAGCCACCCTGGGCGGGGCCTGGAACCGCTACCTCGGCGACCATTTCGGCGAAGTCATCTGGGCCCGCTATGCTTCCAACGGCTTCATTCGCCACCGCTACTACTTTAACGACGCCGAGAAAACCGACTTCAACGCCTACGCCCGCGCCACCTGGCAGGCCACCGGGCGCCTGGGCCTGTTCGGCGACGCGCAGGTGCGCACCATTCGCTACACCATTAACGGCCTCGACGACGACCAGCGCGACGTAACCACGCGGGCCCGCTACACCTTCTTCAACCCCAAAGCCGGTGCCACCTTCGCCCTGGCCGAGGGCCAGCAGCTTTACGCCAGCTTTGCCGTGGGCCAGCGGGAGCCCGTGCGCGCCGACTTCACCGACCGCCCCGCCACCGACCGGCCCCGCGCCGAGCGCCTCCACGACCTGGAAGCTGGCTACCGCCTCCAGCAAACCGGCACCACGCTGCTGGGCCAGAACACGAGCCTGCGCCTGGAGGCCAACTACTTCTACATGAACTACCGCAACCAGCTCGTGGCCACCGGCCAGCTCAACGACGTGGGCACCCCGCTGCGCACCAACATCCCGAGCAGCTACCGCACCGGCCTGGAGCTAACCGCCGCGGCCGGCTGGGCCGACTGGCTGAGCGTGAGCAGCACCCTGACCCTGAGCCGCAACCAGCTGCGAAACTTCCGCGAGGTAGTCTACATCTACAACGACGACTACGACCTGGTAGGCCAGCGGGAGCTGGAATACCGCAACGCCACCATTTCCTTCTCGCCGTCCGTGGTGTCGGCCAGCACCGTGGAGGCCCAGCCGCTGAAGGGCCTGCGCACGGCCCTGCTGCTGAAAACCGTCAGCCGCCAGTTTCTCGACAACTCCGCCAGCGCCGAGCGGAGCCTGCCCGCCTACCAGGTCCTGGACCTGCGCTTGCGCTACACCCTGCGCCCCAGCTGGCTCCAGGAAATCGAGCTGGGTTTGCTGATGAACAACCTGCTGAACCAGGAATACGAGTCGAATGGCTACACCTTCGGCAATTTTGACACCGCCGGCCGGCGCCTGAGCTACAACTACTACTACCCGCAGGCCACCCGTAACTTCCTGGTGTCGGTCGGGTTGAAGCTCTAATGCTACTGCTAGCGTTGTCTGGCGCGAGGTTAGCGCAGCGTACCTCGTGCCTGAGCATGAAGTGGAGGCTGCGCCTCCACTGCCGCGCCAGCGGCAAGCCGGGACCGGGCCACCAGGAGCATGCGTAGGTCGTTCTAGCGGGGGAGGCGTAGCCTCCCGGCATACTGGGCACGAGGTACGCTGCGCTAACCTCGCGCCAGACAACGCCCTCTTTCCGGCACGTGCTTTGCCAAGCCTACTGCGCGACTCTCCCCGACCAAAAATCTGCCTTTTGGTCGTTACTGAGGACGAGGCTTGGGGTGGTTTAGTGGCATTCTCCGCCCCGTCGTCCTTTCCGAAAACCCTGACTGGCTCTCTAACTGGTCAGGGTTTTTTGCGTCTGGAACCCGCCGGGGGAGCGGCCGGTTGTCCGTAGCGAAACCTCTATCTTTGACCGGTCAACCCCACCCAACTTCCCATGTCTTCCCAAGCTGACGTTCTTTCCACCAAGGCCCAGGTGCAGCGCAACAAAGGCTCCCTGAATGCCGCCGGCTTCACCGATTACTACGACCTCGACGGGCTGCTCACCGAGGAGCACAAGCTCATCCGCCAGAGCATCCGCGACTTTGTGAAGCGCGAAATCTCGCCTAGCATTGAGAAGTGGGCTCAGGATGCCTATTTCCCTTCGGACATCGTGCGCAAGTTTGGCGAAGTCGGCGCGTTTGGCCCCACCATCCCCACCGAATACGGCGGCGGCGGGCTCGACTACATCAGTTACGGCCTCATCATGCAGGAAATTGAGCGCGGCGACTCCGGTATGCGCTCCACGGCCTCGGTGCAGGGCTCCCTGGTGATGTTCCCGATTTACCAGTACGGCTCCAAAGAGCAGCGCCGCAAATTCCTGCCCAAGCTGGCCTCCGGCGAGTGGCTGGGCTGCTTCGGCCTCACCGAGCCCGACCACGGCTCCAATCCTGGCGGCATGGTGACCCGCATCGAGGACAAAGGCGACTATTACCTGCTGAACGGCGCCAAGCTCTGGATTTCTAACTCGCCCGAGTGCCAGGTGGCCGTGGTGTGGGCCAAGGACGACAATGGCCGTATCCGGGGCGTCATCGTGGAGCGCGGCATGGAAGGCTTCACCACCCCCGAAATTCACAACAAGTGGAGCCTGCGCGCCTCCACCACCGGCGAGCTGGTGTTCGACAACGTGCGCGTGCCCAAGGAGAACATTCTGCCCAATGTGGAAGGCCTCAAAGGCCCCCTAAGCTGCCTCGACTCGGCCCGCTACGGCATTGCCTGGGGTGCCCTGGGCGCCGCCATCGACTGCTACGAGTCGGCCCTGAAGTACTCGTTGCAGCGGGAGCAGTTTGGCAAGCCCATTGCCTCCTTCCAACTTCAGCAGCGCAAGCTGGCCGAAATGATTACCGAAATCACCAAAGCCCAGCTGTTGGTGTGGCGCCTGGGCACGCTCAAAAACGAAGGCAAGGCCACCAGTGCCCAAATCTCGATGGCCAAGCGCAACTCCGTAGAAATTGCCCTCGACATAGCCCGCGAAGCCCGCCAGATCCACGGCGGCATGGGCATCACCGGCGAGTACCCCATCATGCGCCACATGATGAACCTAGAGTCCGTCGTCACCTACGAAGGCACCCACGACATCCACCTGCTCATCACCGGCGCCGATATCACCGGCATCCAGGCGTTTAAATAATGTAGCACACGCTTTAGCGTGTGCTTTGTCTACAAAAACAGCTCCTTCTATTCAGAAGGGGCTGTTTTTTTAAATTATCGGTTAAAGTCTTCAGCTATCATATAAATTGCGAGTATGGAATATGTGTCTTTGTTTATATTACTTGTGGGCTTCCTGCTATATAAACTTGGTTTCCGACTCAGTTTACTATGGTTGCTGCTTTGTGTCATCAGTGGATACCTGGTCATTCCTGATTTTTACAGAACCAGTTGTGACGGCGGCCTATGCACCTTGTGGATATTATTCCTGCCACCAATGTGGCTGGTGGCAGGTTTACTGCTACTGGGAGTTAAAGCAATGTTAAAGGTGAATAACCCTGACGCAGGTGCGCAGGGGGAGGCAACCAGGCGAGATATTAAAGTTACAGAACTTGATTAACTGGCTGAATGATGTGCACGCCGCCGGCTAACTCTGTAAGCGGTGCTGCAGCGGCTGCGGCGGCTTCTCAGCTAGGTTGTCAAAGTCGATTTGCGCTGGTACTACTTGCAGAGCTGCCGGTACTAATGCTTCCAGCGCAGCCGCAAAAACGCCCCGTCGCCTCTCTGGTAAAAGGCAGCGGGGCGTTTCTATTGAGGCTGCTTTTCAGCTGCCAGCAACTAGCGGCCTACTTCTTCTCCAGGTAGTAAATCGTCTGGCTGAAAACAGTATTGCCGCCGCTGATTACGTCGCTTGGCGCAACGCTGACCAGGCGCCAGCCATCGGCAGTGAGCTGGTTAACGGCCGCCATAGCGGCTTTGTGCACTTCGGTCATGTTTGCGGCCATTTGCTTGGCGCTGAAACGGCTAAAGTCAATTTCTCTAACCTGCTCCTTACCATCCGGCGACACAATAACGATGCTGGCTTGCGCATTAAAACCCAGCGACACGCGGGAAATAATCATCATGTAACCGTTAGGAGCCACGGCAACAGCAGGCGCAACAGGCTGGGCTGCGGCAGTAGCGGAAGTAATAACACCAGGGCTCAGCAGCAATGCCAGCAAAAACGTCCGAATTTTCATTAGTGGAAGTAGATAAAGGAGGAAAAAAGAAAATAGAGCCCTTGAAACAAATGTACAGCCGTTGTCCGGCCGCTTCTAAATGTATTCAAATAGGATGATAAAAGTAGTACCAGCTACAGAGCTGGTTTACCGCAGCTCATCAAACGCATACTGGGCGCTGCTCCAGAACTTGTCCAGGGCCATGATGCGGGGCTTGAAGAAGGAAATCAGCCGGGGCCAGTCGTCGCGGCTGAACAGGTTGACGGGGCGCAGCTCCTGGTAGATGCGGCTGAGCGGCTGGCTGTTGGCGTCGAGGGCATCAGGCTTCCAGGTCCAGGCCTCGCCGGTGGCTTCTTCCAGCATGGGCTTTAGCTCCCGAAACTGCTCAAAGAACAGTTCCCGCAGGCCCGCATCCGGATGAGTCAGCTCGATACCGATGGTGGCGTGGCGGCCGTCGGCCTGCATCCGGAAGTACACGTGCTTGAGGCCGGTTTTGTAGTTGATCCAGTTAGCGGGTCCACCTTCGGCAGAGGGCACCGGCTGCATATACTGGCCAAACGTGGTCCAGAACGCCTGGCGGAGCTGGGAGGCTTCGGTTTTGCTGTACATTGTGGGGCAAAGGTACGGCTGCCGACAGGGGAGGTTGGGTGGCGCAGGTAGCTGGCTGGGTGGCAAAGCCGTTCAGAAATTACCCACGGCACCTTTTACCTGTTATGGTGAGCTGAGCCGAAGCAATTCTGCTGCTTCGTTAGGCAAGCATCAGTAGTTAGCCCGCGGTAGAGATGCTTCGACAGGCTCAGCAGGACGTTCAGGCGACTTCCTGAACGACTTCGGTTTCATTTTCAGTAATAAGCCCAAACCTGGCAAACCGCAGGTGCTGAGTAGTCCACCGCCGCTTAGCGGGACCAAACTGCAAATCGTCTGGGTGGCCTGAAACTATAGTGGCGCGCTGCCCCGGCGGTAGAAGGGCAGCGCGCCACACACATAGCATCACGTAGAAATAAACAGCAGTTATACCGATAACCTCACGTACAGGTACCCACGGCCATCAACTACAAGAGCCACACCGCTGCCGAGAGGTTGCAAGGCGCCTAAACTTTCTGGTCTGATGCGGCAGGCTGGCTCCAGGGCCGTTATTTTGCAGCCTCACCCATACCCATCCTGTCGTATGCCCGGCACCGCTCCCGCATCTTCTCCACTCGTTCTGCTCGAATGCCTTGTGGCCGGCACGTCTCACCGGGAGGGGCTGCGGGCCTACGAGCCCCGCCTGGCCGTGGGCCAACCCCTGGCCTTGCAGCGCGAAGCCGACAGCGCCTACGACGACTGGGCCGTGCGCGTGCTGACCACCGGCACCGATTCTTTCTGGCTGGGCTACCTGCCCGAGGGCCGCAACGAAACCATTGCCCGCCTGCTGGACGCTGGCTACCCGCTCACGGCCCGCCTCACTCACAAAGCCTGGGAAGACGAGTGGCTGCACCTGGAAATCGAAGTGCTGCTAGAGAAGTAGCCGTCATGCCGAGCACAGCGAGGAATAACAGCCGCTACAACGCATCGGCCAGGCGCAATACCTCGGCGCGGGCCTGCTGAATTTCGGGAGCGTCGGGGAAGGTGTGCTGCACCCAGCGGGTAAAGCCACTGACCATTTCGCCCACGGCTTGGCGCTGGCTGCCGGAAGCAGCTTCCGTAGCTGCCGCTTCAGCGGCCGGCAAAGTCGGAAAGGCCTCTTCCAGCCCCAGGCGGCCCATCACATCCGACACGAACACCATGCCGCATACCTGCATGGCCTGGTAAAGCTGCACCAGCTGCGGCATGGTGAGCGGCAAAGGCTCCTGCGCCTGGGCGTGGCCGAACCGCTCAATTAGGAGTTCCAGGGCGGCGGGTCGGAGCTGGGGTAGTTGGGCTACGGCTTGCAGAAACGGATGGCTCGCAACTGGGGGCAGGCTGTGCACCAGCAGCAGTGCCAGACGCAGCATGTGCAGCTGGGGTTCGGTGAGGCGCACTGTAGCGGCCGGCGCCGCCGGGAGTTGTCCCGGCAAGAACCGGGCAAATGCCTCTTCTACCCGCAGGCGGTGCAGACCCAGGGAAACGCTGCCGGCCGGTGGAGGCACGTAGTCTTCCAGCGTAGTCAGGAAGGCGCCGCTCAGCTCAGTACAATACGCTGTCAGGCTGGCTACTTGCTCGGCGCTGATGTGCATCTGCTGCTGCACGTAGGCCAGCACGGGCTTGGCCAGCGTGGTGCCTAGTGTCAGGCGGCCCAACAGCAGCACATGATAGAGGGCCAGCGGCTCGGTGCCCAGCACGGCCAGTAGCTCCTCGTGGCTGCTGATGCTGTTGAGGCGCTGCACACTGCTCAGGGTAAGGCCCGTGAGGTGAGTAAGTTGCTGCAGTAGTTCGTCGGGCGGACGGCTCAGCAGCTCGGCCACGGCCATGCCGTGCAGGCTCAAGCTGTGAGCCAGCTGGTCGTAGAAATCGGCGGGAAGAGAGGTAAGCCAGGAGTCAGCAGCCATGCAAGCGTATAGTAAACGGCCCGTAAGGTACAACGGCAGCAGCAAGGGCAGGCCGGTAACGAGTAGACTTGCTACTAAATTTAGTAAGATAGACTTGCGGCAATATTTTTTGCTAAAAAGGGCACCAAGGCACTGCTCAGCATGTTACCTTTCGACACGCTGAACCCTATTTTGAGCTTATGCGCGAACCGCTTCTAACGGGTGGCACCGAGCACTACGACGCCACCGACAAAGACATTGACAAGGCCCTGCGCCCCCTTTCCTTCGACGATTTCACCGGCCAGGATAAGGTAGTAGAAAACCTGAAGGTGTTTGTGGCAGCTGCCAAGCGCCGCGGCGACGCCCTCGACCACGTGCTCCTGCACGGGCCGCCCGGCCTGGGCAAAACCACCCTGTCCCACATTATTGCCAACGAGCTGGAAGCCGGTATCAAGATGACCTCCGGCCCGGTGCTCGACAAGCCTTCCGACCTGGCTGGCCTGCTCACCAACCTGGAGCCGCACGATGTGCTGTTCATCGACGAAATCCATCGTCTGAACCCGGTGGTGGAGGAGTACCTGTACTCAGCCATGGAGGACTACCGCATCGACATCATGCTCGACTCGGGCCCCAATGCCCGCTCGGTGCAGATTTCGTTGTCGCCGTTTACGCTGATTGGGGCCACCACGCGCTCCGGCATGCTCACCTCGCCGCTGCGGGCCCGCTTCGGCATCAGCTCCCGCCTGGAGTACTACGACTCCAAGCTGCTAACCACCATCGTGCAACGCTCGGCCGAAATTCTGGGCACGCCCATTCACGAGGACGCGGCCTTTGAAATTGCCCGCCGCTCGCGTGGTACGCCCCGCATTGCCAACAACCTGCTGCGCCGCACCCGCGACTTCGCCCAGATTAAAGGTACCGGCACCATTACCGTTGATATTGCCCAGTTTGCTCTGGCCGCTCTCGACGTGGACGCCCGCGGCCTCGACGATATGGACAAGCGCATCCTCACCACCATCATCGACAAGTTCAAGGGTGGCCCCGTGGGCATCACCACCATTGCCACGGCCTGCGGCGAGGAAGCCGAAACCATCGAGGAAGTGTACGAGCCCTTCCTTATTCAGGAAGGCTACATCAAGCGCACCAGCCGCGGCCGTGAGGCTACCGAAGCGGCCTACGAACACCTGGGCCGCCCCATGCCCCAGCACCTGCGCGGCAACTCGGGGAGCACCACGGGGGAGCTGTTCAGCTAAGCTTTACAAGCCTGCTTTACTACTAGTGGAACGCACCGCCCGCAGCGGTGCGTTTCTAGTTTTCAGCCGTATCTTTCTAGTATGGAAACGCAGCAATTAGTTAAAGAAATCAACAGCCTGCCCGCTGATGCGCTTAGGGAACTGGAACGTTTTCTAGTTCAACTAAAATGGCGTTATGCCCAATCAACGCCACCTACTCAAGAAGAAATAATCCCGCTTACTGATCCGGAATTCTTTGGCATGTACGCAAACCGCGACGATATGCGCGACAGTGTGGAGTATATTCGGAAACTGCGGCGCGAGCAATGGGAAGTGAAATAAGCCCGTTTTTGCTGGTGGATTCGGATGTGTTGATTGATTGGCAGCGCGGGATTCAACAGGCCGCCGAGCAGATAGCCATCGTACAGCGACTGAGTGTGCCGGCTGTTAGTGTAGTGACCCGGATGGAGCTTATCGTAGGAAGCCAAAGCCGTGAATATCAGCAACGCACTGAGAAGCTATTGCGGCCCTTTCGCGTTGTGCAGATAGACGAGCAGATTTCTCTGGTGGCAAATGACTTAGTAACGCGCTTCTACCTCAGCAGTGGGTTGTTGCTTCCGGATGCCTTGATTGCGGCAACTGCCCTTGTGCATCGCGCGCCCCTGCTCACCAAAAATCAGCGTGATTTTCAGTTTATTCCAGAATTGAATGTGCTGCCATACCCTGGGGCTGCTTCGTAATGCTTCCCACCGCCCACTATACCGCTTTCATCAAACGCCGGGCGGCGGAGCTGGGCTTTATGTACTGCGGCATTAGTAGGGCCGAGTTTCTGGAAGAGGAAGCGCCGCGCCTCGAAAACTGGCTGAGCCGCCAGATGCACGGACAGATGCGCTACATGGAAAACCACTTTGACAAGCGCCTCGACCCGCGCCTGCTCGTCGACGGGGCCAAATCCGTCATTTCCCTGCTGCTCAACTACTACCCGCCCGAGGAAACCCAGCAGCCCGACGACACGCTGCGCATCAGCAAGTACGCCTACGGCCGCGACTACCACTTTGTCATCAAAGACAAACTCAAGACCCTGCTTCAGGACATGCAGCAGGAAATTGGCGAAATAGGTGGCCGGTGCTTCGTCGACTCGGCGCCGGTGCTCGACAAGGCCTGGGCCAAGAAAAGCGGTTTGGGCTGGGTGGGCAAGAATTCCAACCTGATTACGCCCGGCGTGGGCTCGTTCTACTTCATTGCCGAGCTGATTGTGGACGTGGAGCTGGACTACGACGGCCCCATCAAAGACTACTGCGGCACCTGCCGCAAGTGCCTGGATGCCTGCCCCACCCAGGCCATTACCGAGCCCTACGTGGTGGATGGCTCCAAGTGCATCAGCTACTTCACCATTGAGCTGAAAGACCAGATTCCGACCCAGGTGCAGGGCCAGTTCGGCAATTGGGTGTTCGGCTGCGACATCTGCCAGGATGTGTGCCCCTGGAACCGGTTTGCCCGGCCCCACCAGGAGCCCCAGTTCAACCCGCACCCCAGCCTCAAAGACCTAACGCCCGGCGACTGGCGCGAAATCACGCACGAGCTGTTTTCGGAGCTGTTCCGGCAGTCGGCGGTGAAGCGCACGGGCTACGCAGGTTTGCAGCGCAACATTCGGTTTGTGCTGGGCGAAGAAGCTGCCCCGGCTACCACCGCCAGCGACTCAGCTACCGATGAGCCGCGAATGTAGGCTACTCAGCAGTTGGAATCATTAGAGACAAGCAAAGGAAATCTGTGCAATCCATTTAATCTGCACAATCTGTGATTAGTAGAAGCGCCGGAGCCGGGCGCGAGCTTGTCGTAAGTGACAAGCGGCGCCCGGCTCCGGGGTCTGAAAAGAAGATAGGTTGGAAGCTACGCTACCACGGGCTGCGCAAATACCCGATTCAGGATGCGGCGGTAGAGCTTCGAGAACTGCTGGTAGCACCACACTTTCAGCTCAGACAGCTCGGCCGGGACCAGCATACGCAGGGCCTTGCGCAGTTCTTTTTCAAAGAGAATCTTGTCGAAGCTCACTTTGAGCAGAATGGTTTTTGCGTACTCAAGCATGGCTTTTTGAGATGTTTGGTAAAGGGCAACAGTAGGGCGGAAGTCAGAAACGAGAGCTTATACGGACAAGTCAAAAAAAGGCTTGCGGTATAAGACCGGGGTCAGCACGCTTTTGTTTGAAGATACAAACTTTTGTTCGATATATACAACCAAACGGTTGTTAGCAGTTCCCAACAGCACCTGAAAGCACAAAAGGAACGACGAAAGTCGTTCCTTTTGTATCGGTAACGCAGTCAGGGAGTTGAAACTTAATACGCGAACAGCCCAACAATGGCTTCTGCGGAGGGCCCGTCCAGCGGCTCGTCGAAGGCCTCGGCTACTTTGGCCAGAATGGCGTCGAGGGGCAGTGGGGGAGTGGCTACGTTGATGGGCAGCGATTCGCGGAAGGGCACCAGGCGCGGGCCGGGCAGCAGCTGGGTGGTGGTTTGCTCGTTGGCATACACCTGGGCGGCCACGGCCGCCGGGCCCACCGGAGCGTCGGTGGGGCTGCTCCAGCTTTTTACCTGGGCCCCGCGCTGGCGGCGTAGCGTCCGGATGTGGGCGGCGTGCCGGGCTTCGGTGGAATGGGCGCGCAGGGCGGTTTCGAGCAGGAAATTATCGGCTTGCAGAAACTCCACCTGGCCTTTATAGGCCCGCACGCCCGCGTCTTCGAGTAGCTGCGCTACCTGCAAAAACGTGTCGAAGTTGTCGAATACATCCGGGAACGAGGCCGCCTGGGTGCCGTTTTTGCTACCCGTAAAGTCGAAGTTGGGCTTGGTGGGCACGGTGCCGCCGGAGCTGCGCAGCACGCCTTCCAGCAAAGCCACGTGTTGCTGCTCGTGGCTCTGGATGGTCTGGATGGCCGCTCTGGTGGCCGCCGAGCCGAAAAAGGAAGTAGGCTTAGCTAGGGCGCGGGTATAGAACTCGTTTTCCAAGTATTCCAGCGTCAGGGCCAGGCGCAGGGCGTCGTAGGTGCTGGCAGTGGGACGGGCCTGGGCCGGCGGGGCAAGGGCCAGGCTGAGAGCAGCGGGCAAAGCCGCGGCGCTAGTCTGGGCCAGGCGGCTCAGGGCGCGGCGGCGGGTGTCGGCCGCGGCCGGCGTCGGCGTGTCGGCGCTGGCCAGGTGGCTCAGCAGCTTCAGAAAATCCATAGCGAAAAACGAAAATGCGCTAGAAATGCGCCTACAGCGTGGGCAGATTGGTACCTACCAGCGTTATCTTAACATACTTGCTCACGGCCTCCAGCACCTGCACCGGGGTGAGGGCGGTGTCGAGGCCGGTGCTGCCTACCACGTCGGTGCCGGCGAAGGAGCCGGGTTCCAGCAGCTCCCGCACCACGGCCGCGTGCCGAGCTTCTAC
This sequence comes from Hymenobacter sp. YIM 151500-1, assembly GCF_025979885.1. NCBI lineage: Bacteria > Pseudomonadati > Bacteroidota > Cytophagia > Cytophagales > Hymenobacteraceae > Hymenobacter > Hymenobacter weizhouensis. The sequence goes on from NZ_CP110139.1 coordinate 4,505,406, forward strand.
GGAAGCTATTTTGCCGGCCAGGCGCAGGTAGCCAGTGCCTTCTGCGGTTAGGTCAAACAGCTTGCCGGCCCCGTTGTAGGCGGCCACGCCCAGGTCTTCGAGCGTGCGGGCGGCGGCCAGCACGCCGGCGCGGGTGGTCAGCGTGAACGAGGAGAAATCAAAGGCCAGCGGCTCGGTGAAATTGGCGTCGTAGGCATTGGAGCCCAGCGTATACTTAAAGGTTTCGCGGTGAATTACCTCATGGTCGCGCAAATCCACGAACAGAGCCCGGTCGGCGGCGGTAAAGTCGGCGGGAAACGTGGTGACGACGGCCTGGTAGAAGGCAGCTTCCAGCTGCTCCAGCAGGTAGGCGTAGTTCAACAGCCCCAAGTTGCCCCGGCCAAACACCAAGGTGCCCGTGCCGGCCGTGGTGGGTTGTTCGGGCGTATCATCATCGTCGCAGCCTGCCAGCACCAGGGCCGACGAAGCAGCGGTGGCACCGGCTACGCGCAGAAAAAAACGGCGGCGCACCGGGCGCCCCAGAAAAGAAGAGAAGGACATAAGCAAACACAATATCAGCCCGCGGAGCAACCGGCTCCCACGCTGATGCAAACAAAGGTAACGTGTTCTAGTGGGATGCTGGAGCCGGGCCGGAGGTTGCAAAAAGAAAAGCGCCTTCCGCAAAACGGAAGGCGCTTTTAGATACTTCTATGAAAAAGGAAGCTTAGAACTTCACCACCGAGCGGGCAATGTTGGTAACGGTGGTGCTGTCGAGGCCTTCATCGAAGGCGGCGCTAACGTCGGCGGCCGTGTAGGTCGTGCCAAGGGCAGTAGTCAGGTTGGCAATACCGCCCTGAGCCAGGTTGTCTTCGGCGGGGAACAGGTTTACCGGGTTGCCGGCGCCGTACACGGGGGCCGGAGCGCCGTTGGCATCGGCATTCACAACCCACGGCATGATGCCAGTCTGGTTGCCGGCCGTAGCACCGCGGCGCATGTAGCGAATGTGGGCAGCGTGGCGAGCTTCTACCGAGTGAATTTGCAGGGCCGTTTGCAGTACGTTGTTGGGGTTGCCGGCGCCCTTAATAACCGTAGCCTGGCCTTTATAGGCCCGCACACCGGTGTCCTCAAACGCCTGAGCAAACGTCAGGAAGGTGCTGTAGGTAGAGAAGGCCGAGCCGAAGTCAAAACCGTTGGCCGGGGCCGGGTCTTTGGCATTACCCAAGGCGGTTTCCAGCAGGTTTACGTGGGCCAGCTCGTGGGCCCGGATGGTTTCAATGGCGGTGCGGGCGGCACCGGTCAGGGGCACGGTGAGGGTGGCGGCTTTCAGGGCCTGGTCGTAGAAGCTGTACTCCAGGCGCTCCAGCAGCAGGGCGTAGTTGAGCACGGCATTCACCGAGGTCAGCGTGTTCTGGCCCATGGCTTTGTTGAAAGCCGAGCCAATGGCAATGGGCGCGGCGGCCAGGGCCATTTTCTTGCTCAAGTCGCCGAGGGCAGTGAGGGCGCTGCGGCGGTGGGTGAGGCGGTCCATGATTTCAGGATCAGCCTTCTCCAGCTCGGAAATTATCTTAAACAGGTTCATAGTACGGGAAAATCAAAAGAGGAGAAGGATGATTATTTGCCTACGTTGTCGCCGTTGATCTTTTCTTTGATGAACGGCTGAGCGGCGGTCAGCACCTGCGATACCGTCAGCGCTTGGTCGAGGCCCTGGGCGTTTACCACGTCGGAAGCGGAGAAGCTGCCGGGCGTAATCAGGTCCCGGATGTAGGCAGCGTGGCGGGCTTCTACCGACACAATTTTGCCGGCAATCAGCAGGTAAGCATCGGTCTTGATGAGCGCACCAGCACCGTTGTAGGCAGCTACGCCTAAGTCCTCGAACGTGCGGGCCGTGGTGAGCACCGAGTTGCGGTCCGAGAAATTCACCTTGCTGAAATCAGGATTCAGACCCGGGATAATCTGGTTGGGCGCAGCTTGTGTAATGGCAGCCTTAAAGAAGTCGCGGTGAATGGCCTCGTGCTGGGCAATGGCGGTGAGGGCCATGCGCTCGTCGGTGGTGATGCCGGTGTAAGGCGTGGCTACCACTTGCTTGTAGAAAGCGGCTTCCAGCTGCTCCAGGGCATAGGCGTAGTTCAGCACGCCCACGTCGCCTGAACCCAGGCTTACGGTAGAATTGTTGTTGGTAACGGTTTCTTCGTCATCGTCGCAGCCAGATAGCAGCAGGGCCGTGGCACCGGCCGTGGCACCAGCGTACATGAAGAAGGAACGACGCTTGATGGGCGTGTACAACGGTTTAGCGAATTCCGCGTCGTCGCCACCGCGTTGCGGGATGTTGGACATGGGAGAAGGGGTGAGAATGGTGAAAAATAAAGGCAATAATCAGCCACCCACCAAAGCGGCGGTTTTTGCGAGAAACTGGCAGAAAAGGGGAGTAGGCTATGTTGCGGGAAGATACGGAGCTATCTAGACAGCCAGATTCACCTAGAACAAAATTTTGTAACTCGACTACAAAGTCAGCACCGGAAAACCATCTTATTGCACTCAGTTTAGAACCTTGTCTTTCCAGAAGAAATGCCTTTCCGACAACGCAGGCGGTGTTTTTATGTACTTTTAAGCTTCAAGCTTGCTAGCTACTGTTCATGCGCTTTTTTCTGCTTTTTTTTATTGGCCTGCTAGTAGGGCTGTCGGGCGTGGCTCAGCAGGCTGCCCCACCAGCATCGGCCCCGGAGGCCGACCTCGTGCTGGGCAAAACCGCTTTTCCAGTCAACGAATACTTTACCATCAGCTTTCGGCTGCGGGGCGCGCCGCTGGAGCGCTATTCCGCCTTCCCCGACATTGAAGGATTCAAGCGCAGCGGCAAGTCCAGCACCACTACTACACGCATCGTAGCAGGCCAAACGTCTACCGAGCTGACCATTACCCAGCGCTACGCCGCCTACGCCGAGGGCGAGTACGTGCTCAAGCCTTTCACCATGACCGTGAATGGCCTGACTATCCGCTCGGAGGGCGCTACGTTGAAGGTGGGGCCGGAAGGAGTGGCTACAGCCCCCGCGCCCCCAGCAGGCAGTGGGCCGTTGCAGGGTATTGGGTCGCTTGACCAGCTTTTTGGCAAGCAGAAGCCCCAGGAGTACCTGGAGCCTCACGACGACGCTTTTTTGGCCGTGCAAGCCGACCGGCCCCGCGTGTACGTGGGGCAGGGCTTGCACGTGGCCCTGTACTTCTACCTCACGCCCCAGGACCAAGCCGTGCTCAACTTCCACAATTTTGCGGGCCAGCTGCCCGGCATCATCCGGCAGCTGCGGCAGCGCACCGTGTGGGAAGAAAGCTTCGATGACCAAGAGGTGACCCCCGAAAACGTAACGGTGGGCGGCAAGCCGTTTTTGCGCTACCGACTGTGGCAGGCCGAGCTGTACCCGCTGAACACCCAGCCGCTGGTGTTTCCGGCCGTGGAGCTGCGGATGCTGAAGTACCGGCTGGCCAAGAAGTCCGACCCCGACCTCGACAACCGCCTGGAAGGCTACAAAACTTACCGCTCCCAGGCCCGCACGGTGCCGGTGCTGCCCCTGCCACGTCACCCTTTGCGCGACCAGGTGCCGGTGGGCTCCTACCAGTTGCGCGAAGCCATTGACCGGACAACTTTCCGCACAGGCCGGGCCTTTGCCTACACGTTTGTGGTAGAGGGCGAAGGCAACTTGGCCGCCCTAAACCTGCCAGCTCCCGTGCCGCCGCGTTACCTGGAGCTCTACGGCCCGGAAGTGGAGCAGCGCCTGACCCGCCAAGCTGGCCGCGTAGGCGGCCGTAAGAGCTTCCGCTTCCGGCTGGTGGCCCGCCGCCCCGGCGCAGTACCCCTCGACAGCCTGTTTCAGCTGGTGGTGTTCAACCCCGCTACGGCCCGCTACGACACGCTGCGCTCCTCGCTGCACCCCATTGTGCGCGGCCCGGCCCGCGCCGAAACCGCCCTGCGCGCCCGTTCCACCGACCCGTTCTACCGCGAAGCCTTGGCCCGCGCCGACGCCACGCCCCAGCCCATCAATGTCTACCAGTCAGTGCGCCGATATGCCAATCTGTTACTGCTGGCCCTACTGGTTGTAGCCGGCATCGGCTGGTGGCGCGGGCAGCGGTGAGGGGATGGATAATGAGGTGGTGAGTAGTGAGGTGGTGAGTGGAAAAGAAGGTCATGCTGAGCGCAGCCGGAGGCGTAGTCGAAGCATCTCTACCGCTTCGTTGCTGACGGCAACTGTCATGCTGAGCCCCGCGAAGCATCTCGCCCGCTTCGTTGAACAGGCGTCAAGAAGTTAGCCAGAGGTAGAGATGCTTCGCGGGGCTCAGCATGACGTTCCACCTCTTCACCCCATCACCTCTTCACCCCATCACCTCTTCACCCCATCACCTCTTCACCCCATCACCTCTTCACCCCATCACCTCTTCACCCCATCACCTCTTCACCCCATCACCTCCTTACCTTTACCACTCACCACAAGCCACCTCACCACATGAATACTTTCGGCACCTTGTTTCGCATTACTACATTTGGCGAGTCGCACGGGCCGGGGATTGGGGTGGTAATTGATGGGTGTCCGGCCGGACTGGTGGTGGACGAAGCCGTGCTACAGGCAGCGCTGGACCGGCGCCGGCCGGGGCAGAGTGACCTAACCACGCCGCGGCAGGAAGAAGACCGGGTGGAAATTCAGTCGGGCATCTTTCAGGGGCAGACCACCGGCACGCCCATCAGCCTCTACATCCGCAACCGTGACCAGCACAGCCACGACTACTCCCACATCGAGCACGCCTACCGCCCCTCCCACGCCGACTACACCTACGACCAGAAGTACGGCCGCCGCGACTACCGAGGCGGGGGCCGCTCCTCGGCCCGCGAAACCGCTGCCCGCGTGGCCGCCGGCGCCGTGGCCCAGCAACTGCTCAGCCAGCACGGTATCCAGGTCAGCAGCTACGTGTCGCAGGTGGGCGCGGTAGCGGTACCGGTGGGCTACGAGCAACTCGACCTCAGCCTCATCGACAGCAACCCGGTGCGCTGCCCTCACCCGGAAACCGCCACCCGCATGGCCGACCTTATCCGCCAGACCCGCGACCGGCATGATACCGTGGGAGGACTTGTGACGGGTGTGGTGCGGGGTGTACCCGCCGGCCTGGGCGAGCCGGTGTTCGATAAGCTGCACGCCGGGCTGGGTCGCGCCATGCTGAGCATCAATGCCGTGAAGGGTTTCGAGTACGGCTCGGGCTTTGCGGGCACGCTGCTTTTCGGCTCCGAGCACAACGACGCCTTCTACACGGATGAGCAGGGCCAAGTACGCACCCGCACCAATCATTCCGGCGGCATCCAGGGCGGCATCAGCAACGGCCAGGACATTTACTTCCGCGTGGCCTTCAAGCCCGTGGCCACCATCCTCCAGCCCCAAACCACTATCAACGACCAGGGCGAGGAAATCACCCTGGCCGGCCGCGGCCGCCACGACCCCTGCGTGCTGCCCCGTGCCGTCCCCATTGTCGACGCCATGACCAGCCTAGTACTAGCCGACATGCTACTGCGGGCGAGGGGAAATAAAGTTTAATGTGAGAAATGTGGAGAAATGAGGAGGAATGTGAAAATGAACGATGAGGCCTAGCAGGGCGGCCTAGCGGTAGAAACTGGTGTCCATTCCGTGTACAAAGCCTCAGCGAGGCGACACAGCCGTCCGCAGACGTCAAGTGTCGCTCCGCTGGGGCTTTTCGTTCATTTCCACATTCTCCCACATTTCTCATATTCCCCACATTTGAATCTATTCCATCGGCGGAGCTGGGGCTATCCAGGGATAGAGGGCAAAGGTGCGGGGTTGGGCGGCCAGGTCCACGTCGGAGCGGACGAGGGGGCGGGGTGGGCGGCGGTTCATGGTCAGCCAGGAGTCGGCGAAAACCTGCACGTGGCCGCGACCCTGCCGGGCGTACTCGGCGGCGAGGAAATGGGCGAATTGCAGGATGAGGTCGGGCTGGGCGGCGAGCTTGTGGCACTGCCGGCGAGTGAGGTAGGCGTCGGGGTGTACTACTTCGGTGCGGCCGTCGGGCAGCACCACCCGGAAGCTGATGGTTCCTTGCTTGGCCCGCAGCATCATGTGCCAGGCAAAGTGGTGGCCTTCCTCGGTCCAGTGCACGTCGCCGGGGTACAGGAAGTGGCGCAGAGGCACCAGCAACTGCACCACGGCGTAGAGGCCCAAGCTCGTTACCAAGACCCGCACTTGGCCGCGGCTCGGAACCCGGAAAGTTGACTTGGCCTCTGTGGCCGGCACTCGCTGGGCCAGCCACCGCCCCAGGACCGGCGTGCGGCGGGGCCAGTCGGGCCGAAAAAATATGCAAGCCGTCATCAGCAGCGAAAACCACGGAAACGTGCCCAGCCCGAAGATGACCACATTGGACAAGTGAAAGAAAGCGGCTACCCCAAACACCCAGGGCCGACTGCGGCGCCACAGCAGCCCCGGCACCACCAGCAGGTCGAAGGCCAGGCCAGCGTAACTCATCAACCAGGGCAGCCAGGGCTGGCCCAGCACGCCGCCCACCACCGGGTAGCTGGCCTTGGGCGCCAGCCACACGCTCAGCGGATGCGCCAGCAGCCAGTCGGGGTTCAGCTTGGCCAGGCCGGCGTAGAAGTACACCACACTTAGCTGGAACAGCAACACCAAGCGCGTCCAGGCGGGCACGGTAGCGGCGGGCAGCACGCGGCCGGCGCGCACGTCGGCGGAGGCGGCGCGGTGGGCCGGCAGCAGCGCCAGCCACCCTGCCACGAGGCAGTACAGGTAAAAATGGTTGATAAAGCGGGTTTCCTCGGCCAGGAATAGCAGAGTGTAGCACACGCAGAGCACCACGGCCGCCGGGCGGTAGCGCCAGCCCGCCGCCACCGCTACCCCCGCCACCACGGCGCCCACGTGCAGGCCCAGCATCACGGCGGGCGGCCAAGCCGGTAGCCAACTGGTCAGCAGGTAAGAGAAGTGCAGTTTGGGCTCGGTATACTCGCGCCAGTAGCCCAGGGCCAGGCTGCCCGCCATTTCCAGGGCCAACAGCCACCCGGCCCCCACCCGAAACACCACCAGCCAGGCAATATCAATGGGGCGAAACAGGGCGGTAGTGAGGCGGCTGAACATGAAGAAAGATAGATAAAAGGGCGTCAGCCAGTGGTACGCGGCCCTGGCCGAGCAGTTACCGGGCAGGGCTGAGTGAGCAGCGAGAATACAAAATTTGGTATTGGGCTTTATACTGATTGCCGAATAGCGCTGGGTCTACATCGGGAGCATGGCCTTCCGATAACTGGCCGTCGTGTACCTTTGCAGAGCTGGTTGCAACTTCCTGGCTGGTTTGTGGTTTATCATCACTGAGCCGCCGAAGAATTGCTGACTGCGTGGCTTCCTTCTTGTTTTTCAGACCCTATATCCCATGAATACGCCCGTTTCCATTTACGCCGAGGCTTCGCCCAATCCTGAGTCCATGAAGTTTGTGCTGAACACCCAGCTGCTGAGCGACGGGGTGAGCGTGGACTATCCTAATCTGGAAGCCGCGGCCAACTCGCCACTGGCCCAGGAGTTGTTCAATTTCGATTACGTGGGCCGGGTGTTCATCGCCCAGAACTTCGTCACTATCACCAAAACCACCGACCACCAGTGGGCCCAGCTGATTCCGGAGCTGCGCACCTTCCTGAAGTCGTACGTGGAAGCTGGCGGCCCCATCTTCACCGTGGACCCCGCTGCCGAGCAGCGGGCCGCCCAGCAAGCCGCTGCCGCCACCGGCGACGCCTCCGAGGCCGATCAGCAAACCAGCCAGAAAATCATCGACCTGCTCGACAACTACGTGCGCCCGGCCGTGGAGCAAGACGGTGGTAACATCACCTTCCGCTCCTACAAAGAAGGCATCGTGACCGTAAATCTGCAAGGCTCCTGCTCCGGCTGCCCCTCGGCTACGGTTACACTGAAGTCGGGCATCGAAAACCTGCTCAAGCGCATGGTGCCTGAAGTGAAAGAAGTGGTAGCCGAAGGCGTGCTCCAGTAATCGAGCGGGTCTCCCGAGACGTTGAAGCTCCAGCCGCACTGCGGCTGGAGCTTTTTTTTGCTGTGTGGCCGGCGCATCTTACGGTAGGGCTACCTGCCACTGGTCGCCTTCGCTAGTCGTTACACCCTGGCCTTCCACCTTGCCGCGGGTCAGGGCATCGGCGGCGAAGTAGTACAGCGGCCGGCCTTTGTAGGTGAGCTGCTGATTGGTGGCCTCGCCGTAGGGGCCAGCGGTGGTAGTAGTGGTGCGGGTAATGGTGCCGAAATCGGTAGCAGTTAGGGCCGAGGGAAACACCCGGCTGGCCGTGTAGAAAGTCGGCCAGGCCGTTTGGCAGTTGCCGGTGCAGTTGGTGGGCTGGGTTGAAGGGCTGCGGGTGTCTTTGCCGAACGTATACAGCGTGCGGCCCTGCGAGTCGACCAGAAAGCTGCGCACCGCTGCCTGCCCGGTCGATTTATCAACCACGCTCTTAGTGGCAACCTGGATTGAAAACGCCGGCTCCATTACGTACCACACGTTGCCGATGCCGTTGCCGGTGGTTTGGCCGGGCTGCTCCCGCACGTTCTGGCCGTTTACCGCTGGCGCATAATAGTACAGCGGCCACCCCTTGTAGGTGGTTTGCGGCTGGCCGCTGGCCGTGTTCTGGGTTTTGAAGTCATTGGCTTGCAGGTCGCCGCTCACCCGGATGTCTTCGGTGTAAAAAACGGGCCAGACGGCCGCGCACCCGCCGCTGCACGCGTTGGTGCCGTCGACGTCGCGGGCAAAGTAGTAGAGCGTGTTGCCATCCTTATCGGTCAGGAAGGAGCCCAGCGCAGGCGAGGTAGCCAGTTGAATGGTAGGCGCGGGCGGGGCGGGTTGGTCGTCCGAATCTGAGTTGTTGCAGCCAGCCAGCAGGCCCAGCAGCAGGCAGAGGAAAGCCAGTGGACGGCGGAGCAGGCCCGTAGGGCCCATGGCGAAGGAGTACGGCATAGGGTTGAAGAAGTTAGTGTGAGAAAAAAAGAGTGTCTGGTGATTGGCGTTTGAATGCGCCGGGACTAGTTGGGTGTGCTTCCAGAAAGGCAAGCGTTTCCCGTCCCGGCCAGAAGCCGGGTTTTGCACAGCAGGAAAAGCGGGGAAAACGTTTAAGGAGTAGCAAGCGGCGCCGGGCGCGGTGCCAGCAGCCCGTAGCGCAGGCCCAGCAGCAGCCCGCCGCTGGTAAAGCGCACTTTACCGAAGCCGACGCCGCCCAAGGGTACGTTCAGAAAAGGCTCGGCCTGCACGCCCCAACGGCCGTTGAGGCGGTGCTCGTAGCCTGCTCCCACCCGCAGAAAGCGGGCTGCGGCTTCGCTGCCGCGGGGCAGGCTCCAGCTGCTCACCACGTACTGCCCGTTCCTTTCGTAGTGATAGGCGTATCGCTCGTTACGCATCAGCACCGAGGTGACGCCGCCCGTGGCGTACCACGTGTGGCCGGCCCGAACTACGGCATCATAGCGCAGCTCCAGCGGAATTTCTGTGATGCGGCAGTTAGCATCTACCTGGTCTATGACATACCGCTGGGTCCAGTAATTCGGCGGTGGATTGTAGTCCTGCTGGCGGGCGGCGTAGCGCTTCACGCTGCGCTGCACTCCTGCACGCACCCGCCAGCGAGGCGCCAGGCGAACATCGACCTGCACTCCCAGCGTGCCGCCCAGCCGGGCCGCCGGACCGCCCGGTATCTGGGCCGCTTCCGGCCCGCCCACCAAGGCCACTCCCACGCGGTATACCGGAGCCTTGGGCAGCTGGGGCGCAGCTTCTGGCTGCCGTATCGAGTCGGCCGGGGCGGGGCGGGGCGCGGCGGCCACAGAATCGGTCGGTACGGGGCGGGCCAAGGTGTCGGCAGCGGTAGTCGGGTGGGTGGCGGTGGGAGCGGTGGGAGTAGGTGAAGCTGCGGCCGCTGCGGTGGGCTGGGCTGTAGCTACTGCTGCGGGTTCGGCTGGGGTTGGGGCTGCTGTTGGAGCTTGGGCCAGGCTAGCACCAGGCTCGGTGGCAGCGGCCGGGCGCATACGAGCAGGCGTTTTTGCGAGCTGCGCCGGCCGCTGAGCCGCTGGCAGCAACTGCCGCGGCGCCCGGCCCACGGTGCCGGAGCGAGGGGCGGTCTGGAAGGAAGTCTCGGCTACAGGTGCCGCCGGGGCGGACGGCTGGCCGGCTGGTACCTGGGCCGGGGCTTCCATGACTGCTGCGCCCGGCTGGGCCGCCCCCCGCGCGGTAGCATTTGGGGGTGCTGGTTGACTTACCCGCGCCCGGCGGGTTAGCCCACCAGATTGCTTGGCAGCAGCCTCGCTTGGGGCAGTAGCTGGCCGGACAGCTGGGCGGCTTGCCAGGTGAGCATCCGGGGAGGCTGGGCGCTGCCACCACAGCAGTAGCAGGCCCACCAGACCCATTTCCAGCAAAAACAACACCGCCACCCGGCGCCACACCTGCCGCCGAAGCTGGCGTTGATACGCGGCTTCGTCGAGCTGAGTGCTCAGGCGCAGCCAGCCGGCCAAGGATATCTCGTCGGGATATGCCTCGGCGCCGCGCTGAAACAGGCGGTCCAGCTCTTCATCTGACATATCCGGTGTGTGCATGGTGTTGGTACTGAGTAAGCAACGCCCGCAGCTGCGCGCGGGCCTTGAATAAGTTGGACTTGGAGGCACCCACCGAAATGCCCAGCTGCTTGGCTATTTCCTCGTGGGTGTAGCCGTCGATGGCGTAGAGGTTGAACACCGCCCGGTAAGCCGGCGGCAGCTGCCCAATCAGCCGCAGCAGCTCCTCAAACGAGAACTGGTCCACGGGGGTAAGGCCAGGGTCGGCGGCGAGGTGAGCTTCGGCGCTGTCGAGGTCGGTGTGGAAGGCGTGGCGGTGCGTGGCTCGAAACTGGTCGATGGCCGTGCGCACCATGATGCGCCGCAGCCATCCGCGCAGCGAGCCGGCCACATCCGGGAAGCGGGCGGCGTCGAAGCGGGGCAGCTCCCGGAAAACCTTCATGAAGCCGTCGTTTACGGCTTCCAGAGCAGCATCCCGCTCGTGCAGGTAGCGCAGGCAGATGCTGAGCGCGTAGGGGTAATACCGCACGTACAAGTGCCGCTGGCTGGTACGGTCTGCCGCTCGGCAACCGGCCAGCAGCTCAAGGAGCAGCGCAGAATCTGGTTCAGGAGTACCCACAGCGGCGGAGCGTCTTAGTAGTTGTCCACTCGGAGGAGGCTAGCAAATGGTTGCCTAAGCATTCAAAAAAGTAATAAAAAAGCCCGACCACCTTCCGGGGCCGGGCATTTTTGATAGCAGGATGTGGGTAGTTGGATGTAGGCAGCTGGGTGTTCGACCAGGAATTCCTGTCCAACTACCCACTACCCACATCCTACTACCTTATTACACCTGGGCGGTGCTCAGCTTGGGTGCATCCACGTCGGTGGTCGTGTTCAGGCGCTCCTTCTCCTTGCGGCCGTAGGTGTCCAGAATGAGCGGAGCCGCAATGAAGAGCGAGGAGTAGGTACCGAAGATGATACCGATGAGCATGGCAAACGAGAACGAGCGGAGCGTTTCGCCCCCGAAGATGTAGAGCACCAGCATCACCAGAAACACCGTCGTGAACGTAATCATCGTCCGGGAGAAGGTGCTGTTCAGGGCCGGGTTTACCACCTGCGCAAAGGTCAGGTGCTTGTTTTCGCGCAGATATTCCCTGATTCGGTCGTAGATAACGATGGTGTCGTTCATGGAGAAGCCGATGGTGGTCAGCACGGCCGCCACGAACACCTGGTCCATCTCGTAGTTCAGGCCCAGGGCCCGCGCAATCGGGAAGGAGGCAATCAGAATAAGAGCGTCGTGGAACAAGGACACCACGGCCGCCATTGAGTACTGCCACTTCTCGAAGCGGAACAGCACGTACACGAAGATGGCCAGCAAGGTCAGGCCCAGGCTCAGCACCGAGGTTTTCTTGATGTCGTCGGCAATGGTGGCGCCTACTTTCGAGGTGCTCTGCACCACGGGGTTTTCGGCGCTGTACTTGGCTTTCAGACCCGTCAGCAGGGCGGTTTCCACTTTCTTGTCGGCCTCCACGCTTTCGTCATCGGCCAGGTAACCGGTGGTGATGCGCAGGCGGTTGGGGCTACCAAAGGTTTTGGCTTCGGTGCCAGCGCCGGCAAAGTACTGGTTGTGCAGCAGGTCGCGCACGTCGGAGGCCACCATGGGCTTATTGAAGTCCACGATGTAGGCCCGGCCCCCGCGGAAGTCTACGCCCAGGTTGGGGCCGCCCTGCAAGTACATCAGCCCGAAACCCACGACGATAATCACCGTCGAGAAGGCGTAGGCCAGTTTGCGCTTCCCTACAATGTCGAAGTTGAGGCCCTTGAACAGGTTGCGCGAGAGGGCCGTGCTGAACGAAAGCGAGGAAGTTTCCTTGCCTTTCACCAGCCACTCAATAATGAGGCGCGACACGTACACGGCCGACAGGAAGGAGGTAAACACGCCGATGCCCAGCGTAATGGCGAAGTTCTGCACCGGACCCGTGCCAAAGAAGCCCAGAATCAGGGCAATGATAAGCGTGGTAACGTTGGAGTCGAAGATGGCTGAGAAGGCGCGGGAGTAGCCTTTGGCAATGGCGTCCTTCAGCTGCAAGCCGTGGTTCAGTTCTTCCCGAATCCGCTCAAAGATGAGCACGTTGGCATCTACCGAAGCGGCAATAACCAGCAGCAGGCCGGCAATGCCGGGCAGGGTAAGGGCAAAGGAGAACTGCGCCAGTACCCCCATGATCAGGAACAGGTTGAACAGCAGGGCCGCATCGGCTACCACCCCGGCGCGGCCGTAGTACAGGGCCATGAACAGCATGATAACGGCCAGCCCGCCCAGCGTGGAGTACAGGCCCTGGTTGATGGCTTCCTGACCCAGCGACGGACCCACCACGGCTTCTTCCACGATGCGGGTAGGAGCGGGCAGCTTACCGGCTTTCAGCACGCTGGCCAGGTCCTGGGCTTCCTCGATCTGGAAGTTGCCCGAGATGCTGGAGTTGCCGCCCGCAATTTCGGCCTGCACCACCGGCGCCGAGTACACGTAGTCGTCGAGCACAATGGCCACCTGGCGGCCGATGTTGGCGGCCGTCAGGCGCTGCCACTTGCGGGCCCCGGTGGGGTTCATCTGCATGCTCACCTCGGCCCGGCCGTTGGTGGGGTCAATGTCGCCGCGGGCGTCACTGATCACCTCGCCGCCAATCGGGGCCTCGCCGTCGCGCGACTTCCGGATGGCGTACAGCTGTAGGTATTCCTGGCCTTCGATAACGTCGGGCTTCACACCCCACATGAAGGTAAGGTTGCTGGGCAGCACGGCGCGCACGTCGGGGCTGCGCAGCACGGCATTCACGCGGGCCGTGTCCCGGATGTTGGTGCCCAGGGTACCGGGCATGGTAAACAGACCAGCCAGCACGCTTTTCTGCGGGGCAGCCGAGTCGGCTTTGGCCGCTGTAGCAGGCTTCTTCTTAGCCAGCTGGCTGGCCAGGGAGGTAGAGTCGCCGGCGGTGGCAGCGGCGGCCGTAGCGGTGGTGTCGGTAGTAGCCGACTTTACGGCGGCGCTGGCCTGCTGCTTGGCGCTCAGTACCTGGTCGAGCTGGGCCAGGTAGGGCGAAAACTCATCGGCCCGCCACACTTCCCAGAACTCCAGCTTGGCCTGGCCCTGGAGCAGCTTACGCACCCGGTCGGGGTTGTCCACGCCGGGCAGCTCAATCTGGATGCGGCCCGTGCCTTTCACCCGCTGAATGTTGGGCTGGCTGGTACCGAACTTGTCTACGCGGGTGCGCAGGATGTTAAACGACCGGTCAATGGCTTCTTCCACCTCCTGGTTGATTTCGCCAATCACCTTCTCGTTGGTCGAGTTAATGTCGATGCCGCGGCTCTTGTTGGTCGTGTTGGCGAAGATGCGGGCCAGCTTATCGGTGGGCGCCACCTCGCGGAACGACTGCGCAAACAGCGTCGTGAACGGGGTCGAAGGGTTGGTTTTCTGCAGCTCCTGAGCCCTGGCCAGGGCGCGGGTGAAGGCTGGGTCTTTGGAGTTGCCGCTCATGGCGCGCACAATCTCCACCGGTGACACTTCCAGCGTCACGTGCATGCCGCCCTTCAGGTCCAGGCCCAAGCCCAGCTCCGAGGTGCGCACGTCTTTGTAGGTCAAGGGCCCAAACACAGGCGCGCGCCACACCGAGTCGAGGTAGTGCTGGCGCTTCTTCTCATCCAGGCGGCCAGTGCGGCTGGCATAGGTTACGGCATCTTTTTGGACGCCGCGCGAGATGAGCGTGAGGGAAAGAAAGTAGATGCACAACGCCGACACGAGCAGCGTCAGCGTAATGATGAGTCCTTTATTACGCATCGGAAAAAAGTAAACGGAAAGAAATCAGAAAGGAAGCCGGGCCAAACGGAAGGCCGCTGCCCACTCCGGGCCCGGCGGCTACAAAAGCCGGCGCTGAAGCACCAGCGCCACGAGTCATAACGCGCCGCTACGGAGCCTGCGGCGACACCGAAGCGCCCAACAGCCGGGCGCAGAACATGACGGCCGGCCGGATGCCGGCCCGCAGGCGAGGCACGGCTAGGGCCCGCCGCAGGGCCGGCCGCCAGCTCAGCGGGTCAGGCCAGGGCAGCCAGGCATCGGCGGCCGGCGCCACCAGCATGTGCAAGTGGCCGGTGGCTTCCAGGGTTACCTTCTGCTTCACCACGGCGGCTTTGGGTGGCAGGCCCACCCGCGCCGCGCCGCCAGCCGGCACCCGCAGCGTAGACACGGCCTGGTGGTTCAGCGCCAGCACAAACAGCACCGAAGCCGTGAGCAGCGCAAAACGCACGTAAGCCGCAACCGAAGAAAAAGCAGACACCATGACCAAACGCAAGGGCTACAAATATAACTGTTTGAATCGCGGATTTCTGGATTGCGCGGATTTCGGTGACGAGTACGTACCAGGCAACACGTGCTTTACAAACGAGAACGAAGCAATATGGGCTTTACAAACGACAAGAGCTTGCCTTGGGCAAGCTCTTGTCGTTTGTAAAGCCGCAGGCTAAGCAACACGGTCGTATTCGTCACCGAAATCCGCGCAATCCAGAAATCCGCGTAATCCGCGATTCAGATTTTACCTCGCAGAAAGGACACAAGCACGTCCAGGCCCCGGTCGAAGTGCCGGTTATTGGGGATGATGAGGTCGGCGTCGTGCTTGAAGGGCTTGATGTACTTCTCGTAGGTGGGCGCCACGTGGTGGGTGTAGCGGTAGAGCACATCTTCCAGGTCGTAGCCCCGCTCGTCCCGGTCGCGCACGATGCGGCGCTGTAGCTTCACGTGCTCCCGCGCGTCGATGTACACCTTCAGGTCGAGCAGCCGAGCTACCTCCTCGAAGTAAAACACGAAGATGCCTTCTACCACCACAATGGGCGCGGGCCGAAACACCAGCTCACTCGGGGTAGCGTTGGGGTTGTTGAAGGTGTATTCGCGGCGGCGCACCTCCTGGCCCTGGCTAATGCGCAGCACATCGGCGGCATAGGCCTGGGAATCAATACTGGACGGCAGGTCGAAGTTGGTGACGCCTTGGGCGTCAACTTGCTGGCTCTCACGCGGGTGGTAGTAGTTGTCCTGCGAAATCAGGCAGATTTCGTCTTCGGCAAACGAGGCCAGCAGCCGGCGCAGAAACGTGGTTTTGCCGGAGGCGCTGCCGCCCGTGATACCAACAATAAAGGGGTGTTGCATGCTACAGAGAAAAGGCCCGTACCGCCGGGGCCAACCCTGCAAAAATAGATAATCTACCCGAGCAGCACGGAAAAATGGTCCGACAGAGAAGTTCTTGATGGCTCCTGATGGGGCGGCGCTGTGTCCCGTGCTGCCTGTTAGCGGGCCTCTGGCCCGCACTCGTCCGCGCCGTTTGAATGACAGCAAACGGGGCTCGTTCTGGCGGGGGAGGCCGGAGCCTTCTGCATAGGCGGCACGGGGCACCGCCCCATTTCGCAGGGAACTTACTTCGCCGTCTTTTGCAGATAGCTCACCAGCCCGGCAACGGCGCGGGCGCGGTGGCTAAGCGTGTTTTTCTCAGCCAGGGTCATCTCAGCAAATGTGCGGCCGTCGCCTTCGTTCGGCTGAAACACGGGGTCGTAGCCGAAGCCATCGAGCCCGCGGGGCACTTCGGTGATGAGGCCGGGCACGGCGCCGGCAAACAGCTGAGGCTCGGGGGTGAGGCCCACCAAGGCTACCACAGTACGAAACGCCGCCGAGCGGTCGGGGGCGCCTTGGAGTTCCTGTAGCAGCTTTTGCACGTTGTCGGGGGCGGAGCGCTGGGGGCCGGCGTAGCGGGCCGAGTACACGCCGGGCGCGCCGTACAGGGCCGCTACCTCCAGGCCAGTATCGTCGGCGAAACAAGCCACGCGGTAGTGTTCCCACACGTATTCGGCTTTCTGGCGGGCGTTGCCTTCCAGCGTGTCCTGGGTTTCGGGCAGCTCTTCCCGGCAGCCGATGTCCTGGAGGCTGAGCAGCTCAAGGGAGGAAGACAGCAGGGGCCGCACTTCGGCGAGCTTGTGCAGGTTGTTGGTAGCGAAGCAAAGGCGCATAGGTGAGCAGAAGTCGGCAGGCGGCTAGCGCAGCATCAGGCGCACCGTGTTCCAGGCGCGTTGAAGCGGAGCGGGCGGGGCAGGTTGGCGGCGGGCGGCGGCATAGGCCTTGGCTGTCGGTTGGGGCTGGGGCAGCGTCACGACGCCCATCAGCCATAACGCGCCAAGCAGAAAGGCGCCGCGGAAAACCGTTTTCTTGTTCATAAACCAGATGCCATGCTACGAAAACATGGCACAGTAACGAATCAAACAGGTGTAACAATATGAATCTTGCGGCCCAAAAATAGAGAAAACCGTGTGTTTGGAAAGAGCGAAGCCCCTGGGCAGCGGAAAAAGAAACGTCGGCTTTTTAAATCCGCAGCTACCGTGTACTTTTGTAGTCCCTTCCGCAAAATCGGCAGGCACTCAGGTACAAACGGCACTACGACCATGAAAAAAGACATCCACCCCGAGTATCGCGAAGTGGTGTTCCAGGACACTTCCAGCGACTTCAAATTCATCACCCGTTCGACCATGAACTCGAACGAGACTATCACGATGGAAGACGGCAAAACCTACCCCGTTATTAAGGTGGAAGTTAGCTCGGCCTCGCACCCCTTCTACACCGGCAAAAACGTGTTTATCGACACGGCGGGCCGCGTAGAGAAGTTCATGAACCGCTACAAGAAGAAGTAGCTTTTTGTGTAGCTGCAAGCCGTACGCTACAAGCTGCAAGCTTTTTTGAAGGCTTTCGTTGGTTTCAGCCAGCGGAAGCCTTTTTTAGTGTAGAATCCATCTTTGCTTGTCTCCGCACTCAGGCGCAACGGCCCCGACGGTTTCGCCGGCGGCTTGTAGCTTGCAGCCTGAAGCTTGCAGCTAACCTCCCATGCATATTCTGCTTTTCGACGACCCAGCCATCCGGCCGCAGCTGCTGCCGTTTACGTTTACCCGTCCCGTGGCCGCCCTGCGCTGCGGCATCCTGACCTTGGCCGAAAAGTGGCAGCACCGCTTGGGCGCCGGGCGCGTGGGCTACCTCACCGAAGCCTACTTGCAGGCCAAGTTTCCGGCCGGCGACACGCAAGGCCCGGCCCTGGTCATCAACGGCGCCGTGTGCCCCGACGACCTGCTGGCCCGCCAGGTGCAGGACTTGCAGCCCGGTGAGGCCCTGTATGACGGCGAGCTGCTGGTGGCGGCCCACCTGGCCGATGCGTCGAAAGTGGCCGAGCTGATTCAGGACGGCTTTCGGCGCACCCGCGCGGTAGCGGAGCCCGTGACGGTGATTCGGGAGGTGTGGCACCTGTTTTTGCGCAACGGCGCCGAAATCCGCCGCGACTTCGACCTGCTCACCCGCGGCCGCCAGTCCCAGCCCGTCGGCGACGCGCACACCATCGTGTACGCCCCCGAGAACATCTTTATTGAGGAGGGCGTGAAGATTCGGGCGGCTATCCTGAACGCTGAAAACGGCCCCATTTACCTGGGCCGCAACTCCCAGGTGCACGAGGGCGCCATCATCAGCGGCCCGCTGGCCCTGGGCGAAGGGGCCCACATCAATGCCGGCGCCAAAATGCGCGGCGACAACACCGTGGGGCCCTACTGCAAGGTGGGCGGCGAGGTCGGCAACAGCATCCTGCTGGGCTACAGCAACAAGGGCCACGACGGCTACCTCGGCAACTCCGTGATAGGGGAGTGGTGCAACCTGGGCGCCGATACCAATACCTCCAACCTGAAGAACAATTACGCCCCGGTGAAAATCTGGAGCCACGCGGCGGGCCGCTTCGTGAACACCGGCCAGACATTTTGCGGGCTGATGATGGGCGACCATAGCAAGTGCGGCATCAACACGATGTTCAACACGGGCACGGTGGTAGGCGTGGCGGCCAACATCTTCGGGGCAGGCTTCCCGCGCACGTTCATTCCGAGCTTCAGCTGGGGCGGGGCCGCGGGTTTCGAGACCTTCAAGCTGCCCAAAGTGGCCGAAGTAGCGGAGCGCGTCATGGCCCGCCGCAACCTTGCCTATGATGCCACCGAGCAGGCCATCCTGCAGCACGTGTACGAGGCCACCGCCCATGACCGGGCGTGGGAACGAGCCACGCCCGCAGCGCCAGAAACCGGGATTTAGCTGTAAGTTGATGGGTCTGGCGGCAGACTTAGGCAGCTTAGCTGCCGCGTCTGCCCGCCGGGGCATGGGGCAAGTCTCCCGACTTGCGGCCGCCGAAGGCGGCCAGCCGGTACCGCGCCGTGTGCCGCTATTAAGCGACCAAAGATGTAACGCGAAGTTTTACTTCGCGACCTGCCAGAACAATACGGCGCAGGATGTCCGCCTGACAGGACCGTGCAACAATGCGCGAAGCGCAAGCTTCGCGCTACACCTAGGCGGCGCGGTACCGGCTGGCCGCTGCGCGGCCGCAAGTCGGGAGACTTGCCCCATGCCCCGGCGGGCAGACGCCTCGCCATAGGCGAGAAGTCTGCCGCCAGACCGAACGCCAGCAGACAACGAAAAACGACCAGCGAACAACGAACCATGCGCTTTTCTGACATTCCGGGCCACGGCGAGGTGAAGCGGGTGCTCGTGCAGAGTGTGCGGCGCAACCACGTGGCCCATGCCCAGCTGTTTCGCGGGGCCGAGGGCTCGGCGGCCCTGGCCCTGGCTCTGGCCTACGCCACGTTTCTGAACTGCGAGGCCCGCACGCCAGAGGCCGAGGACTCGTGCGGAAATTGCCCTAGCTGTCAGAAAATCGACAAGCTCGTGCACCCCGACCTCAACTTCATCCTGCCCGTCACCAGCACCAAGGCCGTGCCCAAGGACGCCACCAGCAGCAAGTTCGCGGCCGAGTGGCGCAGCTTCGTGCTCGACAACCCCTACCAAGGCCTCAACGACTGGATGCAGCACATCGGGGCCGACAACAAGCAGGGCAGCATCTCGAAGGAAGAAAGCCTGCAACTGCTCAGGCTGGTGAGTTTGAAAGCCTTCGAGGCCCAGTTCAAGCTGGTCGTTATCTGGCTGCCCGAGCTGATGCACCCGGCCGCGGCCAACGCCGTGCTCAAGCTACTGGAGGAGCCGCCGCCCGCCACGGTGTTTCTGCTGGTCAGCTACGCGCCCGAGCAGCTGCTGCCGACGATTGTGAGCCGGGTGCAGCCCGTGGTGGTGCGCGCCCTGGCGGAAGATGAGCTGACGGCCTGGCTGCGCGACACCCACCACGTGCCCGAAGTAAAAGCCCGGCAGCTGGCCCAGCTGGCCGAAGGCAACGTGGGCACCGCCCTGGCTTCGCTCAGCTCGGCCGCCGGCGCCACCGACCACAACTACTTCGACCTGTTTGTGGCCTGGATGCGCACCTGCTACGCCAACAAGGTGGCCGACATGCTTGATAAAAGCGACGAGTTTCAGAAGCTGGGCCGCGAAAACCAAAAGGAGTTTTTGCAGTACGGCCTGGGCCTGCTGCGCAAGGTGCTGCTCTTCGGCCTCGACCCCCAACTGGTGCCCCATCTGCCTACCAATGAGCAAGGCTTTATCAAAGGCTTCAGCACCTACGTGACGCCCCGCAACGCCGGGCCGCTAACGCAGGAGCTGAACGAAGCGCACTACCACGTGGAGCGCAACGCCAACCCGCGCATGGTGTTCGTAGATGCGTCGCTGCGCGTAGCCGAGCTGCTGCGCCAGGCCTAGAAGAAAGGCCAGAAATAGCGCCTCAGGGTGTTTGAAGCAGGAAAATACAGCTTGCTAAAAAGCTATAGGCTGTGTTAAGCGAACTATAGCCGGCGGCCGGCAGCGGCTTGCCGTATCTTTGCACCAGCAGTGCAGCCCGCGGCTGAAGCAATTGCTAGGGCTGCTCGGAGAAGCCCGGCCGTAGCCTGTGGCGCAAGCTGCTGAATTTTTACTTCTTAATTCTCAGTTTTTAGTTGAAATCCTCGATTCGCATCGGCACGCGCGGCAGCAAGCTGGCCCTGTGGCAAGCCCAGCACGTGGCCGACCGCCTGGCGGCCGCCGGCCTCACGCCGGAAATCGTCATCATCACCACCACCGGCGACGTGGTGCTGGACCGCTCCCTCGATAAAATCGGAGCCAAAGGCGTATTCACGGAGGAGCTGGAGCAAGGCCTGCGCACCGGCCACGTAGACATTGCCGTGCACAGCGCCAAAGACGTGCAAAGCTCGATTCCGGCCGATTTGGAGCTGCTGGCATTTCTGGAGCGCGAGCAGGTCAACGACGTAATCGTCAGCTTCGACCCCGCTCTGGACCTCCAGCGCCCCGACCTTGTGCTGGGCACCAGCAGCACCCGGCGCAAGGCCATGCTCAAGCGGTTTTTGCCCCACGCCGTTACGGCCGAAGCCCGCGGCAACCTCCAAACCCGCCTGCGCAAGCTGGAAGAAGGCCAGTACCACGGCCTGGTACTGGCCTACGCCGGCGTGCACCGCATGGAGTACGACAGCCTCATCCGGTTTGTGCTGCCCGAAACCCAGTACGTACCCGCTACCGGCCAGGGCAGCATTGCCATTGAGTGTGCCCGCAGCCTGGAGCCGGACCTAAAGGCCAAGCTGCGCCGCATCCTCGACCACGAAGCCACGCACGTGTGCCTGGTGGCCGAGCGGGCATTTCTGCGCACCATGGAAGGCGGGTGCAGCATTCCGTCGTTTGCCTTGGCTACGCTGGCGCCCGGTGGCACGGTGCGCCTGCACGGCGGCCTTATCAGCCTCGATGGGCAACACTGGTTGGACGAACAGCAGACTGCGCCCCTAGCCGCCGCCGAGACGCTTGGGGTGCGGGTGGCGGAGGCCGTGCTGGCCCGCGGTGGCCAGCAGATTCTCGACGACATCCGGCAGCAGCGCCAGCTCAGCTAGCCAGCCTACCCGCCGCTCAGCTGGCAGGGGCCGCGCTGGCTCCCCGCTCAAACTGCGTAGTTTTACCGTTTCCGACACCTACCTCACTCTATGAACATCCTCTCCCGATTAGTCACGCTGCTGATGGCCGTGTTGCTGGTGGCCTCGGCTGCTCAAGCCCAGACCAAGACTGCCAAACGCCCCCGAACCAGCAAGAAAGACGAAGTAATAACCATCAGCACCCCGCAGGGCGACATCCGGCTGGTGCTTTTCGAGCAGACGCCTCTGCACAAGGCCAACTTCCTGAAGCTGGCCGAAAGCGGCTTCTACAACGGCACCACGTTTCACCGGGTCATTCCGGGTTTCATGATTCAGGGCGGCGACCCCAACTCCAAGGACACCGACCCCGATAATGACGGCGAAGGCGCCCCCAATGAGAAGATGATTCCGGCCGAAATCCGGCCCGAGTTCCGGCACAATCCCGGCGCTGTGGCCGCTGCCCGCACCGCCGACTTCGTGAACCCCCAGCGGGCCAGCAGCGCCTCGCAGTTCTACATCGTGCAAAATCCCCAGGGCACCCCCCACCTCGACGGCCAGTACACGGTGTTCGGCCAGGTTATCAGCGGGCAGGAAGTGGTGGACAAAATTGCCCAGCAGCCTGCCAATGAGCGAAACCGCCCCCTCACCGACCTGAAGATGACGGTGAAAGTGGAAAAGCTCAAAAAGAAGAAGATTACTGAACTCTACGGGTATCAGTATTAGGGGCTTAGGGTCTTGGGGGCTTGGGGTCTTAGTTGTTCAAGCACAACGCTGATACGATGTGGGGTCGTCGGCTACTTTCTGCTTAGGGTCTTAGTTGTTGTTCAGGCACAACTGATATTCTGAAATGCCACCGCACGCCATTCTGACAGTAGCATGAGCCGTTGTTTTACCTGACCGTTTTGGCATCAATTGTTTAGCTATGAGAAGCTCGTGCGGTAACGTCTCAGAATGCCACCTGTACCAGAACATCCACTAAGTCCCTAAGCCCCCAAGGCCCTAAAAAATGAAGCTCCTCATTACCGGTTCCAATGGGCTGCTGGGCCAGAAGCTGGTGGCATTGCTCCGCCGGCAGCCCCTGGTGCAACTGGTTGCTACTTCCCGGGGAGCCAACAAGCTTGCTGAACTGTATCCGGAGGTGCGCTTTGTGTCGCTCGATGTGACGGACCGGGCTCAGGTGGAGCGGGTGCTGGCCCAGGAAAAGCCTACTCACCTCGTGCACACGGCTGCCATGACCCAGGTAGATGAGTGTGAGCTAAACCAGGAAGCGTGCTGGTTGCAGAACGTGACGGCCGTGGAGTATTTAGTGGCCGCCTGCGAGCAGCAGGGTACTCACCTCCTCCATCTCAGCACCGATTTTATCTTCAGCGGAGAAGAAGGGCCCCTGACGGAAGACGCCACGCCCGCGCCGGTAAATTTTTATGGGGAAAGCAAGCTGGCTGCCGAGCGTGTGGTGCAGGTCTGCCGGGTGCCCTGGACTATTTTGCGCACGGTGCTGGTGTACGGCGCCGCCCACGACTACGGCCGCACCAACATCGTGCTGTGGGTGCGCGACTCCCTGCGGGCCGGCCAGAAAATCAACGTGGTGGACGACCAGCTCCGCACCCCGACGCTGGCCGAGGACCTGGCCCAGGGCTGCTGGCTGGCTGCGCAACGCAATGCCACCGGCATCTACCACCTGAGCGGCCGGGAGCTGCTGACGCCCTACCAAATGGCCCTGCAAGTAGCCGACTTCTTCCAGCTGGATAAGTCATTACTTGTGCGGGTAGATGCCAGTACTTTTTCACAGCCGGCCAAACGCCCGGCGCGCACGGGGTTCATCATCACCAAAGCCGAGCGGGAACTAAGCTACCAGCCTCATTCCTTCCAGGAAGGCATTGCGCTGCTGGCCCGCCAAACCGAGGCTGCATAAGGCTCTTAGGTCTACTGCCAAAGCTGCCGGAAAGTATGGCCCGGCGACTCCTGTTGCAGATGAAGCCTACCCCTATAAACGCAAAAAACCCGCAAACAATGTTTGCGGGGTTTTCACACACCTATTGCAACAACCTGAAGGGTAGAAAGCGCGCTGCAAGCAGACGCAGGTGCTTCACACCCAATAATTCTGAAATATTAGCTACCTTCAAGAGGCAGCGAAATGGACCCGACCAATAGCTCACCCACCAGAACCACGGTACCATTCTGCAAAGCAGCGGTGGCAACCGAGTAGGGCACTAGTTCTCCGTCAGAAGTCCAGAAACCGGCCGCCCGACTGGCAACCTGGTAAGCCGCTATATCCAGTAGCAGTGAACGGAATACCTGCTCTTGGTGCTGTTTTGGGAGCGGGGAAACCATACCTACAGGTAGCTGGTAAGTCAGCTGATAGAGGCACTGAGTTTCTTTCTCTGTGCCGTTCTACACTACAATAGTAGGGCACAATAGAAGTGCTGTAAAGGACAATAACGTCGTAATTGTGACTTGTATCTAGTAAGGATAGAATAAGCTTGGAATGGGTTCGAGTTGAGCTTATCGACACAAAAAACTGAAGAGTAAGCTGCTATGCTGGTTAAAGACGAGGTTATGCCTGGTCAGAATAGGCTTGTTTTGTGACATCAGCAAAAGAATATTTCTGGCTTTTGCTACGTGCCATGAGCGTGTGCAGGCTGAGTAGGGTGGCCCCCAACGCAACTCCGGGCCCCAGCAGCAGCCACCAGCTACCGGGGCTAAAGCGCACGGCGGCCAACAGACGGCCCCAGCTGGGAATTTCCGGGGGCAGCCCAATACCTAAAAAGGAAAGCGTGGTTTCCAGGCCAATAAGCAGGGCTACAGTAAGCGGAAACCGCACCATCTGCACGGGCCAGGTGGCCGGCCACACGTGGCGCAGCAGGATGCGCCTGGCGGGCAGGCCGGCGGCCCGGGCTGCCTCCACGTAAGGCAGCGCCCGAACCTGCAGAGTAGCGGCCCGCATCAGCCGGGCAGGGGCAGTCCAGCAGGTGCCAGCCAGCAACAATACGAGCCCCGCCGCCGAAGGCCGTTGCAGCGCGGCCACCACCACCACCAGTACCAGCAGGGGCACGGAGTCAAGCAGGGTTATTAGCGTTTGAACAGCGTGGTCGAGGGGCAAAGCCCGGCGGCGGCGACCCCACGCCCAGTGGCGGGCACCATACCAGATGGTGGTTCCTAGCAGCAGCAGCGGCAGCAGCCATACCGGGTGAGCCAGTAGCTGAGCTGCCTCCAGCACCGCTCCGGCTCCCACTACCGCGGCTGCCAGCACAAAAGCTTGCGTTACCCGCCAGTGGGCATTGCCCCAAAACCCCGCTACACTGCCCAGCCCCGCCCCAAGCAGCACCGCCAGCGTGGCCGCCGGCAGGCTTACCAGCAACGTGGTGCGGGCTCCCAGCAGAAGCAAGGTTCCTAGCCCCTGGCCTTGCGCATCAGTACCTAGCCAGAAGGGAGCCTGGCCCGGCGGCAGGTTGGCTTGCAGCAAATTGGGAAAGGGAGCTTGGCTTGGCGCGGCCACGGCGGCCACCACCAGCATCAGCAGCCAGCCTGCTGCTGTCCATTCCGGCCAAGACAGGCGCGGGCGGCTCACGGCTGAATCCGGACCCGGGGGTCGGCGGCTTGGTACAGGATATCGGCCAGGGCCTGAGCCAGCAAGCGTACTACTACGACCAGCGTTACGCCGCCCAGCAGCACCGGGTAATCTTGGCTGGCGGCGGCTTCGGCCAGCAGGCGGCCCATGCCGGGCAAGGCAAACAGCACTTCCACCACTACCGAGCCGGCTACCACCTCGGGCAGCAGGGCCGCCGCCAGGGTAATACCGGGCAGCAGGGCGTTGCGCAGGGCATGATGCCGCAGCACCCCCCACCGGCTGGCGCCTTTGGCACGGGCCGTGGCAATGTAGGGGGCACGTAGCTCGTGTTGCAAGGCTCCATCCAGCTGCACCAGCAGGGCGGGGGCACTCACCAGCACTAAGCTGGTAATCGGCAAAACCAGGTACGGCAGTTGCCGCCCGGCCTGAGCCCACCAAGGCCCGCTCAGCTCGGCCGCATCCAGTCCGAAGACCGGGAACCAGGACAAGGCATCGGGGTTAGCCAGCAGTAGCAGCAGGCCCAGGGCCACCAAAAATAAGGGCAGCGCTTGCAAGGCATGTAGCACCGCCAGCAGGGTTGGCCGCCAGGTTCGATGATAGTTCAGCAGCAAGGAACCACCTACGGCTGCGGCCACGCTCAGCGCCAGGGCCGCGCCGGTCAGGGGCAACGTATAGCGCAACGAGCGGCCAACCAACTTCGCAACGGGGGCGCCGTCGCGGAAGGAAAAGCCCAAATCGCCGCGCAAAAGGCCACCCACCCACCGGTGGTACTGATTGTGAAGGCCGTGCCACTGCCACGCCGGCCGCAAGCCATGCGGCTGCGGCGGCAACGTTACGTAGAACACGGGCTCATCGAGGCCGTAACGGCGCAAGAGCTGCCGGGTGGCTGCTTGCTGCTCGGCCGGCGAAAACACCCGGCTGCTCGACTCCAGGGCTTGCTGAACGAAGGCTGCTGGATCAGCTGCGGAGCGGCTTAGCAGAAACAGAGCTGATAAAACAAGCCAAGCCAGCAGCAGCGTACGTCCCAAAGAATATAAAACGGAAGACCACTGCATAGCCCAAGCGCCAGTTAAGGAGTGCCAGCCGGCACCGCACCAATGCGCTGCACATCATAACCCGGTTTGAACCCCATTACCGGGATGGGGCCCAGGGTGCTGGCCGCCGCAATCCGGTATTGCATATAGTATAGTACCAGCAGTGGCTTTTCCTCGTGCAGCAGCCGTTGCAGCCGGCGCAGTAGCCGGGCTTTCTGGTCGGGCTGCTCAGCCTGCGCAATGTCTTTAATTAGCTTGTCGCTGGCCGGCGTGGCGTAGCCCGTGAAATTGCCTACTCCCAATCCTTCCGAATGCAGAAAGGAAGTGAAGTCATACGAAAAGGGGCTGCCGGCAATGTTGCGCAGCGTTATGTCGGTGGTGCCGGCCCGCAGCTGCTGGCTCAGCAGGGCGCCCTCTAGGGGGCGTAGCTCTACCCGAATACCGATGGCCGCCGCCGCCGCCCGAAACTGCAGGGCCACGGTTTCAAAGCTTGGTTCGCCGGCACGGTAGCTGATGCTTAGCTGCAAGCGGCGCGGGGCCCCTCCTGCCACCGGCCGTTGCCAGCCGCCTGCGGGCAACCGCTGCCAACCAGCTTGCTGCAGCAACTCAACTGCCTGGGCGGGGCTGTACTGTGGCAGCGGCAAGCTGTCGTTGTAGTACGCCTTGATGGCTGGACTGATCAAGCCTACGGTCGGGTAGGCGGTGCCGCGCTCCACTGCCTGAATCAGGGCCGGAATATTAAATAGCTGAGAAAGGGCCTGCCGGGTTAGCCGGTCGCGCAGCACGGGCTGGCGCACGTTAAACGAGGCTATCAGGCATTCATACGAAGGCGTGGTGTAGAAGCGCAGCCGGGCGCGGTCGGAGGCCGATTCCTGCAAGCGGACAAACTCGCCCGCGGGCATCATGCTGTACAAGTCGATTTCGCCGCGCCGCAGGGCCAGCGTGGCCGTAGCCGCATCGGGAATCACGTGGTAAGTAATGCGGCGCGGCACAGCCTGTAGCTGCGGGGGCACGGCTGGTAGCCGGTCGGCCCACCAGGTGGTTTTGCGCTGCAACGTCAGGTAGCGGCCCGGCTGCCAGGAGCGTAGCTGATATGGGCCGCAGCCCGGCAGGCGTTCCGGATGGCGGGCCAGTTCCAGGGCCTGGTAGCGGCGCGCGAAGCTGGCCACTACGCCTGCCGCCGCGCCCGGACGGCGCATCGACGCTATCGTCAGCGGGCGCAACTGCCCCTGCGGGTCCAGCACGTATTCCGGAAGGATGGAAAAGTCGCCCGACTGCTGTACGTACTCCGACGACTTGCCCGCGCATAACAGCGTAAACCGGCGCGGATCCTGAGCATCCAGCTCGATGTCGCGAATAAACCCATATTGCGCCTGATCCAGCTCGATGGGCAAGCCTGGGCAGTTCATCACCTTCAGCGTGAAGGCTACGTCGCGGGCCAGTACGGGCGAGCCGTTGTCCCAGGTGGCTTCGGGCCGCAGCCGGAAGCTCACCAGCATTAGCGAGTCATTGAGTGAGCGTACGGTGGGATAGGCCTCGGCCAGCCAGGGCACACTGATTAGCTTTTTTTCGTTGGGCTTCAGCAAGCTGCAGTGCAGCAGGTTCGCCACCGTATACGAACTCAGGTTGTCCACCACGAGCGGGTCGAGGTTGGCAGGGTCGCGGGCCCAGCGGATGCGGATAGCGTCCGGTTTGGAAGAGGAAGCTGGAGAGCAGGCAACCAGACCAGCCCCTAGCATTACAGTTAAACCAGAAGACAGTAGCTTCATGAATGGGCAACAGCACGGGTATTAGGCCGGGCAAGTTACCACGATTTACCGCTTCAGTTTACCTGGGATAGGATGTTCTGGCACTAAGCAATTGCGTGGCCGTCACCCCAGCCACTGGAGCCACCATGCTCATTCGCTGCTATGTGGCCCTCACCCAAGCCATTGCCATGTGCGAAAGCTACGTGCCCATCACCCCAGCCACTGGAACCGCCATGCTCAACACTGGCTACGTGCCCGTCGCCCCAGCCGCTCGAACCGCCGTGCTCGAAAGCAAGGTGCCCATCGCCCCACCCACTAGAGCCGCCGTGTTCGATAGCTGCTACGTGCCCGTCGCCCCAGCCGCTCGAACCACCGTGCTCAACTGCTGTGATGTGGCCATCACCCCAGCCACTGGAACCGCCATGCTCAATGCTTACCGCATGACCGTCGCCCCAGCCGCTCGAACCGCCGTGCTCTACGGCGTGGATAGTTTGGGCTACGGAGGCTACCGCAGTGGAGGGGGTAAAATTCAGGCTGCCGATTTGCAGGAGGGCGATGGTAACGAGCTCGATCATGGCTTTGGAATTGTTTGTGGTTCAGGTGATTGAATGACACAAAGGTGAACTCCAGCCAAGCCTACGTAAAGGAAAGAAGGCTCGCAAAAGTGACGTGATGTAAGCGTCACTCTTTCGTTGTTGTCACTAGATACATTATTTTATCTTTCTGATAACTAAGTATTTAAAATAAAATTTTTAAAATAGCCAAGGACAAATCTGGTATCAATGTGACATAATATAACTAAAAAAGGTACAAGTTGCCATTTACAAATAAAGGACGCACCTGGAATTGCAAAAAGGATAGGATGTCCCTTTTTGTGACAAGCTTTTTAGCCCCTTATCTTTGATAAGACCCAGGCGCTGAAACTCGTAAAGCACGTATTTAGAATGGAAGAGCTAACCACACTGGTAAAAATTGTGACAGATCGGCGTCTGGCAGTTCTTCCTTTCCTGGATTTCACCTCGCGTGCCAATAACAAAGACTTACAGCTGGTGCGGTTGCTGGAGCAGGACCCGCTAGCGACTCCTACCAAAATTATAAAGGCATTATACGGAAAATCCGACGCTGCCTCTCAGACTGCTTTTCGGCAGTTAAAATCACGGGTGCAACGCAAGCTGCTCAATCACCTGTATTTTCTAGATCAAAACGACCCACGCCATATTGTTTCAAAACGCTACGAGCAGCTGTGCTTGGGCCTGCTGCATCAGGCAAAAATTTTAAGCGGGGAGGGTGAATATAAGCTTGCCGAAAAGTTGTTCCGGAAGGCTCTGAAGACAGCTATAGATGCCGAGCTTACCCAGTATGCTGTTATCTGCGCGCGTCTGCTGCATAATCAGTACGCCGAGATGCGTAAGCCCGCAGAGTACAAGGCTATTAGCAAGCAGTTGGCAGACCTGCAACAACAGTTACTCCTGGAAGATGAAGCGGAAAGCATCTACACCGATATCAAGATGTTTTCGATTCATAAGGTCCGGTGGCGGAAGTATATCTTAAGCCAACTACCCATCTATGAGGAGCAGCTAGCGCAGCTTCACAAAAAGGCAAAGAGCTACAACACCTTCCATTTCCTATACCGGACCAGGTTGTCGAAGGA
This sequence comes from Hymenobacter sp. YIM 151500-1, assembly GCF_025979885.1. Taxonomy (NCBI): domain Bacteria; kingdom Pseudomonadati; phylum Bacteroidota; class Cytophagia; order Cytophagales; family Hymenobacteraceae; genus Hymenobacter; species Hymenobacter weizhouensis. The sequence continues at coordinate 4,534,793 of NZ_CP110139.1, forward strand.
AGAGTTGGTGGGAAACTATGAAGCCATTATCAAGCTTACGGCCGAAGCCGAACAAGCCTGGCAGAAAGGAAAAATGAATACCAAGCGTTTCGATAAGCGGTTCAATAACTACATGAGCGTGTACGCGCACCTGCGCAGCCGCAAAGCGACGCAGGGGCTAGAGTTAGCCGAGGGATACTTCAAGGATTTTCATCACTCTTCCGGCAACTGGTTCTACTTCCTGGAGACCTACTTTCTGCTGGCGGTGCATGCCGGGCAGTATGCCCGCGCCTACGAGCTGTTGCAGCAGGCCCACAAGAACCCGTATTTTCTGAAGCAGCGGGCCGCCGCTCAGCAGCGGTGGGAGCTGTACGAAGCGTACCTGCAGTTTGTCCGGCCGGATCAGTCGCCGCTGAAGATGCGGCATTTCGCGCAATTTGTGCAGACCGTGCCCGACTATAGCCGCGACAAACAGGGCTACAACGTGGCCATTCTGATTTTGCAGTTTCTGTACTTCCTGCGGCGCCACGACATTGAGGGGCTGCTGGCGCGCCTGGAGGGCCTGCGCAAGTACGAGCAGCGCCACCTCCGCGACCCGGCCACGCTGCGCAGCCAGCTGTTCTTCCGGATGCTGCTCACAACCGTAAAGGAAAACTTCGAGCCCGATGCCTGCGCCCGGAAAGCCCAGCCGCTGCTGGAGCGGCTCCAGGCTGCGCCCCAGCCCGGCGAGGCGTACGGCGAAATCGAAATCATTCCCTACGAAGACCTCTGGCGGCTGACGCTGGACATCCTGCGCCAGCGAGTAGCCGAGCAAGCTGCCGCCGAACAAGCTGCCCGCCGGCGAGTAGCCTAGAAAACCATTTCTTCCTACCAACTGCTGCCGCAAAACCTGGCGGTGAGCGGCCAGGCCGGAGCCAGTCAGGTTGCGCTGCTGGTACTGCCGGCTTTCGGGGTCTGCACCGGGCCTGCTCCAGCAAGCAGCGTTAGCAGCCGACAATGGAGAGGCTGAAAGGAACGCACGTACGCCACCCAAAGCCAACCCAAGGGAAGCAGCCAGGGGAAAAGCTAGAACTTATTCAGGCGCTGAAATACTTCACGCAGGTAGGTTTGCCCGATGGGAATGTATTTGTTGTCGATGACAATAGTATTGTCTTCGATGGTTTGCACCCGCCGCAGGTTGACGATGAACGAGCGGTGCACGCGCACAAACAAGGCCGCCGGGAACTTGTCTTCGACTGCGCGCATGGTGGTGTACACGATAAGCTTGCTTTGGCCCATGACAATGTGCACGTAGTCGCCGAGGGCTTCCACGTAGCGCACTTCCTCGAAAGGAACTTTCACCAGCCGGTTGTCCACCTTCACGAAGGTAAATTCGGCATTGGGCGGGGCGGCAATGGCATCGGCGCCGGCAACGGCCCGGCTTTCCACGGCTTCCAGAGCCTTCCGGGCGGCCGTCAGGAAGCGGGCGTAGCTGATGGGCTTCACCAGGTAGTCGAGCACGTCGTGGCTAAAGGCCTCCACGGCGTAGCTTTTGCTGCTGGTAATGAGGATAACCAGGGGCGGATTCTGCAAGGTGCGCAGCAAATCCAGGCCCGACATTGCCGGCATTTCTACATCCAGAAACAGGACGTCGATGGGTTGGGTGCGCAGAATTTCGGCTGCGGCAATGGCGCTGGCGCAGCTGCCGGCGTGCACCAGGAAGGTGGTGTTGGCAACGCAGTTTTCGACGATTTGCAGCGCCAACGGGTCATCGTCCACAATCAGGCAGCGCAGGGGAGCAGTAGGTTCGGCCATGCCAGCGAAGGTACACGCAATGCGGAAAAAACCTAGGGTAGAGAAGGGGAAGGCAGGCGGCTGTGCAGAGCAGGCTGCAGCTGGTGCAGAAGCTGCGCAATATCGTTGAGGCGGGCGGCCAGCTCGGCGGGGCCGGCCACGGCGGCCTGCTGCTCCACCCACTCCAGCTGGGCGGTCAGCTCCGCTACCCCAAAATAGGCAACCTGGCCTTTGAGCTTGTGGGCGGTGGCTGCCCGCTCGGCCGGCGTGGCCGCTGCCAGCAGCTGCGGCAGCAGCTCGGGCGCCTGGGCCAGAAATGTGCGCACAATCTGCTGCACAAAGCTCTCGTTGCCGCCGGCCAGCTCTTCCAGCAGGCTCCAGTCGGGGCACACGGTGGGGGCTGCGTGGGTCGTTGCCGGATCGGCGGGTTTTGGGGGAGGCGGCAGGCCGGGCCGCTTGGCGGAAGCGGTGGGGCGGCCGGTGAAGTGGGCGAGGCGGGCGTAGAGCACGGCCGGGTCGAAGGGCTTGGCCAGGGTGTCGTCCATGCCGGCTTCGAGGGCCAGGGCGCGGTCTTCGGGCAGGGCGGAGGCAGTGAGGCCGATGAGGGGCAGCTGAGCGGAACTGGGAAAGAGGGCCCGCAGCTGGCGGGCGGCTTCGTAGCCATCCATTTCCGGCATCTGCACGTCGAGCAGTACCGCGTCGAAGGGGTGCTGCTGGGCGGCTTCCACGGCCAGGCGGCCGTTGGCGGCCAGCGTCACGCGCACGTTCCAGGCTTCAAGGGTTTTGCACACCACCAGCTGGTTCAGCTCGTTGTCTTCGGCCACCAGCACGCGCAGGGGCGGCTCAAAGGGCGCCAGCGTTGCGGCAGTCTGGGCCTGCACGAGGGCTTCGTCGGCGGGGTGGCAGGGAATGTCAAACCAGAACGTGGAGCCGCGGCCCTCCTCGCTTTCTACCCACAGCTGCCCGCCGTGCAGCAGCACCAGATTGCGGGCAATGCTCAGCCCCAGGCCCGTGCCCCCAAACTGCCGGGTGGTGCTGGGGTTGGCCTGGGAGAAATCCTCGAAAATAGCGTCCAGCTTGGCCTGGGCAATGCCAATGCCGGTGTCCTGCACGGCCCAGCGTAGGCGGGCCGGCTCCCCGGCTCCGGCGCCCGGCACCACATCGAGACGCACCGTAATGCTGCCGTGGCTGGTGAATTTCACGGCGTTGCCGACCAGGTTGACGAGCACTTGGTTGAGGCGCACCGGGTCGCCGAAAACAACCGGGGGCACGTCGGGAGCCAGGGTGGCATGCAGGACCAGGCCTTTGGCATCGACGGCGAACTGAAACAGGCGGACTACGCCCGCCACCAGCTCCGACAAGCGGAAGGCGGTGTGCTCCAGGGTCAGCTTGCCGGCCTCCATCTTCGAGAAGTCGAGGATGTCGTTGAGGATGACCAGCAGGTTGTGGGAGGAAGAGTGAATGGCCTCCAGATACTCGCGCTGCTCAGCGTCTACCGGCGTGTTGCGCAGCAGGTAGGTCAGGCCGATGACGGCGTTCATGGGCGTGCGAATCTCGTGGCTCATGTTGGCCAGGAACTGCGACTTGGCCCGGCGCGACGCCTCGGCCGCGTCGCGGGCCACCACCAGGTCGGCGTTTATCTGCTCAATTTCAGCCTTCTGCTGGCGCAGCTCGGCGGTTCGCTCGTTCACGGTGGTTTCCAGCCGCAGCTTCTGGCGTTGCAGGGCCGCTGTGCGCGCCCAGGTGGCCGCGTAGCCCAGGCCAGCCAGCAGCAGCACCGTCATGCCCGCAAACCAGCCCGTGCGCCAAAACGGCGTGGCAATGGTAAACGAAGCCGCCGTGGGCGCCGACCACCGGCTTTCGGCACCCCGGCGGGCGCGCACCTCCAGCACGTAGCGGCCCGCATCGAGGCGCGGAAAATCGGCCTCGGGCACGGTGGTGGGGGAGCTCCACTCCTCCTGAAAACCCTGCAAGCGGTACTGGTACTGCCAGGCGCCGGCCGGGGCCAGGCTCGCCACCCGAAAAAGCCAGGTAACGTGGTGCGGCTGCGGCGGCAGGTTGGGCAAGGTGGCCGGCTGGCGGGTGCCATCTACCTCGGCAGCCGTCAGCACAACCGGGGCGCTGGCGGCGGGCAGGCGGGCGGGCAGCCGCACCCGCACCAGGCCCCGGCGGGCGGCCAGCAGCACTACCGAGTCGGTGATGCTGGCGGCAGAATTGGGCAGCAGGTCGCGCACCGTGGGGTTGTTGGGGGTGGTGAGCGGGGCGAATACGGAGCCCCGCCCCAGGCTCAGGGCGTGGCGGTGCTGCACCAGCAGGCCGGCCGGCGTGGGCACCAGGCCGTAGCAGTAGTTGCTGGCCAGGCCCGTGGTGAGGGAAGTGAACTGCCGGAAACGGCCGTTAACAAAGCAGTACACCCCTTCGCCTTCGGTTCCAATCCAGATGCGGCCGGCGGCATCCTGGGCCAGGGCCGTGGCATTCACGCCGCCTGGCGCCAGCTGATGCACCCGGAAGCGGCCCGCTTCGAGCACGGCCAGGCCCGTACCGTGGGTGGCAAACCACACGCGGCCTTGGCGGTCGGGCAGGATGGCGTACACATCGTTCTGAAGCAGACCATTGGCAGTGGTGTAATGGATGGCCGGGCCCTGTGCGGGCAGGTAGTAGGCCCCATCGGCCAGGGTGCCCACCCACAGGCCCCCGGCCGAGTCTTCGGCCAGGGCCATGACGTGCAAGGCAGCGGGCAGCAACGGGCGGGAAACAGTAGCGGTATCCACAACCCACCGGCCGGCTTCGTCGGAGAGGGAGGGCTTGAACGGGGGCCGGCCCTGCAAGCCGTGCGTGGAGGTGCCCAGGGTAATCCAGCCCGGCGTTTTGGCCGAGGGCAGCAGGGCAGTGATGGGAGCCGGGGCGGGCTGGGGCCAGGAGTTCAGCCGAAAGCTGGTGGGCGTGGACTCCAGGTGGAGCAGCTGGCCGGTGGCAGTGCCCGCGGCCAGGGTAGCCCCGCGCCCGGCCAGGGCGGTTAGTCGCTCGGCGGTGGCAAAATACGTGACGTGCGGATCGGTGAGCCGCCACAGGCCGTGCCCGGCCGTACCCACCCAGTACGTGCCTTCGGTGTCGCGCAGCAGGCAGGTGAGGACGGCCCCCGCGGGCAGGGCCGGGCGGTAGCGCCGCCGAAACTGGCCGAGGCGGGCCGTATCGGGGGCGGGCAGGCCGGGGCGCGGACGCAGAAAGGTGGATTTTGAGGCTTCTACTGCCGCGAACCGCCGGCCCTGGCTCACCGACACGTGCCCCCGGTAGTGGCCCACCCAGAGCTGGCCCGTGCGCGGATGCACGGCCAGCTGGGTAACAAAGTCTTCGGCCAGCCCCTCGCGGGAAGTAAACGGCTGGAATGTGGTGCCATCGTAGCGCATCAGGCCCTCGGCCGTGCCCACCCACAGGTAGCCGGCGCGGTCCTGGGCCAGGGCGTAGATGAAAGGCTGCGGCAAACCCTCGGCAGCACCCAGTTGCTTCAGGTACTGCCGGGCCGGCAGCGGCTGAGCGGCCACCACGCGGCTAAGGAAAAGCAGAAGCAGAAGAAGGCGAGTCGTCACACCAGGTAATTTACAGCTTGCGGGGTGCTTCATCGGACTGGCGCGCCTAACAAGCCAATTTTCTTTGATGGATTTTAATGTTCCGACGTTTTTTAGCCCGCAGAAGGCGCAGAAGTTTCCGCGGAAGGCGCTGAGTTCTGCGGAAATTTCTTGGGCAGCTTACTTGCCGGTCACTTTGAACTCGGTGCGGCGGTTGCGCTGGCGGCCCTGCTTGGAGCTGTTGGAAGCTACGGGCTGGGTGTCGCCGTAGCCGGCAAAGGTGAGGCGGCCCTTGTCGATGCCTTTCTGCACGAGGTAGTCCACCACGGCTTTGGCCCGGCGCTGGCTCAGGTCCTTGTTGTAGGCGTCGTTGCCCACGTTGTCGGTGTGGCCCGAAATTTCCAGGCGCAGGTCGGGCGTTTCGGTCAGCAGCTTTTGCAGGCGTTCCAGCTCGTTGGTGCTTTCCTTGCGCAGGGTGGCCTTGTCGAAGTCGAAGAAGATGTTGTTCAAGACCACCTTCACGCCCACGTCCAGCTTCTTGAGGGCAATGTCCTTCACCACCTCCGAGTAGGCCGCGCCGGCCGGCAGGTCAAAGTTTTCGGAGTGGAACAGGTAGCCTTCCTGGCGCACCACAATGCCGTAGTTCACGCCCGAAGGCAACGACACCAGGTAGCGGCCCGACTGGGCGTTAGCCCGGAACGAGGCAATGGTCTGGTTGCGGGAGTTGTCCACTACGTCGATAATAGCCTCCAGGGGCTGCTTGGTTTTCTCGTCCGTGATGGTGCCTTTCAGGATGGTTACCTGGGTGGAGGCAATGGCCACGGGCGGGGCCAGCAGGGTTTCCTTCACCGGCTGCGCGCGGGAAGCCAGCAGCTGGTCTTCCTGGCTGAGTACGGGCGCTTTTTCGGGGCCCAGAAAGGTAATCTGGTAGATGTCCTTGGAGCCCAGGCCGTCGTCGCGGAACGAGGAGTAGTAGCCGTGACGCCCCGAGGCCGAAATCACGAAGAACACGTCGTCGTCGGGGGTGTTGATGGGCCAGCCCAGGTTTTCCGGGGTGCTCCACTTGCCGTTTTCGTACACCGACCTAAAGATGTCGTAGCCGCCCATGGAGTTGTGGCCTTCCGACGAGAAGTACATGGTTTTGCCGTCGGGGTGCAGAAACACGCCTTCCTCGCCGTACTGGGTGTTGATGGCCGGGCCCAGGTTCACGGCCGGCCCGCGGCCGTCAATTTCAATCTTGAAGATGTCGCGCCCGCCCAGGCTGATTTCCTGCTTGTCGCTCACAAAGTACAGGCTCTTACCGTCGGGCGTGTAGGCCGCCGACGACTCGTGGGAGCGGCTGTTGATGCGGGAGCCCAGGCGCTGCGGCTTACGCCAGGCCGCCCCGCGCAGGTCAGCCTCGTGCAGGTCGCCGCCGTTGTCTTCCAGGTACACCATCATGCGCTGCCCGTCGGGCGAGAGGCCCACGGTGGCATCGTGGCCGCTGGTGTTTACCGGCTCGCCCAGGTTGCGGGCCGGCGTCCACTCGCCCTTGCCCGTACGGGTGCTCTGGTACACATCCTCGAAAAAGCCGCCGGTTTCGGGGTCCTTCTGGGCGCCGGTGGAGTTGTCGCGCCGGGAGGTAAACAGAATCACCGACTCGTCGGCCGTGATAACCGGGCCGTAGTCGGGGTAGGGCGAGTTCACGCCTGGTCCGGCGTTGTCGATGAACACGCGGGTGGGCTTGGCGGCCAGCCGGCGGCCGTTTTCGCACTCCCGCACTTTCTTCTGAATGTCCTGGGTGAAGCCGGCGGTGTTTTTGGTGCCGGTGGCCGGTGTGGCCCGCTTGTACTCGGTTATGGCCTCGTCCCACTTGCCGTTCAGGTGCAGGCCCCGGCCCAGCAGGTAATGAATGCGCGGGTCCACGTCGGGGTTGAGCTGATAGGCTTTCTGCAAGTACTCCAAGGCCCGCGGCTTAAAGCCCGAATGCAGGTAGCAGTTCCCGATTTTGAGGTTGAGCTGGGAGTTGTTGGGGTTGAACTTCTGGGCGGCCAGGTAGTGCGGCAGGGCCTGTTCGTAGCGGGGCGGGTCGAGGTCGTAGAACTCGTCGCCGAGCTTGATTTCCTTAAGGGCAGCTTTCAGCCCGTCCTTGTTATTGCCGAACTGGTCTTTGCTGAACTCCACATCCTGAGCCACGGCCACCGTGGTAGCGGAGAACAGCAAAAAGGCGAGTAGGTATTTATACATGGTAATGTCTTGTTTGTCATTCCGACGCAGGAGGAATCTGGCGCGCTTCGTGGACCTCACCCCCCGGCCTTCTCTCCAAAAGAGAGGGGGTGCCAGACGATTGGGGTTAGCTCGCACGCAAGATGCTTCGCTTCGCTCTGCATCACGTTTCTCCTTATGCGTGCGTCCATCCTTTCTAGTCCTGCGTTCCTACTCGGCGCCGCAGCCGGAGTTGGCGGCGTGGGTGGTGCCGGCTTCCAGGCCCAGCTCGGCGGCTTTGCGCCAGTCCTGGCAGGCGGCGTCGGGGTTGCGCAGCATTTCGCGGGCGTGGCCGCGGTTGAGGTAGGCTTCGGCGTACTGCGCGTTCAGGCCGATGGCTTTGGTGGCGTCGGCTTCGGCCCGCTTGTAGTCTTCCAGCTTGAGGCAGGCGGCGGCGCGGTTGTTCCAGGCAAAGGCGTAGGCCGGGTCTAGCTCAATGGCTTTGGTGAAATCCTCGGCGGCGCCTTTGTAGTCGGCTTGCTCGTAGCGGGCGGTGCCGCGGTTGGAGTAGGCCAGGGCGTTGTCCTGCTTCTTGGCTAGGTAGTCGTTGTAGTCCTGGAGGGCGCCTTTCAGGTCGCCGGCGCGGCGGCGGGTGGCGGCGCGGTTCAGCAGGGCGGGCAGCAGCTCGGGTTGCAGCTTCAGGGCCTGGGTGTAGTCCTGAACGGCGGCCGTGAGGTGGCCGAGCTGGCGCTGGGCGCTGCCCCGGTCGTGCCAGGCGTAGGCGTAGGCAGGGTCGGCCTTGATGGCCTGGTCGAAATCGGCCTTGGCGCCCTGGTAATCGGCTTTCTCGAAGCGCAGAGCCCCGCGGTAGTACCAGGCCGGGGCGTAGTCGGCCTTCAGCTCGGCAGCTTTGCCGTAGTCCTGCTCAGCCTCGGCGGGCTGCTTCAGGGCTTCGCGCACCTGCGCCCGCCCGAAGTAGGCCGTGAACGTGGCGGGGTCGAGCTTGATGGCCTGGTCGTAGTCCTGCGCCGCCGGTTGGTACTCCTTCAGCTCGTAGCGCACGGCGGCGCGGTTGTAGTAGGCCTTGGCAAAGTCGGGCTTGGCAGCCAGGGCCTTGTTGAAATCCTGCAAGGCAGCCTGGTAGCTTTTCTGGTTGAACTTCGTCACCCCGCTGTTGTACAGCTTTTCGGCCAGCTGGGAGGGAGGGAGAGTGCTGGCCCGCACGGTGTCTACTTGGGCGTGGGCGGCCGCCGCTCCCAGGAACAGGACCACCAACACAAAACTCATCTTTCGCATAGCATGCCGCCAGTTTCAGTGGCGCGGGATAAATGTAATTTTATTTGCGGGAAGCGTAGATAGGGAACAAGTAAAATGTTGCGTAATTGTCTTTTCTGGTTAATGCGTATTTTGCTACATCTGCACACACTTGTACCACACGCAGCGTAACGGCATACCGTCTACCCGCTCTATCGTATGAAATTACCTCTCGGTTTTGCCGTGGCGCTGCTTTGCACAGTTGTGGCCTGTCAGAAGAAGCATGTCACTCCGCTACCCTCAGGCAAGAACACTTTCTCGTGTCGGATTGATGGCAAAACACTCACGCCTCAGCTTCCGCCCATTATTTTGACAACGAGAACGGCCTTGAAAGCAAGGCGTGTAAATCGTGCAGGTGGCTTTTTCATCGAGGCAAAAGATTCATTCAATGAATTAGATATTTACTCCACTCCTACGCAGGGAGTAGGGACGTACTCATTGGGGTACTCGCTGAATACTAATCCTTATTCCTATCCTCTAAATAACTATGGTGTGTATCGGTCATACCGGCCAATTACCCCAAATGATGATCCATATAATCTGCCTGATCCAGTTCAGTACTACACCGATGCCACGCATACCGGCACCGTGAGGGTTACCCGCTTCGATACCGTGGCCCGCGTGGCAGGCGGCACGTTCGAGTATACCGCTAAAGACAAGGCCACTGGCAAGCTGGTCCGCATTACCAATGGTCAGTTTGACGTTTTGTTTTAACCGATAAAAAGCGGAGGCAACGTAGCTGTATTAGGTCGTTCCGAACACAGTAGACCGTCCTGCTCCATCTGGCGTCCGCTTACCGAAGCATCTCTACCGAGGGTAATCAACTAGCATTACAACGAAGCGGTAGAGATGCTTCGGCAAGCGGACGCCAGATGGAGCAGGACGGTCTACAGGCTTCCTAAACAGCGTAGCTTACCCCGGCAGCTGGGTGCGCACGAGTTCCTCCCACTCCCGGCGCAACGACCCGTTGAACACCGGCCGGCCGGCGCGGCGGTACCAGTAAGCGGCGTTGCCGACGTCGCCTTCCTGGCGGTGCAGAAAGGCGTGCAGCCAGTTGTGCAGCGAGTCGTGCTCGTTGTCCTGGGCAATGTCGTGGGCGCGGTGCCACTCGTCGCGGCCGGCGTGCCACAGGGCTTCCAGTAGGGGCGAGAGGCCGGCCGGCGGCGCAGACTGGGTTTGGGAGGCGAGGAAGTCGGCGTAGAGCATAGGGCTTGGAAAGCTAGGAAAACGGAGGAACGACGGCGGCCTGCACTAACGACGCTGACTTACCGTCGGCAGCTATAGTCAGCGTAAACTAATTGGTCCGCGGCGGGGTTCTATACGCCGACTGCGGCGGTGCGGTGGCAGTTGCGTAATTTTGCCCGGCCGCCCGGCACTTTGCCGTCGGATTGTTCATTCTAACGCCTAGCTTTCACCTATGGCCACGTATCCCGAATACATGGTAGCCCCGATTCGCCAGGACCTCGTTGAGGCCGGTTTCGAGCAGCTCATGACCCCCGAAGAAGTAGACGCCGTGCTCAGCGAGCAGGAAGGCACCGTGCTGGTGGCCGTCAACTCGGTGTGCGGCTGCGCCGCCGCCAAAGCCCGCCCGGCCCTGAAAATGGCCGTTTCCAGCTCCGAGAAGAAGCCCAGCAAGCTCGTCACGGTGTTTGCTGGCATGGAAACCGAAGCCGTAGCCAAGGCCCGCGAGCATATGCTGCCCTATCCGCCCAGCAGCCCCTGCATTGCCCTGTTCAAAGACGGCGAGCTGGTGCACATGATTGAGCGTTACCACATCGAAGGCAACGACCTGATGCGCATCGTCAACAACCTACAAGGTGCGTTTGAGGAGCACTGCTAAGGTAGTTGTAGTGGTGTAACGCGAAGCTAAAGTTCGCGCTTCACCATAACAAGCCCGCTGCCCTTACGCAGCGGGCTTTTGCGTTATTTGCACCGTATGCAACACGCCGCTACCATTCAGCCCTTGTCCTGGGACACTGATTTCCTGGGGTTTCGCGTGGGCCGGCTGCACGGTTCCACCCTGGCGCAGCCGCAGCTGGAAGACCTGCTGGCCCAGGCCCGGCAGGCTGGCTACCGGCTGCTCTACTGGTTTGTGGCCCCCACCGATGCTGCCTCGGCCCGCGCCGCTGCCGCAGCAGGAGCCATACTGGCCGACCGCAAGATTCGGCTGCGGCTGCCGGTGCGCCCGGACCAAACGACCACGCTGCCGCCCGGCATCGTTTCCACTACCGATTTCAGCCCCGCGTTGCAGGCCCTGGCCGCCCAGGCCGGCGAGTATTCCCGCTTTCAGGTAGACCCGCATTTTGGCCCCGACGTGTACCGGCGCCTGTACGGGGAATGGCTGCGCCGCTCCCTGGCCGGCGAGCTGGCCCGCGAGGTGCTGGTGTATCAGCCCCAGCCCAGTGAGCCTGTGCAGGGGTTTCTAACCTTGGCCGAGAAAAATAACTGCACCGAAATGGTGCTGATGGCCGTGGACGCCGCCCAGCGCGGACGTGGCATTGGGGCGGCTTTCATCGAAGCTGCCCGCTGCCGGGCTGCCGCCTGGGGCCACGCGGCCGTGCAGCTCACCACGCAGGCCGCCAACCCGGCCTGCCGCCTGTACCAGCGCCAGGGGTTTGTGCTGGAGCACGAAGAGCACGTGTATCATCTGTGGCTGTAGCTTTGGGGCTTGGCAAAGCCAACCGATTGGCCGGCTGAGGCCAGCTCTGGTCCGCCAACCAAAGAAAATTTCCCTGCTGCCCCCGTACCTTGCTGCATGTCACACCCGTCTTCCGCGCCCGACTACTCGGTGGTAGTGCCCGTGTACCTGGGCCAGGATACGTTGCGGCCCCTGACGGCCCAGCTGGTCGAGTTTTTCACGACGACGGGCCGCACGTTTGAAATCATCTTCGTCTACGACTGCGGGCCCGACAACTCCTGGCAGGTTATCCAGGAGCTTCGCGCGGAGCTGGGGCCGGAGCTGGTACGGGCCGTGCACCTGACCCGCAACTTTGGGCAACACAACGCCCTGCTGTGCGGGTTTGGGGAGGCGCGGGGACGTTTCATCGTGACCATGGACGAGGACTTGCAGCACCGCCCCGCCGACATCGAGCAGCTCATCCGGCGCCAGCGCGAAGGCAATTTTGATGTGGTGTACGGCCGGCCCGGCATGCTGCGGCACTCCCGCTTCCGCAACGTTACGTCCGGGGCCATGCGCCGCCTGCTGCGCGCCGGCATCCCCGACCTGCACCCCGACTACTCCGCCTTCCGCCTCCTGAAAGCCGACACAGCCCGGAGCTGCCTCGACATGCGCAACTCCTACACCTTCCTCGACGGCTACCTGACCTGGGTGACGACGCACGTGGCCAGTGCCCCGGTGGAGCACCAGCCGCGGGCCGCCGGCCGTAGCGGCTACACCGTCGGTAAGCTGGTGGCGTATTCCGTCAACATCTTCGTCACCTTCTCCAACCTGCCCATCCGGCTGCTCACCTTCACGTCGGTGGCCGTGTTTCTGCTCACTAGCTCGTACTCGGTCTATGTGCTGGTGCGCAAGCTGGTGTACAACGACTTCCTGCTGGGTTTTCCGTCCTTGATAATTTCCATCGGCTTCGGAGTGGGGCTGATACTGCTGGGCCTGGGCATTGTGGGCGAGTACATCCACCGCATCAACCTGAAAACCACCCGCCGCCCCAACTTCGTGAAGCGGGAAGCAGTGTAGAGACGCAACATCTTGCGTCTCGTCGTTGGTGCCGCTAGAAAGATGGATGCTCAGGCGGTGTCGTTCAGCGACGAGACGCAAGATGTTGCGTCTCTACAACGGCTACCGTTACGCTAAAAGCAAGCCACAGCAACCTCAGGCCAAGCCCCGCCGGCGCCGGATAGCCAGCCCGATGCCGCCTCCCAGCAAAATGGCGGCGCTAAAGATGAGTCCCAGCCACAGCACCAGGTGATACGTACCGGCATCGGTGTCCATGGGCCGGCCGTTGGTAAAGTATTGATTTTCCAGCACGTACACGGGCTCGGCCAGGCGCAGGCCCTGCTGCTCGAAGGCGGTGCGGGCCACGGTGGGCAGCGTACCCACGTGCAGCTCGCCGGTGAAGGTGCCCGGAAAGGCCGAGGTTTGGTCGTACACGAACGTCTGCTGGTTTTTCTCGTCGAAGTACACGCCAGTGGAGGTGTCGTAGACGATGCGCACCGGCTGGCCGGGGCGCCACTCGGGACCCGTGAGCGGCACGTAGCGGTTGGTGCGGGCCACCTTGCCGTAGCGCGTTTCTTCCAGCACGTACTGGTACTCGGCCTGAAATACGGCGTGCAGCACCGCAAACTTAGCACGGGCCGGTACCGGAGCGGTGGGCTGGTTGATGAAGTCGAGCTGATGCACGGGCTCCTGGGCGTTGGCCGTGGCTTGGTGGCTCAGCCAGAAGTACGCCGGCACGGCCAGCAGCGCCGGCACGGCCGCTATCCAGGCCAGCGTGCGGAAGCTGGCCCCGGCGCGGGGGCGGCCATCGGGGCCCACGGCGGGCGGCGCGGCGGCAGCCAGCCCGCGGCGGTCGAAGCGGGAGACAAACAGCAGCAGGGGCAGCAGGAGCAGCAAGGTGGCGAGGATTAGCGTCACCCGCTCGGAGGCCGAGCCAAACCAGCGGATTTGCAGGTCAATCAGCCAGCCGCACAGGCCGGTTTTGGTGAAGGAGCTGTACAGCAGATAGCCCAGCGCCAGCACGAAATACGCCGAGTACAGCACAGTTTTCAGAGGCCGGCGCGGGTCGGTGGGGAGGGAAGAAGTAGAAGGCATAACGAAAGGCTAGGTGAACAGTACGCTTTCTACGCAAGGTAGCCGTACGGTGGCGCTTCGCAGCCATACCTGACAAGGTCAGTGGCTACCATCCCGCAGGTACAGGTAAAACCCAACGCCCGCCAGCGCGCACCCGCTTATAAAAGCTCCCAGCCCAGCCAGCAGCCCCGGCGGCCAGCCTGCCACCGGCCCCGGCCACAGGCGCACCGCTGCTTCGGCCAGCAGCCCCAGACCCAGTAGCCACTGGGCCAACTGCCGCAGCATGCGCCAGGTGTAAGGCGGCGGTGCGGGTCGCCGGACGGATACGCCGTAGCGCGGCTGCATCATCTGCTGGAACACCGGCCGGTCGTGGCGGTAAATCAGCCCGAACACGGGCGGCACCAGCAGCAGCGCCAGCCCCAACGTCCCGCCCAGTATTACGGTCATAACGGCGCCCGTGCCCACTGCTGGCACGTCGCGCAGGGGCCAGGCCGCGCCCGTAGTTGCCGTCATGCACCCGCAAATCAGCAGCGCAATCAACACGCAATACAAAAATCCGCGTCCGCCCATGAATGGAAAATAACAGCAGGAAACGGGCAACTGCAAGTCCACCGCCGCACCAACTTGCGGCTCCCGTTTCAAACACCAAAGCCGCCCCTGGTGGGGCGGCTTTGGTAAAAACAGAATTCTATAACGCCCAGTGCAGCGGGCTTGGAAGTCTCAATAGGTGAACGAAGCGAAATTGGAGCCGGAGGTGGAAAGGGCAGGATATACTACCTTCTTGCTCACCGGATCCGTGTATGTATCGGCGTAGATGTTGTCGCCATAGGCTGTGACCTGAAGAGGGGTGCCCGGTAACAGGCCGGCCGACCGGAGCTGGTCGAAGGTAATAACATCAAAGAATTGGTCGTCGCTGACGTTCGTCTCCCCTACGGTAGTTAAGGAATAACTGGTTGAAGACACGGGGCCATTATTGAAGAACAAGCGGTGCTTGCGCGGTGGCAAGCCGATCGGGGTGATATCTCCCATCAAACCGCGTATGTACACGGCGTCATTACCAAGCGAAACGACAATACTTTGTACGCCGCGCAAGTTACGTGTGCCCACGGTGACGGTAGGCAGCTTCTCAGCTTTCTTAACCGGATGATCAAGGAGTTTATATGTGCCTAAGAATGCCTTCTCAAACATAATGGTTTGACTGCCGGCTTGGGCTTTTACTTCGTAGTAACCGCTCTGATTCGTCTCGGTGCTTCCCGTAGCGGAAGATACTTTTATCCCGCTTCGATCAGCTACTGCCCGGCCGAACTCATCCATCAGCCGTACTTCACCGGAAAGAAGTACGGTGGGTGGGGAGTCGTCTTTCCCACAGGCAGATAAAAAGCAGACAGTAGCAATCGAGAGAGAGAAGTAAGAGAGTTTCAATGTGTACTGAAGTTTATAACATTTGCCTAGGGACCATTCCCACCGGCGCGACATTGCTATGAGTAGCCCACAGCTGACCAAAAACCAGCGAAATCATACCAATCAGCCTTAATCTGCGATTCTAATTCGCCACTTCACTCAGGAACTTGATGCGCATCAGGCGCAGGTCTTCCTCGGTGTAGTCGTCGGTGCCCAGCTCCTTCAGGGCCACGGCAATGTTGTCGGTGCTGGCCGACATGAAGTAGTCGTAGATTTCGTCCTGGCGTTCCTGGTCCAGCACGCCGTTGATGTAGTAGTCGAGGTTGAGCTTGGTGCCGGAGTAGCAGATGTGCTCGATTTCCTCTATCAGCTCCCGCATGTCGATGCCTTTAGAGGAAGCAATTTCCTCCAGGTCCATCTTCTTGTCGATCTGCTGAATGATGTAAATCTTGATTTTCGACTTGTTGACGGCCGATTTCACCACCACGTCGGCGGCCGTCATAATGTCGTTTTCCTCCACGTACTTCTTGATCAGCTCCAGGAAAGGCGCCCCGAACTTCTGGGCTTTGCCCTGGCCCACGCCGGCCACGTGGGCCAGGTCTTCCAGCTTGGTGGGGAAGGTGGTAGCCATTTCCTTCAGGCTGGGGTCCTGAAACAGCACGTAGGGCGGCAGGCCTTTCTGCTGGGCTATTTTCTTGCGCAGGGCCTTGAGCATGTCAAACAAGGCCTCGTCGTGGCCGGCGGCCTGCTGCACTTCTTCCTGTTCCTGTTCTTCTTTCACCTCTTCCTCGTAGTTGTGGTCCTCGGTGAGCTTGATGGAATGCGGATTTTCAATGAAGTCGAGGCCCTTGGGCGTGATTTTGACGACCCCGAAGTTTTCAATGTCTTTCTCCAACAGGCCATTGAGCAGGCTCTGGCGCAGCAGCGAGTGCCAGAACTGCGCGTCATGCTCTTTGCCCTGGCCGTAGATGGGCAGCTTGTCGTGGCCGTAGCTTTCCACGTGCGGGTTGTTCATGCCCATGAGCACCGTGCCGATGTGGTCCAGACCGAACCGCTCCTCGGTCTGCACCACGGCTTTCAGGGCCAGCAGCACTTCGTTTTTGGCCTCAAACCGCTCTTTGGGGTGCTTGCAGTTGTCGCAGAAGCCACAGTCCCGCTCAAACGTCTCGCCGAAGTAGTGCAGCAGCTGCTTGCGCCGGCACACGGCCGAGTCGGCGTAGTTGGCCATTTCCTGCAAGAGCAGCTTGGAGTTGTCGCGCTCCGTTACGGGCTTGTCCTTGTTGAACTTCTCCAGCTTCACGATGTCGTCGTAGCTGTAGAACATCAGGCAGTCCCCTTCCAGGCCGTCGCGGCCGCCGCGGCCGGTTTCCTGGTAGTAGCCCTCAATGCTCTTGGGCGTGTCGTAGTGAATCACGAAGCGCACGTCGGGCTTGTCGATGCCCATGCCGAAGGCAATAGTGGCCACAATCACGTCGCACTCTTCATTCAGAAAAGCGTCCTGGTTGGCCATGCGCACCTGCGGGTCGAGGCCGGCGTGGTAGGGCAGGGCGCGCACGTCGTTGACGCGCAGCAGCTCGGCAATTTCCTCTACCTTCTTGCGGCTCAGGCAGTATACAATGCCGGCCTGGCCTTTGCGCAGCTTCACGTACTGAATCAGCTGCTTTTTGGTGTTGTGCTTGGGCCGGACTTCGTAGTAGAGGTTGGTGCGGTTGAACGAGGTCTTGAACACCGACGCATCGTCCATTTGCAGGTTTTTCTGGATGTCCTGCTGCACCTTGGGCGTGGCCGTGGCCGTGAGGGCAATAATTGGTATCTGCGCGCCCAGCCCGTCGATGATGCTGCGGATTTTGCGGTACTCGGGCCGGAAGTCGTGGCCCCACTCCGAAATGCAGTGGGCCTCGTCAATAGCCACGAAGGAGATGGTGGCCTTGTTCAGAAACTCGATGGTTTCGTCCTTGGTTAGGCTTTCGGGGGCCACGTAGAGCAGCTTTACCTCGCCGCTGATAACGTCGCGCTTCACCTTGTTCATCTCCGACTTGCTCAACGTGGAGTTCAGGAACTGCGCGTTGACGCCGAAGGCGTTGAGCTGGTCGACCTGATTTTTCATCAGGGCAATCAGCGGCGAAATGACGATGGCCGTGCCGGGCAGCACCAGGGCGGGCAGCTGATAGCACAGGCTTTTGCCGGCCCCCGTGGGCATAATCACGAAGGTATTGTGGCCGGCAATAACATTTTGAATAATGTCTTCCTGGACGCCCCGGAACTGACCGTACCCGAAAACTTCCTTTAACTTGCCTTTCAGATCAGCCTCGCGCTTCACTTGGTTTTTCACGGCTGGCATTGACATCCTCACTAACTCAGATTGGGGGTTGTAGATTGATGCAGCGGCCCACGCGGCTTGCTACCTCAATCTAGGAATTTTGAAGCATAGCGTATAGGGTATTGGATATCAAGACAAGAAGCTGGTCTGGTACCGTCCACCGCATAGGCTCTGCCGCTTACGCAATATCAAATTTAGATTGAAACCGCAGAACGAACTTAACACCCTGGCAAAAAAAGTGCTTCAGCAAGAAGCTGAGGCCATTCAGGGAGTAGCCGTTGCCCTGGCCCAAACCCCCGATTTTGCACAATGCGTAGGGGCTATTCTGGCCCTGCGCGGCCGGGTGGTGGTAACGGGCATCGGCAAAAGTGCCCACATTGCCGGCAAAATAGTGGCCACGCTGAACTCCACGGGCACGCCGGCCCTGTTTATGCACGCCGCCGACGCCATCCACGGCGACCTAGGCATGATTCAGGCTGAGGACTTCGTTATTGCCATCAGCAAGTCCGGCGACACGCCCGAAATCAAGGTGCTGGTGCCCCTGCTCAAGCGCAAAGGCGTGCCCCTGGCCGCCCTGGTCAGCAACGCTGATTCCTACCTGGCCGTGCAGGCCGACTACGTGCTGCACGCCCCCGTGGAGCGCGAAGCCTGCCCCCACAACCTGGCACCCACTACCTCCACCACGGCCGCCCTGGCCCTGGGCGACGCCCTGGCCGTGTGCCTGCTGGAAAGCCGGGAGTTTACGCGCCAGGACTTTGCCCGCCTGCACCCCGGCGGCACTCTGGGCAAGCAGCTTTACCTGAAAGTGGGTGACCTGAGCCGCCAGAACCAGCAGCCCCAGGTCCTGGACACGGCCCCGCTGCCCGATATTATTTTTGAAATTTCGGGTAAGCGCCTGGGCGCTACGGCCGTGCTTAATGCGGCGGGCCAGCTCCAGGGCATCATCACCGACGGCGACCTGCGCCGCATGCTTACTGCCCACGCCGGCCGCCTCGACGCGGTGCAGGCCCGCGACATCCTCACGCCCAACCCCGTCACGGTGGAGGTCGACGACTTTGCCGCCGAGGCCCTGGCCCGCATGCAGCAGCGCAACATCACCCAACTCATCGTCACCGACCAGGGCCGTTTCAGCGGCTTCATCCACCTCCACGACCTGCTGCGCGAAGGGCTGGTGTAGTTTGGGGTGAAGGGTGACAGGGTAATGAGGTGACAGGTAACAGGTAACAGGTAACAGCTAACAGGTAACAAGTAGAACGTCATGCTGAGCGGAGCCGGAGGCGAAGTCGAAGCATCTCTACTGCTTCGTTGCTACTCTGGTTGATTAGCCAGCGGGAGAGATGCTTCGGCAAGCTCAGCATGACCTTCAACCCGTCACCTGTTACCTGTCACCTGTCACTTCCTCACCTGACCCCTATGTACACCCGGCGCAACATCCGAACCAAGCTTATCCTGCAATTTGCCTGGAAAAACCTGCTGGGGTTTACGCTCTGGGCGGGGCTTGTAACGGCCAGCTACGTGCTGCTGCGGCCGCGCGGCCTCGATATTCGCCTGCCGTTTCTGCCCCTGAGCACCATTGGCATAGCCGTGGCCTTTTACATGGGCTTCAAGAACAGTCAGTCGTACGACCGGTTCTGGGAGGCGCGCAAAATCTGGGGTGGCATCGTGAATACCAGCCGGCTGTGGGGCAGCCAGGTGTGCAGCTACGTGGGCGGGCTGGAGCTGGCGGCCGGCGCCGAGCCCTCGGCCGAGCTGCGCGGCGTGCACCAGGACCTGCTATACCGGCAGCTGGCCTGGATTAACGCCTTGCGCCTGCAACTGCGCCGCACCACCATCCACGACCGGCACAACCTCAGCTACGCTCCCGACCTGCACCTGCAACTCGACCGGGATTCACAGGACAACGTGGCCTGCTTTCTGAGTTCCGCCGAGTACGGCAGCCTCGGGGCCGCGGCCAACGCCGCCGTGCAGCTGCTGCACACCCAGTCGGTGAAACTGCAACAGCTGCGCACCCAACACCTGCTCAACGACTTCCAGCACATCGACCTGATGCAGACCGTGAAGGAGGGCTACAACCTGCAAGGCATGTGCGAAAGAATCAAGAACACGCCCTTTCCGCGCCAGTATGCCTACTTCAGCACCGTGTTCGTGTGGATATTTGTGCTGCTACTGCCGCTTGGGCTGGTAGGCGAGTTCAGCAAGCTCAGCAACGGCGCGGCCGTGTGGCTCACGGTGCCGTTTTCGGTGCTGATATCGTGGATTTTCACCACCATTGAAATCGTGGGCGACAACTCCGAAGACCCCTTCGAGAACTACATCAACGACGTGCCGATGACGGCCATCTGCCGCACCATTGAAATCGACCTGCGCCAGATGCTGGGCGAAACCAACCTGCCGCCCCGCCTACAGCCCGTCGACGATATTCTGCTCTAGCTGCGAGCTAGGCCACAGGGCGGGAGCCGCGCTGGTGTCGGGCAAAATCGGATATTTGCAGGCCGCCGGTTCTTTTGCTTACTGCCGGGCCGGGCCCGCATTTCTATGACCCAGCATACCTACCTCGTGGTAATGGCCGGCGGCATTGGCAGCCGCTTCTGGCCGTTTAGCCGCACCCACCACCCCAAGCAGTTCCACGATGTGCTAGGCCTGGGCCGATCCATGCTCCAGCTCACCGTCGACCGGTTTCGCACCATCTGCCCGCCCGAGAATGTGTTTGTCGTGACCAACCGCGACTACATGGAGCTGGTGCAGCAGCACCTGCCCGAGCTGCCCCAAGACCAGATTTTGGGGGAGCCTATCGGCCGCAACACGGCCCCGTGCATCGCCTACGCCAGCTACCGCATCGCCCAGCGCGACTCGGAGGCCGTGGTTATCGTAACGCCCGCCGACCACGCCGTGATGCACGAGGAAAACTTCCGCGAGGCCATCCGGACGGCCGTGGCCGGGGCCCGCACCCACGAGGTGCTCATTACCCTGGGCATCCAGCCTTCCCGCCCCGACACGGGCTACGGCTACATCCAGTTCATTGACGACCCGGTGCCGGCCAGCCACGTCCAGACCGCGCCGGGCCACGAGGACGGCACCTTTCCGGCCGCTCTGCGCAAAGTCAAAACCTTTACCGAGAAGCCTAATTTGGAGCTGGCCCAGATGTTCGTGGCCAGCGGCGACTTCCTCTGGAACTCCGGCCTGTTTGTGTGGCGGGCCGACGTCATCATCCGCGCCTTCCACCAGTACCTGAGCGACATTGCCGAGGTCTTCGACGAAGGCCGGGACATCCTGGGCACCCCGCAGGAAGAGGAGTTTATATCCAGGGCCTACACCCGCTGCCGCAACATCAGCATCGACTACGGGGTGATGGAAAAGGCCGACAATGTGTACGTGCTGCCCGCCGATTTCGGGTGGAGCGACCTGGGAACCTGGGACTCCCTGCACCGCATGGGCCACCACGACGCCGACGACAACGTGGTGGACGGCAACGCCCTGCTCTACGACACCAAAGAGTGCGTCATCAAAACCCCCTCCGAGCGCCTCGTCGTAGTACAGGGCCTCGAAGGCTTCATCGTAGCCGAGTACGACAACGTGCTCCTTATCTGCCGCCGCACCGAGGAGCAGCGCGTCAAGGATTTTGTAGCCGATGTGAAATCGAAAAAAGGAACGGGGTATAATTGAAATTAGTGCTTTCTAGAACCTGAATCGTTTCATATTCGGGGTACAATTCGGCCTGGCAGCTCTTTTCCGTTGTCGAACCGGAGCGTGCACCGAATACAAAATAGCTGCACAGCAAGCAGCGCCCGAATAAGCGTACTCAATTATTGAGTTTTAACCCGCATGATGCCTACTTCCCATAGCTCATTTGTGTAAATAACCTCTTTACGGTGACGCGTACTACTCGGCAGCGTATGTATTCGGGATACATAGCCGTAATCAGCTGCGGAATTCAGGCAATCGTCGTAGAATACGTATTTGCCAAATTTGTTAACCTTGTACTCCCCGTTGCTTATTTCTACGTCGACTTCCTGTCGAAACTTTTCGGGTGGGTATTTCAGGTAGAAAAGAGTGTACACATCAGGTAACGGCACCTGCCTGGATATTATGATCTGGTTGACTCCGGTAAGCTCGCTTGCTGATGCAAAGGCTTCTTCCAGACCCACGTTAAATCGGTCTTTGATTCTGCCTTGCGGATACTCTGTAAAGTAGCTCCGGACAGCTGAGCTACCTTCCCAAATCAATACTCCGGCAACAATAAAACGAGCGGCTTGCCTCTGCATACCAGGCCGGATATTCTGGATGATAAACTGCACAACCCAGGCGCATAATGCCAGGCAGGGAAGGTAGAAATGGTTGAATCGGTTTACATTCAGATTAAACAGAAAAATAAAACTTAAAGACGCTGCTGCCCAGATAAAAAATACGGAAAGAACAACGTCTTCGGGAGTGAAGCGGCCCTGAGCCTGCCGTTTGATGAGTTGGTAGGCGGCGGCCAGCGGACCAAGCAGGATAAGCGGCAAGGTGAAGCGTAGCAGTGTCTTATGGCCGTACAGCACATGATTAACCGTTCCGTCGCTGAAGACAGAACGGATGAAATACACGTTTGACTGCACCGTTTCCAGCCAGCCAGCCGGCCGTATCTGGCTCAGGCGCGTGGATGCCAGCGGAGGCGTTGAGAAAAATAACCTGTCGGCCCAGGCTAAATTGTGCTCTAGTATATAATGCTCGGTGAAGAAAAGTAAAAAAGGAAAAGCTAGAATAAAAAACAAAGTAAATGCAAGAATCCAACAACCAAGCCGAGAGTAAATAATCCTGCGGTGTATAAGTAGAACTGCTGAAAACAAAATTGGTAAAATAATAATTGTTGTACCGTACGCATGCAACGACAAAGCAAATGGCAATACGCAAGGAATGATCCACCTGGCTTGATTTCTGATAAGCGCCTGGGTGAGCATAGTGCAGCCCAGTAGCATAAAAAAAGGGGCTATGTTGCTTTCGAGTGACCAGCGGGAAAGCATAAAATGCCACGGCACGAGTGTCAGCAGCAGCAAGCCCAGGAAGGCAGGATAACGGCCAAAAGGGCGTAGGCAAAAAAAGAAAAGAGGCAGCGTCAGGATTCCGAGCAGCAGCGCGGGCAGACGAGCCGAAAATACGGTTAACCCAAAGGCTTTGATAAACGGAATACTTAAATAAGCCTGTAGCACGTTTTGCCCACTGCCCCAGGAAGGAAAATAAACCGGAAGCTTATTTCCCCATCTATCCCGGCCGGTTGTGGCAAGCGAGAAGGATTCGTAGGCGCTATTGGCCTCATCCTGGCTGAAGCCTGGAGGAATATCCGGAAAATGGACAGTGCGAATACAAACTCCGACACTAATAACAAGGAATACTAAGAAGGCGTAAGCAAGCGTATACCTATTAAATCTAGCTGCCTTTCTATGCATGTAGAATAAAATAAAGCGCAAAATCTACTTGCAGGCTTTTCGGTAGTGAAGCATATTAAATAATTGTAGAGCGCGGCCCTTGGCTTCGCCTTCTTACGGTTCGCGTCTCCTCGTCCGCGCCGACAGGTTGCGTAGAGCAATACCATAGGTCGCTCAACGAGGAAGCGCGAACGAAGGAAGGCGTAGTCAAGGGCTAGGTCTCTACTACACCTTTGAGAGACGGCCGCAGGCTTTGCGCCGCACCGGATTCTGACGCTTGTTCGTGTGAATGCCCGGCCTGGAATAGCGACGTAGCTGCACGTTCTGCAATTAGTGTGCTGCCTGCAAACGTTGACGCAGGACTTCGTAGAGCATAATCCCGCTGGCCACCGACACGTTGAGGGAGCTGATCTGGCCGGCCATGGGAATGCGCAGCTTGTGGTCGGCTAGCTGAAGGTACTCGGGGCTGATGCCGTCCTCTTCGCTGCCTATGAGCACGGCCAGGGGCCCGGTCAGGTCCACGGCCCCGGTTTCGAGGCTGGCATCCGACTTCTCAGTACAGGCCACAATTTGCACGCCCGATTCGCGCAGGAAGGTCAGGGTTTCCCGCAAATTCGGCTCCCGGCACACCGGAATCAGGTTGAGGGCCCCGGCCGAGGTTTTCAGGGCGTCGCCGTTAACCTGGGCCGCGCCACGGCTGGGCACCACAATGGCGTGCACGCCCAAGCACTCGGCGTTGCGGGCAATGGAGCCGAAGTTGCGCACGTCGGTAATGCGGTCCAGCACCAGCAGCAGGGGCGTTTTGCCGTCCTCATACAGCCCGGCCAGAATGCCGTCCAGGGGCATGTAGTCGATGGGCGACACGTAAGCCACGGCGCCCTGGTGGTTTTTGCGCGTGATGCCGTCCAGCTTTTCAATCGGCACCGACGACACGGGCACGTTGGCCGCTTTGGCCAGGGCCTGGATGTCCTGGGTCATCGAGTTCTTGGTGCCGCGCAGCAGGAAAATCTTGTCCAGGGTGCGGCCGGCGTTCAGCGCCTCCAAGATGGGGCGCAGGCCGAAAATCATATCGATGCTGCGGTCCTGGGCCGGGCGGTGGGGGTAACGGGGCTTAAACTCGCCGCGGCCGGCGTCGGCGGCGCGCCCTTCGTTTTCGCGGCTCTCGTGGCCCTCACGGGCGGCAGCGGGGCGGCGGGGCGTTACGGGGCGGTTTTCCGAGTCGAAATACTGGCGGCGCGCCGTTAGCGGCCGGCCTGGGCGATTAGTCCTTTTCTCCATTGTTCCACGGCAGCATACCAGAGACGTTCGTACTCGGGGCGGCGCACCAGTTCGTAGTGTTCAGGCGCAAAGGTACTGGGTTTGGGGCGGAAGACGAAGGTGCCAGCCTGGTCCTGGCCGCCGCGGTACACCCAGCGTTCCTCCTGGGCCGTGCGGTACACACTCTCGGGTGGGCCCAGCACCAGGTACAGCATGCCCCGGTCGGTAAGCCAGCCGGCTTTGTGAGCCGTAAACAGCCGGTTGGCCTCCGTCACGCGCCCGTAGTACGTCCGGATCAGCTGCCGCCCGATAGTCTGGTTGCCGCCGGCCACGTCGAGCCAGAACCGGTCAACGGCTTTCTTGGGCTCCGGCGCGTCAAACAGCTTTTTGCGCTCGGCCGAGGAGGTCAGGTAAATCAGCGGGGCAATCAGCTCGTCGGCCGTAGTTTGCTCCGGAAAATTGTTTTCCTCCACCAGCAGGCCCTGCCGGCTGCCCTGGGCCGTGCGCAGCAGGTACAGCCCGGCCGCCAGCCGCAGCGGCTGCCCCGCCCGGTGCCACACAGAGTCTTGCAGGCTGAGCGTACGGGGCTGGGCCGGCAGGGTGCCGGCCATGGGCGGAGCTGCCGCCTGGGAGCTGAGCGGGTAGCGCCGGGCCTGCACGGGCTGGTCGGGGCCGTAGCAGTCCACGCCAAATGCCTCCCTCGTACGCACGTAGCGCCGGAACAGGGGCTGGCCCAGCGTATCGGTGAGCAAGAAGGGGCGGGCCAGGTGCTCCGGCGTGAGCTGTAGCCAGGCGCCTTCGCCGGCCGTGTCGTCTTCGGGGGCAGCATCGGTCTGGAAGCTAAGCACCTGCCCCGGACGGAGCTGATTAAGCGCCATTCCTACTTCCAGCCAGGCACTTTCGCCTTCGCCCCGGCGCCGGGAAGCCACCGGCATGGCCTGCCGCCACAGCGGCTGGCGGGCATCATAACTGGGCCAGGCCGCCACGTGCAGCGTGCCGCTGGCCTGGGCCCGCCTTGCCGGAAGCCGCAGGTACACCCGCAGGCTGTCATTCTCGCGGCGCGTATCGAGCAGCACCCGCCGCTCCGGGCGGTACAAGCTGGCAAAGTCACGGCGCGAAGGCGCCCGAAAAGTGTTGCCCGACAGGCTAAGCAGGCAAAGGAATAGTAGACTAGCAGCAATAGGTTTCACAGCGGGCATAACGAAGAGTGGACACCGGAAGGTACAAACCGTTGGCCTCACCCCCCGGCCCCCTCTCCCGCGGAGAAGGGGAGCCTGACGACAGGTCGTGCTACGCCGCCCTGTCGGCTGCCGCCTCCAGAACGGCTACCTGCTTGTAGTAGCACAGTGGCCGCGTAGCGGCTGAAGGGTTGTAGCCGCCACACATACAGACAACAAGGCGCCGCGTAGCGGTGCAAGAGACGCCCGAGCGTTCCTTGCACCGCTACGTGGGCTACTTCTTTATTACATGCTGTTTCTACAAACCTGTAGGCCACTATGCAGCCACTGTGCTACTACAAGCAGGTAGCCGTTCTGGAGGCGGCAGCCGACAGGGCGGCGTAGCACGACCCGGAACTGGCTCCCCCTCTCCGCGGGAGAGGGGGCGGGGGGTGAGGCAACTACTGCTGCATGTACCGCTGGAGCAAGCTTACGGCTTTGGCAGCCCGCTGCTGGTCGCCGATTTGCTCGGCGGCGCGGCCGATGCTGTTCAGGGCCAGCAGGTAGGTCTGGTACTCCTGGTCGAAGAGGCTGCTGTTGTGGGTGCTGTAGTAGGCCAAGGCCCGCTCGGCGCGGCCGGTCATGGTATCCATAATTTCGTTGGCGCGGGCCTTGTCGCCCACTGCCACCAGGGCCGGGATGAACTGCGGCACGTAGTAGTCGTAGGGCACCGACTTGTCGGGCATCAGGGCAAAGCACTTGTCCATGACCTGCTTGGCGCGGGCTTTGTCGCCGCTGGCCAGGTAGCTGTTGGCTAGGCGCGCAAACTTGTCGCGGTAGTTGGCCGGGAAGCGCAGGTGGTTTTCGTCGTAGTAGATGCTGGGGTTGTCGAGGCCGCGGTAGGCAAACTGATTCATCAGCTTATCATACATCAGCTGCTGGGCCACGTAGCCTTCCTCGCCGCGCGGCTCATAGTTGGGGTCTTTGGCCGGCAGGATGCGGTAGGCCATGCCTTCCAGCTGGAAATACGGTTGCAAGCCCATGAAGTCGCGCGAGTCGACGGTGCTGGAGAAGTACACCGGGCGCTTCCAGTTATTGGTAGCCAGAATATCCAGAATAAGCAGGCTCTTCTTCTCAATGGCGCTCTTGCCCAGCTCCCATTCCATGCGCGGCACCAGCTGCCCGCGCCGCTCGGCCGGGATTATACCCATCTTGGCCACAGCCGCCGTGTCTACGGGCAAATAGAACTTGCGCGTGGGGTAGGAGAGTAGCGTGGGCCCGCCTTCCCCGTACGACACTTGCAGCAGGGGCGAGTTCTGGTTGACCAGCTGCATGAACTCCTGCACGTTCACCTCCTGCACGGCCGGGTTTTCGGCGTAGGGCAGGTAGTCGTTGGTGCCCTGCTTGTAGGTATCATGCTCCATCGAAACCGGCAAAGGCTCCGACTTGTAGGCGCGGCGCTTCATCTGGTCGATGTACCAGTCGGTGTTCAGGTAGCTGAGCACGGCCACCCGCACGTCGGTGCGCACGCCTTCCACTTCCTGGGCGTACCAGAGCGGGAAGGTGTCGTTGTCGCCGTTGGTGAACAGAATGGCGTTGGGGGCGCAGGAGTTGAGCAGGTTTTTGGCCGAGTCCACCGAGTTGTAGCGGTTTGACCGGTCGTGGTCGTCCCAGCCCTGGGCGGCCATTAGGCCCGGCACGGCCACTAAGCTCAGGGCCGATACCAAGCCGGCACGCACCGTATCAGCCTTCACCACCGACTTCAGCAGGTCAGCCAAGGCCAGCACACCCAGGCCAATCCAGATGGCGAAGGCAAACGTGGCGCCAGCAAAGGTGTAGTCCCGCTCGCGGGGCTCGATGGGCGGCTGGTTGAGGTAAATCACAATGGCCAGGCCCGTAAACACGAACAGCAACCCCACAATAAAGGCGTTGCGGCCGTCGCGGCGCACCTGATAAATCAGACCGGCTAAGCCCAAAATCAGCGGCAGGGCAAAGAAGTTGTTGCGGGCTTCACTGGTGGCCACCCGCTCCGGTAGCCCCGTGTTCTGAGCGCCCGGCCACAGCACGCCGGCCTGCTGAATGTCGCTTTCGCGGCCCACGTAGTTCCACAGGAAATAGCGCCAGAACATGTGGCCCATCTGGTAGCGGGTCAGGAAAGACAGGTTCTGCCCCATCGTGGGTTTCGCGTCTTCCTGAATGTCAACCCACTTTTTGTAGTTGTAGATGTGCAGCGGGTCGGAGCTGTAGAGGCGAGGCAGCAGCATCTTGTCGGCGGGGTCGTACACCAGCTCGGGGCGGTACTCGGCCACCACGTACTTGTCGCCCTGGCGCACGTAGCGCGGAGCGCCTTCGTCCTGCCGGATGGGGCGGGCGTTGAACTGGGGCCCGTAGAGCAAGGGCCGGTCGCCGTACTGTTCGCGCTTGAGGTAGCTCACGAAGCTGAGCACATCATTGGGCGCGTTTTCGTTGATAGTGGGATTGAACGAGCTGCGAATCGGCACAATCAGGTACGATGAATACCCAATCAGAATGAACACGAAGCTCAGCATCACGGTGTTGAGCAGGCGGCTGCGGCGCTGAAACGACTGCCGGAAACCCAGCCAGATCAAGCCCACAAACAAGACCAGGAAAATCAGCAGCCCCGAGCTGAACGGCAGCCCAACCGTATTTACAAAGAACACCTCGAAGGCCCCGGCCAGCGTGGGCAGGCCCGGGATGATGCCGGCCAGAATCAGGCCCACGATGACGCTGCTGACGGCCAGCGTTAGGATGCCGCCCGTGGTAGTGGGGTTCTGGGTGCGGCGGTAGTAGTAGATGAAGCCTAGGGCCGGGATGGTCAGCAGGTTGAGCAAGTGCACCCCGATGCTGAGCCCAATGACGTAGGCAATGAGCACCAGCCACCGGTCCGAATCGGGTTCGTCGGCGCGGTTTTCCCACTTCAGCATCAGCCACACCACCACAGCCGTGCACAACGACGACATGGCGTACACCTCGGCCTCCACGGCGTTAAACCAGAACGAATCGGAGAAGGCGTAAGCCAGGGCGCCCACGGCACCAGCGCCGAGAATGAGCAAGGTTTGGCCCTGGGTGGGCTCCAGGTTCCGGTCGTCGTGCATGCCGGGGCGGTGCAGCACCAGCTTCTTGGCCAGCATGGTGATAATCCAGAACAGGAACAGCACCGTAAACGAGGAGCTGAGCGCCGATAGGGCATTCACCAGCACCGACACCTTGGTAACGTCGCCGAAAGACAGCAGGGAAAACAAGCGGCCCAGCAGCAGGAAGGTGGGGGCGCCGGGCGGGTGGGGCACCAGCAGCTTGTAGGAGCAGGCAATAAACTCGCCGCAGTCCCAGAACGAAGCGGTAGGCTCCAGGGTAAGCAGGTAGGTGGCCGTAGCAATGGCGAATACCAGCCAGCCAACCAGGTTATTTAAACGATGGTAACTCCGCATAGGGTAAAGGATGAGGCAGGGAAAGGCCCGCCTGCCGCTGAACGACGGGATGTTGGGGACAGAAAAGAACCTGGTGAGGATTCAAAAGTAGAGAATAACTAGCAAGCCCGGTGCACTGCCAGGCCACCGCAGCGGGTAGGACCCAAACTTTCGCTGGGCGCCAGGCACAAAAAAAGCAGCTCGTAGAAGCTGCTTTTGTCTGCACCGGGAAAATAAAACTTGGTCGGCGGTTAGTTCTGCAACACCAGGCGCCGGGTGCTCATCACCTTATCGTTCAGCACAAGGCTGTAGAAATACATACCTGCCGGCAAATCCGACAAATTGACGGTAATGCCATTGGTAGCCGCTTCGGGCCGCAGCACCACGGTGCGCACTTCGCGGCCAATAATGTTGCTGAGACGCAATTTATACTCCCCGGTTATTTTCTGGCCCACCGTGATGGTAACCAGTCCGCGGGCCGGGTTGGGGAAAAGAGAAATCGTGGGTAAGCTATTCGTCTTAGGAGCTACCGTGGGGGCCGGCGCCGTCGTTTGAGCTGCGACGGAAGCCGCATGCACCGACAGCTGCCAGGCCAGCAGGAGCAGAAGTGAAAGAAAGCGAAGCGTAAGTTTCATGGCATTAGGTCAGCGGCAAGGACCACGGAGCACCGCGGCCAATGGAAAGATAGTAGGGTTTGGCGAAAGAAGAGCAGTACGGGATACGAGCAAGTTGGCAAGCACCATGCCCGATTCGCAGCCACCATCCGCAGGTTCAACGGGGCAGATGCCTGCGTAAGACGGACGGTTGCACGCAAAGTTTAATTTCCGTACGCAAAGGTGCGACAATTAGTTGATATATGCACTATAAAATACTTTAAGCTGAGGTAGTTAGTAGCAGGCTTCGGGAGATGCCGCCGGCTGCTACAGGTAGCGGATTTCCTTGAGGTCGAAGTAGCGCAGCCCGGTGCGCAGAGCCAGGGCTAGGCGGCCGGCCTCATCCACGCCCACAATCTGGCCCAGCTCCCGGCGGCCGTCCACCTCAAACGGATGCTCTTCCTGGTAGCGGTACAGCACCCGCAGGTACTCGGCCCGCAGCGCACCCACGCCCCCGCCTCGCAGCTGTAAATAGCGCCGCTCCAGGCACTCCAGCAGGCGGGCTGCCAGGGGCGCCAGGGCGTAGGCGCGGCCGGTGAGGCAGGCCAGGGAAGTGGCCGTCGGTACACCAAATACGCGCTGATTGATATTTATACCAATTCCGACCACGCTATGCTGAATTTTCGGGCCCGCCAGTGTGTTCTCCAGCAGGATGCCGGCCAGCTTCTGCGCGCCCCACAGAATATCGTTGGGCCACTTCACGCGCAGGGCGGGGTCGGGGCCCAGCAGCTGGCGGGCCCAGTCGTGCACGGCCAGGGCTACGGCCTGGCTGAGCTGGAACTGGTCGGCGGCCGGCAGGAACGTGGGGCGCCACACCACAGATAAGGTGAGGTTTTCGCCGGGCGCGGCCTCCCACTGGTTGCCGCGCTGGCCGCGGCCGGCCGTCTGTTTGTCGGTAATGACGCAGCAGCCATCCGTGGCCCGGTTTTGGACAACCAGCGCCTGTGCCTCGGTGTTGGTCGAGGCACATTCTGGCAACCAGATAAGTTGCTGGCCCGTGAAGAGGGTTTGGGGGAATATGGCCTCCACCTGATTTTCGTACTTTGTGATGTTCAAACCTAATAATACCCCATGAAAAGTACCCTGGTTCGGCAGGATTCGGACAACTTGGCAGATGTAGTAGTGCGCGGCATGCAAGAGAAGAAGGCAGCCGATATCGTGGTACTTAATCTAAAAGAGCTTAAAAATGCCGTGGCAGATTATTTTGTTATCTGCTCGGCTTCCTCAGATACCCAACTCGACGCCATTGCGCGCTCGGTGGAAGAAGAAGTAGAAAAACTCACCGGCCAGAGCCCCTGGCAGTCGGAAGGGCGCATGAACCGCGAGTGGGTGCTGCTCGACTACGTGGACGTAGTAGTGCACGTGTTCCTGCGCGACCGGCGCGCGTTCTACGCTTTGGAAGAGTTGTGGGGCGACGCCGCCATTACCTACGTGGAAGAGGAGGAAACCTCGACGGCGGTAAAGTAAAACCCGCCTGGTGGCGTCCTTGCACTACGGAAGCCACCAACAAATGCGCGGGTGGCGTGTTCCGCCTTTGTTTTGTTTTAGCACCTGTATTACATGTCAGATACAACCCCCAAGAAGAAAAAACCAATGCTGCCCAACCCTGCCCCGCGGCCGGGTATGCAGCTGTGGGTACTCACGGGTTTGGTCGTCCTCATTCTGGGGATGGTCTACCTCTCGCGGAGCAACCCCCTCGTTGAAATCACCCAAACCCGGTTTGAGCAGATGCTCACGGTCGGCGATGTACGCGACATTACCCTGGTCAACGACCGGCAGGTGGAGGTTACGCTTAAGCCCGAAGCCACCAAGAAGCCGGAATATGCCCGTGAGCTGGCCCGCCGCGGCCCGCTGAGCATGGAGCAGGGCGCCCAGTACGGGTTCCGGGTCGTGGATGGCAAGACGTTCAAGGAAGACCTCGACAAGGCCCAGGCCGCGCTGCCCGCCGACCGCCGGGTAGGCCTGAAGGTGACGGACCGCACCGGCTACGGCGAGTACGTAAGCACCTGGGGCTTTATGATTCTGCTGTTCGTGGGTTTCTGGTTCCTGATGCGCCGCATGAGCGGGGCGGGCGGACCCGGCGGCCAGATTTTCAACATCGGTAAGTCGCGCGCGGCCCTGTTTGAGGGCGGCGACAAGGTAAAGATTACCTTCAAGGACGTGGCCGGCCTGGAAGAAGCCAAGGAGGAAGTGCAGGAAATCGTGGAGTTCCTGAAGAACCCCTCCAAGTTCACGGTGCTGGGCGGCAAGATTCCGAAGGGCGCCCTGCTGGTAGGTCCTCCCGGCACGGGTAAGACCTTGCTGGCCAAAGCAGTAGCCGGCGAGGCTGACGTGCCCTTCTTCTCCCTGTCGGGCTCCGACTTCGTGGAAATGTTCGTGGGTGTGGGCGCGGCCCGCGTCCGGGACCTGTTCAAGCAGGCCAAGGCCAAGGCCCCGTGCATCATCTTCATCGACGAAATTGACGCCATCGGGCGCAGCCGCAGCCGTGGCAACGTGCCCGGCGGCAACGACGAGCGGGAAAACACCCTGAACTCGTTGCTGGTGGAAATGGACGGCTTCGGCACCGACTCCGGCGTTATCATCCTGGCCGCCACCAACCGTCCCGACACGCTCGACTCGGCTCTGCTGCGCCCCGGCCGCTTCGACCGCCAAATCAGCATCGACAAGCCCGATATCAACGGCCGCACCCAGATTTTCAACGTCCACCTCAAGCCCCTGACCCTGGGCCCCGATGTGGAAGCCAAGAAGCTGGCCGCCCAGACGCCCGGTTTTGCCGGCGCCGAAATTGCCAACGTCTGCAACGAAGCCGCCCTCATTGCCGCCCGCCGCGACAAGAAGATGGTGACCATGCAGGACTTCACCGACGCCGTGGACCGCGTGATTGGTGGCCTGGAGAAGAAAAACAAGATTATCAGCCCCGGAGAAAAGAAAATCGTGGCTTACCACGAGGCTGGCCATGCCATTGCAGGCTGGTTCATGGAGCACGCCGACCCGTTGGTGAAAGTAAGCATCGTGCCCCGCGGGGTGGCGGCGCTGGGCTACGCGCAGTATCTGCCGCGGGAGCAGTTCCTCTACAACACCGAGCAGCTCATGGACGAGATGTGCATGACCCTAGGGGGCCGCGCCGCCGAGGAGCTGGTGTTCGGCAAAATTTCGACCGGCGCCCTCTCTGACCTGGAGCGCATCACCAAGGTGGCGTACAGCATCGTGACGGTGTACGGCATGAACCCCAAGCTGGGCAATATCTCGTTCTATGACTCCAAGGGGCAGAATGAGTACGGCTTCACCAAGCCCTACTCGGAGGCTACCTCGCAGATGATTGACGAAGAGGTGCGTACTATTATCGAGCAGGCATATACTCGCACCAAGGAGCTGCTCACCGAGCGCCGGCACGAGCTGGAGGTGGTAGCCAAGGAGTTGCTGGAGAAGGAAATCCTGCTGCAAGACGACCTGGAGCGTCTGGTGGGCAAGCGGCCCTTCGACAGCCAGACCACCTACCAGGCCCACATGGCCGGCACCGACCGGAGCGAAACCCTGAGTGAGCGGAAACAAGAGCACCCCGGCCTGCCTCTCGGCAACGACCTGCCCGACCTGAACCTACCTGGCGTAGACAATGACAAGTCCGGCGCTTCATCTTCTGAGCCCAGCGGCACGGTGGTGACACCCATGTAGGGGCGCGTTGCACGCGCCCGCCGGTGACGGGAGTAATCTAATAAAAAGCCAGCTTCGCAAGAGGCTGGCTTTTTATTTTTTATATAGCACAAACCGAGGTACAACTTGGCTCCGACCTCTTACGGTTCGCGTTCCATCTTTTCGCGTTGCATCTTTCAACTGTTCAACGACCGGGCGCGGGCGGCGCGCCCCTACCCAAAACCCAATACCTTTGTCGCATGTCCGACACCTCCCGCGACACCATCCTGCGCCGCATTCGGCAGGCCTTGCAGCAGCCGGCGCCGCAGCCGGCCCGGCCCGACTTTACGGCGCCCCTGCACCCGCGGCCGGGCGCCGACGAGGACCTGGCCGTGCTGTTTGCCCAGAGCTTCGTGCGGGTGGGCGGGGCCTTGTATTACTGCGAGTCGACGGAGCACTTCTACGATCAACTGTTTGCCTACAAAAAGGAGAAGAGCCTGGAGCGCCTGTTTGTGTGGGAGCCGGAGCTGAAAAAGCTGCTGCACGAGGGCAACTTGGTGTTTCAGGATTCGGAAACTGATTTTCTGGAACACGCCGACGCTGGCCTCACGACCTGCGAGGCCCTGGTAGCCCGCACGGGCAGCGTACTGGTGAGCAGCGCCACCGGCAGCGGCCGGCGCCTGAGCATTTACCCCGACCAGCACCTGGTGTTTGCCCGCACCTCGCAGGTGGTACCCGACATTGGCGATGCGCTCCAAAGTATGCAGCAGAAGTACGGGCCCGACCGGCTGCCCTCCATGGTGTCGTTGACCACGGGGCCAAGCCGCACGGCGGATATTGAGAAAACGCTGGTGCTCGGTGCCCACGGCCCGCGCAGCATCGTGTTGTTTTTACTGGATGACGCGCCCGCCGCAACTGCCTGACCTGCCGCTGCCCCCCGGCCGCCGCGTGTACTTCGCCTCCGATTTTCACCTGGGCGCCCCCGATGCCGCCCGCTCCCGCGAGCGGGAGCAGCGCATCGTGCGCTGGCTCGACATGGCCGCCCAGGATGCCGCCGCCATCTACCTGCTCGGCGACATCTTCGACTTCTGGTTTGAGTACCGCCACGCCATTCCGCGCGGCTTCATCCGGCTGCAAGGCAAGCTGGCCGAGCTGACCGACGCCGGCCTGCCCGTGACCTTCTTCACCGGCAACCATGACATGTGGATGTTTGACTACTTCACCAAAGAACTGAACATTCCCATTCTGCGCCATGCGGTGAGTCAGCGCATCGGCGGGCACCGGTTCCACATCGGGCACGGCGACGGGCTGGGGCCCGGCGACCATACCTACAAGGTGCTGAAGCGGGTGTTTGCCTCGCCCGTGGCGCAGTGGCTGTTTGCCCGCCTGCATCCCAACCTGGGCATCGGCATTGCTAACCGCTGGAGCCGCCACAGCCGCCTGCAAAACGGCGCTGCCGACGACCAGTACTTTGGGGAGGACGAGTGGCTGCTGACCTACTGCCGGGAGCTGCACCAGCAGTTTGCGCACGAGTTCTACGTGTTCGGGCACCGCCACCTGCCCCTCGACGTAGAAGTGGCCCCCGGCAGCCGCTACCTCAACCTCGGCGAATGGGTCAATTATTGCACGTATGCCGTGTATGACGGCAACGAATTGGCCTTGCAAGACTTTTCGGAGAAGTGAGACTATGAGAAGTGAGAAGTTAGACTATGTTCTTGCGGTGCTGCCTTCGTTGAAATGGCGTCTCACCTCTCGCCTCTCCCTTCTCACTTCTATCATCCTGCTTCTCACCTCTCCCTTCTCACCTCTACAAGCGCAAAGCGCGGCCTGGACGCTGGTGCGCACCATTGCGCTGCCGGAGCCGGGGGTGGCGTCGCTGGACCGGCGGGGCAACTTGTACGTGACGGATGCCCAAAACAACCTGCATCAGTATGCGCCCGATGGGCAGCCGCTTAATACCTACTCGCCGCCCTTGCCCGGCCATACGGCCCAGGTGGAAGCCTGGAATACGGCCAAAATTCTGGTGTTTTATGACGACCGGCAGCAGGTGGTGCTGCTCGACCGGTTTCTGGCTCCCATCACCGAAGTAGCCCTCATCGACCACCTCGACGGCATGGCTCGCGCCGTAACCCTGGCCCCCGACGACCGGTACTGGCTGCTGAACGAGTCGGACCTGACCTTGCGGCAGTTTGATGGGGTGCAGAAGCGCTTCACCCTCACCACGCCGCTCGATTTGCTGGTGGGCCGCACCCGCCCCGACTTCCGCTTTCTGCGCGAGTACCAGAACAACCTCTACCTGCTCGACCGTACCACCGGCGTCTACGTGTTCGATAATCTGGGCAACTACCGCAAAAAGCTGCCCTTCGCGGGCCTGACCAGCATTGGGTTTCGCGGCGACGAGCTGTACTACCTGGCCGATGGGCAGGTGCATTTCTTCCACCTCTACCAGCTCACGGAGCGCACTCTGCCCGTGCCCGCCGCCGACACCCGGCAGGTGCTGGTAGGAGAGGGGTTTGCCTATTGCTTTACGCCCCAGGGTGTGCAGGTGTACAAGCTGTGAGATGGTGAGGCGGTGACAGGTAACACGTGACAGGTGACAAGTGAACGGCAAGCCCCGGAGGGGCGACATATTGGTAGAGGGCAAGTCAAGTAGATAGAAAAAGCCCCAGCGAGGTGACATCCAGTCGTGCTGACGTGGGGTGCCGCCCCGCTGGGGCTCTTGAATTATCTATACCTGGTGTTTTCTACCGATGTGTCGCCCCTCCGGGGCTTGCCGTTCACTTGTCACCTGTCACGTGTTACCTGTCACCGGCTACGTGCTACCTCATCCAACCCCGCAACCTCCGTTGTTGGAGCGTCGTTAGCCCACGAACCGGCCCGGCCGGCTAATGACCTGTTCACTCCACAACTCCACTGCCTTAGTATGAAAGCACTTGTGTTTCACGGCCCGAAAGATGTCCGCGTTGATACCGTTGACGACCCCGAGATTATTGACCCGCGCGACGCCATTATCCGCGTAACCAGCACG
This sequence comes from Hymenobacter sp. YIM 151500-1, assembly GCF_025979885.1. Classification (NCBI taxonomy): domain Bacteria; kingdom Pseudomonadati; phylum Bacteroidota; class Cytophagia; order Cytophagales; family Hymenobacteraceae; genus Hymenobacter; species Hymenobacter weizhouensis. Next base: position 4,570,635 of record NZ_CP110139.1, read on the forward strand.
GCCATTTGCGGCTCCGACCTGCACATCTACAACGGCGGCCTGCCCCAGCCCCGGCCTATGGTGCTGGGTCATGAGTTTATGGGCATTGTGGAGGAAGTGGGGCCCGGCGTGCGGGGCAAGCTCCGGGTCGGCGACCGGGTGGTGGTGCCGTTTCCGGTGGCCTGCGGCACGTGCTACTTCTGCAACCATGAGCTGCCCGGCCACTGCGAAAACTCCAACCCCGACCACTACGGCCCCGAAGGCGGCGTGCTGACCGAGAAAGGCGGCGCCCTGTTTGGCTACACCGACCTGTACGGCGGCTACCACGGCGGCCAGGCCGAATACGTGCGCGTGCCCTACGCCGACTTCGGCCCCCGCGTCATCCCCGATTCGCTGACCGACGAGCAGGCCCTGTTCCTGACCGACATCTTCCCCACGGGCTACTCCGGTATCGACTGGGCCGACGTGAAAGGCGGCGAATTCATTGCCATCTTCGGGTCGGGTCCGGTGGGCATTATGGCGGCTAAATCGGCTTGGCTGCGCGGCGCGGCGCGGGTAGTAGTCATCGACACCCAGCAGTACCGCCTCGACAAAGCCCGCACCACAGCTCACTGCGAAACCATCCTGTGGACCAGCCAGAAAGACGTAGTGGAGCAGATTCGGGCCATGAGCGAGGGCCGCGGCGCCGACGTGTGCGTGGAAGCCGTGGGCTTCGAGCCCGACCGGGACCTGCTGGACCGGGCCAAGGCGGTTATCAACCTGGAAAAAGGCTCAGCCAAGGTTATCGAGGCCTGCTTCTCGGCCGTGCGGCGCGGGGGCGTGGTGACGGTGCTGGGCGTGTACCCGGCCTATTACGACAACTTCCCCCTGGGCCAGTTCTTTGATAAAGGCTTCACCATCCGGGGCGGCCAGGCCCCGGCTCAGAAGCACATCGACAAGCTGCTGAGCTACGTGGTAGAGGGCAAGGTGCAGCTCGACGACATTATCACCCACCGCCTGCCCCTGGCCGAGGCCGCCCACGGCTACGACATCTTCCGCAACAAGAAAGACAACTGCGTAAAAGTGGTGCTTAAGCCCTGAAACAGAAATTAATGCTTACACAGAAAAGGCCGGCTTGAAGCTGGCCTTTCTTGTGTAGACAAGCCATTACTGAGCTGGCCGGGGAGTAGCAACGGGCCAGGGTTTATGTGTACATTTGAAAACAGGCAGTTGGCCCGCAGCAGCTTTCCGGCCGGGCCTGGCTGCTTGGAGTTATGGCGCCGGCTGCCGCCACGGGCGCTTGTCTTTGGCTTCTTCCTACTGATTTCATATGCCTCTTTCTGCTCGTGCCCGCGTGTTCTGTGTGTTGTGCTGGGTGGCCGTGGCCGCCCAGACAAGCCCGGCGGCGCAGGCCCAGCAGGAACCCGGCCGGGCGGCGGCTCCGGTAGCCAGCCGCCTGGCGCCGGGCCTGGAAAAGCGGCCGGCCGGCCAGGCCCTGCGCGTGAGCGTGACGGATGTAGCGGCGTTTCGGCAGTGGCTGGCCCGTGAGCTGCCCAAGGCCCGCGCCACGGCCCAGCCCCGCCACCCCGACCTGCTCCAGGTGCGGGGCGCTGCGGCAGTGGCCCTGGCGGCTTGCCCCTGGGTGCGCTTCGTGGACGTAGCCGACCGGCCCGCCCGCCCCGAGCGGCAAATCAACAGCTCCAACCTGGCCGTCAATAAGATAAGCTTGGTGCACCGGCGCTACCCGCGGCTGGCGGGGCAGGGACTTACGGTGTCGATAAAGGAAAGCCCCCTGGACCAGCAGGACATTGACTTCAAAGGCCGCTTGGTTAACCCCGACCCGCAGGCCCAGATGCTCACGGCCCACGCTACCATCATGGCTACGCTGATTGCTGGGGGCGGCAATTCCTCGCCCAGCGGCAAGGGCGCGGCCTGGCAGGCCCGCATTGCCCAGTCCAGCTACGACAACCTGCTGCCCGATGATGGCGCCGGGCTGACGAGCCAGGGCGTGTCGGTGCAAAACCATTCCTACGGAGTTGGCATCGAGAGCTACTACGGCCTGGAAGCCCGCGCCTACGACCAGCAGGCCCGGCAGTTCCCGAACCTGCTGCACGTGTTTTCAGCCGGCAACTCTGGCACCCAGCCCGGCGGCGCGGGCCGCTACACTGCCCTGCCGGCCACGGCCAACATTACCGGCCAGTTCAAAATGTCGAAAAACACGCTCAGCGTAGGCGCCACCACTGCCCTCGGCCAAGTAGTGCCGCTCAGCTCCCGCGGCCCCGCCCACGATGGCCGCATCAAGCCCGAACTGGTAGCTTTCGGCGACGGGGGTACTTCCGACGCGGCGGCGCTGGTGTCGGGCATGAGCCTGCTGGTGCAGCAGGCCTACCGGGAGCAGCACGGCGCGTTGCCGGCGGCTTCCCTGGTGAAAGCGGCTCTGCTCAACAGCGCCGACGACACCGGCCGCCCTCACCTCGACCACGTAGCCGGCTTCGGGCAGGCCGATGCCCAGGGTGCCGTCCGGACAATGCTCGACAACCGGTTTCGGGAGGGCAGCCTGGCGCAAGGGCAGGAGCAGGCACTGACGCTGACCGTGCCGCCCGGCACCCACCGCCTCAAGGCCACGCTGGTCTGGACCGACCCCGAAGCCGCCGCCAATGCCTCTCAGGCTCTCATCAACGACCTCGACCTGACCCTGGAGCAGGCCGGCCAACGCTGGCACCCCTGGACCCTGAGCACCTTTCCGCACGCCGACTCCCTGGCCCTGCCCGCCCGCCGCCGACCCGACCGCCTCAACAACGCCGAACAAATAACCCTGGACCTGCCCGCCGCCGGCACCTACCAGCTGCGAGTGCGCGGCCACGCCGTGCTCCAGGGGCCGCAACGGTTTAGCGTGGTGTACGAGCTGGAAACCGGCCTCACCTGGGCCAACCCCACCGCCGCCCGCGCCCTGCGGGCCGGCAGCCCCGCCGTGCTGCGCTGGGACTGGGCCGGACCTGCCACCCCTGCCCGTTTGGAGTACAGCTACGTGGGCCAGCCCCAGCGCTGGCGGCCCCTCAGCACCAGCCTCAACCTCACGGAGCAAGCCTTCGTGTGGACTGCTCCACCCGACACGACGGCCCTGCTCCAGCTGCGCCTGCTCACGGCTACGGCTTCGTATACTTCGGATACCGTGGTGCTGGCTCGCCCCTTGGCCCTGGACGTAGCCTACAACTGCCCCGACGAAACCCTGCTGGCCTGGGCCCGCGTGCCCGGCATAGCGCAATACCAAGTCTACCAGCTCGGCGCTACCCACCTGCAACCCTACCGCCTGGTGCCCGATACGGCCCTGCTGCTGACGCCGGCCGAGGCCGCCGGCCGGCACTTTGCCGTGGCGCCCGTGCTGCCGGGCAGCCGGCTGGTAGGAGAGCGGGGCTCGACTATTGATGCCAGCCGCGCCGAGCATGGCTGCTACGTGCGCTCCTTTATTGCCCGCCAGCTGGTTACGGACTCCGTAGAATTTGATCTGGTGCTGGGCTCCACGTTTCAGCTGCAAAGCCTGACGCTGGAGCGCCTCCAGCCCGATGGCTCCTACTTGCCCGTGCAAACCCTGGCACCGGGCCGCCGCACCACTTTTCTGCTCCGCGACCTGGCTCCGCGCCCTGGCCGCGCCGAGTACCGGGTACGCCTGCTGCTGACGGGGGGCCGCACCCGGTTCAGCAACCTGGAAGAAGTGTTTGTAGTGGGCGGCTTGGCTGATGTGCTGGTGTATCCCGTGCCTGTCGTGTCCGGGCAGCCCCTGCGCATTATCGGCCCCCCCGACCAAGCCCTGCGCATCCGGGTGGTGGACATGATAGGCCGGCAGCGCCTGGAAGTCAACACCGAGCCCAGCGCCGTTGCGCAGTTCGACACCCACACGCTGGGCGCTGGCCTCTACCTGCTGCGCATCAGCGTGGCCGGCAGCACCACCGAAGTTGTGCGGCGCGTATTCGTACAGTAGGAGCGCGTCGCACGCGCCCGGTCGTTGAGCAGCCAAGAAAGCAGCGCGAAGTTTCGTGCCGCGCCACTTCTACTAAAGCGCAGGAAAAGCCCGCACGGCCTGGGTCTGGGTGCCCTACCCAGTATAGCGGTAAGGCAGTTGGCAGGGCTTTGCGGCCCCCGGCCTACACTGCTTCTGCTGCGCAAAATCCAGCGGAAGAAGCTGGATGTGAGCGGTAATTCACGCGCGTTGCATAGCAGCCTTCGCTGTATTCTGACTTGTGAGTTAGGCTCAAGAACCGGAGACGGAGGCCACGCAGCAATAATTGGGCGCGTGCGGTGCGACGCGCTCCTACCGCACAAAAACAAACAGCCCCGGCTTCAGGAGCCGGGGCTGTGTTACGCTAGTAAGTCAACTGACTTTAGTACACGTAGTTGAGGGCCGTAACGTCGTTGCCGTTGAAGGGACGGTTGCTGCCCGAGCCGATGCAGGCCAGCATCCAGGAGTTGGGGTCGGGGCCGGTGGGCGTGCCGGGGATGTGGATGGCACCTACCGAGCTGGCACCTTCGTTCACCGACGAGCCACCGCAGCTGTACTGGCGGCCCATGTAGTCGGTGTGGCGGAAGCCAATGCAGTGGCCGATTTCGTGGGCCAGAATGGTGGCAATGTACGTGGAGGCGTTAGCCGTGCCGATGGCGCCGGAGTTTACCAGCACCTGGCCATAGGGGTTGCCGCCCGAGGGGAAGCCAGCCGAAGCCAAGTAGCCGGAGCCCGAAGGAGCAGCCGACAGCACAATGTTACCACCCGACGTAACCCGGCGGAAGGAAAGACGCAAGCCTTCGGCATTAAAGCGGCGGATGGCCTCGTCAGTAGCCGTAACGTAGGCCGAGGGCAGGCTGGTCGAAACGCGTACGGTAATGGTGCGGGGCAGGCCGCCTACCAGGTTGGTAGTGCGGTACTGCTCGTCCTGGCCTACGCGCAGCATGTTATAGTCGGGCTTGCTGGCCAGCATCTCGTTGGTCAGCAGAATGTCGCCCTCCACCAGTACCCCGCCATCAACCTTCTGGGCACCGGCGGCCGTAAAGCCCAGTGCCTTAATTTGATTGATAGTAGTTTCTGAAACCTCGTTTTTTACTTCAACATTGGCTTTTTCCTGGCAGGAAGACAGGGTAAGTGCCGAAGCAGCAAATAAAGCGAGCGGGGTGAAGAGTTGAGAAATTTTCATGTGTTTTGGTTGTGTGTGGTGAAAGTGTGGTCAAAAGGTAATAATTCGTTAACGATTTATCAAAATGACTCCCTGCTTTTTGTCATAATTATGTACAATATGTTCATGATTTCAGCACAATATCTTTAACACCTATTTCTTCTGAATAGAATTTTATCCATAGGCCCACAAGTATCTGGTTCTAGACGATTTTGTAGTATTTGACTAAAATGTTGATTTCATCACAGTAGAGCTTCTTCGGAACTTAGCCTACAGCCAGTCGTAACCCGCGCCACTCCTGTACCGGCTTCACCTAGGCGAATTCTGTATCTTTGTAGATATTGACTTTTCAGCGAAGCTCTCCTTCGCTTCACCTATAGATTTTTCAAGCCGTGGCTTGCTCATCCTGTTCTTCCGGTGGAGGCTGCTCCACAACTGCTAAGGGCTGCGGCTCGAAAGGCAGCTGTAGCAGCGGCTGTACCCGCCTCAACGTGTTCGATTGGTTGCAGGACCTCGATCTGCCCAGCGACTTCAAAGAGTTTGATATTGTAGAAGTCCGCTTCAAAGGCGGCCGCAAGGACTTCTACCGCAACAAGAGCCGCCTGCCCCTGATTACCGGCGACGCCATCGTAGTGGAAGCTGCCGGCAACGGCTGGCACCTGGGCCACGTTTCGCTGAAAGGGGAGCTGGTGCGCCTGCAAATGCGCAAAAAGAAAGTACCCCTCGATGCCAAGGATATCCGCCCCATTCTGCGGGTGGCTACCGAGCAGGACGTGGAGCGCTGGAACGCCGTGCGCGACCTGGAAACCGGCACCATGTTCAAGGCCCGGGCCGTGGTAGACGAGCTGCGCCTCAAAATGAAGCTCTCCGATGTAGAGTACCAGGCCGACCGCACCCGCGCCACGTTCTTCTACTCCGCCGACGACCGGGTAGACTTCCGGGACCTGATTAAGCGCTTGGCCGACGAGTTTCGGGTGCGGGTAGAGATGCGCCAGATTTCCTTGCGCCACGAAGCCGGCCGCCTCGGCGGCATCGGCAGCTGCGGGCGGGAGCTGTGCTGCTCCACCTGGCTGAGTGACTTTAAGAGCGTGAGCACCACCGCCGCCCGCTACCAGAACCTGAGCCTGAACCCGGCCAAGCTCTCGGGCCAGTGCGGCCGCCTCAAGTGCTGCCTCAATTACGAGCTGGACACCTACCTCGACGCCCTCAAGGACATTCCGCAGGTGCAGCGTCCCTTGCTTACCGAAAAAGGCGACTTCGTGCTGCAAAAGACCGACATCTTCAAGAGAAAGATGTGGTTTGCCATGCGCGGCGATAACAACTGGGTGGTACTGAGCACGGAGCGCGTGCGCGAAATCCAGGACCTGAACAAGCGGGGCGAGAAGCCCGAAAGCCTGCTGCCGCCCGTGCGCGAAGAAGAAAAGTCGCCCGAGGTAACGGCCATTGTGGAAGGCTCCTTGGAGCGCCTCGACGACAAGATCAAGGCGTCGAAACGCACCAAACGCGGTAAAAAGAAAAAAGACAAGGAGAAAGTCGGCCCCGATGCAGTAGCTCCGGCCCCCGTCCGCCCGGCCCGGCCCGCCGCCGCCCGGCCGGCCCCGCCCGCCGCCGACGCTCCCACAGCTCCGGCTCCCGACGCCCCCGAAACCGGAACCCCGGAAGAGCGGGCTCGCCCCCGCGGGGCCGCCGCCCGCCCCCTCAACCGGCGGGGCCGCAGCCGCGGCGAGGGCAAGCGCCCCGATGCGCCCCGCCCCGCCAGCGCCGACGGTGCTGCTCCCGAAGCAACCCGGCCCGCCCGCAGCCCCGAGGCCCGGCCGCCCCGCGCAGAAGGTGAATCCCGGCGCTCTTCGGGGGCACCGGGAGGTGGGCGCCGGGGCCCGCGCCCGCCCCGCCCCGACCGCCCGGCCGGCGGACCAGCTCCTGCGCCCCCGGCTTCCTGAACCTGCCTCTTTCCTGCTTATGACCTTTCGTTGCCGACTAGGACTGGCCCTTCTGCTGGGCGCTGGCGGGCTGCTCACCGCCTGCGACGCCAATCAGGTATTTGAAAAAAACATCAACCTCGAATCGCCGGCCGGCGACCCGTACGTGTGGGCCGTGCAAAACAAGCCCACGTTCACGTTCGAGATTCAGGATACCACGCAGACCTATAATGTCTACTTCAACATCCGCAACGCCGCTCACTATGAGTACTACAACCTCTACGTGAAGCACACGCTTACGGGCCCCGATGGCAAGCCCATATCGAGGCTGCTGCACCAGATGCTGCTGATGGACCCGCAAACCGGGGAGCCGCGCGGCAAAGGCACCGGCGACATCTACGACCACCAGATTCTGGCCCTGCCCAGGCAGCGTTTCCGCCAGCCCGGCCCGTACACCATCGTGCTGGAGCAGTACATGCGCCAAGACCAGCTGCCGGGCATCATGGCCGTGGGCATTCGGGTGGCCCGGCACGCGGCGGATAAAGAATAGTGGTCAAGATCCTGTCGGCACGACACATAAACTGCCCCGCCTACAGCCTGAGTAAGGAGTGGGCGGGGCAGCTAGTTGATAAAGCTCTTGAGAACTGGGCGCTACATACGCTCCACTTTCACGGCGTTCTGGCCTTTTTTGCCGTCAATAACATCAAAAGTTACCCGGTCATTCTCGCGGATTTCGTGGACGAGGCCGGTCTGGTGAACAAAGATGTCTTGGCCATTCTCATCCTGGATGATGAAGCCATAGCCTTTAGACTCGTTGAAGAATTTTACTTTGCCGGTTTTCATAGCAGGCGTAGATTGGTTGTGTGGTGAAAGAATGAGGCGGTAAATCTACACGCTTTTCCAAAAGACCAAAACAGCGGAGGAAGCTGGAACGCAGGGAGCAGGCGTGCGTATGCTGGAAAATAATCACTTACCTCAACCCCGATAATCATGCCTGAGCCCGTAGATTCCGCTGCTTCTTCCCAAAATGAACAGCCCGACGCCCATCCCGACCACCTGCTGGCACCCCGCAATGCAAAGGAGTCGGGGCCGGTAGCTAATGACCCTGCCCATGCGCAGAACGAGGTGGCCGGACCCGACCGGGGCGAGTTTGGCCGCCACGCCGGCGGCGTTACCCACGGCGGCTACGGCGGCTTCCAGCCCGGCCGCAAAGAAGGCGGGGCCTACTCGGGGCCGCTGGGTACCCCGCCACCGACCACCGGCTACGACGGCGAACGAAGCCAGCAGTCAGCGGGCTTCGTGGACAACAGCAACGGCAGCTTCGGGAGCCAGCCTGGGCAGCACGCCCCCGCCAACTCGACCGTCAGCCCCGGCTACGCCAACGACAACGCCGCTCCACAAGGCACCGATTCTGGCTTCGCCCCGAACTATGGTACGTCGTCGCTGACCGGAGCCACCACGGCCACCACGGCTGCCCCTGCCGCCGGCCAGCGCAACCAAACCGAAGACTACCGCCCCAACCATCCCGAGCAGGGCCCCGAGGGCCTGACCATCGGGGCGGCGCCTACCAATGCCGCTCACGGCCATAACGAAGCCGATACGACCCCCACCGGTACTCAGCGCAGCGGCTACCAGGCCGCCGGCTCTCCCGATGCCCAAGGCAGCGAGCAAACCGGCTTTGGCTCGCGGGGTGGCTCCTACAACGACGAATACGACGCGGCTTCCGACGCGAAAGGCCAAGGCTCGCCTACCCGCGGCGACTACAGCCAACAGGATGCTGCCCAGAACTACGGCGGGGCCGCCGCCGACCGCACCTCATCCGACGACTCTCCCGATTACGGCCCCGCACCCACCCGCGCCACCACTCCGGGGCAGGGAAAGTGATGCGGTAATGAAGTAATGGGGTGAAAAGAACGTCATGCTGAGCTTGCCGAAGCATCTGTCCCGCTTCGTTGTAGTGCTATTGCAACGAAGCAGTAGAGATGCTTCGACAAGCTCAGCATGACGTTCTTTTTCGCCTCATCACCCCGTTACTTTATCCTCCCCATCACCTTTTCCAAGTAGCCTGGAACAGCTTGCCTTTTTCATTACTGAAAATGAAATCGTGGTTGCTGGTGAATACCAAGGCTTCGGCTTGGCCGGAGGTGGGAAGGGTCAGGCAGCCTTTGAGACTGTCGAAGAGGCGGCGGCCGGGCAGGCGTTCAAACAGGTACACTTGGCCGTAGCCTAGTAGTGCCACACGGCGCCCGTCGGGGCTGATGTCGGCGGCCGTTACCCAGGTGTTCAGCTGGAGGCTGTCGACGAGGCGGGCGGTGTGGCGGCCGGGACGGGCGGGCAGCACGTATTGCTTCACGTAGCGGCCTTCGCCCCGGTTTTTGGTGAACAGGTAGAGGCTGTCCTGGTAATAGTAAAAAGCCTCACAGTCGAAATTACGGCGGGGCTTGCGGGGCGGGAAAGCGTGCTGGTCGGCGTAGGCAAACTGAATGGTATCGACCTGGGCGTAGTCAGGACCACTGAGGCGGTAGATGCACAAGTTGCGGCGCTTGTTCTGGTTGTTGCCGAAGTCGCCGATGTACAGGCGCTGCTCCGGGTCCTGGGCCAGGTCTTCCCAGTCGATGTTGAGCAGGGGGGCCAGCTCCAAGGTTTGCAGCAGGTCGCCCTGGGCCGTGACGCGGTACAAGTTGGCCGTATTGCCGCCGTCGGCGTGGGTCCACAAGTCGCCTTCGGGACCGGCGGTTTCCAGCCCTGAGCTTTCCGCTACGCGCTTCCGGTCCAGGTGGCCGATGGTCTGCACGTCGTAGTGCTGGTGCAGCTGGGCAAACTCACCGCGGCCCTGGTTACGGGAGCAGCCGCAAAGCACGGATTGCAAAAACACCAGAACCGGAAAAAGCTTGTCGCGGAGCAAAAAAAGCATGGAGCAGGGGCGGGAATCAACAGGAAAACAGCTAAACCAAGCCGAAACGCCGGGCCAGCGGGTTGGCAGTCGTCAGCATACGGTATTGGGGCGCGGGCGGCTGTGCTGCTACCAACAAGCCGCTGGCAGCAGTCTGCAACGCCATCGGCTCGGCCTAGCTTTATAGAAGCTACTGAGCCGGCTACTATAGCTGCAAATACGGCCGCAGCTTATCGAGCGTAGTCTGATCCAGAATCCGAATCTGGCGCAGGTCCTCGGGCTGGCGGAAGGGGCCGTGCTGCTGGCGGTAGGCCACCAGCACCCGGGCCAGGCGCTTGCCCACGTACGGATGGGCCTGGAGCACATCGAACGGCGCATTGTTTACGTCGATGCGGGCCGGCGCAAACCCCGCGGCCACAAACGTGTACTTGCGCAGGCTGTCCACCAGGTCGGGTGCGTCGCGCAGGGCGTACATCTCCTGGAGCTGCTCCTCGGCCCAGAAGCCGCCCAGCCGCTGCCGGTACTCTACCACCCGGCGCGCATACCCCCGCCCAATCCCCCGAATCTGCATGAGCTGGGTGGTGTCGGCCAGGTTCAGGTCGAAAGCGGCCAGGTGAGTAGGCTTACGGGGGAAGCGTGCCGCCGCAGCCATGCCGGGGTGGTCGGCCGGGCGCGAGGTGGGCAGCGAGCGGTCAGTGGCACCGTAGGCACGCCCGGAGCGCGGAGGCAGCTGGTCGGGCAGTTGCAGGTAGGGCGCCAGGCGGGCGTACACCGAGTCGGGTAGGCCATAAATGCGCCGAATTTGCTCTTTGGCCCGGAACCCGCCGCTGGCTTCACGGTAGCGCACTAGGTTGCGGGCCGCGTAGCGGGGCACGCCCCGCGCTTGCCAGTCGGCTTCGGTCAGCTGGTTAGGGTCGAAGGGAGCCAGGGCTACTTGTGGCACCGTGGGAGCCTCGTAGCGGCGTGGGCTCCGCTTCAGGAAGGAGCGGGGCTGACGCTGGGCCGCCAGCTCGGCCGCCCACCCCTCCAGAAGCTGAGCGTCGGGAGCGGGGTTGTAGGTGGGCGCGGCCGGGCGCAGCAGCTCCGGCAGCACCAACCACAGCAGAATAAGCAGCAGCAAGCCCACAAACCCCGACGTTTCGCGGCGCGAGAAGCCGAAGTAGCGCCGCACCGCCCGCCGCCACCGCGAGGAAGAGGAGCGGGGCGCCGGAGCCAAACGGGGAGGACGCGAAACAGAAGCCACGGGAATACAGGATAGATGAAACAAGCAATACAGGTGGTAAAGTAGAGCTTGCCTGCGGATAATACAAAATTGGGCTAGCAAGCTGACGGCTGAGACAGTCACCCAAACCATCCTTATCCGTCTTGCGCCATCTAACGTCCGCGCAGCCACACGAAGGTCGCCGCAGGCAAACATCTATCCCGCTGGCTACCTGAGAAGCTGTTCACCCTTACTCCAATGAGGCCTAGTAGCTGTGCAGACGTATTATCCTGTGTCTCGTCGTTGCACGACTCCGTTTAGGATGGCGCGGCCGAAAAGGCGCGAACCGCAGGCAGGCGTAGCCAAGGGTCGCGTCGCTACAGCAGCTAGGCCTCACTGGAAGAAGCGCAAACAGCTTCTTATCGTGAAGACAAAGCTGGCCGCCGCAGTCGGGGCCGAACATGCGGGTGTACACGGGCTGGCGGTTTTCCTTCGGAATCAGAAAGAAAAACGTTTGGGTGAAGTCATCTTCGCCCCAGCTTTTGTCGGCCTAGGCTCCCAACTTGCCTACAAAGACACTGTTTTCGTCCGGGTTGGGCACTCACTGCCTGCGCCGGGGCGCGGGGAAGTCAGTAGTAAAAGCCCAGCCAGCGCCAGCGCGCGGAGCAACGTACGGAACATGCCCCAGGCTAGCGTGCCACGCGCCACGCCGCCAACTCCCGCCCGGCTGTAAGGCTGAGCCATTGCCGAAACCGCCCCCGTGGCGTATCATTACAGCAGATTCCGTTTCTGTTTCGTTTGCCACCGCTATGCCTGCCACCGCCACCCGCACCACCGATTTCCTGGACACTCTGGCCGCCGAGCTGCGCCAGGTGCAGGACGTTACCAGCCGCCGCTTCCGTCCCCTCACCGACGACCAGCTCAACCGCGGGCCGGGCCCCGGCAAGTGGAGCGTGGGCCAGTGCCTGGAGCACCTCAACATCGTGGGCGGCCTGTATTTGCCGGTGATGAGCCGCAAAATCAAAACGGCGCGGGAGCGGGGCTCCCGCCCGGCCGAGCTGGTAAAGCACGGCTTTATCGGGCAGAAGATGACCGAGGCCATGCGCGTGCCCAGCAGCCAGAAGGCGCTCAAGTCGCCCCAGCAGTACGCGCCCAGCGGCTCCCGCCTGCCTCGCACGGTAGTGGAAGTGTTCAGCCGCCAGCTCGACGAGCTGGGCAACCTGATGGAGCAGGCCCGTCACATCAACGCCAACGCCGTGCGCATTCCCAACCCCATTATTCCCCTGCTGCTGCCTCGCCTCACCGACGCCCTGGAGCTGGTAGTGGAGCACATCAAGCGCCACGTAGCTCAGGCCGAGCGGGTGCTGGACGGGCAGGGAGTGGAGGTGAGGGGGTAGAATTGAAATATAGAAGTAAAAAGCCCTTGCTGAATGTCAGCAAGGGCTTTTTTCTGATGCCTGAGTGGAGGTTACTTGGCGCCGAAGAAGTAGGTCAGATTTAATTGTAGGTTGCGGTTGAACACTTTATTCTTCGGCTCCCGGTTGTCACGGTCGTTAGGCAGCAGGTTACTCAGGCCCAGGCCGTAGCCGAGTTGCACCTGAATGGGGCCGGTTTTGTAGCCCACGCCAAAGGTGGCTCCGGCATCGAGGCGGCGGTAGTACGATTTCGTGTTATCGGTGCCCTCTTGCTTGACGAATTCTACCTCCTCGTCGCGCTTGAAGCTAAGGGAATTGTTGCCGGAGGTAGTTTTGCCTTCCACCTCATTTTTGCCGCTGAGGCCCAACCCCACATACGGACCCGCAAAAACCTGCAAGCCTTCCGTCTCGCCACTGGTGTACACAACGTTCAGCGGAATTTCCAGGTAGTTGAGACGGTGCTTTTCTTGGTAGGTTTCAGTGCTGTTGTTGTCAGAATCTTCCAGATCAACGCGGTATCCTTTCTGGCTGTAGAGCACTGCTGGCTGGAAGGCCAACTTGCCAAAACCAACGTTTGCAGCCACGCCAATCTGCGCGCCTAGACGCATCTGCCCGTTAGGAACTGCCAAGCTTTCGGTGCGGTAGCCGAAATCGGCGAAATTGGCTCCTATCCGCGGGCCGAAGCTGATCTGGGCTTGTGCGAGGGACGATACGCCGGTAATCAGGGCCAATCCTAACAAGGAGGAAAACAGTTTTTGGGTCTGCATACAGAAGTTATGGACGAAGAATAACACCGGGCTGCCCGGCGGCACGAAGGTAGCTGAGCCGTGGGAACCGGCCAAGGAACAGAAAAATCAGCGGGGGCGTGTGGAATAAATGGAGTTGGGGCATCTGGATTTTACCAACTTGCCCACGCTCATTCGTTGCTGCTCCATGCGCCTCTTCCTCCTCAGCCTACTCGCCCTGCTGATGCTGCTTACGCCCGGCTCGTCCCAAACCACCCCGCCCGGCCCGGCCGGCGGCAGCCCCGCCGCCTGGAAAAAGATTGACCAGCTGCTGGCCAAAGACCAGACAACCTCGGCCGCCAAGCTGCTGGAGCCCCTGTACCAGCAGGCCCGCCGCCAGCAAAACACGCCCGAGTACCTGCGCGCTTTGCTCTACAAGCTGCGCATTCTGGAGCAAAAGGAAGAGGAAGCCGACTACCAGGCCATTGCCCTGCTGGAAGCCGACCTGCGGACGGCCCGGTTTCCGGCCCGGCCCATCCTGCACAGCCTGCTGGCCCAGCTCTACGCCGCCTACTACCAGGAGCACCGCTACCAGCTGCTGGACCGCACCACCCAGGCTGTCCCCAACCCAGCCGACGCCAGCGCCGCCGACCTGCGCACCTGGGACGCCGCCCGCCTGGGCAGCGCCGTGGTGCGCCACTACCGCGCCTCTCTGGCCGAGCAGCCCCAGCGCCTGCAACGGCTGCCACTCCGGGAGCTGGGCTACGCCGTCCGGGGCGGTGATGCCGAAGGCCGCGCCCTGCGGCCCACGCTCTACGACCTGCTGGCCCACCGCGCCGTGGACGGCCTCCAGAACGACGAATACTACGTTACGCGCCCCGCCGCGCAGTTTGAGCTGACCGACCCCGCCCTGCTGGGTCCGGCCGCCGACTTTGCCCGCCTTCTGCTAACGGCTCCGCCCGCCGACTCGCTTAACGGGCAGTTTCAGGCCTTGCAGGTGTTGCAGCAGCTCACGCGGTTTCGGTTGCAGGACCAGGCTAACCCCGCTGCCCTGGCCGATGTGGAGTTGAAGCGCCTGCGCTTTGTGGCGGAGCACGCCGAGCTGGCCGATAAAGACGCCCTGTACCGCACTGCCCTGGCCCGCGCCGCCGAAACCTTCCGCAGCCTGCCCATCAGCACTGAGTTCATGGCGGCCCAGGCCGAGAGCCTAGCGGAAAGCCAGCCGGCCCAGGCCCGGAAGCTGGCCCAGGCCGCCGAAAAGGCCTTTCCGAAGTCGAGAGGAGCAGGACGGGCACGGGCCCTGCGCCAGCGCATTGAAGCCATGGAGCTGCGCTTTACCGTGGAAGACGTGGTGCTGCCCGGCCAGCCCTGGCTGCTGAAGCTGACCGTGCGCAACGCCCCCCAGCTCTACGCCCGCGCCTACCGCATCAGCCAGGCCCAGGTGCTGCGCCAGTTGGAGCGCCCCGACCTGTACGCCGGCAAAACCTTCTGGCAGCAATATGGCCGGGTGCTGACCCAGGCGCCAGCGGCCACCTGGACCCTGCCCGTGCCCGGCTCCCAGGACTACCGCAGCCACACCGTGCAGCACGCCGGCCCGGCCCTGCCGCTGGGGCACTACCTGCTCGTGCTCAGCACCGCTCCGGAAGTTCCCACGAAAGAGCAAGCAGGCCCAACAGCGGCCTATGCCCAGCTGAGCGTGAGCGAGCTAAGCCAGGTGCGGCGCGCGGCGGCCGGCAAGCAAGGCGGCACGCAGGTGCTGGTGCTGCACCGGCAGTCGGGTAAGGCGCTGGGCGGCGTGCAGGTGCGGCCCATGCTACACCAGTTCAACGCCCAGCGCAACCAGTGGGGCACCCAGCTCGGAGAGTCCGCCCAGACCTCGGCCGAAGGCCTGGCCCTGCTGCCCGCCGACGAGGCCGGCAACATCCAGGTGCGCCGCCAGACCCGCGGCGTGCTGCTGCGCCGCGGCCCCGACACGCTGCTGGTGCAGGAGTACTACGGCTACTACAACTCCCGCAATGCCGACGATGAGGCAGAAGAGCCTTCTGTTAAGACGTTTCTGTTCACCGACCGGGCCATCTACCGGCCGGGCCAGACCGTGTACTTCAAAGGCATCATGGCGGAGCGGGCCCCCGGCGGCAAAACGCGCGTGCTGGCCGGCCGGGAAGAAACCGTGGCCCTGCTCGACGTGAACGGCCAAACCGTGCAGGAAGCCACCTTCCGCACCAACGAATTCGGCTCCTTTCACGGCTCCTTTGTGCTGCCGGTGGGTTTGCTGAACGGCGAAATGCAGCTGCAAGCCCAGGAAGACGACGAAAGCAGCAGCGTCGGCTTTGCGGTGGAAGACTACAAGCGGCCCACGTTTCAGGTGACGCTGGCGCCGGTGGCGGGCACGCCGGTGCTGGGTCAGGCCGTAACGGTGCGCGGGCAGGCCACCGCCTACGCCGGCCAGCCCATCGACCGGGCCACGGTGCAGTACCGCGTGGTGCGGCGCACCCTGTGGCCCATGTTCGGCCGCCCCGTGGGAGGCGGCGACTTTGGCTTTCCCGGCAGGGGAGGAGACCAGGTGGAAATCCTGAATGGCACGGTTCAAACCGACTCGGCCGGGGGCTTTGCCGTTACGTTCGTGGCCAAAGGCGAGGCGCCCGGCGCCGGCAAGCGCGGACCTTGGGAGCCGGGCTACGTGTTTGAAATAACCGCCGACGTGACGGACGCGGCCGGCGAAACCCGCACCGGCGAGCAGCGCGTGAGCCTGGGTACCGAAGCCCTGACCCTGCGCCTGGACGTGCCCGAGCTGCTGAACCGCGCCCAGGTGCCGGCTCTGCGCCTGCTCAGCACCAATGCGGCCGGCGAGGCCCAGCCCGCCCGCGGCCAGCTGCGCCTCTACCGCCTAGCGCCGCCCGCCCGCGCCCTGCGCCCCCGCGCCTGGGAGCGGCCTGAGCGGGAAGCCCTGAGCCGGGAGGAGTTCAAGCGCCGATTCCCACTGGATGCCTACGCCCACGAGGACCAGGACAGCACTTGGGCCCGGACCCTGGTGCTGACCCTGGACTTCGACACCGAAAAAACGCCTTTGCTGCCCGAACTGGCTGCTTCCCTGGCCCGCGGGGCGCCCGGCCGCTACCTGCTGGAAGCCACGGCCGCCACCCCGGCGGGCAGCCCGCCGGCCCGCCTCGAGCAGCGGTTTACACTGTTCGACCCCGCCGCCAGCCGCCAGCCTGTGCCCACACCCGACTGGTTTGTGAGCCTGCAAGACAGCGTGGCGCCCGGCCAGCCCGCCCGCTTCTTGGTGGGCAGCTCGGAGGATGGGGCGCGGGTACTGTTTCAGGCCGAAGCCAAGGGCCAGCCCCTGCGCCAGGAGTGGCTCACGCTGCGGGCCGGTGAGCAGCGGGTGGTGGAAGTAGCTGCATCCGCCGCTGCCCTGGGTGAAACCCAGCTCTACGTGCACACAGCCCAGGTGCGCGACAACCGCCTCTACACGCACTCGGCAACCGTGCAGGTGGCCCCGCCGCCCGCTCCGCTGGCCCTGAGCATTGCCACCTTCCGCGACAAGCTCCAGCCCGGCCAGCGCGAAACCTGGCGCGTCACCATCCGGCAAGCCAACGGCCAGCCTGCCCCGGCCGAGCTGCTGGCCACGCTCTACGATAAGTCGTTGGACGCCTTCCGGATGCATGATTTTGCGGCCCCGGCGTTTTCCGAGCCCTATTCTCAGCCCACATTGGCCTGGCAGGGACGGTTTGGAACGGAAGACTCGAGAGGGCTGAGTAGTCCGAAAAGGGTAAAGGAAGAACGGCAAATGGTCGAGTACCCTGTGCTGAACCAGTGGGGGTATTGTGAGCCAATAGCAGATGGATTTGGCGCCGGTGGCGGGAGAAGAGTAATGCTAAGGGGCCTAGCAGTGGAAAGCGCCGCCGCTATGGCAGCTCCCGCCGCGCCAATGGCTATGGATGCAGCCGAGTCCCAGCAGCTCAGTGAGACAGTGGTGACGGGCTTGGGTATCGAGAAGAAGAAAGCAAACCCCACTGCCCAACCCGACCTTACCGGCGTGCAGGCTCGCCGGGACTTCCGCGAAACGGCGTTCTGGCTGCCCGCCCTGCGCACCAATGCCCAGGGCGAAACCGTGCTGGAGTTCCAGATGCCCGAGGCCGTAACGCGCTGGCAGCTGCTGGCCCTGGCCCACGACCCGCAGCTGCGCACCGGCCTGCTGCGCCGGGAGCTGGTGACGCAAAAAAGCCTGCAAGTAACGCCCAACGCCCCGCGCTTCTTCCGGGAGGGCGACCGGCTCACCTTCTCCGCCAAGCTCAGCAACCTCACCGCCCAGGCCCTCAGCGGCACGGCCCAGCTCTTCCTGCTCGATGCCCGCACCCAGCAGCCCCTCGACAGCCGCCTTCTGCAAAGCCCCGCTCAGCTGAGCTTCGCCCTCACCGGCAACCAAAGCCAGGCCCTGACCTGGGAGCTGACCATTCCCGAAACCGCCCAGGGCCAGGTGCCCCTGGAAGCCATAACCTACCGTGTCGTGGCCAAAGGCCAAGTAAAAATTGAGAATGAAGAAGTAAAAACCGACGGCCGGAAGCGCCGGGCCAAAGCCAAAAATCAAAAACCAGAAACCAACAACCAACCCCAAACCACTGTCGAGGACGGGGAGGAAAACACCCTGCCGGTGCTGCCCAACCGGTTGCTAGTGACGGAAAGCCTGCCCCTGCCCGTGGTGGGGCCGGCCACGCGGGAGTTTGAGCTGAAGAAGCTGACGAGCACCACCTCGCCCACCCGGCGCCACTACTCGCTCACGCTGGAAATGACGGCCAACCCGGCCTGGTACGCCGTGCAGGCCTTGCCCTACCTGATGGAGTACCCCTACGAGTGCTCCGAGCAGGTCTTCAGCCGCCTCTACGCCAACCTGGTAGCGGCCCGCATTCTACAGAGCACGCCCCAGCTGCGCACCACCCTGGCCGAGTGGCAGCGCGCCGCCCAGGCCGGCGACCCGGCAGCCCTCACCAGCAAGCTGGAGCAAAACCAGGACCTGAGAAACCTACTGCTCCAGGAAACGCCCTGGGTGCGCGACGCCCGCTCCGAAACCGAGCGGATGCGCCGCTTGGCCGAGCTGTTTGACGAGCCCCGCCTGCAAGCCGAAACGGCCCGAACCCTGACCAAGCTGCGCCAGATGCAGCTGCCCGACGGGGCCTTCCCCTGGTTTGAAGACATGCCCGCCGACCGGTACATCACCCAGCTTATCGTGGCGGGCCTAGGTAAGCTCCAGCGCCTGGGCGCCTTCGACGCTGCCCAGAACGAAGCGGCCCGCCAAGTGCTGACTGGCGCCGTGCGCTACCTCGACGGCCAGCTCCAGGCCGACTACGCCGCCCTGCGCCGCCAAAAAGGCGTGAACCTCAAGCAAGACCACCTCGCCGATTTGCAGATTCAGGCCCTGTATGCCCGCAGCTTCTGGCCGCGGCTGCCCGTGCTCAAGGAGGCCCAGCCGGCGCTGGCCTACTACCAGCAGCAGGCCGCCACCTACTGGCTGGGCCGCACCCGTTACCTTCAGGCGCAAGCCGCTCTGGCCCTGCACCGCCAGAAAACCCAGCCGGCGGCCGTAAACAACATCCTCACGGCCCTCACCGAAAACGCCCTGCACAGCCCCGAGCTGGGCATGTACTGGAAAGACGTGCGCCCCGGCTACTACTGGCGCGAGGCCCCCACCGAAACCCAGGCTACCCTTATCGAAGCCTTCAACGAAATCCGCCAGGACCAGAAGTCGGTGGATGAGATGAAGCTGTGGCTGCTCAAGCAAAAGCAGGTGCAGAACTGGGAAAGCACCCGCGCCACCGCCGACGCCTGCTACGCCCTGCTGCTGCGCGGCTCCAATTGGCTCCAGGCCACTCAGCCCCTGCGCATTACGGTGGGCGGGCAGCCGGTAACACCCACGGGCCAGCAGGCAGGCACCGGCTACTTCCGCACCAGCTGGCCCGCGGCCGAGGTGCAGCCCGCCCAGGGCCGCGTGACCGTGCAGAAGCCCGACGCAGGCGTGGCCTGGGGCGCCTTGTACTGGCAGTACTTTGAGCAGCTGGATAAGATAACATCCGCCGCCACCTCCTTGCAGCTGGAGCGCCAACTGTACCGGGAGCAGCGCACCACCGGCGGCCCCGTGCTGGAACGCCTCACCAGTACCCAGCCCCTGCGCGTGGGCGACGTGCTGGTGGTGCGCCTGGTACTGCGCTCCGACCGGGACCTGGAGTACGTGCACCTCAAAGACCAGCGCGCCGCCGGCCTGGAGCTGATCAGCCAGACTTCCGGCTACCGCTACCAAAGCGGCCTGGGCTACTACGAAAGCCCCCGCGACGCGGCCACCAACTTCTTCATCAGCTACTTCCCCAAAGGTACCCACACCTTCGAGTACCGCCTGCGAGCCGCCCAAGCCGGCGACTTCTCCGGCGGCCTCTCCCAGCTCCAATGCCTCTACGCCCCCGAATTCACTACCCACTCCGCCGGCCTGCGCTTGCAGGTAGCTCCGCTAAGCGGCAAATAAGGTAGCTAGATATGGTATGTTGACGTCACAATGGCACTGTCCTGCTGAGCGCAGTCGAAACGAAGGAAAGCGCAGTCGAAGCATCTCTCCCGCTTCGTTGAACAAGCATCAGGGAATTAGCCCGCGGTAGAGATGCTTCGGCAAGCGGACGCCAGATGAAGCATGACAGGTACCATCACGACGACGCAGTACAGATGCTGCGCCTTCGCTCAGCATGACAGTGCCACTACACCGTCAGCAGGACTAAGACGGCTCGGTCAATTTCAGACGCCGCGGAAAATGCTAGCTTTGCAACCCGTTTGTCTTTAAGGAATGAAGATGTTGAAACGCAAGCTACTCGTAGTGGCTGGAATGCTGCTCGGCAGCGTTCCGGTGCTGGCCCAGGGAGAGAAAAAACCGCAAGCAGCCGTAGTGGAGCCCACCGCTTTGCCCGGCGAAGAAAAACTATCGGCTAAAGAGCGGGCCGAGCGTGACTTCATTATGCCGGTGCGGCGCAAGCAAGCTGCCACGCTGCGGGCTGCTGCCGCCGAAGCCGCTGCCACCCAGCCCGCCGTAGAAGTAACCGCCCGCAACCTCGAAGCGGCCGAAGAAGACAAGCCCGCCGAAGCGGCCGAGGCCAAAGCAACTCCCGCCGCCCCGGCCCGGCGCAGCACCACGCACCGCCGCACTTCCACCTCAACCCGCCGGTCCAGCAGCCGCCGCAAGAGCACCAGCCACCGTTCGTCGTCGGCTAGAAAGAAAACGACGGCCAGGAAATCAACCGCCAAAAAGAAGACCACTACGCGCCGCCGTCGGTAAGCAGTCCAGAGAATCGCCCAGAGCACATGAGAACGTCCTGCTGAGCGCAGGCGCATCCGCAGTCGAACCGAAGGTCGCCGCAGGCAAGCAGCTCTACCGAGGGTAACCCCAATTGTGAGGACGAAGCGGGAGAGATGCTTCGGCAAGCGGACGCCAGATGAAGCAGGACGGTCTAGCGACTTCTTAGGCAGCTTCTAATGTCTATACCCCAAATACCGACCGAGCCTGCTCAGAAATCTGAGCAGGCTCGGTTGTTTTTCCGGAGGCGTGGTGTGGGCTACACTACCGTTGGCTGAGGGCGGCGTAGCAACAGCACCACCACCAGCAGCGCCAGCAGCACCAGGGCAGGGATTCCGCCGCCCAGGCCGCCCGGAATCTTGGTGATATGCATCACCACGGCGCCTATCATAATAATGATGAGCCCCAGGGCAGCGAGCCGCACAAAGCGCGGTATCAACAGCCCGATGCCGCCCAGCACCTCGGCTATGGCCACCACGTAGGCCAGCACGGCCGGCAGCCCAAGGCTACTGAACATGCCCACGGTGCCGGACAAGTCCATAAGTTTGCGGCCCCCGGAGGCAATAAGCGCTAAGCCAAGCAGCACTTGCAGAATCCAGGCAATGATGTTTCGGGTAGAAGGGGACATGAGCAGTGAAGAGTTAGATGTGAAAGAAAGCTGTACGAGGAAGAAGTGTAGAAAGGCGAAACGACGGTCCTACTCTATCTGGCGTCCGCGCAGCCGAACCGAAGGTCGCCGCAGGCAAGCATCTCTACCTCTGGATAATCAATGCTTCTACAACGAAGCGGTAGAGATGCTTCGACAAGCGGACGCCAGATAGAGCAGGACCGCTCTCTCAATACGAAATACGGGCAAGACCAGCAAGGCTAGCGGCTGAGGAAAGTTGAAGAAAAGCAACCGATAGTCCAAAGCATATAGTGAATATTGCCCATAAAAAAACCGCAGCCCGGAAGGCTGCGGTACAAAGCATCAGCTGCCGTTGGGGCCGACTGGCTTAGGCATCTTGCGGCATCAGGCGCACCACCAGCCCGTCAATGCGCGGGTTGATGCGAATCTGGCAGGAGAGGCGGCTGCCCTGGGTCATTACCGGCAGGCTTTCCAGCATGGCCAGCTCATCGTCGCCGGGCTCGGGCAGCTCGGGGCCGGCCAGCACCTCCACGTGGCAGGTGCCGCACAGGGCCATGCCCCCGCAGGTCGCCTGGATGTCGTAGCCATCGGCCTTCAGAATCTCCATCAGATTCAGGCCCATATCGGTAGGGGCCACTACCTCGCGCCGGTGGCCCGGCGCCTCTTCCACGTACACGCGTACTTCGTCGGTCATAGGTTTTAAATGAGTGAATGAGTGCATGAGTAAATGAGTGAATACAATGGGCGCCAGAACAGCAAACTCACTTATTCACTCATCCACTCATTCACTCATTTAGAGAGTGGGTACCCCGTTGACGGTGGTGTACTTGAGCACGTACTTTTTGTCGGGGTAGATGTATTTGTAGGCGCCCTGGCACATGAGGGCGGCCTCGTGGAAGCCGCACAAAATCAGCTTCAGCTTGCCGGGGTAGGTGTTGATGTCGCCGATGGCGTAGATGCCGGGCTCGGAGGTGGAGTAGTCCACGGTGTTCACCTTTACGGCGTCGTCCTCCAGCTCCAGGCCCCACTCGCCGATGGGTCCCAGCTTGGGCGTGAGGCCAAACAGCGGAATAAACGAGTCGGTGTGCACGGTGCGGGCGGCGCCGTCGTTGCCGGTGATGGTGACGGCTTCGAGCTGGCCGTTGCCGTGCACGTGGGTCACGTTGCTGCTCAGCACCAGGTTTACCCGGCCGGCGTCATGCAGGTGCTTCACTTTCTCGGCTGAGTCGGCGGCGCCGCGGAAGGTGGTGCCGCGGTGCACCAGAG
Source organism: Hymenobacter sp. YIM 151500-1 (assembly GCF_025979885.1). NCBI lineage: Bacteria > Pseudomonadati > Bacteroidota > Cytophagia > Cytophagales > Hymenobacteraceae > Hymenobacter > Hymenobacter weizhouensis. The sequence goes on from NZ_CP110139.1 coordinate 4,593,132, forward strand.
TTACTTCGCGGGCCACGTCGGCCAGGAAGATGGTCCAGTCCAGGGCCGAGTCGCCGCCGCCGGCAATGACGAGGCGCTGGTTGCGGAAGGTTTCCGGGTCGCGCACCATGTAGTACACGCCGCGGCCATTCTCAAACTTGTCCAGCTCATCAATGGCCGGCTTGCGGGGCTCGAAGGAGCCCAGGCCGCCGGCAATGGCAATGGCACGGCAGTGGATTTCGGTGCCGTCGATGGTGGTCACCACAAAAGAGCCGTCCTCGAGCTTGGTGTAGCGCTCCACCCGCTCGCCCAGCGTGAAGGTGGGGTGGAAGGGCTCAATCTGGCGCATCAGGTTCTGCACCAGGTCGCCGGCCAGTACCTCCGGGAAGCCGGGAATGTCGTAGATGGGCTTCTTAGGATAGATTTCCGACAGCTGCCCGCCCACCTGGGGCAGGGCGTCTACTACGTGGCAGCGGAGCTTGAGCAGCCCCGCCTCAAATACCGCAAACAGCCCCACCGGGCCCGCCCCGATAATGCAGATATCGGTGGAAATGGAATTCGTCATGCAATAACAGCGAAAAACAAAGGAAATGGCCCCTCGGCCCGGTTGATAACAGCAAAAGCCGCCAAAACGTTGTTCGACAGCTCCAACTGCGGCCGGGGGCATTGGCGGCGCAAAGATAGGAACCCGGCGCGGAGCCCCGCATACGCCCAACCGGGCACGCAGCCGCCGCACCCCACCAAAATGCCCGACGACGAACTTCCGGAGTTCATCATCGGGCATTCTGGTATTCTATTAATCTACCGGGCGCGGAAACTTGCCGCCGCGCTTACTTCTTCAGCATCTGAATCCGCTCCACCCGCTGGCCGTCCGTCACGGTGAGGAGGTAGAGGCCGGCGGGCAGCTGGCGCACGTCGAGGGTGCCCTGGTGCAGGGTGGCGGTACGAATCCGGTTGCCGGCCGCGCTGCTCACCACCACGGAGGCGCCGTCCGCAAACCCGCCGAGGTAGAACACGTCTTCGGTGGGGTTGGGGAAGCCGGACCGGGCGGCGCTGCCGGGTGCGGTAGCCGGGCGGGCCGCGCTCAGCCGGAAGTCCAGCCAGTTGAAGTTGAAGCCGCCGCCGCTGATGGCCGCCCGCAGGGTGTGGCTACCGGCCGGCAGGGTTACGGTGGCCGAGGTAGTCGTCCAGTTCTGCCCGCCGCCGGTGGTGGGCACGGGCACGGTGCACAGCACCGCCGAGCCCAGTTTGAGCTGCACCTGAGCCCCGGCGCTCCAGCCCGCCACTCGGAACTGCACGGTGTAGGTGCCGGCCGTTTGCACGTTCACGGCGTAGTCGAGCCAGTCATTGGTATCAATATAGCCCACGTTCTGGCCCCCGCCCGCGTCGGCGGTGGGCTCGTTGGCAACGCCGCTCATGGCCGTGAAGCTTTCAGCTTCAATCCGGCCGGGAATGGGCTGACCGGTGCCACCCGTGATGGGGGGCGGATTGCTGCCGGCCAGGCCGGTGCCGAACACCTGGAATTCATAGAGCGAATAGCCATAGCCGCCGCTGCGGGTTTTGCCCCACAGGCGCACGTAGCGGCCGGTGGTTTCGGGGAAGGTCAGCACGTCCTGGCCGCCGTCGGCGCCGGCTACGGGTGCCACGGTGGTCCAGGGGCCGGTGGGGTCGTTGGCTACCTGCACGTCGTAGGCGGTGGCGTAGGCACCTTCCCAGAAAATAACCACCTTATTGAGGCGGTAGGCGTCCTGCAAGTCCACGTACAGCCACTGCGGGTCGGCGTATTTGCTGGCCCAGCGGGTGCTCAGGTTGCGGTCCACGGCAAACCGGCCGGCCACGCCGGGGTCGTCGTTTTCCTGGGACGACGTTTTCACGGGCTTGAAAGCCGCCAGGTTCACCTCCGCAAACGGCTTCACCGACACGTAGGCCGTGTCACTCACCGCGCCGTTTTTCCCAAAAATCATCCACTCGCCCACCTGGTTGGCCGTGAACAATCCTCCCGCGTTGATGGAGCCGCCACCCGATACGGACCACGTAATCGGTCCGGTAAAGGGCACGTCGAACTGGTTTTTGGCGACGTAGGTAAGCTGGCGCGACGTGCCGACGGCCATTTCCAGGCGGCTGGTGGCTTTGGAAAGCGGCTGGATATCAAGCTTCATCAGCTTTGAGGTTTCTTCCACTACCACCGTGGCCTGGCTGACCAGGTTGCCGGCCCTGGCCTGCACCGTGAACGAGGGCTGCAAGTACACCCCGCCGCCGTTGGGCGTGTACAGGCCCGTGGCGCTGATGCTGCCCTTGCCTACCACCTGCCAGGTGGGCGTTACGGCCAGCACCTTGCCGTACTGGTCGTAGCCGGTGGCGGTGAACTGCTGGGTTACGTTGTCTTTCATGACCACGGTGGCCGGCGAGACGAGCAGCGTCGCCAGCACTGGTGGGCCGCTGCGCTGGGGCGAGCCGTAGGCTTCCAGCTCGAACAGGGAGTAGCCCCAGGCCGTGCCGCGCTGGCGCAGGTTCAGCCGCAGGTACTGGCCGGTGCCCGTCACGGCCAGCTCCTCGCGGCCCCCGGTGCCGTTTTGCTGGGTGGGGGCCAGGGCCGTGAAGGTGGTGCCATCGGTGGAAATTTGCAGGTCGTAGGCCTTGCCGTAGGCGGCTTCCCAGTTCAGCACCACTTTTTCCAGGTCAAACACCCCGCCGAGGTTAATGGTGACCTGCTGGGCATCGGCCCAGGTGCTTTCCCAGCGCGTGTCGAGGCGGCCGTCGTTGAGGTTAGCCAGGGGGTTGCTGGTGCTCGATGTGGACGCCGTAGCCGGCTTGCCCAGGGCCAGGTTAGGCAGCGGATAGCTCACCGATACGGCCAGGCTGCCGCTCACGCTGCCCACGGCGGCCTTCAGGGTGAAGGGCCCGCCCGGCGTGGTGGGCGTAAACAGCCCCGCCGCCGACAGCGTGCCGCCTCCGGTGGTCGTCCAGGTCGGCGTTATGGCCAGGGAGTCGCCGTACTGGTCGGTGCCGCGGGCCGTGAGCTGGTAGCTTTGCCCGATTTCAGCCCGCTTCAGGGCCGGCGTTATGGCAATGGCCGCCAGCACTGGCGCCGGCCCCACGCGCACCTGGTACCGGGCCGACACCGCGCCCGAGGTAGCCGTTACTGTGTAGGTGCCGTTGGTGGCGCCGGCCGTGAACAGCCCGCTGGCGTTGATGCTGCCCCCACCCGACACCGACCACGTAATGGGAGCCGCCACGCGCACCTGGTACTGGTCGTAGCCCTGGGCCGTGAGCTGGAGGGTTTGGCCGGGCGGCACCGTTTTGGCCGGGGCCGTCAGCTTGATGGTGGTGAGCTTGGCGTCGAACTTATAGGCAATGAGCTGCCGGGGCGGGGCCGTGAACGAGGCGTACTTCGCGCCGTTCTTGTACACGTCCACGGTTTTTTCGGTGGTGGCGGGGTTGTACACTACCACGGTGGTGCGGTTGAGGCGGGCGTTGTAGTACACCGTGCTCGACGGCAGGTTGGTGTGCTGGTTCCACTGAATCTCGCCCAGGGTGCGGTGGGCGTGGGTGTACCAGTAGGTGAAGGCGTTGTTGTCTTTGGCGCGGGCCGCCGGGCGGTTGTTGGCCCACAGGTTGTCGAAGATGGCCGCCACGCTGTCGGGGTTGGAAATCTGGAAGTAGGCCATGGCCACGTTGCCGGTGCCGGCGTCGTTGCCCAGGTCGGTGTCCCAGCCGCCGCTGTGCTTGCTGTTCCACATGGTGTTCCAGTCCCAGGCCGCAAAGGGCACGTCCTCGTACAAGTGCTTGAGCAAGGGGCTCATGGGCAGCCACTGAATAGAGTGCATCCAGTACGGGTCGCCCGAAAAGTAGGTCCACCACCCGATGCCGTTGCTGGTCAGGTTGCTGTTGTAGGGCTTGCGGTAGGTGGTGTAGTCGTAGTTGCCCTGGCCGCCGTTAGCGGGCAGGCGGGAGCGGTCAAACCAGTACTCGCCCACGGCCTGCGCTTCCTGCACGTACCCGAAGATGCCCGCGTCGCGCATGGGCTTGTCGCCCAGCACCTCGCCCAGCAAGTACATGGCGCCCCAGGCCTGCATGCTCTCCGACGACGACTCCATGCCGTTGCCGTTGAAGTCGCCCAGCCCGCCGGAGTAGGAGTGGCCGGCCCAGGGGTCCATGCTCCGGAAGAACGGGAAACGCCGGTCGGCGCGGTTGTAGTTGGCGTAGTCGAGCACCAGCATCTTGGCCATGTCCTTGTACTTGGCCTTGAACTCCTCGTCGTACATAAACAGGATGGCCGCCGCGTACACGTGGTAGGCGTAGCAGAAGGCGTGGTCCTGCATGATGTCGATGCCGGGCAGGTCGTTGTCGCGGGTGCGGTGGCCCAGGAAGGAGCCCACGTTGGGGTAGAGGGAGAAGAAGTGGGCGTCTTCGCCGGGCGTGTACGTGAACCAGTCGGTCAGCACGTCCTTTACCCGCTTGTGCAGCACGGCGTAGGCTTCCTTGTTGCCGGTTTGGGCCGCCACCTGCATGTAGCGGGCGTAGTTGAGCACGTCTTTGCCGCCCCAGTAGGTGTCGGAGCGGTAGCCGGTCACCGACTTGTAGTTGTCAATCATTTCCTTCATCACCTCGGGCCGGTAGGGGTTGCGCACCCCGCTCAGCACCTCCGGCTCCGTGTAGTTGGGCACCAGCCCGTTGAAGGCGTAGCTGATGCTGAACCGGTTGCCCGTAGCGCACTTCAGCTTGCCGCGGGGCGTGGCGTATTCCAGCCCATTGAAGGCGAAGTCGCGGCTGGTTTTCTTGTAGCTGTGGGGCAGCCAGCCCTGAATCTGGTTGAGCTGGGAGCCGCCGCGCAGGTTTTCGTTTACCAGTTCCCAGGTAGCCGTCATCCGGGCCGCCGCCTCGTCGTAGGTCCAGCTCACCTTACTGTCGCGCGGAATGGTATAGGCGTAGGTGTTGAACAGCGCCAGGTCGGCGGCTTTGGTCAGGGTGCCCACCACCAGGTAGCCGGTGGCGCCGGGTAGGGTAGCCGTAATGGTTTTGCCGTCGAAGGTGAAGCGCGTATTCGGCGGGGCGAAGATGCCGTACTGGTCGCCCTTGGTCTGAATGCCGAAGTGGTCGGTGGTAACGGGAAACGTCAGCGGCGTGCCGTCGTCCTTGAAAAACGTGGCCGAGTCCACGCTGATGGTGGGCGTGACCTTGCTGGTTTCAATCCAGGTAAACGGCAGGCCGTGGCCGATGGTCACAGCAAACTGCCGGCTCGGGTCCGTGGCGTCCTGCATAATCCAGTCCAGGGTCCAGACGCCCCAGCGGCGGGCCAGGGCGCTCTGCGGGGCAAAATCCACGCCCCCGATGGTAAGCCGGCTGCGCGAGGTAAGCTTGGCCGTGCCGCCGTCGGGGGCCACCGTCCAGCGCTTCGGAAACTCCAGGTACAGGCCGTAGTCTTCGGCATTCACCATGCCGGGGTAGGCCCAGAGGTTGTCGGAATACTGGGTGGCTACCAGGCTGGTCCACCACTCGGTGGTGGGCACGGGGCGGGTGGTAGTGTCCACCATGTACCACTTGCGGTTCATCATCTGCTGCGACAAGTCACCCCAGGCGTCGGTGCCGGAGTAGTAAGGCTTGGCGGCTTCAAACAGCGGCGGATACTCGGCGTAGCTGCCGCCGCCCAGCGGAATTATTTTCTGGGCCCGCAGACCGGTAAGGCTGCCGAGCAGCAGCCCCAGCAGCAGCAGCGCCCGGCTCGGAAGCAGGCGGTAGAAGTTGGTTTTCATAGCAGGTGGTGGGTTAGAAAAGCGAGAACTATGGGGACAGCCCCTCCGGGATACAGCTGCAAGCTGTAATCTCCAAGCCTCAAGCTCTTCAATAAGACAAGCTTGCGGCTTGCAGCCTGAGGCTTGCAGCTTTAAGAGAAGGGGGTGGGGTAAGCTACTCTTTCCGGAGGCGCAGCTGCACGGTGCGGCCCTGGCTGCGGAGGCGCACGAGGTAGGTGCCCGGCTGCAAGGTGCCCAGGTCCAGGGCGCCGTCGTGCACAGTGGTGGTAGCCACCGGGAAGCCAGCTGCATTGTGCACGGTGGCGGTGGTGCCGTTGGGCACGCCGGCCACGCGGAAGCGGCCGGGACCGGGGTTAGGGTAGGCCACAATGCTGGCCGCTGCGGGTGCTGGCTGGCTTAAGGCCAGCTGAGCGGCGCTGGCGGCCGAGAAGCTCATCCAGTTAAAGTTGAAACCGCCGCCCAGCACTGCCACGCGCAGCGTCTGGCTGCCGGCCGGCAGCGCAGCCGTGGCCGAAACAGTAGTCCAGCTCTGCCCGCCGCCCGTGGTAGGTACCGCCACGGTGCTGAGCACAGTAGCGCCCGATTGCAGCTGGAGCTGGGCCCCCGCCGCAAAGCCGGCCACCCGAAACTGCACGGTGTAGGTGCCGGCCGCGGCCACGTTCACACTGTAGTCCAGCCAGTCGCCGGCGTCGAGGTAGCCCACATTCTCGCCCCCGCCCGCGTCGGCGGTGGTTTCAGTGGCCACGCCGCGCATGGCGTCGTACCGCTCGGCTTCAATCTGGCCCGGAATGCTCTTGTTGAAGGGGTCGTTGATGACGTAGAACGTGCGGCTAAAGGAAGTCGTAGCGGCCCCCTGGTTGTCGAAGGCCCTAGCAAACACCTGGTAGGTGCCCGGCGCCACGTTCAGCCAGTCGTACTCGTAGGGGCTGTTGGTGTCGGCGCCCAGGATGCGGTAGTTCGTGGGGTCGCCCACGCAAAACTCCACCCGCGCCACGCTGCCGTCGGGGTCGGTGGCGGTGGCCGCCAGCCGAATGCGCTGCCCCGAGTACGTGGAGTTGGCCGCTGGCGCGGTCAGCTGAACGGTGGGCGGGGTGTTAGCGTCGCCGTAAAACTCCCGCTCCAGCGAGGTTGTCGTGGCCCCGTTGTCGTCGGTGGCCACGGCCTTGGCCACGTGCCGGCCGGGCGAAAAGCTGGTCCAGGTAGCCTCGTAGGGGCTGGTGTCGTCGGTGCCCACCAGCACGTTGTCCACGTAAAAATCCACCTTGCTCACGGCGCCGTCGGGGTCAGCGGCGTTGGCTGCGAGGCGCACCGGGCCGCTGTAGGTGGAGTTGGCCGCGGGCTGGGTGAGCTGCACGGTGGGCGGCGTGTTGCTGCCGCTCACCTCCAGCTCGTAGATGGAGTAGCCGTAGCCGGTGCCCCGCGCCGTGCCACGAATACGCACGTACTGCGCGCTGCCCGCCAGTCCCGAAATCAGGTTGATGCGGGCCGTGTTGCCCGTGACGGTCCGGACGGTAGTCCAGGTCTGGGCGTCGTTGGAGAACTGCACCTGGTAATCCTTGCCGTAGGCAGCTTCCCAGTTGATGCGCACCTTGGTAATAGGAGTGGGGGCGCCCAGGTCCACGTACAGCCACTGCGGGTCGGAGAAGGCACTCGACCAGCGGCTGGCGTAATTGCCGTCCACGGCGTTGCGGCCGGGGGTGCCCGCGTTTTCAACGGACGACACTTCTACCGGCTTGCCGGCGGCCAGGTTGGGGCCGATGGGGGCCGTCTGGCCCTGGGCAGCCAGGGCAACGCCGCAGGCCACCAGGAAAAATAGTGGTGTTTTCATAGCAGTGGAAAAGAGCAAAGATGAGGAGCAGCCGAGCCGCCAAGGACAGAGCTTTCGTGGGCTACTGCGTGGCGCTCCAAACCTGGCGAGTAGGCCGGTATAGTCCAAATAATCGGGTACGGTATAACTACGGTGGCGAAAAACTAGCCAAAAGAAATTGTGTACAACTATCTGATAATCAGAAATAAGTATGGCTTCTTGTCAGTCGGTGCCATCTTCCGTGCCTACGGTACGGGCACCCAACTCGGCGGCTGCTCACGCCCAGGCAAAGCGGGGGTGGTCGACCTTATAGGAAACAACAAAGAGGCAGCTGCAACACCCAGCGTCTGGGGTGCAACTGCCTCTTGTTTACGGGGCCGCATCCGTGCGGCAGCGTGTGCTTACTGCGGCTGGTTGAAGAGGTAGCGGGCAATTTTCCACTGCCGGTTTTCCTTGACGAACACCCATAGCTCCCGGTAGGAGTTGGTGGCGGTTTGCCCGTTGGCCTTAACTAGCACCGTGCCGCTGGAAGTGGAGGTGGCAAAGGCGTAGCGGGAGTTGACAACCACAATTTCGGCCGGGGTGAATTGCAGGTTCAGGGTAACTGCCCCGAACAGCCCGTCAAACGCGGCCCGAATCTGCGTTGGGCCGGTGGCCGTGGGCGAGCCGGGCGCCGCAAACACCCCATCCTGGGCAAAGAGCGACGTTATCTTGGCGGCGTCCGAAGCATTCAGGGCCGCGCCGTAGGTGTTTAGCAGCTGCTGAATAGCTTTCCGCTCGGCGGCGTGTCCGCTGTAGCCACCGGGGCCACGGTGGTCGGCCGATTCGGTTTGGTCGGCGCTGCGGGGAGCCGCCGGATCAGTGGTTTTCTCTTCGCAGCCGGCGGCAACCAGGAGCAGGGCGAGGGGAAGAAGTAGCTTTTTCATAGGAAAGAAAAAAGGAGTGAGGGAAAGACAAAGCACCCCACTGGGGAGCCTGACAAAGGTGCCCTCACCGCCTGTCCCCGTGCCTTAACCTATGTTAAGAACGACCAGCCACTACCCGGATAGCAGTAAAAAAAGCCTTCCGCGAGTGGAAGGCTTTTTAGGAAGTTGCTAGCCTGTCCGGCTTCAGCTAGCGTCCACCTGTCGAAGCAGGACGGGCTAGCGGCTTACAGCTCCCTCACTTTAGTAAAGTGACCAAACGGGCTGCTACCCGCGCCGGCTCAGCCGCCGCACCCGGCTCAGCGACTCCGGCTTGATGCCCAGATAGGAGGCAATCAGGTGCTGCGGGACCCGCTGCACCAGCGTGGGGTACTTGCGCAGGAAGTTGTCGTATTTCTGGGCGGCTGACTCGCGAAGCGCCGCGTTGACGCGCTCCTGCAAGGCAATGTAGCGGCTCTGAATCAGCAGGCGCATAAACCGCTCGAACACGGGCGCGGCGGCGTACACCTTTTCCATATCGGAGGCCGTGATGACCCACAACTCGGTGTCCTCCAGCGCATCAATGGTGAGCGTGCTGGGCCGGCCCGTCAAGAAGCTGTAGGGGTCGGAAATCCACCAGTCCTCCGGGGCAAACTGCATGGTGTGCTCTTCGCCCTTATCGTCGATGGAATAGCTGCGCAGGCACCCGCGCACCACAAACCCGAAGCGGGTGCACTCGTCGCCTTCCAGCAGGAAAAACTGCCGCTTGGGCACCGCCAGGGGCTTGACGAACTGGCGGAAGCAGGCAAAGTCGGCTTCGCTCAGCCTCACGCGGGCCGCAATGTTGGCCCGGAGCGACTCGTCGGACAAAAGGTGCATGGGTATGAGCTACGGGGAAGCGGCCACAAACGGCCGACCCAAAATAACCGCTTTGCAAGCAAACGGCCGGCTCCCCTTTGTCAGCTGCCCAAGCTACCTGCCTGTGCAGCGTGGCGGTAGTGGCAGAAATGCTGGCAGACTAGCGCCGGCGCTAGTCTGCCAGTTCTTCGACTGCTCACTGCTTCTGTACTTTCAGCGTGCGAAGTGGGGAGCCGGCCTGCTCTACGTGCAGCATGTACAAGCCCGCCGCCAGGTTGGGCAAGTCCAGCTTGCCGGCTTCGTTTTCGCGGGGCGTCAGCACTTGGTCGTGCACCAGCTGGCCTTGCAGGTTATACAGCTTCACGGTGGCGGGGCGCTGGTTCCGGCCGGGGAGCAGCACGCTCAGCTCGCGGCCAAACGGGCTGGGATACGCCACGAGCCGGGCGGCCGGGTCAGCGGCGCCGGGGGCAGTGGCCGTAACGGTGGACAGCACCTCCTGCACGGCCTTATCCGCCTGAAGCAGGCCGTAGCCGGTGGTGTAGTCAAAGCCTTGATCAAACACGCCGTCGGTAAACAAATCGTCCATGTCCAGGGCCGTGCGGGTCATGGCCGACTTCACCAGGTCCGGAGGCAGGGGCTTCTTGTAGGCTTCTATCATCAGGGCCGCGACGCCCGCCGCGTGCGGGGCCGCCGCCGACGTGCCGAAGAAGTTCGGGAATCCGTCACCCTCCAGGTCGAAGCCAAAGAAGCTGGTGTTGGCGCCGTCGGGGGCCGTTATTTCGGGCTTCTGACGGTAAACCGGACTGCTAAGCCGGTTGCCGTTCTTGTCGAAGAGAATCGGGGTCTTGGAGTAGGAAGTCTGATAGAAAAGAAACTGATGGTAGGCCGTATCAACCCCGAGAAACGGCGGCGTGAACTCGTACCACGCCGCTCCCACTGAAATGGCTCCGGGTGCCAGCACGTGCCCAAAAGCCGTGGAGGCGCCGATGCCCGGAATGGGCGAGGCCGCCGGGTTGACAAAATCAGCATCGCCAAACTGGATGTACTTCATCAGGCGGGGGGCGGGTCCGGCGGCTTGGGTGATGACCACGTAAAACACGTCGTTTTGCATGGTAGTGTCCGTCTTTTCGTAGAAGAGGCCTTCGATTGGGTCGCCGATGGCCAGGTTGTCGAGGGTGCTGGCCGCCACCACCTGCAAGGCATCATCCAGCAGATAGATATCCAGGTCGGTGCGGGCCTGTTTGGCGGTGTCGCCCGTGACGGAGAAGAATGGGTCGTCCCACTGGAACAGACCGATAAAGACGCCTTCCCTCCCAATCCTGACGGGCTGGTAGTAGCGCGGGGGCTGGCCCGGCGCGCTGAAATTGTGAGCCGTGCCGGTGCCGGGACCGAAGGGCTCGAAGGTTGACGGCTGGAAAGAATGCTCGTAGGCAGCATCCCCGTAGTTGCCGACGGCGGTGAAGAAGCTCACGCCCCGGCGCTTTACCTCGTCAATGGCCTGGGTGCTCACCCCGTCGGAGAAGAAGGGCTCGTCGGGGAAGCCCAGGTCATCGACGATAACCTGGCAGCCGGCGTCGGCGAGCTTCAGAACGGCCTGGGCGAAGGTGGCTTCCCCGCCCCCGAAGCCGGTATGAAACGCCAGCTCGGCATCGGGGGCTACGTCGTGGATGATTTCGAGCATGGCCCGGCCCTCGTCGCTGCCGCTGGAGTCCTGGGCGGCCAGCTCTTGCAGCACCTGCACCGGCGTGGTGCGGCCAGTGGGGTTGCCGGGGCCAGGCAAGTCGGCGGAGGCAATGCCCGCCGCGGCCCCGTTCAGCCGGTCGTAGCTGTCGGAGATGACGCCCACCTTCACGCCCCGCCCGGTTACGCCCGCCACCTGCCGGGCCAGGTCCGAGCGTTGGGCCTTGTCGCCCTGGCTGGTGGCAGCGCCTGCTTTCAGGCGGGGCTTGTAGGCGGCCCGCACGAAGCGCACCTTGGGGTTGGCGCCCAGCTTGTCCAGGTTGCGAATCGGCACCGCACCCGAAATCAGCTGTTTGGCTACCGCGGCGTTGGTCAGCCCTACTGTCGTCTTCAGCTCATTGGCCAAGGCCTGGGCATTGCCCGCAGCCACTATATTGACGACTACCAGGCCGTTGCGCACTTGCAGGAAGGAGTTGGCGGACTTACTGGCTCCGGGGGCGGGGCGGCGGTTGGCGGCCGCCGCCGCTGTCGGCTCACGCAGGGCCAGCAGCTCCTGGCTGAGCTTGCCGGGAGCTTTCGGCCGGAAGCCGGCGGGAACGGTGGCTTTGCGCAGGCCCGGATTAGGCGGCAGAGGGGCATCGGCTACCTGGGCACGTACCGGGCTGCCGAAGCAGGCCAGCACCAGCAGAACGCTCCAGGCAGTCCGCAGGCCCGTAGCGAAGAGGGGAAGAGTCTGATTCATACGAACTAGGAATAGAAGTTGAATGGGATGGAGTAAGTGGCAAGACTACCTCAGTGGCGCTGCTAACCCGTTGCGCATACCTAGGATGAACTGCGCGCAGGTGCTGGCAGCAGGGAACCGAGCATCTTGCCGGAACAGAGGAAGCGCCAAAGCATTTGGTTGGTGGCCCGCTCAGATTTTTTTGCGGCCTGCCTCAGGCCGTATAAAGACCGGCTCCGCGAACAGGCCCTAAAGCCCCCAGGCACGCCTGCGCCGGCTTTTCAGTGGGTGGTGGAATGATTACTTAACCTAGGTTAAGGCGGGGGCGCACAGGACTGGGCCACCTTTGGGCTGCTTCCTAACCAAGGAGCTTTGGTTTACCGCTCCACCTTTTTTCTCACCTCTACGACTATGAAAAAGCTTGCCCTTCCCCTAGCCCTGCTCCTGGGTGCCTTCGGCTGCGAAGAAAAGTCCGCCGAAACAGTAGCCCCTACCGCCCAAACTCAAGCTGCCGACCATCGTGTGCACGGCGGCGGACATGGCCACGGACACGGCCACGCGGTGCAGCGCAACCTGGCCACCTTCGATGAACTGGATTTTGAGGTGTTCAGCAACCAGCAGTGGGACCGATTAGGCGAAAGCCACGCCCAGAATATCGTGGTGCACTGGCCCGACGGCCACACCACCACCGGCATCCAGCGTCACATCGAAGACCTGAGGGCTTTGTTCGTTTTCGCGCCCGACACCAAAATCAAGGAGCATCCTATCAAGTTCGGCTCCGGTGAGTACACCGCCGTAACGGGCTTCATGACCGGTACCTTCACCCGGCCCATGCCCAATGGCGACGGTACCTTCACTCCGCCCACCGGCAAGTCCTTCCGCCTGCCCATGTGCACGATTGGCCGCTGGGAAAAAGGAGTGATGGTGGAGGAGTTTTTGTACTGGGACAACCAGACGTACTACAAGCAGCTCGGCCTGCGCTAGAAAATGTACACCAGGTATACCAGCCTGGGTTGATGTAAATCTCCTGCGCAGCCTCGCCGCTTTGCCACGCGCATCATGCGCCGTGGTGCGGCGAGGCTGCGCAGGAGATTTGAATTTTACAAAACGTAGGCAGCTGTTTCTAGTTAGTATGGGGTAACCCAACGCCGAAAGACGCGGCGGCTCAAACGGCATTCTGGCGGCTTCCCCGATTATTATGAAACACACCTCACTAACTGAATTCTATCAGGAACTAACAGCCTGTACCGGAACCGAGGTACAGGCGCTGTTGCCGCAGGGCATTCAGCAAGACGTCGGGCACTTTAATGTGTTTAACCTGACCGACCTCTGGCAGCCAATGCGGGAAAAGCCCGTGGAGCCGTATGCCTGCCGGGCCTACTATAAAATAAGCCTGCTGCACGGGCGCAGCCGCGCCGAATACCCGCATAAGGTGCTCGACATCGAGCAGAACACCCTGCTGTTTTCTACGCCCAAGGTGCCCTACTATTGGCTGCCCCAAGACCCAGGGCAGGCAGGCTGTTTCTGCGTGTTTACGGCTGATTTTCTACAGCCTACGAAAAGCGGCGTGGTGCTCGACGAGTTGCCGCTCTTCAAAACCGAAGTCCCGCCAGCCTTTCCGCTGTCGGTAGAAGAGTGCACTGCCGTGGCGGCTATCTTCCATAAAATGCAGGAGGAAATAGCGTCCGACTACGCCTACAAGTATGATCTGCTGCGCAACTACGTGCTGGAACTGCTGCATTTTGGGCAGAAGCGGCAGCCAGCTACGGCCCTGCACCCGGCCCACAGCGCGGCGGCCCGGCTAACGTCGCTGTTTATTGAGCTGTTGGAGCGGCAGTTTCCGCTGGAAAGCCCCCAGCAGCGCCTGTGTCTGCGCACGGCCACCGACTACGCCGACCAGCTGGCCGTGCACGTCAACCACCTGAACAAGGTGCTCAAAGAAACCACCGGCCGCACCACCACCGACCTGATTGCCAGCCGCATTGTGCAGGAGGCGCAGGTGCTGCTCAAGCAAACCCACTGGACCATTCTGGAAATAGCAGACAGCCTCGGGTTTGCGGACGTGGCCCATTTTTCCAATTTCTTCAAGCGCCAGACAGCCGTAACGCCCGGCGTTTTCAGAAGCTAGCAGAACAAAGTGATTTGAATTCTACAAAAAATGGATTGGCGGGCACAAAAGCCCGGCTGGTTGCTGAGCTGACCTTTGCTGCGTTACCATCACACAACAATCAACCGTCAATCAGATGACAACCACCAAAATAGCCTTGGTTACCGGCGGCAGCCGCGGCCTGGGCCGCAACATGGCCCTGAGCCTGGCCCAGAAAGGCATCGACGTTCTGCTGACCTACCACAGCCAGGAGGCTGCCGCCGCCGCTACCGTGGCCGAAATAGAGGCCTTCGGGCGAAAGGCCGCCGCCCTGCCCCTGGACGCCGCCGCAATAAGCAACTTCGACGCATTCTACGCGCAGGTAGCTACCACCTTGCAGACTACGTTCGGCGCCACGGGCTTAGATTTTCTGATCAACAATGCCGGCACAAGCCTCGGTGCGCCCATTGCCGATATCACCGAGGCGCAGTTTGATGAGATGCTGAACATCCATTTCAAAGGCGTTTACTTTCTGACCCAAAAAGCTTTGCCCTTGCTGCACGACGGGGGGCGCGTTATCACTATTTCGTCGGCCACTACGCGGCACTCTTACCCCGGCTACTCGGCCTACGCCAGCATGAAGGGCGCCATTGAAGTTTTCACCCGCTACCTAGCCCTGGAACTGGGCGAGCGTGGCATTGCTGCCAACGTGGTAGCGCCCGGCGCCATCTTCGGCGGGGGCGCTATGCTGGACACTCCGGAGATGCGCGCCTACATAGCCCAGGCAACCGCCCTGCGCCGCGTTGGCGTGCCCGACGACGTGGGCGGCGTGGTTGCGTTTTTGTGCACCGAGGAAGCCCAGTGGATCAATGGCCAGCGGATTGAGCTAACCGGCGGCATGAGCCTGTAGCACGCGCGGCCCTAGCTTGATGCCGATGGTAGGGGAGGGCACCGCATTCCTAGTAGGCAAAAACACCGAGCGGCTTTCTCTGTCCGCAGTGATTTGTTAACCTACGTCAATGCCGAAAGCCAAGCTAAGCAGGTAGGTTTAGGGTAAGTTAGTTTTTGAACCCCTACTGCTGCCTATGGCCACCATGCAAGCCGTTGTCCTGGACCAGCCGGGTCCGCCCGAAGTGTTGCAGTACCGCCAGGTGCCCCGCCCGGAGCCTACCCCGGAGCAGGTCCTAATTCGGGTGCGCGCGTTTGGGCTGAACCGTTCCGAGCTGTTCACCCGCCAGGGCCATTCGCCCGGCGTTGCCTTCCCGCGCATTTTGGGCATTGAAGCCGTGGGCACCGTGGAGACGGCGCCGGGTGGGCAGTTTCAGCCGGGCCAAACGGTAGTCACGGTCATGGGCGGCATGGGCCGTGCCTTCGATGGCAGCTACGCCGAGTACACCTGCGTGCCGGCGGCGCAGGTGGTGCCGCTCACTACCACCCTCGACTGGGCCCAGCTGGGCGCCTTGCCGGAGCTGCTGCAAACGGCCTGGGGCTGCCTAACGAGTGCCTTGGAGGTGCAAGCGGGCCACACACTGCTCATCCGGGGCGGCACCACATCGGTGGGGCTGATGGCGGCCCAACTGGCCAAGCACTTGGGGCTCACTGTGCTGGCTACCACACGCAACCCCGCCAAAGCCGCCCGACTCCGCCAAGCCGGGGCCGACCATGTTGTTCTGGACACAGGCACCCTAGCGCCGGAAGTGCGTCGCCTCTGCCCCCAGGGCGTCGACCGGGTACTAGAGTTAGTAGGCACCACCTTGCTCGACTCCCTGCAAACCGCCGCCCGGCGGGGCATTGTGTGCATGGCTGGCATGGTGGGCAACGCCTGGACCCTGCCGGAGTTTGAGCCCATGGTGGCAATTCCCTCCACGGTCCGGCTCACCTCGTACTCCGGCACGGCCGACGACTTGCTGGCTACCCCGCTGGCGTGGTTTGCCGAGGAAGTGGCGGCCGGCCGGCAGTCGGCCCTGCTCCACCGCACGTTCGGCTTTGATGAACTGGTGGCAGCCCACCGCTACATGGAAGCCAACGAGGCTACGGGCAAACTAGTCGTGGTAATGCAATAGGGGCGCCCTAGCTGGCGTCTCGTCGTCTGCCCACCGCTAGAGTTGCAGAATAAACTCGGTCAGGTTGGTGCTGGTGCTCAGGCCCATCTTCTTGCGCACCCGGTAGCGCAGGTCTTCGATGCCGCGCACGGAAAGGCCCAGCAGCGAGGCTATTTCCTTGGTGTTGAGGTTCATGCGCAGGTAGGCGCAGAGCTTCAGGTCCCGGCTGGTGAGCTGGGGGTAGGTTTCCTTGAGCCGCTGCATAAAGTTTTCGTGCAGCTGGTTGAACAGCTCCTCGAAGTGCTGCCAGTGCTGGTCGGGGGTTACTTCGCGCTCAATCTGGCGCACCAGGCGCAGGATTTTGCGGCGCTGCTGCGTGGGGTCGGGGTCGTCGAGGGCTTCTTTAAGCTGATTTTTGATGGTCAGCAGGGCTTCGTTTTGCTGGACGATGCTCATCACGGAGGTAGCCAGCTCCGAGGTTTTGTGCAGCATGTCGGTTTCCAGCTGGGTCCGGCTTATTTCTACCAGGGCTTTTTCGTGGCGCAGGCGCTCCTCGCGCAGCTCGGCCTCCTTGGTGCGCAGCTCCTGCTGCTTTTCCAGGTGCAGCTTGTGGCGGAGGCGGTTGGTGCG
The DNA here is from genome assembly GCF_025979885.1 of Hymenobacter sp. YIM 151500-1. Lineage (NCBI taxonomy): Bacteria > Pseudomonadati > Bacteroidota > Cytophagia > Cytophagales > Hymenobacteraceae > Hymenobacter > Hymenobacter weizhouensis. The sequence goes on from NZ_CP110139.1 coordinate 4,609,590, forward strand.
CAGCCGGTAGAAAGCCACCGCGCCGCCCCCCACCAGCGCCACCGCCAGCACCCGAAACCACAGCGTCTGCCACCACGGGGGCGCCACCAGCACCGTCAGCGCCGTGCCTTGCTCGTTCCACACGCCATCGTTGTTGGCGGCCTTCACCCGGAAGGTGTACTGGCCGGGGTCGAGGTTGGTGTAGGTGGCTTCGCGCCGGGGGCCGGCGTAGCGCCACGCATCATCGAAGCCCTCCAGCCGGTAGGCGTACTGGTTTTTGTGGGGGTCGATAAAGTTGAGCGCCGCAAACTCCAGGGTCAGCACGGCATCTTTGTAGGACAGCCGCAGGGTATCGACCTCGCTGATGTGCTGGCGCAACGGGCCGGTAGGGCTGGGGTGCACGGGCTCATTGAAAAGGTGCAGGCCCGTCAGCACCACGGGCGGCACGGCGGGGTTGCTGGCCAGGGCCGCCGGGGCCACCACGTTGAACCCGTTGATGCCCCCGAAGTACAGGTCGCCGTTGTGGGCCGCCAGCACCGAGTTGATGGCAAACTCGTTGCTCTGCAAGCCGTCCTGCCGGTCGAAGTTCCTGAACGTGCGGCGGTCCACGTCGAACCGCGCAATGCCCCGGCTGGTGCTCACCCACAGGTAGCCGGCCTGGTCCTCCACCAGGCCGTTGATGACGTTGCTGGGCAGACCGTCCCGGATGGTAAACCGGCGAAACGTGCGGCCGTCGGGCGCCATCAGGTTCAGGCCCCCATCGGCCGTGCCCACCCAAAACCGCCCGCGGCGGTCCTTCAGCAGGGCCTGAATCCGGTTGCTGCTGAGCGAGTGGGGGTTACGCGGGTCGTGCTGCACCGCGCTGAACGTGCCGCTGCGCGGATGATACAGGTTGAGGCCCTGGTTTTCGGTGCCCAGCCACAGGCGGCCGGCGGCATCTTCGCGCATGGTCACCACGTTGTAGTCGCCCAGGGAGCCGGGGCCGCTGAAGGGCTTCAGGCGCCGAAACGTGCCGGTGGCGCGGTTCAGCAGGCACACGCCGGCGCCCAGCGTGCTCACCCACAGCTGCCCGCGCCGGTCTTCGTACACGTGCCACACCAGGTTGGTGGTCAGGCTGTTAGGCTGGTTGGGGTCAGAAACGTAGCGTACAAAGCGGCTGCGGGCCCGGTCGTAGCGGTTCAGGCCGCCCAGGTAGGTGCCAATCCACAGGGTGCCCTGCCGGTCTTCGTAGATGGTTTTCACCGCGTCGGCCGACAGGCTGTGCGGGTCGGCGGGGTTGTGGCGGAAGTGGCGAAACGTTTTTCGGCGCGGGTCGAACAGGTTTAGCCCGCCGCCGTCGGTGCCAATCCAGATGCTGCCGCGCCTGTCCTCGTGCAGGGCCAGCACCAGGCGGTGGCTTAGGCTGTTGGGCGTTTGGGGCTGGTGGGTGTAGTGGGCAAACCGGGCCTGGTACGGGCTGTAGAAATTGACGCCGCCCCCGAATGTGCCCACCCACAGCGTGCCGGCCCGGTCTTCATAGAGGCAATACACGGCGTTGCTGCTCAGGCCGTGGGTGGTTTCCTCACCTACCTGCACGTGCTCGAAATCGTCGGTGGCGGGGCGGTACACGTTGAGGCCGCCGCCGTCGGTGCCCACCCACAGCCTGCCCCGGCGCGTTTGCAGCACGGCCCGCACCTGCTGGTGGCTGAGGGAGTGCGCCTGCGCGGGCTGGGGCTGGTACCGCCGCACCGTGGAGCCCTGCACCCGCAGCAGCCCGTAGTCGAGGGTGCCCACCCAGTAGCGCCGCTGCTGGTCCTGCACCAGGGTGCGGGCCGTGGCCAGGCCGGGCGGCGGGCCGGGCAGCGGCACCTGCTCGAAACGCCCGGTGCGGAAGTTATACCGGTTCAGGGCGTCGGCGCCGGTCAGCACCAGCACTTCCCGCCGGTCGTTTTCGATGATGGCGCGCACCTGGTTGCTGTTGATGCTGCCGGGGTCCTGGGGCTGGTGGTAGAAGGCCCGGAACGAGTTGGTGGCCCGGTCCAGCAGGTTGAGGCCGTAGTCGGTGCCCACCCACAGGTTGCCACGGCGGTCCTCGAACACGCACTCCACCCGGCTGGCGCTGAGCCGGTAGGGCGGCTTGCTGGCCGGGGTGTAGCGCACAAAGGCGTCCTGGGCCCGGTCGTAGCGGTTCAGGCCGCCCAGGTGAGTGCCCACCCACAAGGTGCCGCGCCGGTCTTCGTAGAGGCAGGTAATGGTGTTGTCGCTGAGGGCGCGCGGGTTTTGGGGGTTGGCCACGTAGGGCGTGATGCGGTAGCCGTCGTACTTGTTCAGCCCCTGAAACGTGCCAAACCACATAAACCCCCGGCTATCCTGGCAGATGCTGGTCACCGAGCTGTTGGTCAGGCCCTCATCCACGCTCAGATGCCCAAACGTGTAGTTCTGGGCACAAGCAGGAGAGGCCAGCAAAACCAGGGCAAGAAACAGCGCAGGTAGATTCATACTCGACAACCTAGGGGAACGGCCAGCCACAAGCTGCAAGATTCCGGAAAAACTACCTCGCCCACGTTGGGGCTAGGGCTAGTTCTCTCCTCAGATGAGGAGGGGCTAGAGGTGGTTGATGGGTGTGTAGGTTCTAGCTGTAGTTGCCTCACCCCAACCCCTACGCCACTTGATGCGCGGAATGGGAGAGGGGCTCTAGCTCTAGCTTGTAGCGGTAGCCTTGTTCGGCCGCTTGGTCAACCACCCTTAGTCCACACCGCTTGATGCGCGGAATTTTTCAAGGAGGGGAACTAGCTTTAGCCCTAGTACCCAACTTAGGCTAGCTCGGGTTAGCTCGCCATTGGGAAAGAAAGCTGTCGGGTTGCAGGCCGGATGAGCAAACTGGAGTGACGAAGCTCTTTCAGCTACCAAAACCATTCAACAAAAAAGGCGACTCAACCGAGCCGCCTTTTTTTTAACCAATTTACATAGTCACCCGCGCCGTTATTTGGCAAACCGGCGGGTTACCTTCCGCCCGTCCTTGGTCACGATGAGCATCGTGTACAGGCCGGGCTTCAGCGCTGCTACATTCACGGGCCCCGCGGTCAGGGTGCCGCGGGCTACGGTGAGGCCGTATTCGTTCAGGATGCTGTACGAGCTGCTGGCCAAGGCCTTGGTGGTGCGCAGGTACAGCTTTTCGCCTACGGGGTTGGGGTATAGCTCTACGGCTGGCTCACTGCTCAGGGCTGTGGTAGCCGCCTGCGTGGCCGCTGCTACGCGGGCCCCGCTGGCCTGGCTGATGCGAATCCAGTTGATGTTCCAGCCGCCCACCTGGGCGTACACGCCGAAGTTGTAGGTGCCGGCGTTGATAGTCACCGTGCGCGAAACCGTCGTCCAGGTCTGCCAGCCGCCGGTGCCCGGCACGGTGGTGTTGCCCAGCAGAATAGAGCCCCCGTTCAGGTCCGACGACACGGTGCCGCCGCCCGTGCCGCTGGCCACGCGGTACTCAATGGTGTACTGGCCCGTGGTGGGGAAGGTGATGTTGTTGAACACCAGGTAGTCCCCGTTATCCACGTAGCCCATGTTCTGGCCGCCGCCCGCGTCGCTGCACGCCTCTGCCACCATGCCGTTGTTGAGGCTGTGGACCTCGGCTTGCAGCAGCACGCTAAACCCAGCCTTGGCGCGCACCCGCACCGACGAGGCTTTGTCGTTCCAGTTGCCGGTGCCCAGGGCATTGCCCACCAGGCAGCTGTTGTCGGCCCCGACGGTCAGGCTGGCCCCACCGAAGTTATCATTCTCAAACAGCACCACTTCGTAGCCACTGCTCACGCGCAGCGACGACACGTCGTCGTTCAAGATGCCGCGGCTTTGCAGCTGGCCCAAGGTGTAGTCGCCCACGGGCAGGGCCGTGGCCGCTCCGTCGTAGTTGCAGTTCTTGAAAAAAGTAGCCACGCCGCTGCTGGGCTGGGTGATGCCGGCGTAGCCCCCGAACGTGGCTACCACCCGCGTGGGCTTGGGCGTGTGCAGCGAGGCCGACTGGTCGGCCACGTCGTCGTAGGCAAAGCCGTAGGAGAGCTGGTCGACGCTGATGCCGGGCAGGTGCCAGAACCGGGCGTAGTAGTTGGCCGGGCCGGCTTGGTAGAAGCGCGACACGTCGTACCAGTTTTGCAGGCCGGGGTTGGGCGTGGTGGTGTTTACCATGTGGCGGTTGATGGCGGCCGTCAGCTGGGCCTGCACCACCAGGTCGGCGTCGCCGTCGCCCAAACGCCGGTCGAGTACGCCTTTGCCTTCAAATGCTTCTTGCGTGGTGGGGCGCCGCTCTATAATGCCCGTGCGGCCAGCATAGGCACCCGACTGGCCCACCAGTGTGAGCCGCTCGCCGCTGATGCGCCCCTTGAACACGCCCGCGTCGCCGGCGTTGAAAATCAGGTCCTCGTTCTGGTACTTCGCCCAGATGGCATCAATGTACGACTTGAAGTAGTTGCCGTAGGGGCCGGGCGTGGTGCCGTTGGTGCCATCGAAAAACGCGGGCGTTTTGGCCGGGAAGGTGATTTTGCCGGCGGCCTCGTCAACGGTTCCCCGAAACTCGGCCGGTACGTTGGCTTTGTAGAGCGACACAATTTCGGCGGCCGTTTTCAGCTCGCCCACCCGCTTCTGGTAGCCCTGCCCGAACAGCTCCAGGCCCATGGGGTAGTGAAAAGCATCTACGCGGGTGGGGTTGCCGAAGAAGCCATACTGGTTGTTGGTCAGCTCAATCAGCTCGTAAAGAATGCCGCGGTTGGGGTCGGTGGGGCTCTGGGCGTTGGGCGAGGTGTAGCCCGACGGCGCCCCCGTGGCCCCGAAGAAGTAGAAGTACAGCTGCTGGCCTTTGGCAATAAACACCCGGCAGCCGGCGATGTAGGGCAGCGTAAACGTCTTGTTCGGAATGTCGCTCAGCCGGGTAAAGCAGTCGGCGTAGCGCGAGTTCTGGCCGGGGCCGGTGTTGCCGTCGTAGGTAGGGCCGAGCACGGTATTATAGCTGCGGTCCATGGGCAGCACTGCGCTGGTGCGGGCATTAATCCACACGTGCCGGCCCGCGGGGTCGATGCCCACGATGGCTACGTACAGGTCGGAGTCAGGAAAGGGAGAGTTATTAGCAATGGTGAACGGGATGCTGCCCTGCGCCCGGCCGTAGCCCGGCAGGAGCAAGCTCAGCAGCGCAGTCAGAAGAAAAAGAAGCGTACGTTTTTTCATACAATGAACGGATTGGAGGTGGGAAATGGAAAGGAAAGCAAATGCCAGTGCGCAGGTCAGAACCGGAAATAATACCAACCGGCGGGTACTCGCCTCAAGGCCCGGCACCGCGCCACGGCGCGTAGTAGGTGCGGGGCTAAAACAGAAGCTGAAGACGACGAAAACACGTCGGCTGACCTGAGACAGATGAGGCAATGTAGCGGGCTTTTCCGGAAAAAACCGCGGCCTCAGCGTGGCGCAATAGGGCCACAATTGGGTTCTTACCGCTTAGTGCACACGCAGCAGAAAGCCGGCAGGCCACGTAACATTGCCGCTCTGGCGTGTGCGCGCACCCTCTCGCATGGTTGTGATACGGATAAAAAACAATCAACTTCTTTATAAAAACAACGCCCTCAGAAGTAACTTAGAAGCTACCTTGATAGTCGGCCGCCCGGAAGCAAAGTGCGGATAGTGCAAAACACTATGTGGCGCTCGGTGGTAAAACCCGGCCGGCGGTACTAGGACAGAATACCAGGGCCCGACCAGGTACAGGCTGCGGAGTGGGCTACATTTTTTCGGAGGTCCGTACTCGGCCCGTAGGTGGTTCTGTGGGCGCGCGGGCGCAAAAGACTAGGTTCCTGGTAACAACCTTCTGACCTTATGGCTGCTCTCATGCGCACGGCGACGCGCAGTTGCCCCGGCAGACTGTTGCGCGCTTCCACCACATGCGGGAATCTATCCTGCCCTGAACCCCATTGTTTCAGAGCCAAGCACCACGCACATGGAGCAAGAAGTAATTCAGCTGCATCGGTTTGAAGACCGGTTTGCGCACGAGGAGCCGTTCAACATCCGGCAGATACGGGCCAGCGCCCAGCAAATCGACCAGGGGCACCCGCTGCCGCCGCACCGCCACGACTTCTACGAAATCTGCCTGTTCGGCAAAGCCCGCGGCGTACACCACATCGATTGGCAGCCCTACCCGATTCAGGATAGGGCGGTATTCGTGCTGTCGCCCGAGGCCGTGCACCTCGTTGACTTGCAGGGAGAAGTGGACGGCTACATTATCTGCCTGCACAAGGGTTTCGTCTTGGCCAGTCCCGATGCCAGCCTGCCCACCGCGCTGGCTTTCTTCGAGCAGTACAGCCCCTTTTTCACCGTAGCCGGCCCCGACTTTGCCGGCCTCCAGCTTACCGCCGAGCAGTTGCTGCGCGAGGCAGCCTCGCCGGCCATCGGCCACGAGGTCATGTTCAGAGCGTATGTGCAGGTGCTGCTTATTCAGCTGCTGCGATGCCGGAAGCTGGCCCAGGAAGAGGTAGCGCCGGCCGGCAAAAACCAGGTGCACGAAAAGATGGTCCTGTTCAAGGCCCTGCTCGAAGAGCATTACAAAGAGCACTACTCGGTGCAGCAATACGCCGCGCGCCTAGCCCTGTCGACCAAGCAGCTCAACCGGTTGTGCAAGCAAAGCAGCGGCAAAACGGCCAGCGCGCTTATTCAGGAGCGGCTGAATGCCGAGTCCAAGCGGCTGCTGTACAACACGCTGCTCAGCATCAAGGAAATTTCCTTTGCCTTAGGCTTCCGGGAGCCCTCCCACTTCAGCCACTTCTTCTACAAGCAAAACGGGCTGTTTCCGCACTTCTTCCGCGAGATGATGCTCAACGCGAAAGAATAAGCCCGATTTTGCATCGGAACGTCCCTTTTTTACATCGTCGCGCCCGCCGAAAGGCTCTAAGTTTACCACGTCGAATGTGTTGTGCTGTCTGGGCAACCGAAAAACCATAGTAGCTGTCGTTGCCGGTGAAGTGAGCGTAGAGATGTTGCTGTTGAGTTTATGAGTGGTTGCTTGTTAAGTTTTATTTAAAAGTATTGATTCCTATTTAACAGGATATAAGCAATAGTATGTACGTTGATTGTTAAATAATATTTAATTAATTTTATATTGATTATCAATTCAAATTATTTTACGGACAAATTAATTAATATGTCGATAAAATAATTATCATTTAGTTGTACTTGTAAAGCATGCCTGAGTAACAGACGCTCGTGTTGTTTTTATTTGCACAGTAACGGGCGGCTGAATTTGTGCTGAATTAATTTCTTACTTATCGAACCGCACAGCCAGCCTGTGGCCGTGCCGGCTACCTCATGCCCGTGCTACTGAAAACAAACCACCCAAAATAATCTGCTTCTCCGTGCCTGCCGCCTGGCAGCTAGTTCGCTCTGACCTTTTCCGCATGAAAACAAACGCCAACCACTACAACTGTGAAAACACCACAACTACTACTTGCCCGAATTGCCTTACTGCTGTTTCTGGTCTGCACAAACGCCGCCTGGGCGCAAAGCACGCAAGCTTTGTGGCGGGACCTGACTACCACCGCGGCCCAAAGAGCCGCGCAAGCGCCAGCCATTCAGCCCACCAAGTACCGGGCGCTGCAGCTCGATGAGACCGGGCTGCGAGCCGTACTGAGCCGCAGCGCCTCCCGCACCGCCGGCACGGAAGGTCCGAGCTTTGTGCTGGATCTGCCCTTGGCCGATGGCTCGTTTATGCAGTTTCGGGTGCAGGAAGTGGCCGTGATGGCGCCAGCATTGGCCGCCAAGTTTCCGAATATAAAAACGTACTCGGGCTACGCAGTTACTAACAATACTATTACTATCAAAGCTGATTTCACTGAAAAAGGATTTCACGCCATGATATTGAACCCGCAGGGGGACGATATTTTTATTGATCCTTTCGGCACGGGCTCTCCGGGGTATTACATGAGTTATTACAAAAAGGATTTTGTAAAACAGACGCCCGTTGCACCTTGCGCCACCGATGAAGTGCCCGCCAACATCGAAAAAAAAGCGGCCCGCAAAGCACCCGTAAGCGCCAATAGAACGCTGGATAGAAATCTAAGAACGTACCGGCTGGCAGTAGCCGCCACTTACGAGTACTCCCAGTTTCACGGCGGCACCAAGTCCGGGGCGTTGTCCGCTATTGTCACCTCTATAAACCGCGTAAACGGGGTATTTGAGAAGGAAGTGGCCGTGCGGATGGTGCTGGTCGGCGACAATGACAAAGTGGTGTACACGACCAGCAACGACCCGTATACCAACGACGACGGCGGGGCCATGCTCACGCAAAATATCAACACCCTCAACGCGGTGCTTGGCTCCGGCAGCTACGACATTGGGCACGTGTTCAGCACCGACGGCGGGGGCGTGGCCTACTTTGAAAGCGTGTGCGCCAGCTTCAAAGCCGGTGGGGTAACGGGCCAATCCAGGCCAGTAGGCGACCCGTTCGACATTGATTATGTGGCCCACGAAATCGGCCACCAGTTTGGGGCCAGCCACACCCAGAACAACGACTGCAACCGCGACGATACGGCGTCCTTTGAGCCGGGCTCGGGAACCACCATTATGTCGTACGCCGGCATTTGCGACCCGAACGTAGCCAACCAGGCTGACGCCATGTTCCATGCCTTCAGCATTCAGGAAATGACCACCTTCATCAGCACCAAGGGTGGCAACGGCTGCGCTGCTAAAACCCTGCTGGCCAACAACATTCCTACGGCCAACGCCGGCAACGACTACACGATTCCGCGCGGCACGCCCTTCACCCTGACCGGCTCGGCCACCGACGCCGACGGCACTGCGGGCCTCACCTACAGCTGGGAGCAGATGAACAACGAGGAAGCTCCCATGCCGCCTTCCCCCACTGCCACCGTCGGGCCGGCCTTCCGGGTGTTTCTGCCAACGGCTTCTCCGGCGCGCACTTTCCCTCGCCTGCAAGACATTCTCAGCAACACTACGCCCACCTGGGAGGTGCTTTCCACGGTCGGCAGATCGTACCGGTTCCGGCTGGTGGTGCGGGATAACAACCCGGGGGGCGGCTTCACAAACTATGATGAAACCCTCGTAACGGTGGCTGGCAGCGCCGGTCCGTTTCGGGTGACGGCGCCCAACACGGCCGTAAGCTGGGCGGCCAACTCAACCCAGACTGTAACCTGGGATGTGGCCGGCAGCAACGCCGCGCCCGTGAACTGCGCCACCGTGAACATTCTGCTGTCGACGAATGGTGGCACTACGTTCCCGATAACCCTGGCCGCCAATGTTCCCAATACCGGCTCGGCCACCGTTACTGTTCCCGGCAATGCCACCACCCAGGCCCGGATAAAAGTGGAAGCGGTGGGCAACATCTTCTTCGACGTCTCGAACGCCAATTTTACCATCACCACGGGCGGCACAACTGACAACGTAGCAACCGTGTACCGCGACTGTCCCTTCTCGGGGGCGTCGGTGTCCCTGCCCGTGGGCGACTACACCCTGACGCAGCTACGGGCCCTGGGCGTGCGCAACAACGACCTCTCTTCGGTGCGCGTGAACAGCGGGTTTGAAGTTGCCCTCTACGACAACGACAACTTCCAGGGCCAGTTCATTACCGTCGTCAGCAACACCGAGTGCCTGACGGCGCGCAGCTTCAACGACCGCACCACCTCCCTGCGCGTGCGCACCGCGGGCGTGGCCACCTTCTTCCAGGACTGCGGCTTCGGCGGCTACTCCAGGGCCTTGCCGGCCATCGGCAGCTACACCACCAACCAGCTGGCGGCGCGCGGCATCCTCAACAACGACCTTTCCTCGCTGCGCGTGAACAGTGGCTTTACCGTGGTGCTGTTTGACGGCGACAACTTAACCGGGGACTCGCTCACGGTGACGACCGAGAACAGCTGCCTGGTGGACGCGGGCTGGAACGACCGGGTGTCGTCGATTAAAGTGCGGACCACGAGCACCACCCAGGCGCTCAGCAGCGTGCAGGTCTACCCTAACCCGGTGGCCGACAAGCTCTACCTGACTTCGGCGAAGGTGCTGGCGGGCGGCCACTACCGCATTCTGAACGGCTGGGGCAAGCCCCTGGCCAGCGGCCCACTAGCCCAGGACGGGGTGAGCGTGGCGGCCCTGCCGGCAGGGATGTACACGCTGGTGGTGGTAGACAAAGACGGGCATACCATAGCGCGCCGCTTCGTGAAGTAGCCCCCAAGGCAGACGGGAGGCGGCCCTGTACTCCGGGGCCGCCTCCCGCAGCTGTGTCCTCGCCGTGGCGTGCGGATAAGAGAAACCGGCAAGCTGATTGGCAGCCCCGCCACCACCCGTCCCTCACCTCGCAGACTCATTTGTTTCCAGCTTCTCATCACGTAACCACCAACCCTACCCCCACAACTATGAAAACACTACAACGAACCATGCTTTTTCAGCTGGCCTTTGCCCTTTTTCTCTGGGCAAACACGGCCATGGCCCAAATGAATACTATTGGGGTTACCGTCTATGCCGACTGCAACTACGCCGGCGCTTCGGCGAGCCTGCCGGCGGTGGGCAGCTACGGCACCAACTACTTGCTGGCGCTGGGTCTGCGCAGCGACAACACCATCTCCTCGGTGCGCGTGGCCCCTGGCTACGAGGTGGTGCTGTTTGATAATGACAACTTCACGGGCGACTCCATCACCATCACCGCCACCACCGACTGCTTGGTGGCTCAGGGCTGGAACGACCGTGCCTCTTCACTCAAAGTGCGGGCCGCGGTGACCTTGTACCGGGACTGCAACTACACTGGCGTCACGGCGCCCTTGCCCGTGGGCAGCTACACCGCCAGCGACCTGGAGCGGCTGGGCATCGGCAACAACAACCTCTCCTCGCTGCGCGTGCGCCGCGGCTACGAGGTCGTGCTGTTTGACGGCGACAATTTCACCGGGCGGTCTATTACCATCACCGCCAACACGGCCTGCCTGGCGCCCCGCTGGAACAACCGCACTTCCTCGCTCCAGGTGCGCGTGGCCACGCCGCCCACGCCGGTGCTCGTGGCTACATTCTACCGGGATTGCGCCTACGGTGGCCGGCCGGCCGTGCCCCTGGAAGCAGGCAGCTACACCACACGAGGGCTGGAGGACCGCTATATCGAAAACGACGACATTGCCTCCGTGCGCGTGCGCCGCGGCTACCAAGTGGTGCTGTTCGACGGCGACAACTTCACGGGTGACTCGCTGACTATTACGGCTGATACCGAGTGCCTCACGGCCGCCGGCTGGACTGACCGGGCTTCTTCGCTCAAGGTGCGGGCCGTTGCCGGAGCCTCGGCGACCAACGTGCAGGTGGAGCTGTACCCCAACCCAGCCGCCAGCAAGCTCTACCTGACTTCGGCCGTTTCACTGGTTGGCAGTCAGTACCGCATCCTGAACGGCTGGGGCCGGCCGGTGGCCAGTGGCTCGCTGGCGCAGGCCCCCGTGGACGTGGCGGGCCTACCGGAAGGCGTGTACACGCTGGTTGTAGTAACTAAAGATGGGCATACCATAACGCGCCGCTTTATGAAGTAGCCGGCACTGGCTGCTGTAGAGTACAAAAGGCTACCCAGAGGAGGTAGCCTTTTGTATTACCGGAGGTAAGAGGTAGCCCAGGCGGCGCGCGGCGCCAGCAACGGCAAGCGGGCAGGTCGGTATGGCCTGCCCGCTTGCCGTTGCTGGCGTAGGCGAAAGCCGGGTACCAGCCGTGTGTGGCGGTGAGCAAGGATGGTTATAAACTAAGTGCTCCTGCCAACCAGCCTAGCCTGAACCCCAGCAGCTACCTAAGCCAGCTTGGCCGGAGTAGGGAAGGGGGTCTGCCCCGTCAGAAGCAGTGGGTAATACGTGTAATGTGCTATTTTTTTTTATTGTTTTTTAAGTGTGCACAATTGGCCAGCACGAGGCCAGTACGAATAGGAGAAACGCCAGAAAACAGGATTATTTGACGTGTGTGCTAACCGTGTAGCCCACGGCCGATACTATTGTTACGCAACTATTTAGGCTTGTAATTCCCGAAAGAAGCCGGCTTATTTGAGCCGTCCAAACTAGCCGAGTGCGGACCTTGCTGCTCATTGCTTGCTGGTTTACCTCCTCTGATTTGCTGCGAAAAGTGCCATTTCGTGACCTGCGTTTGCGGGCCTCGCACCTGGGGGCAGCTGATAACTGAACAGTTTTGCACAGACTGTTAGGCTGCCTCGCGGGAGAAGGCGCCCCCGCTCCATATCTAGGCCGCACCCTCGGCCCCACCTGCTCTTCCTAAGTACTCTTCATTCCACCACAACCTTTCCACACGTATGTACAAACTTTATTCGTACGGGCTGAGCGCAGCCCTACTGCTCGGCGGGCTGAGCGCCTCGGCCCAGAACCAGCCCGCCGGGCCGGCCTACTCGCTCGGAACCAGCCAAGCCCTGGTGCGCCAGCTTGAAAGCGAAGTGGCCGCCGGCGCGGCCCGCCGCCAAACGCCCACCGTTACGCTGCGCGTGTCGGCCAGCAAGGCCTTTACCGGCAAAGTCAACTACCGCGACGACCTGTCGGCCGCCGGCGAGTTTGTGGTGGGCGAAATTCAGGGCGTGCCCGGCTCTTCCTTCCTGGTGCGCGTAGACGGCGCAAGCGTGGAGGGCAACATCATCCTGCGCAACACCCGGCAGGCCTACCGCTACTCCGCCGATGCCCAGGGCAACGCCACGGTGCAGGAAGTCGACATCAACCAGGTTATCTGCATCGGCTACGACAAGCCTACGGGCTACCAGGAGCCCCAACTGCCCAGCGGCACCGCCAACCGGGCCGCGGCCGTGGCTTCGCTGCAAAGCCTGCCGGGAGCCCGCGGCTGCGTGATGCTGGACCTCGACGGGCAGTACGTATCGGGTACGGGCTGGAACAACGGCAACCCCATCAATGCCGCTCCGGCGGTGATGGTGAACGACGCCGCCAAGGTGCAGGCCCTCTGGGAGCTAGTGAGCGAGGACTTCCGCCCGTTCAGCATCAACGTCACTACCGACGAAGCGGTGTTCAACTCCTACCCCAAAAACATGCGGATGCGCTGCATCATCACGCCCACCAACACGGCGGCGCCCGGCGCGGGCGGGGTGGCTTTCGTGGGGTCGTTTAACTCCAGCGACAACCCGCCCTGCTGGGTATTTATGTCCGACGACCCCAAAGCGGCCGGCGAGGCGGCCTCGCACGAGGTGGGCCACACGCTGGGCCTGGGCCACGACGGCCGCACCAGCCCCAGCGAGGGGTACTACTCCGGCCAGGGCTCGTGGGCGCCCATCATGGGCGTGGGCTACTACAAGCCCGTTTCGCAGTGGAGCCGGGGCGAGTACGCCAATGCCAACAACACCCAGGATGACTTGGCCATCATGTCGGGCACCCGCTTCAACGTGGGCTACCGCGCCGACGACCACGCCAACGCCATAGCCGGCGCCACGGCCCTGAGCCGCAGCGGCACCAGCGTGTCGGGCTCGGGCATTATCGAGCGGACTGCCGACCAGGACTACTTCAGCTTTACGACCAGCGGCGGCGCCGTGACGCTCAACGTCAACACGGTGAGCCGCTACGGCAACCTCGACATTGTGGCGCGCCTGTTTGATGGCGGCGGCACGCAGATTGGCACCTTCGACACCCCCGGCGTCGGCAAGCTGAATGCCACGGTCAGCGCCACCCTGGGCGCGGGCACCTACTACGTGCAGGTGGACGGCACCAGCTCCGGCAACCCCGCCACCGACGGCTACTCCGACTACGGCTCCCTGGGCAGCTTCTCCATCTCGGGCACCGTGCCCAGCACCACCAACCCGAATCCGACTGGCGTGGCAACGTTCTTCAAGAACTGCAACTACGATGGCACGGCCGTGGCCCTGCCCGTGGGCGACTACACGATAAGCCAGCTGCAAAGCCGCGGTATTCTTAACGATGATTTGTCGTCGGTTCGGGTGAGCAGCGGCTACGAAGTTCAGCTGTTTGAGAATGACGGCTTTGCCGGGGCTTCGCTTACTCTGACGGCTGATAACAGCTGCCTGGTAAACAACGCCTTGGGTTCCGGTAACTGGAACGACAAAGTTACTTCCCTGAAAGTACGCGCCGCGGGTCCGGTGACGCTGTCGGGTACGTACACGCTGCAAAACCGCAACAGCGGCCTGTTTATGCAGGTGACTGGCTCGAGCACCGCCAATGGAGCCAGCATCTTGCAGCAAGCCAGCAGCAATTGCGCCTGCCAGCAGTGGAAGTTCACCCACTTGGGCAACAATGTGTACCAGATTACGGCCGTACATAGCGGTAAGGCGCTGGATGTGAGCGAGGTGAGCACCGCCGATGGAGCTATTACGCACCAATGGGAGTATGTAGGCGGCGCCAACCAGCAGTTCACCGCGCAGGACTTGGGCGGCGGCTTCTACAAGCTGATAGCCAAGCACAGCGGCAAAGCAGTGGAAGTAGCCAGCTCTTCTACGGCCACCGGTGCGGTGGTGCGACAGTGGACCGACAACAATTCGGCCACCCAGCAGTGGAAGCTGACGCCGGTGGGCGGGGCAGCCAGCACGCCCGGCGTAGCCAGCGCCACGCTTACCGCTGACTTAAGCGTAAAGCTCTTCCCCAACCCCACGGCCGACCGCCTGACGCTGGCCTCGGGCGCCGACTTGCGCGGTGGGCAGCTGAGCATTGTGAGCCTGGAAGGCAAGGAAGTGTGGCGCGGCACCCACGACGGCGGGGAAACCCTGGACGTGGCGGCGCTGAAGCCAGGCCTCTACACGCTCGTTGTGCTTACCAAAGACCGGCAAAAGCTGGTTAGCCGCTTCAGCAAGCAGTAGGTGATACAGGGCGCGGGCTTTGGCCCGCGCCCTTTTCGCCAGTTTTTTTTACACAGCACGAAATGAAAAAACTCTCTACTCTCCTGTTGGGTGCGGCGGCGCTGCTACTCGGCACTGCCCCCGCCCCGGCCCAAACCTACCAGCAGGTATGGGCCGACGAATTCGATACCCGCATTGGTCCTGGCTGGCAGTTTGAAACCGGTGGCGGCGGCTGGGGCAACAACGAGAAGCAGTATTACCAGGCCGCCAATGCCACGGTGGCGAACGGCGAGCTGCGCATTACGGCCAGAAAAGAAAACGTGGGCGGCTACCCCTACACCTCGGCCCGCCTGAAAACCCAGGGCCTGAAGGAATTCACCTACGGCAAGGTAGAGGCCCGCATCAAGCTGCCGCTGGGCCAGGGCCTGTGGCCGGCCTTCTGGATGCTGGGGGCCAACATCGGCTCGGTGGGCTGGCCCCGGTGCGGCGAGATTGACGTAATGGAGCACGTCAACAGCGAAAACAAGGTGTACGGCACCATTCACTGGGACGCCAACGGCTACGCCCAGTACGGCGGCAACACCCCTGCCGCAGTTGCCGATTACCACGTATACGCCGTGGAGTGGACCCCAGCGGCCATTAAATGGTTTGTGGACGGGGTGCAGTACCACGAGGTCAACATTGCCAACGGCACGGGCAGCACCGAGGAGTTTCAGCGGCCGTTTTTCCTGCTGCTGAACCTAGCCGTAGCCGGCAACTGGCCCGGCCAGACGGTAGACGAAAGCAGGCTGCCCGCCACCATGTTCGTGGACTACGTGCGGGTGTACCAGCTCACGAATGCGCCGGCGGGCGTGGCCACGGTGTACAGAAACTGCAACTACGACGGAGCGGCCACGGCCCTGCCCGTGGGCGACTACACCCTGGGCCAGCTGCAAGCCCGCGGCATTCTCAATGATGATGTGTCGTCGCTGCGGGTAAACAGCGGCCACCAGGTGGTGCTCTACGAGCACGACAACTTCCAGGGCGCCAGCCTCACGGTGGGCGCCGACAACGGCTGCCTGGTAGGCAACCCGCTGGGCGCCGGCAACTGGAACGACAAGGCTTCCTCGCTGCGGGTGCAACCGGTTTCGGCGCCTGCCTGGTCTGCCACCCTGCAAGCCGAAGCCTTCAGCGCCATGCAGGGCGTGCAGGTGGAAAACACTGCCGATACCGGCGGGGGCCAGAACGTAGGCTACATCGACGCTACCGACTGGCTGGCGTACAACAACGTCACCTTTCCGACTTCGGGCACTTACACGATTGAGTACCGCGTGGCCAGCCTGAGCGGCAGCCGCCTGTCCTCGGACCTGAACGCGGGAGCTATTCAGCTGGGCAACGTGGACATTCCGGCCACGGGCGGCTGGCAGACGTGGACGACGGTGTCGCAGACGGTCAACGTGCAAGCTGGCACCTACAACTTCGGCGTGTACGCCCAGGCCGGGGGCTGGAACCTGAACTGGATTCGCATCAGTAGGGCTGGCAGCAACCGGACCGCCGTGGCAGGCTCGGGCGCTGCTACCCTGGGCAGTCCGCTGGCGTTCAGCGTGCATCCCAACCCCACCACCGACTACCTCACGCTAGCGGCCCCGGCCGAGCTGCGGGGCGGGCACCTGAGCGTACTCAACCTGCGGGGCAAAGAGGTATGGCGCGGCACCTACGACGGCCGGACCGTGGACGTGTCGGCGCTGCCGCCCGGACTGTACACGCTGGTGCTTCTCACCCCGGATCAGCGCAAGCTGAGCCGCCGGTTCAGCAAGCAATAGACCTGCACTAGCGCAGACCGGGTAACCCCCGGCCAGTGGCCTCACCCCATTCCCTCCGGGATACAGCTGCAAGCTGTAAGCCCCAAGCCTCAAGCTCTTCAATAAGACAAGCTTGCGGCTTGCAGTCTGAAGCTTGGAGCTTGTAGCTGTATCCCGGAGGAACTGGGAGTGGGACATGCTAAGAACTGCTCTAAGTCAACCGTTTCCACTACCACCGCCATGAAAACAACTGTACTCGCCCTGCTGGGCGTAGCGGCCGGCCTGGTGGCCCAGGCCCAGCCCACCCGCGTGCCCAAAACCAACCCGCTGCCGGTGTATGTGCACTACATGCCCTGGTTCGACACCCCCGCCACGTCCGGCAACGGGCAATGGGGCTGGCACTGGACCATGGACAACCGCAACCCCAACGTCGTCGTGGACCCGGCCACCGGCAAGCGGCAGATTGCTTCGCACTTCTACCCCCTCATCGGGCCCTACGCCAGCTCCGACCCCGACGTGGTAGAGTACCACCTGCTGCTGATGAAGCTGTCGGGCATTGATGGGGTGCTGGTGGACTGGTACGGGGCGGCCGGCACCAACGGCGACCTGGGCAACCTGCTGCGCAACTCCAACGCCCTCATCGACCGCACCGACGACGTGGGGCTGAAGTTCGGGCTGATTCTGGAAGACCGGTTTACGGCCACGGTAGCCAACGGCCGCACCAACCTGGCCTACGCCCGCGACAACTACTTCAACCGCCCGGAGTACATCCGCTACGGTGCCGGCCAGGACCCGCTGGTGGGCGTGTTTGGCCCCATCACCTTCAACCAGCCCAGCCAGTGGACCGAAATCCTGTCGGCTGCCGGGGAGGACGTGGAGTTTCTGACCCTGTGGGACAACAACAACGCCGGGGCCAACGCCGACGGGCAGTACGTGTGGCCCTACGAGGACGAAAACCTCGACAACTTCTACTCCTACATGGAGGCCTACTACCGCGACCGGGCCCCCCGCCAGAAAACCGTGCTGGGTGTGGCCTACCCTGGTTTCCGCGACTTCTACGCCCAGGGCCAGAACGGCGGGCGGAGCTACTTTGACATTCCGCACAACAACGGCCAGACCCTGAACCAGACCCTGGGCCTGGTGGACCAGTACCGGGCCAACATCGACATGCTCCAGCTGGCCACCTGGAACGACTTCGGGGAAGGCACCATCTTCGAGCCCACTCAGGAAACCGGCTTCTCCTACCTCACCCGCGTGCAGCAGTACACCGGCGTGCCCTACTCCGAAAACGACCTGCGCCAGGTGCTGCGCCTCTACAACCTGCGGAAACGATTTGTGGGCGACGCCGCCAAGCAAAACCAGCTCAACCAGGCCTTCGGGCACTTTGTGGCGCTGCGCCTGCCCCAGGCCGTAGCCGCCCTGGACGCGGCGGAAGGCACTGCGCCCCCACCGCCGCCGCCCCCGCCCGTTGCCACGGTGTATAAAGACATCAACTACGGCGGCTACGCCGTGGGGCTGCCGGTGGGCCGCTACAACCTGGCGGCCTTGCAGGCCCAGGGCGTGCTCAACGACGACATCACGGCCGTGCGCGTAGCCAGTGGCTACCAGGTGACGTTTTACGAGCACGACAACTTCCAGGGCGCCACGCTCACCCGCACCGCCGCCGACGCCTGGCTGGGCGCCAGCGGCTGGAACGACCGGGCTTCCTCGGTGGTGGTGAGTGCCGCCCCGGCGCCGTCGTCGGTGCTGATTCAGGCCGAAAACTACAGCGCCATGCAGGGCGTGGTGGTGGAGCCCACCACCGACGCGGGCGGGGGCCAGAACGTGGGCTACCTGCACCCCGGCGACTGGATGAGCTACCACAACATCACCTTCCCCACCGCGGGCCAGTACACCATCGAGTACCGGGTGGCTACGGGCGCCAGCAGCGGCCGGTTTTCTGCCGACCTCAACGGGGGCGCCGCGGTGCTGGGCACGGTGAACGTGCCGGGCACCGGCGGCTGGCAGACCTGGACCACCGTGACGCAAACCGTGACGGTAAATGCCGGCACCTACAACTTCGGCATCTACGTGCAGGTGGGCGACTGGAACCTGAACTGGATTCGCATCACCAAAGCTGGCAGCGCCCGTACTGCCGCCACAGTGGCCCCGGCCAGCAGCAGCTCGCAGCCCGCGGCCCAGCTGCGCCTCTACCCCAACCCCGCCACCGACCGGCTTCACCTCAGCCCGGCTCCCGAGCTGGCCGGCAGCCCCTACCTCGTGCTCAATGCCACGGGCCGGGTGGTAAGCCGCGGCTGCCTGCCAGACCGCGGCACCCTGGATGTAGCCCGGCTCCCGGCTGGTTCTTACGTGCTAGTGGTTAATGCCACCGGCCGGCAGCCCCTCCGCTGGCGCTTCACGAAACAGTAATGGCGGAAAGCTCAGAAGACGTGGGGCAGCTCGAGCCCGGAATCTTTCCGGCCACACAACGGAAACTCCTTCTGACGCACTGCTAACCAAACTGTGCTTAACTAACAATGGGTAAGAAAACGTTTGTCCTGCTTGCGGCAGCTGGCTGGCTGGCCATTTTCGATGGGCGGGGTGCTCACCGGATGGCGGCGAGCCGCCGGGTGGTGGCCGACGCGCCCCTGCCCGCCTACGCCGTGTACACGCTGGCCAATGGAGCCAGTGGCAAGCTGCTGGAGGTGGCCGGTAACGTGTTGCTCAACGAAAAGTACGACGATGCGCGCCCCGTAGTCCAGTTTGCCGCCTCCACGACCAACGGCACCACCGATGGTTGGCAGCAGTGGCACGTTATCTACAAAACAACCCTGGGCACCACCAAGTACTACCACTTCCGCAATGTGTTCAGCGGCAAGCTGCTGACGGTACCTGGCGCTTCGGCAGCGCCGGGCGCTGCGCTGCAGCAGGCCGCCGAGCAAACCGCTGCCCCCGACCAGCAGCTTTGGCAGGTGGAGGAAACGGCTACTCCCGGCCGCTACCTCATCCGCAACCGGGGCAATGGCTTAGCCCTGACCAACGCGGGGGGCTCCACCGTCAACGGCTCCTCTATCACGCAGGAGGTAGCCCGTGCCGGGGCGCCGGAGCAGCAGTGGGCGTTTACTCAACAAACCCCCACTGCTTACCGCGACGACCAGCTCGTGCGCTTTTTCAACCGCAATGGTTCCAGCCAGGGCTCCGTAGCTTTTGATGAAGGCGTCAGTATTCCGCTCAGCTGGGGCCCTAATCAAGGCAAGGTGCTCTGGGTGACGCAGGATGCGTGCGACGGCAGCAAGCTACAGCCCAATGGCAAGTTTGGGTGCGGCATCAATATCACGTATAGCAACTCCCTGCTGCTCCAGCCCTCCACCACCAACTGGGACAACACGGCCACCCCAAACGTCACCATTCCGGGTGGGTCCAACGGCCGGGCCCGGCAAGTGTGCGACGTGCTCACCAAAGCGGAAAACAACGACCGGGCCGACTATACCTATGCCTGGCCAGGGGCGGGGGTCGAAATCGGCAACCACGTGTACCTGCACTGTGGCGAAGGCCGGTTTGATACCGTCCGCGTCCGGGGTCAGCAGTCGCTCTACGACTTCACGCAGGGCGCCGGCACCCAGTGGACGGCCACGCGCACCACCCCGCGGGGCCTGAGCAGCCAGACGGCCATCAACTACGCAACCGGCATGGTGAAAGCGGCCGACGGATACGTGTACGCGTTTGGAATGCGGACCACAGCCTACGGCTATGCTTCCGACCTGCACGTGGCCCGCTTTCCGGCTAGCAACCCGCAGGACTGGACGTTCTGGAATGGTTCCGGGTGGGGCAGCACCCCGGTACCAGGCACTGCGGCACGGGTGGCCGAGGGCAAGGGCAGCAACTACGTAGCCTACCTCAACGGCAGGTATATTCTGATGACGCTGGGCCAGGGGTACAACTGCCCGGACACGGACCGTAGCATCTACCTGGCCACCGCCACCAGCCCCACCGGCCCGTTCACCCCGCTCACTAGGGTGTACGACATCAAAGAGTACATGTACGGCAGCGTGGCCCAGTACTACACCCCGGCCATTCACCCGGAGTTTGATAACGGCCGCAACGAGCTGCTCCTGACATATTGCCTGAACTACAACGCCCAGGGCTGCCCCGACAACCGGTGCGTTAACAACTCGATTGACCCGTATTTCTACCGTATTAAGGGCGTTCGGGTGCCGTATGCGCTGATTGGCCTACCTACTGTACTGGCAGCCCAAGCGCCAGCGCACGTGGCGGAGGTAGAGGTATTTCCGAACCCGGCCCGCACCACCACTACCGTGCGGCTGCCGGCCGCAGCGGGAGCTACGCCCACCTGTCTCACACTCACCGATGCACTGGGCCGGCTGCGGTACACGCGCACCGTGGCGCCCGCGGCCGGGCGGCGGCCAGAACAAGAACTAAACCTAACCGGCCTGCCAGCCGGCCGGTACACGCTACGCGTGCAAGTAGGCGCGGCCGGCACTGTGCACCGCGTGGTGGTGCAGTAGGAGGGGGGCACTGGCCCGGGCAGGTTGGTACCTCCTGCATAGGAAGTCCTTGGCGGTGGCTGTAGCCGGCCGGCTAGTATTCTGAGAATAGTTTTTCATGTGTTAAACCATGGCTTGTTTCAGTAAGAACAACATAGCGCGAACTGCCGGGCTGGTTTTCGGGCTGTTGATAGCCGGACTGCTGGGCGGCGGCAAAGCTGCCCTGGCCCAAACCAAAAGCCCCAAGCGGGGCCTGGCCTACGGCTACCACTCGGCAGCCGACATGCAGGCCCTGGCGCCCGGCCTGAGCTGGTGGTACAACTGGTACTCCCGGCCCGATGCGGGAGCTGCCAGCGTGTACGCGGGCCTGGGCATCGACTTCGTGCCCATGCAGTGGGGGCGGGGCCTGGATGGCGGCCCGCTGACGGCCGACCGGCTGGCGGCCAACGTGCCGGCCGGGGCCCGCTACCTGCTCGGCTTCAACGAGCCCAACTTCCGCTCCCAGGCCAACCTGACGCCCACCCAGGCCGCCGCCCTGTGGCCGGTGCTGGAAGAAGTGGCCCGCCGCAAAAACCTCCGGCTGGTGTCGCCGGCCGT
The DNA here is from genome assembly GCF_025979885.1 of Hymenobacter sp. YIM 151500-1. Taxonomy (NCBI): domain Bacteria; kingdom Pseudomonadati; phylum Bacteroidota; class Cytophagia; order Cytophagales; family Hymenobacteraceae; genus Hymenobacter; species Hymenobacter weizhouensis. Next base: position 4,631,186 of record NZ_CP110139.1, read on the forward strand.
GAATTACTGCGGCGACTGCGTGACGGAAAACGGCACCACCTACTACTCGCCGGTGCAGTACCTGGATGCCTTTTTTGCGGCCTGCCCCAGCTGCCGCGTCGACTACATTGCCGTGCACACCTACGTGTGCGAGGAGCGGTGGCTGCGCGACAAGATTGGGGAGCTGAAGAAGTACGGCAAGCCCATCTGGCTTACCGAGTTTGCCTGCGGCGACCGGCCAGCCGGCGAGATTACTTCGGCCGTGCAGCAGAAGTATATGCTGGACGCCGTGAACTACCTGGAAAAAGAACCGGCCGTATTTCGGTACGCCTGGTTTTCGGGCCGCAACAACGAAATCCCCAACATCAACCTGCTCGGCGGCTCCGGCCAGCTCACTGCCCTGGGCCAGCAGTACGTGCGCCTGCCCGCGGGCTGGGAGCCGGGCCGGCTCACGCCCGTGGCCGTCACGGCTTCTTCCCAGGAAAACGCCGGCAGCCGGGCACAAAACGCCGCCGACCAGGACATCAACACGCGCTGGGCCAGCGCCTGGACCACCTCCCAGTATCTCCAGCTCGACTTTGGCCAGGTCCAGACCTTTTCGCGGGTGCAGCTGAGCTGGGAAGCCGCCTACGCCCTGGACTACCAGCTGCAAACCTCCCTGGACGGCCTCACCTGGAACCCCATCCGCACCGTGCTCAACAGCGACGGGGGCCTGGACAACCACACTGGCCTCCAGGGCCGGGGCCGCTACCTGCGCGTGGCCGGCACCCGGCGCGCCACCGTCTACGGCTATTCGCTATGGGAAGTGGAGGTGTTTGGCGGCGCCACCCTCACGGCCACACGGACCCGCCCGGCCAGCGCAGCCGCCGGGGCGCTGCGCCTCTTCCCGAATCCGGCCGAGACGGAGCTGCACCTGGAGCTACCCCCAACCGTGCGCCTGCACCACCTAGCCGTGACGGACGGCTGCGGCCGAACGGTGCTCAGCTGCTCGGCTACCAATTCGCTCAACATTGCCGCTTTGCCGGCCGGCCTCTACGTGGTGCGCGCCACTACCACCGACCAGCGCCAGCTCACCCAGCGGTTTGTGAAGCGCTGATTTCGCGGCCCGGTGCCGGCTTACCTGTTCATTCTCATTCTCCTCACTTTTTACGCTCATGAAAACCAACTCCTACCTGAAAACCCTGGTGGCGGCTTGCCTGCTGCTACTTTCGGTGCCGGCCCTGGCTCAGTTCAAGGTCGTCGGCTACATGCCCTCCTGGAACGGCGACGTCAACGCCGTGCAGTACGACAAGCTCACCCACATCAACTACGCCTTTCTGCTGCCCAATGGCGACGGCAGCCTGCGGCCCATCGAAAACCCTGGCAAGCTGCAAAGCCTGGTATCGGCGAGCCGCAGCCGGGGCGTGAAGGTGCTGATAGCCGTGGGCGGCTGGAACGACGGCAACGACAGCGCCTTTGAGCAGCTGGCCGCCAACGCCACGGCCCGCACCAACTTCGTCAACAACCTCGTTGGCTTCGTCAATCAGTACAACCTCGACGGGGTGGACATGGACTGGGAATACCCCGACGCGGGAGCTTCGGCCAGCAACTACGCCGCCATGATGCAGCAGCTGGGCTCGGCGCTGCGCAGCCGCGGCAAGCTGCTGACGGCCGCCGTGGTGGGCATCAACGGGGGCAGCATCCTGAACAGCGTGTTCAACGACGTGGACTTTCTGAACCTGATGGCCTACGACGCCAACAACTTCGACCACTCCACCTTCGACTTCGCCGTGCAGTCCATCAACTACTGGAAGGGCCGCGGGCTGCCGGCCAGCAAAACCGTGCTGGGCGTGCCCTTCTACGGCCGGCCCAGCTGGGAATCGTACGCTACGCTGCTTTCCCGCGGCGCCGACCCCAACGCCGACGTATTCAACGGCATCGGCTACAACGGCATTACCACCATCAAGCGCAAAACCAACCTGGCCTTCGATCAGGGCGGCGGCATTATGATGTGGGAATTGTCGCAGGACGCCACCGGCCCCAACTCCCTGCTCACGGCCATCAACCAGGTGGTGCGGGAGCGGAGTGGCGGCGGGAGCGGCGTAGCTACGTTCTTCAAGAACTGCAACTACGACGGGGCGGCCGTGGCCCTGCCCGTGGGCGACTACACCCTGGGCCAGCTGCAAGCCCGCGGCATTCTCAATGATGATGTGTCGTCGATTCGGGTGAGCGGCGGCTACCAGGTGGTGCTGTACGAAAACGACAACTTCAGCGGGGCCTCGCTCACGGTGGGCGCCGACAACGGCTGCCTGGTAAACAACCCGCTGGGCGCCGGCAACTGGAACGACAAGGTATCGTCGGTGCGGGTGCAAACGGCCTCCTCGGGCTTCTCAACCACGATTCAGGCCGAAGCCTTCAGCAACATGAGCGGCGTGCAGGTGGAAGCCTGCACCGAGGGCGGCCAGAACGTGGGCTACATTGACCAAGGCGACTGGCTGGCCTACTACAACGTCACCTTCCCCACTTCGGGTACCTACACCATTGAGTACCGCGTGGCCAGCCTGAGCGGCAGCCGCTTGTCCTCGGACCTGAACGCGGGAGCTATTCAGCTGGGCAACGTGGACATTCCGGCCACGGGCGGCTGGCAGACGTGGACGATGGTGTCGCAGACGGTCAACGTGCAAGCTGGCACCTACAACTTCGGCGTGTACGCCCAGGCCGGGGGCTGGAACCTGAACTGGATTCGCATCAGTCGGGCTGGCGCCAGCCGCGTAGCCGCCAGCAGTGCCGCCACCCTGGCCGCCAGTGAGGTGGAGCCCTATCCTAACCCGGTAGCCGGCCGCCTGCACTTCCGCTCGGCGCGCAACCTGGCCGGTAGCACCTACCAGGTGCTGGACGCCTACGGCCAGGTACAGGCCGCCGGCACGCTGGGCACCGACGGCGCCGACGTGGCCTCGTTGCGGGCCGGCGTGTACACGCTCTGTATCACCACGAAAGAGCGTCAGAAAATCACTCGCCGCCTGGTGAAGCAGTAGGGTCTCGCCCGAGACAACCCGCCCGGCGGCTTAGCCACAGCAGCCGGGCGGGTTGCCTGCCGCCTATTGGCCGCGCGTGTCTTCCCTTGCTGTAGAATAAAGTCCGGCGGCCCGTGAAAAAACGGGCCGTTAGGCCGGCGCGTGCCTATCCCAATCGGCGCCGGCAGCTCTTTCAGGGCGCCACATGACAAAATGTGCCTCATTGGTCCCCGCTGAGGGCACCATCTCTTCAACACCCTCTTATCTACTTCCTTCCTACGCCATGAAACAAAACAACCCGTTTTCCCCCAGGGAAAACCGTAACCGCCTGCGCGAAACGATGCGGGCTATGGTGTGGTCTTGGCTGGCACTGCTCCTGCTGCTGCCGGCCGCCATGCAGGCCCAGGTGAGCCCGACGGTGCCAAAGAAGCGCACCGACCACAACAAGCAGATTATTGGCTACATCACGCAGTGGGGGCCGTGGAAAGACATTCCGGGCCTGATTCCCAAGGGCAGCCTCAACCACCTGAACGTTGATTATTCACAGTACACCATCATCAACTTCTCGTTTTTCGGGGTGGCCGTGGATGGGTCCATTCACAGCGGCGACTACCGCAACCCCAACATTGCCCAGCCCGGTGCCACCCAGCAGCCGGCCCCGCTGGTCAACACCGACATTTACAGCAGCTGGGACCTGTACCTGCTGCAAGGCGAGCTGGACATCATCCAGTACATTTCGGACGGCAGCTACGCCTACTCCCTGGGCTACCGCAACGCGCCGGGTGGCTGGTCGAATGTGAATACGGGCGAGTCGGGTGCGTTTCCGCTGGCCATTCATAAGCAGGGCGGCAAGCTGGGCTTGCTCGACCTGGCTCACCAGCAGGGCGTGAAGGTGATGGCCTCGATTGGGGGCTGGAGCATGAGCAAGCACTTCGGCGAAATGGCCGCCACGCCGGCCAAGCGTGCCGCGTTTATTCGGGACTGCAAGAAGCTGATTGCCATGGGCTTCGACGGCATCGACCTGGACTGGGAATACCCCGGCCAGGCCGGCATGAACTTCACCGGCCAGCCCCAGGACTACACCAACTTTGCGGTGCTGGTAGAGGAAATCCGGGCCGCCATTGGGCCGGGCAAGCTGATTACGGCCGCCTTCACGGCCGTGCCCACCAAGTTCAACCAGTTTGACTGGGCGCGCCTGAGCCGGTCGATGGACTACTTCAACTTCATGACCTACGACTACAACGGGGGCTGGTCGGGCAAAGCCGGCCACAACTCCCCGCTGTATGATTACCCAAATGCCGAGTACGCCGGCTTTTCGCTGGACGCCACTACACAAGGCATCAAGGCGGCCGGCATTCCGCTCAACAAGGTAAACCTGGGCGTGGCTTTCTACGGCCGCGGAGTGGTAACCAACGGCCCGGCCGCTCTGCACGCGCCCACGGTAAAGCGCCAGGAAACCGTCAGCCCCGACGGCTCGGTGATGACGGCCGCCGACTTTGCCAACTGGCCGAAAGACGTGTGGGACGGCACCCCGAACTACCAGGCCATTCTGGCCCAAACCGCCAACTGGACCGAGCACTGGGACGACAACGCCAAAGTGCCCTACAAAACCAACGGCAGCTACTTTCTGAGCTACGACAACGAACGGTCGGTGGGCCTGAAGGCCCAGTACGTGAAAGACCAGCAGCTGGCCGGCGTCATCGTCTGGACCCTCTCGGGCGACTGGACGGGCCTGGCGTCCAACCCCCAGGTGCTCGGCGGCAAGCTCGTGTACAGCCCCAACACCAAGGCCCCGCTGGTCAATAAGCTGAACGAGGTGTTTGCCACGGGCGGCACGTCAACCAACACCCCGCCCACGGTAAGCATCAGCTCCCCGGCCAACAACGCCACATTTGCGGCTGGCACGGGCATTGACATCAACGTAAGCGCCGCTGACGCCAACGGCACGGTAGCCAAGGTCGAGTTCTTCCAGGGCACGACGAAGCTGGGCGAAGACATGAGCAGCCCCTTCAGCTTCCGCTGGACCGGGGCCGCGGCGGGCACCTACTCGCTCACGGCCAAGGCCACTGACAACCAGGGCGCCACCACTACCTCGGCCGCAGTAGCCGTGACGGTGACGGCCGCGCCGGTGGCCCAGGCCATTCCGGGCACCATTCAGGCCGAGAGCTTCAGCGCCCAGCAAGGCACCGACACCGAGCCCACCACCGACGCGGGCGGGGGACGCAACGTGAACTGGGTGGAAACCGGCGACTGGCTGGACTACAATGTGAACGTAGCCGCGGCCGGCACCTACACCGTCGGTTTCCGCGTGGCCAGCATTCCGGGCGCGGCCACCTTGCAGCTGCGCAACAGCGCCGGCACGGTGCTGGGCAGCGTGAACGTAGGTGCTACCGGCGGCTGGCAGAGCTGGACTACGGTGAGCACCACCGTGACCCTGCCCGCCGGGGTGCAGACCCTGCGCGTGCACGTACTCGCCTCGACGGGCTGCAACATCAACTGGTTGTCGTTTGCGCCGGTGACGGCGGGCAACACGCCGCCCACGGTAAGCCTGACGGGCCCGGCCAACGGCGCTTCGTTTGTGGCCCCGGCCAGCTTCACGCTCACGGCCGACGCCGCCGACGCCAACGGCAGCATCAGCAAAGTCGAGTTCTTCCAGGGCAGCACCAAGCTGGGCGAAGACACCTCGGCGCCGTTCACCTATGCGTGGTCGGGCGTGGCCGCGGGTACGTATTCGCTGACAGCTAAGGCCACCGACAACCAGGGCGCCACTACTACCTCGGCGGCCGTGAGCGTGACCGTGACAAGCGGCAACCCGTCGGGCAACCCGGCTGGTAAGGTGATTGTGGGCTACTTCCACAACTGGAACAACGCCAGCGCCCCCTACATCCGCCTGCGCGACGTGAACCCCAAGTACAACGTGGTCAACATTGCCTTTGCCGTGCCCGTGGCTCCCGGCAACATGACCATGACCTTCGAGCCCACCAACCAGCCCAAGGCCGAGTTCATTGCCGATATCCGGACCCTCCAGGCCCAGGGCCGCAAAGTGCAGATTTCCATTGGCGGCGCCGACGCCCCCGTGGAGCTGAACACCACCGCCGACAAAGACAAGTTTGTGGCCTCGATGAAGGGCATCATCACCGAGTACGGCTTTGACGGGTTCGACATCGACCTGGAAGGCACCTCGGTGATTCTAAACGCCGGCGACTCGGACTTCAAGAACTCCACCACGCCCAAAATCAACAACCTGGTGGTGGCTTCGCGGGAGCTGACGGCGTTTTTCCGCGGCCAGGGCAAAGAGTTCTGGCTGACGGCGGCCCCGGAAGTGCAGTACGTGCAGGGCGGCTACGCCAACTACGGCACGGCCTTTGGTGGCTACCTGCCCGTGCTCTACGGCCTGCGCGACCTGCTCACCTTCGTGCACGTGCAGTACTACAACACCGGCTCCCAGAACGCGCTGGACGAGAAGGTGTACTCCCAGGGCACCGCCGACTTCATCGTGGCCATGACCGACATGCTGCTGCGCGGCTTTCCGGTGGCCCGCAACACGGCCAACGTGTTTCCGGCCCTGCGGCAAGACCAAGTAGCGTTTGGCTTGCCAGCCACCGGCACCGGCTCGGCCCCCGCGGGCGGCTACGTGCCGCCGGCCGAAGTAACCAAGGCCCTAAACTACCTGGTAAACGGGGTTTCCTTCGGCGGCCAGTACGTGCTGCCGGCCCGCTACCCCAACCTGCGCGGCATCATGACCTGGTCTATCAACTGGGACCGGACCCAGGGCGACGCCTTCGTGAACAATGCCTACGCCTTCTTCGGCGGCACAAACCCGAACCCGGACCCAAATCCGAACCCCAACCCGACCAACACCCCGCCCACGGTCAGCCTGACCGCCCCGGCGGCGGGTGCTACCGCAGCGGCTCCGGCCAGCTTCACGCTCACGGCCACGGCGGCTGATGCCAACGGCACGGTGGCCAAGGTGGAGTTCTTCCAAGGCACCACCAAGCTGGGCGAAGATACCGACGGCAGCAACGGCTGGAGCTACGCCTGGACCAGCGTGGCGGCCGGCAGCTACTCGCTCACGGCCCGTGCCACCGATAACCAGGGCGCCACCACCACCTCGGCGGCCGTAACGGTAACCGTAACTGGGGGCGGCAGCGCGTGCACCGTGCCGGCTTGGTCGGCCACGGCGGTGTACGTCAAAGACAACCAGGTGTCGCGCAACGGCAACGTGTACATCGCCAAGTGGTGGACTCAGGGCGAAGACCCGCTTACCAAAAGCTGCACCGACTGCGTGTGGCGCCTGGTGGGCCCCTGCGGCACGGCCCGGACCGCAGCCGCAGCAGCTCCCGAGCTGACGCTCTTCCCCAATCCCGTTGCCAACGAGCTGACGATTCAGGCGGGCCAGAGCCTCAACGGCGGGCAGTTTGAGATTCTGGACGCGCGCGGACGGGTTTGGGCGAAAGGTGCCGCCGTGGGTCGCCTCAACGTGTCGAAGCTGCCCGCCGGCGTGTACACCCTGAAGCTCACGCTCCGCGGCCACGCCCCGGTAACCAAGCGCTTCGTGAAGTAGCCTCCGGCGCATACAGGCTGGAACCTGCGGCCCCTGGCCGACGGGTTCCAGCCTTTTGCGCTGTGTGCTCCGCCCTTTGCTTCTTACTCTTAAGCCCTTACCCTCATGAAAACAACTCCGCTCTCAGCCAACTTTCTCGGTAGCCCGACAACTTCAACCAGAAAGCCCGGCCGCCCGTTTTGGGCAGTAGCCAGGGCCGCTCAGAAGCTGGTGCCAGCCGCCGCCGGGCTGCTGCTGGCTACCACGGCCACGGCCCAGGTAACGGTGTTTCAAAACTGTGACTACGCCGGGCGCAAGGCCTCTTTCGGAGTGGGCAGCTACCCGCTGTCGGCCCTGACCGGGGCCGGCCTGGCCAACGATGACGTGTCCTCGGTACTGGTGACGAGCGGCTACCAGGTCACGTTTTATGCCGACGACAATTACCAGGGTGCTGCGCTGGTTAAAACCAGTGACACGGGCTGCCTGACCGGTGCGGGCTGGAACGACCGGGCTTCTTCGTTCAAAGTAGAAAAGATACCCGTGCCGGCCCCGCCCACCACCTGGCAGGAGCACTGGTTCGACCACAACCAGCTGCTCAGTCGCGTGTACTACGACGACGAGGTGGCCGTGTACTACGACAAGGATGTGAGCCGCTCCATCACCTGGCCTAACACCTACCTGGCCGACGTGTGGCGCTACACCAAGCAGGTGTACGGCAGCTTCGGCGGCGACTCCCGCCTGTATGCCGTGTTTCATACCGGCCGGTACAGCGGTGGCCACCCCGCCACCTACTTCGACGCCCACCACGACTACCGCAACACCATTGACGGCGGCCCCGGCCCCTGGACCAGCGGCGCCAACAACGACCTGGACCTGATGACCCACGAGGTAGCCCATATTGTGGAAGGCGCCTGCAAGGGAGTGAAAGGGTCCCCGGCGTTTGGCATCTGGAAGGACAGCAAGTGGGCCGAAATCTTCAACTACGACGTGTACCGGGGTCTGGGCCGCACCAGCGACGCCACGCGCTGGTACAACCTGATGATCAAGCAGGCGGACAACTTTCCGCGCAGCAACACCTACTGGTTCCGCGACTGGTTCTACCCCATCTATTCCAACTACGGCGAAGCGGCCGTGCTGAACCGCTACTTCGAGCTGCTGGCCCAGTACTACACCCGGACCAACAACAAGTACGGCAGCATGAACTGGGGCGAGTTTGTGCACTTCTGGAGTGGGGCGGCCGGCGTCGACCTCAAGCCGCTGGCCACCCAGGCCTTTGGCTGGCCGGCCGAATGGGAGCAGCAGTTTGCGCAGGCACAGCGGCAGTTCCCATTCACCTACGGGGCGGCCAAGCAGGTGCTTTTCTGCCAGCATATTAATTACGGCGGCTACGCCGTGCCGCTGGCGCCGGGCCGCTACACCACCGCCGCCCTGGCCACGGCTGGTATTCTCACCAACGACCTGTCGTCGGTGCGCGTGCCGGCGGGCTACGAGGTGCGCCTGTACGACAATGGCGACTTCACCGGGGCCAGCCTGCTGAAAACTGCCGACGATGCCTCGCTGGTAGATGACGGCTGGAACGACCGGACTTCCTCCATCGTGGTGCAGAAAACAAGTCCTACGAGCCTAGCTGCCACCAAAACGGCGGTGGGGTTGGCCGTGGCATCCTCGCCCGAGTACCGCTGCCTGGCTTCTGACGGAGCTGCCCCAGCTGGGGGCGGCCCGGCGCCGGCTGGCCCGGCGGCCGGAGAGCTACGCCTGTTTCCGAACCCGGCCACCACAAGCGTGGTGCTGACCGGCCTGGCCCCGGCCCCGACCGAGGTAGGCATCTATGACAAGCGCGGCGTACTGCGCCACACCGTGCGCCTGGAGCGGCCAGGGCCGGAGGTGAAACTGAACTGTGCTACGTTGGAAAAGGGCACGTATCTGATTCGGGTTAGTGGCTCGAAAACCACGCGCACCTACCAGTTCGTCAAGCAGTGAGGTAACGCCACAGACTAACCACAACCTAAAGGGCAGGCTCCAGAGAGCCTGCCCTTTGTATTGGTGCCTACTTCAACTGGCTCGACTCCCACCTGAAAGCTGCGGGCAGCGCTTCGCTTACCGCAACGGCTACATTAAAGGCAAGGCAGCTGCCGGACCCTGCTCTGGGGCAAAGTTTTTACGTGTTTTTTAACTGTGGACTGCCGGAGTCCTGAGAGCAGCTTTGGGAGAAATGCCGCTGGCAAACTCCGGGCGCGGCGTGTGCTGTAGGTGTATACGGGCGGTTTCGGGCGCTTGGTACACTATTTTGGCGGCTTGTTTTGCTTGTCAGGAGCTTTCATATTTGACTGCACGCGCTCCGGCCCCGGCCCTGGTTTTAATGTTTTGCGCTGCCGCTACGCTGCCCGGCTCTGCGGCCCCGCCTGCTGGGAGCGTCACCACTGAAGGTACCGGATTCCGGCAACCTGCCCACGCCCTCCTTTTCAATTCTTCCCTTCCCACCCGTAGCCACATGGCCGCTCCCATCTCCCGCACCCTTCCGCCTCCCACCGCGGCCCCCGATGCTGCCGCCCCGCGCTACACTTCGGCGCTGGCCTCGCTCACGGTGCTGTTCTTTATGATGGGGTTCATCACCTGCCTCAACGACATCCTGATTCCGTATCTGAAAGCTATTTTCAGCCTCAGCTACACGCAGGCCAACCTGATTAACCTGTGCTTCTTCGGGGCCTATCTGGTGATGGGTATTCCGGCGGGCAAGGTGGTGCAGCGCCTGGGCTACAAAGGCGGCATGCTGCTCGGGTTTCTGATTGGTGCGCTGGGCTGCTTCCTGTTTTACCCGGCCGCCGAAAGCCGCTCCTACGGGCTGTTTCTGGGGGCGCTGTTTGTGCTGGCCACGGGCGTGGTGCTCTTGCAGGTGGCCGGCAACCCCTACGTAGCCATTCTGGGTCCGCCCCGGTCGGCGCCGGCCCGGCTCACGCTCACCCAGGCCTTCAACTCGGTAGGCACTACTGTGGCTCCGCTGTTGGGCGCTTCCCTGATTCTGGCCAACCTGCCCGACCTCGACACGCCCGCTGCCGCCGCCACCATCGATGTGCGGGCCGTGCAGCTGCCTTACCTGGCCATCGGTGGGGTGCTGCTCCTCATCAGCGTGCTGCTGGCGCTGCTGAAGCTGCCGCGCATCAGCCACGCCGCAGCCGAGGAGGAGCCTGGCCGCCACGCCTGGCACTACCGGCACCTGGTGTTTGGAGTGGTGGGCATCTTCGCCTACGTAGGCGGCGAGGTAGCCATCGGCTCCCACATCGTCAGCTACCTGCACCTGCCCGACGTGCTGAGCCTGACCCCCAAAGCAGCTGGCGACAAGGTGGCGTTTTACTGGGGCGGGGCCATGGTGGGGCGCTTCGTGGGGGCTTATCTGCTGAGCAAGTTTGACCCCGGCCGTCTGCTGGCCTTCAATGCGGTGGGCGCAGTGGCCCTGGTGCTGCTGTCCATCAGCACTACCGGCGAAGTGGCCATGTGGAGCCTGCTGGCCGTGGGGCTAATGAACTCCATCATGTTTGCCACCATTTTCACGCTGGCCGTGGCCGGGCTGGGCCGCCACACCGAAGAAGCATCGGGCCTGCTGAACGTGGGCATTGTGGGTGGCGCCGTGGTGCCCATGCTCTTCGGGGCCGTGGCCGATGCCAGCACCCTGCGCTGGGCGTTTGTGCTGCCCATCGTGTGCTACCTCTACATTGTGTGGTATGGCCTGCGCGGGCACCGGCCCGCAGCGGCGGCTTCAGGTTCGTCTTTCAGCTAGCCTGTAGCCTGGCTACGGCGTAGCGACGCACTAGCTGGAGGCTCGTCGTTGCACGATACCGTCTGCACATCCATCATTCTGCCGGCGCGGACAACGAGACTCCAGCTAATGCGTCTCTACATCGTAGCCAGGTCGTTACAAACGGCTGCTTGGCGCACCAGGCTCTGCTTTTCTCACTTCTCTCTGTTTTCAGATGCCCAGGCGTAGCACCCTTATTTTCAGCCTTGCGTGTTTGCTGCTGGGCGCAGCTGGCGGTTGCAGCAAGAAGAACCTACCTGCCGCGGCCCCGCCGCCGCCACCTCCGCCGGCCACGCCCGCCGGCCCCTCGCAGGTGGCGCTGTGGCTGACCACGCCCGACAAATCGAGCCTGTTTCGGCCAAGCCCGGTGGCGCTGAACTTTCGGGCGGGCAGCAGCCAGAACCCCGCCATTGCGGTAGATACGGCCCAAACCTACCAGACCATCGACGGCTTTGGGTACACGCTCACGGGCGGCAGCGCCCAGCTGCTGCACCAGATGAGCGCCCCGGCGCGGGCGGCGCTGCTGCAAGAGCTGTTTGGTACGGAGGGCACCAGCATTGGCATCAGCTACCTGCGCATCAGCATCGGGGCCTCGGACCTGGATGAGCGGGTGTTCACCTACGACGACCCGCCCGGCGGCCAGCCCGACCCCACGCTGGCCCACTTCAGCTTGGCCCCCGACCGCGCCCACCTGCTGCCGGTGCTCAAGGAAATCCTGGCCATCAACCCCACCATCAAACTCCTCGGCTCGCCCTGGACGGCACCGGTCTGGATGAAAACCAACAACCGCTCCATCGGCGGCTCGCTCCGGGCCGAGTACTACCCCGTGTACGCGCAGTACTTTGTGAAGTACCTGCAAGCCATGCAGGCCGAAGGCGTGCGGGTAGATGCCGTGACCCTGCAAAACGAGCCCCTGCACCCCGGCAACAACCCCAGCATGCTCATGACGGCCGCCGAGCAGGCCACTTTCATTAGGGACCACGTGGGGCCGGCGCTGCGGACGGCGGGCCTCACCACCAAAATCATTCTCTACGACCACAACCTCGACCGGCCCGACTACCCGCTCAGCATCCTGCAAGACCCGCAGGCCAGCCAGTACGTGGATGGCTCGGCGTTTCACCTCTACGCCGGCAGCATTGAAACCATGAGCACGGTGCGCAACGCCTTTCCCGGCAAGCACGTGTACTTCACCGAGCAGTGGACGGGTGGCCCCGGCAACTTCGCCGAAGACTTTAAGTGGCACATGGCCAACCTCATTATTGGGGCGCCGCGCAACTGGAGCCGCAACGTGCTGGAGTGGAACCTGGCCGCCGACCCCAACTACAACCCCCACACGCCGGGCGGGTGCACCACCTGCCTGGGCGCCCTCACCATCAGCGGCGACGCCGTAACGCGCAACTCGGCCTACTACACCGTGGCCCACGCGGCCAAGTTTGTGCGGCCCGGTTCGGTGCGGATAGGCAGCAACGGGCCGACTACCCTGCCCCACGTAGCCTACCGCACGCCCACCGGCCAGAAGGTGCTCATCGTGCTCAACACGGGTTCGGCCCCCCAAACCTTCGACATTCTGTTTCGCGGCAAAGCAGCCACCACCCAGCTACCGGCCGGGGCGGCGGGCACTTACGTGTGGTGACCCCACTCCCCCGGCCCCTCCGGGAGAGGGGCGCCAAGCGTCAGCTGCAAGCTGCAAGCCATAAGCTGCAAGTCTGTTCTAAGCTTGGAGCCTGAAGCTTGTGGCTTGTAGCTCCAGAACGCTCCCCTCTCCCAGAGGATTCTGCGCATCAAGCGGCGTGGGCCGGGGTGGGGTCCGCGGGGCCGTACGCCAGCCCGAGGACTACTCCCATATTCTACCTCAACCATCATTCTCATGCGCCTTTCTACTACTTCTCGTTTTCGCCGTTGCGGCGCCTTGGCGGGGCTGCTGGCCCTGCTGCTGTGCCTGACCCACGCTGCCTGGGCGCAGAGCTTTCTGCGGGCCAGCGGGCCGCGCATCGTAAATGCCAGCAACCAGGAGGTTATCCTGAACGGCATGAACCTGGGGGGCTGGCTGGTGCAGGAAGGCTACATGATGAAGCCCGGCTGGCAGGGCCTCAACGGCCGCCAAACCCAGGGCACGGTAAAGCAAACCCTCTACAATGCCGGCATGAGCGAGGCCGACGTGGAAGCCTTTTACCAAAGCTACCGCAACAACTTCATCACCAAGGCCGACCTCGACTACATTGCCGCCCAGGGCTTCAACTGCGTGCGGCTGCCCCTGCACTACGACCTGTTTCTGACCCCCAGCCAGCGGGCCGTGCGCAACGGCGTGCTGCGCGGCACCACCTCCTACGAGGCCTACGTGGGGGCCCTCACCAGCTGGTACAACGCCAACCAGCTGTTCACGGACCCAGCCAATATGGAGGCCCTGCGCCTGATTGACAACGTGCTGAGCTGGGCCGCGGCCAACCAGCTGTACGTCATCCTGGACCTGCACGCCGCGCCCGGCGCCCAGGGCACCGACCTCAACATTGCCGATGCCCTGGTGCCGCTCGATTTCTGGACCCGGCCCATTTATCAGGACATCACCAACCGGCTGTGGGCCACCATTGCGGCGCGCTACAAGAACGACGCCCGCATTGCCATGTACGACCTACTCAACGAGCCCAACAATGTGCCCACCAACCAGCAGATCAACAGCGTGCTACAGCGCCTTATCAACACGGTGCGGGCCCAGGGCGACCAGCACCTGCTGCTGCTCGAAGGCAACGGCTGGGGAAACGACTACAACTACCTGGAGAAGCGCACTTTCACCAACACCGCCAACCTGGTCTACAACTCGCACCGCTACAGCGGCGCCACCTACCCGCTCGACAACAACGTCAGCTCCACTGACCCCGGCAACGCCAACAACCTGCGCACCATCGGCAACCTCACCCGCTTCCGCACCGACAACGACGTGCCCATCTGGGTAGGCGAAACCGGCGAAAACACCGACGCCTGGATGAACGAAGCCGCCCGCAACCTCAATTCGGTGGGCATCGGCTGGTGCCACTGGACCTACAAGCGCTTCGAGAACGGCAACAACGCCGCCTTTATGCACATCAACCCGCCCTATATCGTGGACGGGCCCGCCGGCCTGGGCCAGGTGCTGGAGAATATCAAGTTCGCCAACTGCGTGCCCAACACCACCGTCCGGGCCGTGGCGCCTAACCTGAACGGCATCGTGAACTACCCCGGCGGCGGCAACTACTACGGCACCGGGAGCAGCGGCGTGGCTACATTCTATAAGAACTGCAACTACGACGGCGCCGCCGTGGCCTTGCCCGCCGGCGACTACACCCTGGGCCAGCTGCAAAGCCGCGGCATTCTTAACGACGATGTGTCGTCGCTGCGCGTGAACAGCGGCTACGAGGTACAGCTCTTCGAGCACGACAACTTTCAGGGCGCTTCGCTGACGCTTACTGTCAGCAACAGTTGCCTGGTGGCCAATGCCTTGGGCACTGGCAACTGGAACGACAAGGCGTCTTCCATCCGGGTGCGGGCGCGCAACACGGCTCCCATCGGCAGCACCATTTGGCTGCGCGGCAGCAACGGCCAGTATGTGTCCTCGGAAAACGGCACCCAGCCCATCACCTGCAACCGCCCCAGCGTGTCGGGGTGGGAGGCCTTCACGGTAGTGGATGGCGGGGGCGGCAAGGTGGCCTTGCGCGGTTTCAACGGCAAGTACGTGTCCTCGGAAAACGGGGAGCGGCCGATGACGTGCACCCGCGACGCCGTGTCGGGCTGGGAGGCGTTTGACTGGCTGGTGAATGCCGACGGCACCATCAGCCTGCGGGGCTTCAACGGCCGGTACGTTTCCTCGGAAAACGGCACCCAGGCCATGACCTGCAACCGCCCGGCCATTTCGGGCTGGGAAGCCTTCAGCTACGGCGTGTTAGGCGCCGCGCGCGGGGCGGTGGCCGGCAGCGTGGCGCCGGGCAGCAGCCAGCGCACCGAGGTCAGCTTCTATCCTAATCCGGTAGTCAGCCGCCTCGTCTACCAGCTGCCGGCCGGCGTCACCGCTCACTCGCTTACCGTACTCGACCTGGCGGGCCGCGCCGTGCTGCGCCAGCGCGCCGACGGCGCCGGGCCAGAGCATACCCTGGATGTTTCGGGGCTCAGGAATGGGCTGTACGTTGTTCGGCTGGCCGGGCCAAAGTTTTCCACTACCTTCAGAATCAGCAAGCAGTAGCCCTCCTTTTTCCGGGCCGCAAGGGTGAAGGGAAGAACGGATGTAGAGACGCGGCCCTTCGCGTGTGCCTGCTAAACGACACGGCCTGAACGGCTACCTGCCCGAACGGCGCGGATGACGAAGCGCGAATACGCGTCGCTGCATCGGTTTACTTCATTTTCTTTTTCAATGCCTTCCAGAACTCTCTCCGTTCTTTCTCTGACCATCCTTGGCCTGAGTGCTGCGGCGCAACAGCCCGCCCCTAAGCCTGCCAGTGCGGCCCCTTATTCGGCGGCGGGCCGGCAGGTGCAGGTGTACACCACGGCCGCCGGCACCGAGTTGCGCCTGGCCGCCGCCGACAAGCTCACGTTTCAGGCGCAGCCCCAGCCCCTGGAAACCCAGCCCACCGTGTTTGTGGACCCTGCGCACCAGTTTCAGACCCTGCTCGGCATTGGTGGGGCCATGACCGATGCCGCGGCCGAAACGTTTGCCCGACTACCCAAAGCCCAGCAGCAGGAGTTTCTGCAGGCCTACTACAGCCCCAGCCAAGGCATCGGCTACACGCTGGCCCGCACCACCATTCACTCCTCCGACTTCAGCAGCGGCTCCTACACCTACGTGGCCGATAACGACAAGGAGCTGAAGAGTTTCAGCGTGAAGCACGACGAGCAGTTTCGGATTCCGTTTATCAAGCAGGCCCAGGCTGCCGCCGGGGGCCGGCTGACCATGTACGTAAGCCCGTGGAGCCCGCCGGCCTGGATGAAAGACAATAACAGCATGCTGCAAGGCGGCAAGCTGCGGCCCGAATTCCGCCAGGCCTGGGCCAACTACTTCGTGAAGTTTATCCGGGAGTACGAGCGGCAAGGCATTCCCATGTGGGGCCTCACGGTGCAAAACGAGCCCATGGCCAAGCAGCGGTGGGAGTCCTGCATTTTCACGGCTGAGGAGGAGCGCGACTTCGTGAAAGGCTACCTGGGCCCCACGCTGAAAAAGGCAGGCCTGGGCGACAAGAAGCTCATCGGGTGGGACCATAACCGTGACCTGCTCTACCAGCGAGCCGCCACGCTCTTCGACGACCCCGAGGCCAGCAAGTATTACTGGGGCCTGGGCTACCACTGGTACGAAACCTGGACCGGCAGCGCCATGCAGTTCGACAACCTGCGCCGCGTGCACGAAACCTACCCCGACAAAAACCTGATTTTTACGGAAGGCTGCGTCGAGAACTTCAAGCTGGACAACGTGAACGACTGGAAGCTGGGCGAGCGGTACGGCCACTCGATGATTAACGACTTCAACGCCGGCACCGTGGCCTGGACCGACTGGAACGTGCTCCTGAACGAAACCGGCGGCCCCAACCACGTCGGCAATTTCTGCTACGCCCCCATCATCGGCGACACCAAGGCCGGCAAGCTCATCTACACTAACGCCTACCACTACATCGGCCACTTCTCGAAGTTCATCCGGCCCGGCGCCCGGCGCATTGCCACCGCCAGCAGCCGCGACGTGCTCGAAACCACCGCCTTCCGCAACCCCGACGGCACCGTGGCCGTGGTCGTGATGAACCGTACCGACAAAGAGCAGCCCTTCCAGCTCTGGATTCGCGGCCAGGCTGCTCCCGCCACCAGCCGCCCCCACTCGATTATGACGCTGGTAGTAAAGTAGGGGCGCGTTGCACGCGCCCGCCGGAACTGCTCCGCCAAAGAATGTAACGCGAAGTTCCACTTCGCGAAGCGTCAGGAAGTCACTGATTGAACTATCAGCCACACGACCCTGACGCCTCGCGAAGTACAACTTCGCGTTACATTCTTTGGCCTCCTCTATAACAGTAGCCGTTCAACCGAGCGGGAAAAAACGACAACTGCGCGGCACCATTACTGCGCCGAAAACCGAAAGGCCGCCGGCGTCAGGCCGGTTTTGCTTTTAAACAGACGGCTGAAATACTGTGGGTACTCGAACCCCAGGCGAAAGGCCGTTTCGCTGATGGTGAGCGAGGTGGTGAGCAGGAGCCGCTTTGCCTGCTCAATCAGGGCGTTGTGAATGTGCTGCTGGGTGGTCTGGCCCGTGAGCGTGCGCAGCATGTCGCTCAGGTAAGCCGGCGACACGTGCAGGGCGTCGGCGAAGTGCTGCACTGTGGGCAGCGGCTGCTCGTGGTGCTGGGCGAAGTAGGCCGTCAGCAGCGCCTCGAAACGGGTTAGTAAATCGTGCTCCACGGTGCGCCGGGTCAGGAACTGGCGGTGGTAGAAGCGGTTGGCGTGGGTGAGCAGCACGTCCAGCTGCGCCACCAGCACGTCCTGGCTGAAGGCGTCGATGGGCCGCTCGTACTCGTTTCGGATGCTGTGCAGCAGGCCGTTGAGCGTGCTTTCCTCTTGGGCCGACAGGTGCAACGCCTCGTGCACAGCGTAGGAGAAGAAGCCATAGCCGGCTATCTTCTTGCCCAACGGATACTTTCGCAGCAGCTCGGGGCTAAAGACCAGCATCCAGCCTTCCAGTCTGGAAACATCCAGTGTCGCATCCACCGCAAAGACTTGTCCGGGCGCCAGAAAGCCTAATACGCCTTCGTTAAAGTCGTAAGCTTGGTGTCCGTAATGGATACGCCCTTTAAAGTCTTTTTTAAGCCAGATGGTATAGAGCTGCTGCACCACCGGCGTAAGTGGCCGCGGGGTGGTGCGGGTCAGGGCCAAATCAATAACTGTGAGCAGCGGATGCGTCGGCGGGGGTAGCCCGACAAACCGCGTATAATCAGTTACCGTGTTCAGCAAGTGGAAATCTTTGGCGGGCTGTTTCATTGCAGTACAGCTGAGTTGGCTGCGGTAGCTTCTCGGAGAAGAGTATCCACGGAGTGAAAAAGGAAGGAGTGATGAGTGTCGGCTTCCTTCGCTTTGCTGCGGCGGCTAGCACCGACTGCTGCAACAGCCTACAGACCTGCCGGATACGCCGCGCCGGCCGCGCTGCCCACCGGCATAGCGGCTTCCAGCTCGGCCCGTTCCGCTGGGCTTAGTACCAGGCTGGCGGCGGCCACGTTTTGCTCCAGGTACTGGCGGCGCTTGGTGCCTGGTATAGCCACCACACCCTGGGCCAGCACCCAGGCCAGTGCCAGCTGGGCCGGCGTGACGCCTTTGGCCTGTGCCACTGCTTGCAGCTTTTCCACCAGTGCCAGGTTTTTATAGAAGTTTTCGCCCTGGTAGCGGGGAAAATTACGACGCGAGTCGTCGGCTGCGAAGTCGTCGGGCGTCTTGATTTCACCCGACAAAAAGCCCCGGCCCAGCGGCGAGTAGCCCACGAAGCCGATACCCAGCTCACGCGCAGCTTCGAGCACGCCGTTTTCTTCCACGCCCCGGTCAAACAGCGAATACTCGGTTTGGAGCGCCGTGATGGGGTGCACGTGGTGGGCGCGACGCAGGATGTCGGCTGGCACTTCGCTCAGGCCCAGGTAGCGCACTTTGCCTTCTTCCACCAGCCGGCTCATGGCGCCTACCGTCTCCTCGATGGGGATGTTGGGGTCGAGGCGGTGCAGGTAGTAGAGGTCGATGTACTCCGTGCCTAAGTGGCGCAGGGAGCGTTCCACCGACTTGCGCACGTACGCCGGCTGGCCGTTGCGCTGCCAGGTGAGGGCGCCCTGGTCATCAATCTCAAACCCAAACTTGGTGGCCAAAATGACCTGCCCACGCTTGCCGGCCACGGCCTGGCCTACCAGCCGCTCGTTGTCGAAGGGGCCGTAGATGTCGGCCGTGTCGAGCAGGGTCACGCCCAGCTCCAGGGCGCGGTGAATGGTGGCTATGCTTTCGGCGGCGTCGGCTTGGCCGTACACGCTGCCGCCGGGGAAGCCCGTCATGCCCATGCAGCCCAGGCCTTCGATGGATACTTCCAGGCCTTGGCTGCCCAGCGGTACTTTGTTGAGGATGCTCATACGCGGAGGTGAGAGGGAATAAGGGTGAAGAATATGTTTCCCAAAGGTCCCGAGCTTACCCTCCCTAGTCGCTATACAAACCGCAGCTTCTGCAACACAAAACACTGGCCGCGCCGCTGTAAAGTCCAGGCAGCCACGCCCTATCCAGAGCGGTTTACTAACCGGTGAACAGGGTATGTAGATACTTCCGCGGGCGACTCTATGTGCTTCATATAATTATAAATCTTTATGCCTTGCAAAGGTTGCTAGACCGTCCTGCTTCATCTGGCGTCCGCGCAGCCGGAGGCGGAGTCGAAGCATTTCTACTGCTTCGTTGAACGATTGAGTTAGCCAGCGGTAGAGATGCTTTGACTCCGCCTCCGGCTGCGCGGACGCCAGATGAAGCATGACAATAGGTGTGGCAACCTTAGCACGCCAGATGCTTCGACTGCGCGGACGCCAGATGAAGCAGGACGGTCAGGCGACTTCCTAGACAGCTTCCGCCTCTGTTGGCTAACTCTCCAAAAACATGACTTCCGGGTACCGACCTGCCCCCTAACTAGCAAGTCAGTCCCCGGAAGTCCCCGCGCGAGTCCCACAACAGGCGCGGGTACGGTCTGGGCCGCTACTGCGCGGCCAGTGTGAAGGTGGTCATCTGCACGTCGCGGGAGTTGCCGCCCACCATCACCTGAAACTCGCCCGGCTCGGCCACGAACTGCAAGTCCTGGTTGTAGAACTTCAGGTCGTCGGGCGTGAGGCGGAAGGTGAGTGTGCGGCTCTCGCCCTTCTTCAAAAAGACTTTCTGGAACCCCTTCAGCTCCTGCACGGGCCGCGAGATGGAGCCCACCACGTCGCGGATGTAGAGCTGAGCCACTTCTTCGCCGTCGTAGCTGCCGGTGTTTTGCACGGTAACGCGCACTTCCAGGGCGCCGGTGGGGCCAAGCGTGGTGGTGCTCAGCTGGGGCTTGCCGTACTGGAAGGTGGTGTAGCTGAGCCCGTAGCCGAACGGGTACAGCGGGTCGTTGACCTCATCGAGGTAGCGCGACTTGTACTTTTCGAGCTGCACGCCCAGGTAGGGCCGGCCGGTGTTTTTGTGGTTGTAATACAGCGGAATCTGGCCCACCGACCGCGGAAACGTGGCCGTAAGCTTGCCCGAGGGGTTGTAGAGGCCAAACAGCACGTCGGCAATGGCGTGGCCGGCCTGGGTGCCCGCAAACCACGTTTCCAGCAGGGCGTCGGCGTTTTCGTCTTCCCAGGTCAGCGTCAGCGGGCGGCCGCTCATCAGCACTACCACCAGGGGCTTGCCGGTTTGCTTCAGGGCCTTGAGCAGGGCCAGCTGCTGGCCGGGAAGCCCCAGGTCGGCGCGGCTGGCCGCCTCCCCCGACATGCCCTGGGCCTCGCCCACCACGGCCACCACCACATCCGCCTGGCGGGCCACCTGCACGGCCTCCTCGATTTGGGCCGCGGCGGGGCGCGGGTCGATGTCGAGGGCGCCGCCGTGGGCGTTGAGGCGGGCAATGAGCTGGGCGTCGTCGGTGAGATTAACGCCGCGGGCAGTTAGCACTTTCACCGCGCTGCCGGCCGCCTGCCGGATGCCCTGCTCCACCGACACGGCCTGCTTCCAGTCGCCGGCGGCGCTCCAGGAGCCCAACACGTCGTGCTGGCGGTTGGCCAGGGGGCCCACCAGGGCCAGGGTGCCGGTTTTGCGCAGGGGCAAGGTGCTGTTGCGGTTCTTGAGCAGCACCATGCTCTTGCGGGCCACGTCGCGGGCGGCGTCCAGATACTCTTTCTTCATCAGCGTGGCCTTGGCCCGCTTCTCGGTGACGCCGCGGTAGGGGTCCTGAAACAGGCCCAGCTTGTACTTGGCTTCCAGCACGCGGCGGCAGGCCTGGTCAATCTGCTCCTG
Organism: Hymenobacter sp. YIM 151500-1; assembly: GCF_025979885.1. Classification (NCBI taxonomy): domain Bacteria; kingdom Pseudomonadati; phylum Bacteroidota; class Cytophagia; order Cytophagales; family Hymenobacteraceae; genus Hymenobacter; species Hymenobacter weizhouensis. The sequence continues at coordinate 4,652,475 of NZ_CP110139.1, forward strand.
TTTTACGGTGCCTTCCTTCAGGTTTTGGGCCAGGTTTCTCAGGAATACCTCGCCCACCATGTCCTGGTCGATGCCCGCGTTCAGGGCCAGGGCCGAGGTTTGCGCGTCGTTGCCCAGGCCGTGGTTGGTCATTTCGTTGATGGAGGTGTAGTCCGTCACCACGAAGCCGCGGAAGCCCCACTGCTGGCGCAGTAAGTCCGTCATCAGCCACTTATTGCCGGTAGCCGGCACGCCATTGATGTCGTTGAACGACGACATCACGGAGCCGGCCCCGGCGTCGAGAGCGGCTTTGTAGGGCGGCAGGTACTCGTTGTACATGCGCGGCAGGCTCATGTCGGTGGTGTTGTAGTCGCGGCCGGCTTCGGCGGCGCCGTAGAGGGCAAAGTGCTTCACGCAGGCCATCACCGCGTTACTGCGGCTCAGGTCGTTGGTGGGGCCCTGGTAGCCGCGCACCATGGCCCGCGCAATCTGAGAGCCAAGAAAAGGGTCTTCGCCGGCTCCTTCCGAGATGCGGCCCCAGCGCGGGTCGCGGGCAATGTCGACCATAGGCGAGTACACCCAGTTGATGCCGTCGGCGGCGGCTTCTTCGGCGGCCACGCGGGCACTGCGCTCCACGGCGGCCAGGTCCCAGCTGGCCGCCATGCCCAAGGCAATGGGGAAGATGGTGCGGTGCCCGTGGATAACGTCGTAGCCGAACAGCAGCGGGATGTGCAGGCGCGTTTCTTTCACGGCCATTTCCTGGAGCTTGCGGGCCGCCGTGGGCGTGAACGTGTTCAGCACCGCGCCCACCGCGCCGCGCCGGATGTTGGCGTCCACGTCCTTGCTGATTACCGGCCCGGTTACGTCAAAGCCCACGGTTATCAGGTTCAGCTGCCCGATTTTCTCCTCCAGCGTCATCTTCTGCATCAGGGCACTAATGAAGCCGGTCATCTTCGGATCGTCGGCGGCGGAGGCAATGGTGGTACGCGGAGGCGAGGCTGCCTGTTGGGCTTGTAGTGGCAGGCCCAGCGCCAGCAGCAAAGCAGTGCGGAAGAATCGTTTCATTCGGTGGTGGGTGGAGAACCTTATCCCCCTCTCCGTTGCCTCACCCCCTAGCCCCCTCTCCTTCAGAGAAGGGGACTAGTTTCTAGCTCACTAGAACTAGTATTATCTAGCACTAGAACTAGTTCCCCTCTCTTTTGGAGAGGGGGCTAGGGGGTGAGGCAACGGAGAGGGAGTGAGGTCCGGCTTACTTGTACTCGTAGTGCCGCACGTAGTCTACCTGCATCTGCTGGGGGAAGACGGTGGAGGCGTCGGGGTTGCCGTCGAAGTTGCCGCCCACGGCCACGTTCAGAATCACGAAAAACGGGTTGTTGAACGGGAAAGGGCTGGCGTCGGCGCCGGTGAAGGTGTAGTACTGCTGGCCGTCGAGGTAGAAGCGGAGCAAGTCCTTGCTGCGCACCACTGTAAACACGTGGAAGTCGTCGGACAGGTCGTCGGTCAGCACCTTGGTGGTGCCCTTGTAGCGGTGGTCGGCGGTGCTGTTGCCGAAGTGCATGGTCGAAATCAACTCCTTGGGGCGGCTGCCGCGCAGCTCCATAATGTCGATTTCGCCACACTTGGGCCAGTTATTCTGGTCGATGTCGGCGCCCAGCATCCAGATGGCCGGCCACACGCCCTTGCCCTTGGGCACCTTGGCCCGCACGTCGATGCGGCCGTAGCGGAAGCTCTGCTTGCCTTTGGTAATCAGGCGCGCTGAGGTGTAGGCGTTGTTGCCGGATTGCTGGCGGCGGGCCTGAATGACGAGGTTACCCCCGCTCAGAAACGCGTTGTCGGGCAGGTTGGTGTAGTTCTGCAACTCGTTGTTGCCCCAGCCGCCGCCGCCCTGCTCGTAGGTCCACTTGGTTTGGTCGAGGGTGCCCCCGTCGAATTCGTCGCTCCACCGCAGCTCGGTGTACTGGTTGAAGTCGCGCGGCTCCTCATTCACGGCCGGCGGGGTAGGTGTGGGCGGCAGGGGAGTGGGCGCACTGGATTTTGATTTCTCGGTGCACGAGAGCAGGCTTAGTGCCAGCAGGCCACTTTTCCACCAGGCGGGGTGCCGTCGAAACGCGGATACAGTTTTCATAAAGCGCAGGCAGGTCAAAAGTTGAGGACGGTTTTCCACCGGTTACTTCACTACCAGCTTGAACGTGAACACCGTACCGCCGTTCTGGCCGCTGCCGGAGCGCAGGGTCATCTTCTGGTTGTCGATGCTCAGAATGCGGTACACCCGCTCGGTCGGGGAGGCGTCGGTGGTGCCCAGGAAGGCGCCGGCCCGCGTGAGCGTGAACTGCGCCAGCCCGGCCCCGGCCGCCGGCCCAAACACGAAGGGCGAGGAGCCCGACTGCGGGGCCTGGCAGGAGAAGCCGTTGGCGGAGAAGGTTTCGGCCTTGGCGTCGTAGGTGTACACGTTGGCCATGGTGAAGGTGTACTCATCATCCGACTGGCAGGTGGGCAGGGCGCCCGCCGCCACCCCGGCAAAGTAAGACGACGGCGCGGCCTCGGTGCCCACAATGATGGGCGCATCGGCGGTGTTGTCGAGCTTCCAGGTGCGCGTTGAGCCGCCGGTGAGCAGGCGCTTGATGGGGGCCGTGGCATCGTAGGGAGCTAGCGTCACAATGGTGCGGGTGCCGTCGGGGTTGGTGCCGCGCAGGCGCAGCTTGGTGTCGGTGGCCTCCAGGATGTCGTAGGTTTTATTAGCCACCGAGTCGGGCAGGCCGATGAAGGCACCTTTGCCCTTGAGTACCAGCTGCGGACTGCCGCCGTTGGGCCGGAACACGAAGGAGCCGCTGTGGTTGCGCGACGTGCCGCAGGTGCCGTTCTGGAAGGTCTGCCCGCCACTTTCGTAGTTGACGGTGAAGCCGTTGCTTAGCGAGAACTGGTCGTCGAGCTGGCAGTTTTGCAGGGCCCCCGATGAGGAAATGAGCGTGCCGCCGGCCGTTTCGCGCACAATGGCGCCGGGTTCGTTGGAGAAAGCCCACACGCGGGTGCCGCTGCCGGCGCAGTCCACCAGCTTGCTGAAGGTGGTGTTGGCGCAGGCGTCGGGAATGGTCACGGCTTGCTTGGCCGAGATGCCCGTGCCGCCGCGGCCGGCCGTAATCAGCTCCACCTGGTAGGTGCCGGGCCGGTTGTAGGTGTGCTGCACCGTGCTACCCGAGCCGCGGGTGTTGTCGCCGAAGCTCCACTGGTACAGGAACCCGTTCTGGCTGGTGCTCGTGAACGTGACAACCGTGGGAAACTCGGTGGTATTAGCCTGAAACGTGAAGCTGGACTCCGGCACCGGGCCTTCCAGCTTATTATCGTCGCCTTCTATTTCGCAGCTCGTCAGCAATGGCGCTGCCAGCAGGCCCAGCAGGGCTAAGCGTACTATGTTTTTCATGGGAATTTCTGGTGGGAAATGATGTGGGAGAGGGGAGGATGGTGAGGTAGCGAGTAGTGAATGAGTGAGGTAGTAAGTCGGTGATAGGAAGACCATCCTGCTGAGCTTGCCGAAGCATCTCTCCCGCTTCGTCCTCACGATTGGGGTTACCCCCAGTAGAGATGCTTCGACAGGCTCAGCATGACGGCCTTTCCCTTCACTCATTTACTCACTCGCTCATTTACTCATTCACTTAATACCCCGGATTCTGGGTCAGGCCGGGGTTCACGTCCAGCTCCGACTGCGGAATGGGCAGCACGATGTTGAAGGGCTTCACGCCTTTGGCAATGAGCTGGGGCGAGGTGAGCAGCTCGCCGGTGCGCTTCATGTCAAACCACCGGTCCATCTCGAAAGCCAGCTCGTACTTCCGCTCCCGAATCACGGCCGTTTTGAAGGCGGCGGCCCCAATGCCCGCGGCCAGGTCGCGGGGGCTAGCCGTGCCCAGCGGCAGCCCAAAGGCCCGGCGGCGTACTCGGTTGATGGCGTCCAGGCCTTCGGGCGTGGGGCCCACGGCTTCGGCCAGAATCAGGTACACCTCGGCCAGGCGCATCACCGGAATGTTCAGCTCCGAGTCCCAGATATTGGTGTTCGTCTTGCCCACAAACCACTTTTTGCAGCCGTAGCCGTTGGGCGAGCCGGGCAGGGAGCTGGGCTGCTTGCGGCCGTCGGGGTAGGTGTCGCCGGGCATCCAGATGGTAGCGTCGCGGCGCCGGTCGCCGGCCTCGTAGCCGGCCACGAAGTCAGGCTCTGGAATGTTGAAGCCGTAGCCGCCCTGGGGCGTGGCGCCCTGGCCGCGGGGCCCGAAGAACTCGTTGCCGCTGAAGCCGGGGCCGTTTTGGGTCCACTGGTTGCGGCCCGAAAAGAACTGCGCCTCAAACAACGACTCCTTGCCGTTCTCATTGGCTACCTTGAAGTTGTCGGCGTAGTTTTCCCACAAGGACTTGCCGCTACTGCTTATCACCTCGCGGGCCCGCGTGGCGGCTTCGGGCAGCTTGTTCTGAGTGAGGTGCACCTTGGCCAGCAGGCCCGTGGCCGACCACTTGGTGGCCCGGCCCAGGTCGTCGCCGCTGTAAGAAGGCGGCAGGTTGCCGATGGCGTCGGTCAGGTCCTTCTCAATCTGGGCGTACACCTGGGCCGCCGGAGTGCGGGGCACGTTCACGTCGGCCAGCGTAACGGGCGGCGTGGTCAGCAGGGGCACGTCGCCGTAGGCCCGCACCAGGTCAAAGTAGTACTTGGCCCGCAGAAACTGCGCCTCACCAATGCACCGCTTCTGAATAGCGGGGTCGATGCTCATGGCCGGCACCTTTTGCAGCACGATGTTGGCCCGCCCGATGCCCACGTAGCAGCTGCCCCACAGGCGGGTAGCTACCAGGTTGGTAGCCGGAATGTTGAAGAAGTCGAGCTGCTGGTACTCGATACCGTCGCCGCCGCCCCCGCCGCCGGTGGTCGAGATGTCGGAGGCAATGTCGCCCAGGCCCCAGAGGGCGGCGTTGTACTGGCCCTGCGTAATCAGCTCGCCGTAGATGGCGTTGGTGGCCTGAATGGCGTCGGTGGCGGTTTTGTAGAAGTTGGCGTCGGTTACCTGGTCGGTGGGAGACTCCTCCAGAAACTTCTCGCCGCACCCGCTCAGCAGACCCAGCGTCAGGAGCCAGGCGCCGCAGGCGTATTTATTGAAAGTCGACATATGCTAGGGTGGTTAGGAGTAAGTGTTAAGGCAAGCGTGCTGCAGTGCAAGCGTTTAGTACCCATGCTTGCAGCTTGTAGCTTACAGCTTGTAGCTCTAGAAACCGATGTTAAGGCCGGCCAGGAACACGCGCGGCTGCGGGTACACGCCCAGGTCGACGCCGCGGGCACCTACTTCGGGGTCGTAGCCGGAGTACTTGGTCAGCGTCAGCAGGTTTTGGGCCGTTACGTACACGCGCAGCTGCTTGGCGGCAATACGCTCCTGCAAGGCCGAGGGCAGGGTGTAGCCCAGCGTCAGGGTTTTGATGCGCAGATAGGAGCCGTCCTCCACAAAGTAGCTCGACACGCGCAGGTTCTGGTTGGGGTCGGCGTTGTCGCCGCCCACGGCGCGGGGCACGTCGTTGCTGGTGCCGGGGCCGGTCCAGCGGCCCAGTACGCGGGTGCTGCCGCTGCTGGTGCCGTAGAGCGGGCTTTCCAGAATGTAGCGGTTCTGGTTGTAAATGTCGTTGCCCTGGGAGCCCTGCACAAATACGTTCAGGTCGAGGCCTTTCCAGGTCAGCGTGTTATTGATGCCGTAGAAAAAGTCCGGGTTGGGGTTGCCGATGAAGGTGCGGTCGGCGGCGTTGATAAGCCCGTCATTGTTCAAGTCCCGGAAGCGGATGTCGCCGGGGGCGGCTCCGTTCTGGGTGGCGTGGTTTTTCACGTCTTCCGGCGTCTGAAACAGGCCATCGGCCACGTAGCCGTAGAAGGAGCCGAAGGGCTGGCCTTCATCGTAGCGCACAATCACGCCGCTCAGCACGCTCAGTCCGTCGTAGGGTTGCCCCACACCCAATGACTCCAGCTCGGTCTTAAACGCCGACACATTCAGCGTGGTCGTCCAGCTCAGGCCGCTGCCCGCGCCCCGCACGTTGTGCGAGGTAAAGGAGAAGTCGATGCCGCGGTTGTAGGCCGACGCCGCGTTGCGGTTTACGGCTTCGTAGGTGCCCGATACCAACGACACCGGCACCGGCGCAATCAGGTTGGGCGACTGGCGGTTGTAGAGGTCAATGGTGGCCTCGAAGCGGTTTTCCAGGAAGCCCAGGTCAATGCCGATGTTGGTTTGGTTGTTGGTTTCCCAGCGCAGGTCGGGGTTAGCCTGGCGCGTGGGGGCAGCCCCAATCTGCAAGGTGCCGCCGTTGGCCCCAAAGGGATACTGAATGCCCGAGTTGATGGCGTAGAGGTAGGCAAAGCGGCCGGCGTTGTTGGGGTTGCCCACCTTGCCGTAGCCCACGCGCAGCTTCAGGTTGCTGATTAGCTGGTTATCCTTCATGAAGTCTTCCTCCGAAATGCGCCAGCCGGCCGATACGCCGGGGAAGAAGCCGAACTTGTCGCCGGGCGGGAAGCTGCTGGAGCCGTCGTAGCGGGCAATGGCCTGGAACAGGTACTTGCCGGCAAACTCGTAGTTGACGCGCCCGAAGTAGCTGGCTAGGCGGGACGGCGGGTTAATAGTGCCCGCGTTGGCCAGTTGGGTGTTGATGGGGCCGGAGTTGATTACCTGCAAGTCGTTGCGCAGAAAGCCGGTGCGGTAGGCCTCCACATTGCTGTAGTTGAACTGCTGAGCCGACTGCCCCAGCAGCACCGTAACCTGGTGCCGGTCGGCAAAGAGCCGGTCGAAGGTCAGGGTGTTTTCAATCAGGTAGCTCGGCGCGTACGAGGAGGTAGCCGTGGCGCCCGACGTAGCCTGGGTGTAGCGCGTGGAATAGGTCTGGCCGTCGAATTGCAGCTCGGGCACGCCCGGCCGGAAGGCCCGGAAATTGTCGAAGATAAAGTCGGCGCCCACGTTGGTGCGGAAGCGCAGGCCCTTCACCGGTTCCAACTCCGCAAACACCGTGGTCAGGGCGCGGTTGCGGGTGAAGCGCTGGTTGGTGATGGTAGCCGAAGCCAGCGGGTTTTCCTCGATGAAGTTGTCCTGGGCGCCGCGGGGCTCATAGTAGTAGCCATCGGGCCGGAACACCGGAATAATGGCCGGCATGCGCAGCATCTGCTGCACCGTGCCGTACTCGCCGCTGTTGGAGGTAATCTGCCGGTCCGAGAGGTGAGTGAGGGAGATGCTGCTGCCCAGCTTCAGGATGTTATTGGCCTGCAAGTCGCCGTTAGCGCGCAGGGTAAACCGCTCAAAATCAGAGCCGATGATGGTGCCGTCCTGCTGGAAGTAGCTGCCTGACAGGGCGAAGCGGCCCTTGTCGTTGCCGCCCGTCGCCGACAGCGAGTAGTTCTGGATGGCGGCCCGGCGGAACACTTCGTCCTGCCAGTCGGTGCCCTCGCCCAGGGCTTGCGGGTTGCGCAGGCGGTCTACCACAATGGGGGCGCCCCCGGCTAAGCGGCCTTCGTTGTTGATGACGGCGTACTCCTCGGCGTTCAGCAAATCCAGCTTGCGCCACACCTGCTGCACCCCGCGGTAGGCGTCCAGGTTGAGCGTGGAAACCCCGGCCTTGCCCCGCTTGGTGGTGATGATGACCACGCCGTTGGCGGCCCGCACCCCGTAGATGGCGGTGGCCGAGGCGTCCTTCAGAATGTCGATGGTTTCAATGTCGTTGGGGCTGATGGCGTTCAGCTGGTTTTCGCCGCCCTCGGGCAGCGGAAAGCCATCCACCACGTACAGTGGGTTGTTGTTGCCGGCCGAGGTGATGCCGCGCACCCGAATGGACGTGCCAGCCGCCCCGCCCGGCGCCCCGCCGTTGGACGTTACCGTGACACCCGCCGCCCGGCCTTGCAAAGCCTGGGTAGCATCGGCTACCGGCTGCGTGGCAATGTCGCGCGCCGACACCGACGATACGGCGCCCGTTACGCTGCCGCGCTCCTGGGTGCCGTAGCCCACTACTACCACTTCGCTCAGGGCGCGGGTGTCTTCGGCCAGCGTAATGTTCAGGTTGCTCGTGGCGCCCGTGATGGGTACTTCCTGGCGGGCAAAGCCCACGTAGCTGATAATGAGCGTAGCATTTTCTGGCGCGTTCAGCGAGAAGCGGCCGTCGGCGTCGGTGGTGGTACCCAGCGTGGTGCCTTTCACGATGATGGTGACGCCGGGTAGCGGTTCGCCGCTGCCGCGCTGGGTAACGCGGCCGCTCACGGCTACATCGGCGGCAGGAGTGGTGGGGCGGGCTGTGGGAGCTGCGCCGAGGGCCGGTGCTGCCAGCGCCGTGGCTGGTAGCCCGCAAGCCGCCAGCCACAACGCCCGGCGCAGTGCCTGGGAGTAGAAGTGTGATTTCATTGAGTGTGGGAATTTGGGAAGGAACTAAAAGCAGCTAGGGCACCGGCCAGCGGTGGTCCTAGCTCAGGTAAAAGTCCGGGCCGGGAAGCCAGCCGTAGCACGCGCGCAATACAGAAGCAGGAAGGCAGAGCAGCCGACCGGAAGGCGTGGGAACAGTCGGTGGAAGCTGCACCAGGGCGCGAGAGCTAGAAAGGCAAACCAGGTGGGAGCAACACAGCCGGGCAATGAAGCCAGGAAAACACCCAAATATATCCGACCCTATTTCGGAAAAGCAACTACGAAAACGCCTCAGAAAAGCCTCGAAGGCCGTTTTTGAGCTTACATCACACTGCAACTATACACTTACTGCACACGCACATCACCAGACTTACGGCTCCTAAATGTACGGTATGGCATTCAAGTGAATAGAAGGCAACACCTAAGAAACAATCAAAAAAAGAACAGTAAAGACTAAAATTTTTACACTTTTTTCACGCTCATGCTCACTTAAATATCAAAGCTGCTTAATGGGGCTGTTTCAGAAGTTGTTCCAAACGAATTGGACTGTCCTGCTGAACGGAGCCGGAGGCGAAGTCGAAGCATCTCTACTGCTTCGTCCGCACAATTGGAGTTACCCTCTGTAGAGATGCTTCGCGGGACTCAGCAGGACAATCCGATATGTCCGGAACAACCTCAGTTGCAGTTCGCTGAACCCGATACGAGCCATAGGTCGCGTTGCTACAGCAGCTTGGCTTATTCATAGCTAACTAACGCCAACTGCTTCTTACTCCACACCTTAGGGGAGAAATCTGCGCTAAGCCTGGGCTGACGATTCCTCGGCCATTGATTCCTCGTGCTCTACGCTGGTGGCGTCGAGCAGCACGTGGGTCCAGCCTTCATTTTCGTCGAAATCGGGGGCGTGGCGGCGGCGGCGCATGGCTTCCAGCACCTTCTGGCTGAAGCTCCAGCAGGTACCCTGGCGCAGGTCCAGCACCCGCGAGAGTTCCTGGGACGAGTAGTTGCCTTTGTGCGTGTAAATCAGAAACACGGCGTAAAAGGCCTTGATAATGGAGAACTTACACTTTTGCAGCAGCGTGTAAGCCGTAGCCGACTCCACGTAGCGGCACTTGGTGCAGCGGCGCGAGTACAGCTCGCGCCCGTCGCAATACTTCTCGTGGCCGCACTTGCGGCAGCGGTAGCCGTCGGTCCACTTCAGGTTGGCCAGGTATCGGAGGCAGGCGTCCTTGTCGGGGTAGATTTGGCTGAACTCGCCGAAATCAACCTCCTTGGACAGCACGCGGGCCGTTTTCACTTCCTGCAAGTCGCGCTGCAGCTCCAGGTTCAGCTTCTCAATGGCCGCCGACTGCAAGGCTAGCAGGCCGTTGGCTTGCAGCAGTTCCCGGTTTTGGGCGGCAATGGTGTCGCTCTGCCGGCGCAACTCCTCGGTGCGCTGGGCCACCAGGCTTTCCAGCTCCGAGTTAAGCTGGTCTTTCAGCTCCTGGTTTTGCCGCAGCTGCTCCACCAGCATGTTCTGGGCCACGTGCTTTTTGCGCAGCTGCTTCACCAGCTTGTCCTGGGCCCGGATGGTGGCGTCGCGGATGCTCTTGATTTTCTCACCCAGGGCGTACGACAGCACCACCACTTCCACCACAAACGCCACGTTCATGCTGTACACCGTAACGGTATTGGTGAAGGTATGAATCCCTAACTTCCTCAGAATCAGGAAGCAGACGCTGGTAGCTACTAGGGCGTGAGCCAGCAAAAAGAACCGGGCCGGCCGGAAGCCCCGCTGCCACACCCGAAATGCGGCGTAGTACAGCATTCCGTAGGGCAGCAAGTAAAACCAAAACCCCCAGCCTGAGTGCAGCCACCACGTATCCAGCAGCAGCACGCCCACGCTGATGAGCACCACCCGGCGCACCCAGGGGTCGTAGCGGGGCAGGCGCTGCGGGGCATCCAGAAACTGGCGGGCGTAGTAGCTGAATGTGAGCAGCAGCAAAATGGGCGAGCCGGCAATAATCAGCTGGTTCAGCTCCGGGAAGTTGGGCCACAGGTACTGAAAGCCCAGGCCATCTTCGGACAGGAACACCAGGCTGCAGCTGAGCACGTACAGCACGTAGCGCAGGTAGGTTTGTTCGCCAATGAAGAGGTAGAGGCAGAGGTTGTACACTACCATAATCAGCAGCACCCCATAAAACGCGCCCAGCAAGCCATACTCCGTCTGGAAGTGCACGGCCAGGGGCTGCTCGGTACGCAGGCGGCTCACAAAGCTGGTTTTGGAGTTAGAGCTGAGCCGCAGGTAGTAGGTGTGGCTGCGGTTAGGCTCCAGCGGCAGCCGAAACAAAAAGTTTTTGTACGGAAACCGCCGCGAGGCCAGCCGGTGGTCGGCGCCGGTGTGGATGGCGCCCTGCTCGGTGCTAGCCGAGGGGTAGAAGATAATGTCGTTGAGGTGGGAGTCGAACAGCTCCAGGTACCAGTGCTGGTTCAGGGAGCCGTTGGCGTGCACCACCAGCCGCAGCCAGTACGCGGCGCCGGCGCGCTCCATGGTGGACGGCCGCTGGTCGCCGCGCACAAACTGCCGGGCGGTGGCCGGGCGCTGCACATCGGCCAGGGTGAGGCGGCCGGTGGGGTCTTCCAGCACGCTATAGCACCCCGAAGGTATGGGCAGCTCTTCCAGGGCCGAGCTTACCCGCAGCGTATCGGCGGGGCGGGCAGCGGCGGGAATACAGTGCAGCAAGTTCAGCAGCAAGCTGCTTAGCGTCAGGAAAGAAAACCAAGCAGCCCAACGCGGTGGGGGTGGGAGGATGACGAGCTTCATGGCGACCTTAAAGTACGAAAACCTGCCGGGCTTCTCTTACTGCCCACCCGCGCCGCGACTGGCCGTGGTGGGCACAAAGCGCAGCTGGGATACGTGGCGCACCGGCTCATCTACCAGCAGGCGCAGCGTGTGCTGCCCGGCCGGCAGGGGTGGCGTAATCAGGGAAACAGTGGTCCAGTCGGGGCCGGGCGCCACGGAGGCCGTGCCCAGGGGTAAGTCGCCCAGCCGCAGGGTGAGCCGGCCGACACCTACCAGGCCGGGCTGCACATGCACCTCGGCCTGGTAGGCGCCGGCCGCCGCCACCGTTACCGTGTACGTAAGCCACTCGCCCGCCGCCAGCTCACCCACGGCAAAGCCGGTGGCGGTTTCCGTGGTGGCGCTGATATCCACACCGTCGTTGCGGTAGGCCCCGCCGTGGTTGGTGGGCTTCAGCTCCCGGTAGTCGGTGCGGGTCGAGTAGCTGTCGTGGTAGGTCACGCCTTCGCGGCCCAGGTCGTAGTCGGTGGCCGGGATGGTACCGGGAATAGTGAGCGGGGCAAAGGGCGTGCGGGCGTCGGCGGGCTGGATGAGGGCGGCCAGCACGTCGCGGTTAATCTGGCAGTTGGCAAACTGCACGTTGCGCAGCAGCGCCGCCCGGCCTTCGGCGGTGAGGATGCTCCCGTAAGGTGCCACCCGCAGCAGGCCCGCGCCCGAGTCCACGCGCTTGATGTTCCAGTGGCACCAGCCGATGCCCGCGGCGTTGAGGCCCTGCACGGCAGCCGTAAACCACTCGTTGGAGTTTTCGCCGGTTTCGCCCACCCACACCGGCACCTGCCACCGGGCGCGAAAGGCCGCCAGATTGCTTAGCAGGTTGATTTGGTTGGGGTTGGGGTCGGCGGCTTCGGCCGTGTTGGGGCACCAGTAGCGGTGGGCGTTGTACACGAGGTTGGTTTTGTCGCGGGCGGTTAGCTTGTCGGGTGTCAGGTTGGTGTACTCGTTGCCGTAGCCGTTGCCTTCCAGCAGCAGCAGGTGCCGGTCTTGCTGGCCGCGCACGGCATCAATCAGCCGCGCGTACAAGGCGCTCAACTCCTGGTTGTCGTTGGATAAACCATTGGCAGCGTTGAGGTTGTGGGGCTCGTTGATGAGGTCGTACATGGCAATGGTGGCCTCGCGCCGGTAGCGGGCGGCCAGCTTCTCCCACAGCCGCACCGTGAGGTCCTGGTAGAGGAGGCGGCCCTTGGCGTCGCGGCGCTTCCATAGGTCCAGGGGCCGGAAGTTGTCGTTGATGTTGCGGTCGGTGCCCTGGCCGCCGGGCGCGGCGTGCAGGTCCAGAATCAGGTAGAGCTTGTTGGCGGCGCACCACTTCACCATGTCGTCGATAAACCGGAAGCCGTCCAGCTGCTGGGCCGGGTTGAACAGCTGGTTCTGGTCGTACCAGGTGCTGAGCTGCTGCACGTAGGCGTCCAGCTGCTGCGGGTTGTGCGGGTTGCGGGCCACGGCGGTGCGGGCCCGGCGCTGAGTTGGGGTCAGAAACAGGTCGTAGTGCAGGGGCAGGCGCACACAGTTGAAGCCCTGGCGGGCCAGGAAATCAATGTCGGCTTTGGTAATGAAATTGGCCCGGTACTGCCGGTAGAAGTCCTCCACCTCGGCCTCGGGCAGGGTGCGCAGCAGGCCCTGCTGAATGCGCCACTGGCTGTTAAGCGTGTCGGTGCCCAGGATGTAGCTTTCCTGGAGCAGCCAGCCGCCCACGTTGTAGCCGCGGAGCACCACCTCGCGGCCGGCGGCATCTACTATCCTAGGACCGTTGGCGCGGAGCAGGCCGAGCCGCTGCGCCGTAGCCGGACCAGCCACCGCCAGCAACAGCCCGAGCAGCCAGGCCAGTCCGGTAGAAAAGGGGTGGCGTGCGCCCATAGCACGCCGGTTTCGGCACATCATAACCTGAAAATTAAAAGATAAAGCAGCGTAGAAAGTCGGTGTACCGTTTGGCCCCACCCCTGCGGAAGAGGGGTGCGTTCTAGAGCTGTAAGCTTCAGGCTGCAAGCTGTAAGCTCTGTTTAAGCAAGCTTGCGGCTTGGAGCTTGCGTCTTGAAGCTGATGTTTGGACCCCTCTCCCGCAGGATGTCGCGCATCAAGCGAGGTGGGCCAAACGGCTGAGCAGCCAGCACAAGGAGCCGGAAATTCCCTCCGGCTGGTGCTTAGCCGCTGGAACTACTCTTTAACAAACTGCTGCACGGTGGCTGGCCCGCGGACTCCGCGCAGGGTGAGGAAGTAAAGGCCGGGCGGCAGGCTGTGCACGTCTACTTCGGTGGCTTGCTGCTGGCCTTTCACCTCCACGCGCTGCACCACGCGGCCCCGCGAGTTGGTAATGGTAAGCGTGGCCGCCTCCGCAGTGGGCACCGTCAGGCGGTTCCTGACCGGGTTGGGGTAAGCCAGGGCCGCCGGGACGGTGGTGCGGGCGGCCGTCCGGTTGGCGGCGCAGGTGGTGCCGGCCGTGTAGGCGTGCGGGGTGGCGCTGGAGTTGCGCTCGGCCGTGGTGGTGCCTACCCGGTAGGTGAAGTAGAACGACAGCGCCGCGCCGCCCGCCTGAGCCTGGGCAAAGGTGAAGTTGCCTCCCGCCGCCGTCATGGGGTAGCCAGTGTAGCCGCCCGAGCCCACTTTCACATAGATGAGGGCCAGGCTGCTGCCCGCAATGGGCGCCAGCGGCACAAACTTCCAGTTCACCGTGCCGTTGGTGGTCGAGACTTCGTAGGAGTAGTCGCCGTTGGCTACGGTACCGGTACAGGCCGTGCTGCCGGAGCTGCTGGCAGCCGTGCCGTACACTTCCAGCTCGTAGAGGGAGTAGCCGTAGGCGGTGCCCCGCGCCGTGCCGTAGATGCGCACGTACTGCCCGGTCCCGCTCAGGCCGGTGTGGTCATTCACCAGGCTGGTGTTGCCGGTTATGGTTTTGAGCGGCGTCCAGTTCTGGCGGTCCGAGGACACTTCCACGCGGTAGTCTCGGCCGTAGGCAGCTTCCCAGGTCAGCTTCACGCGGCTGATGCTGTAGCTGGCGCCCAGGTCCACGTACAGCCACTGCGAGTCGGCAAAGGCGCTGGCCCAGCGGGTGCCGCCGTTACCATCCACGGCCGCCGAGCCGGGCACTTGGGCGTTTTCCGTCGAAGAAACCGTCACGGGCTTGTTCAGGGCCAGGTTGGGCGTAGCGGGGTCGGTAGGCGTAGCTGTAAAGGACAGCCAGTTGACATTGCAGCCGGAGGAAGCCTGGGCATACAGGCGCAGGCGCTGCCCGCCCGCCGGCAAGCTCGCCGTGGCGCTGATAGTTGTCCAGCTCTGCCAGCCGCCTGTGTTGCCCACGCTGATGGTAGCCAGCACTGCACCAGCGCTGCTGCGCAGCTGTAGCTGGGCTCCACCCACGGCACTGGCCACGCGGAAGCCCACGGTGTAGGTGCCGGCCGTGGCTACGTTTACATCGTAATCCACCCAATCACCCGTCTCAAACCAGTTCATGTTGCGCCCGCCCCCGGTATCGGTGGTGGGCTCGGTGTCCACCCCGGACATAGCCACGTAGCTTTCGGCCTGGATGGTGCCCGGAATGGCCTGGGCCACGGGGGCAGCGGATACCGTCACGGCTACTGCGGCCGAAGTGGCTGTTGCGCCCTGGTTATCAGTGGCCTTGGCCGTGAGCGAGTAGCTGCCCGCCGCCACGCCCGACCAGGTGTAGGTGAACGGCGCACTCGTGTCTTCGCCCAGCTTGGTGCTGCCCTGGAAGAACTCCACCTTACTTACCGTGCCATCGGCGTCGGCAGCCGCGGCGGTGAGGGGGATGCTGGCCGGAGCCGTGAAGCTGGCGTTGTTGGCCGGGGCCGTCAGGCTGACGGTGGGCGGCGTGTTGGGGGCCGCGCCGCTGGCGCTGAGGGTGCGCAGGTTGTCCACGTAAAACACCGTGCCGGTGCTGGAGTTGGGCGCGAAGAGCAGCACCACATTGTCCACGTCGGCATCGGGCGTGCTGGCGTCGGGGGAGCTGGCGTAGCTGAAGATAAGCGTGTGCCAGGCGTTGGTTTGCTTCACTACGGCATGGTACACGCTGTGCCGGCCCGCCGGGAAGTTGCCGGGCGTGGAGGCGGCGCTGCTTTCCAGCTGCCACGATACCACCGTGCCCACCGGCGCCGAGGTATACACGTCCAGGGCAAACACCTTGCGGCCCGCCACGTAGGCGGCACCGTCCTTAATCAGGCTGGTGCCCAGCGTCAGAGCGTCGTAGGTGGAAGCCGAATTACGGGTGTACTGGGCCACTTTGGCGGAGGTGTTGGCGCCGCCGCTGGCCGGGTTGTTCACGGCCGCCTGATAGGTGCCGGTGGCCCGCACAAAGCTCAGGTTGCGCACGTCGTCGTAGTTCTCCAGCGTAGCGCCGGCACTGTACGTGGGGGTGGCCTTCTTCGCAATCCGCAGGTTGTCAATGTAGTACGTGTCCCCCGACTTCACTCCGCTGTTGAACAGCACGGCCAGCTGGTCGATGCTCACGTTGGCCGTGCCGGCGTCGGGGGCGGTGTTGAAGCTGAAAGTCAGCGTCTCCCACTGGTTTTGCTTGGTGGTGTTGGCCAGGTAGGTGCTGTTGCGGCCCGCCGGAAACGAGCCCGTAGGCGCGGCCAAGGCCTTGTTTTGCAGGGTGATATTAATGGGCGTACCCACCGGCGCCGAGGTGTACACGTCGAGCTGAAACTGGTAGGTCTGGTTCTTGAACAGCCCGGCGTCCTCAACCACCGTGCCCGGCGCCCCGGCGTTGAAAAACAGCACGTCGTACTGCTCCGAGGCGTTGCGCACGTATTTGCCCACGTTGGCCGAGGTATTCGCGCCGCCCGCAGCGGGGTTGGCCACGCCCGCCGAGTACACGCCGTTGGTGGTAGCCGCGTCGAAGGTGAGGCGGGCCGCGCCATCGTAGTTCAGCAGGGCCTCGGTGGCTACCACGGGCGCTTCGGGCTGCTTTCTAATTACCACGTTGTCGAAGTAGAACGTGGCGCCGGAGTTGGTGGCCGGCTGAAACAGCAAGGCCACGTTGTTGATGGAGTAAATGTTGGTGCCGGCGTCCAGGACCTTCTCTAACTCAAATTCCAGGGTTTCCCAGGCGTTTTGGCGGGAAGTGAAGGCCCGGTAGGCACTGTGCCGGCCCGCCGGGAAGTTGATGGCCGTCGTCACGTTGCTGTTCTCCAGTTGCAGGGTCACCTTGCTGCCCACCGGCGCCGTCGAGTACACATCCACGAACACCCGGCGCCGGCCCGCCACGAAGTCATTAGCGTTGCCGATGCCCAGGTTTTTCACGTTCAGCACGTCGTACTGCTCCGTGGCATTGCGCACGTAGCGCCCCACCTTGGCCGAAGTGTTGATGACGGCAGATGGGTTGTCAACCACTGGCGTAAGCGTACCGGTGGCGGCGCCGTAGGCCAGCACCCGGTTGCTCTCGAAATCCTCGTACACGCGGTCCAGCTGCAAGGCCGGCGCCACCGTCACGGATTTGGTGTAGGTGGCTGTGGTGCAGCCATTTACGGTTACCGTAGCCGTAACAGCACCGCTCACAGCGCCGCTGCCGAAATTCACCTGCACCGCGTTGGTGCCTTGCCCGCTTACCACGGTAGCCCCGCTCGGCACTGACCACGTGTAGATGGCGCCGCTGCCCACAGCATCGAGGCGGAAGGTGCGGTTTTGGTCGCCCTGGTACACCTGGCCGGGGCCCAGGATGGCGTAGTTGTAAGTGCCTTTGTACACCCGCACGTAGTCAACCTGGGTGGTAACGGGGTAGTCGGCGGGCGTGGGGTTCAGGCCCAGGCCAGTGAAGCCGGTACCGGGCCCGCCCACAGCCGTGTTCAGAATCAGGTAGAAGTTGCCGTCGTTGAAGGGCCAGGAGTTGCCGGCGGTGGTTTTCGGCGAGGCCGTGTGGAACAGGTTGCCGTCTACAAACCACTTAATCTGGTCGGGGCTCCACTCCACGGCATACACGTGAAAGTCCTGCGACAAGTCTACCGGGGCGTTGTAGTCGCGCCCGGTAAAGCGCCAGCCACCCGCGTCGTAGTGGATGGTGCCGCTCACGCTGCGCGGGTTTTTGTGCTTGGCCTCCATGATGTCGATTTCCCCGGTGAAGGGCCAGTTGCCGGGGTCGGCCAGCATCCAGAACGCCGGCCACACGCCCTGGGCCGAGGGCAGCTTCATGCGGGCCTCGATGCGGCCGTAGCGGAACGTCTTCAGCCCGCCGCTGGCCTGCTTCGACAGCAGCTTGGCCGAGGTATAGTTGTAGGTGCGCCCGCCCTGCACCGAATTTTCGTAGCGGGTGGCAATGCTGAGGTAGCCGCCCGCCACGGTGGCGTTGGCGGCCCGGTACACTTGCAGCTCGGCATTACCGAAGTTGCAGAGGCCGGTTTCGCAGCCGTCGCCCTCATATACTTGCCACTTGCTGAGGTTGCCGGGCGTATCGAACTCATCGTTCCAGACTAGCTCGGTGCACTGGGCCTGCGCCGCACTAGGTGCCAGCAGCCAGCCGCAGGCGGCAGCCACGGCCAGCCGGGCACCGCATCCGAGCCACTGGCTCAGAGAGGTAAAAGTGAAGGTCATGTATGGTGGGAGTTTGGTGGAAAGGAGGGCGGAGCCACCAGCTTGGAGCTAGTGGTAGGAGCGGATAAAGTGGAGCGGAGTCCACGTGGAGGCAAGTAGAAACTACGCGTCAACGGCACAATGCCAGACCCAGACACCAAGCGGCGAGTGGCCGCCGAAAACCAGAGTTTTTCAAGGGCCTGCATAGGGAAGTTGTTACAAAAAGATAGGTCTGGTCTTCTAAAATAATGGTACAAAAACCAATTTACAGCACCTGAAAACGCATGTTTCGCTTTGGTGCCAACCCCTCCATACGCTTACAGCACACGCTGATAAGTTGCCTTTTGGCAAGTAGCAGAATAAACTGCCAGTTTCTTTTCGGCAAAAAATCGGATAACAAACAATCAAAAAAGCCAGACATTCTATCCTGTTGGGGTGGTCTCCAACACATTTATTTCCACTCGTCTAAACTGTCAGTCTTTACTGTGATATGGCCACTTGTCTGACCCTCTCCAAGTGTAGTAGTCCAGTATTGAAATATATGTTCTATAGTATTTTGTGTCGAGGCCATAGGCAATACAGAGGTTGTTGATAGCCAGTGCCAAGTAGTATTTCATTGCAGCAGTGAAGCACCTACACCTCCTTTTCGACCCAAGCGGTAGGGCTGATATAAACTACTGAATCCGTTTAGGAAGTCTCCAGACCGTCATGCTGAGCTTGTCGAAGCATCTCTACCGCGGGCTAACTTTTAACGCTTGCTCAACGAAGCGGGAGAGATGCTTCGACAAGCCCAGCATGACGGTCTGGAGACTTCCTAAACAGCTTCACTGTCACATATACCCACCTTATTATCAGCTATAACTGGTCCCAGAAAACAATGCGGCCCGCGTGCTGGTGCACGAATCGTACGCCGCCATCCTGCGAGACGACAATAGCCAGGCTGTCGGGGTCGGCCAGGCACAAGCGGTAGGCGGCCCGGTGGCGGGTGCCGCCGCTGTTGGCCGCCTCACTCTGCACGGCGGTGGCCTCCATATCCAAGGCCCGGTATACCTCGCTAATGGCCACATGCGGCGCATAAACCTCAACCCCGAAGCCAATTACCCGCAAATCCTTGGTTAGTATCAGGGCTCCGTCCACGGCCATCATATCGGCCAGTAAGTCGGCAAACTGGTCCATTTCCGCTTCCAGCGCCCGGAGTTGGGGGTCGGCAGACTGCCGATACAACACGGAGCTAAGCTGCCCCAGCTCAGACAGCCGCCAGATGATAGCGGTTGCGAGCTGGTGAAATCGTGGCCCGGCACTGGCCGCGCCCACGGTGTACTTGGGTTGCAGTATTGCCGCTGGTCCTACCCGCCCGGCTACGTTTTGGCTTGGTACAAAAACCAGCAGCCCGCCGTGGCCGCTTGCCCGCACCCGGGCCAGAATGCGGTGTTGGAGGTGCAAGCCAAGTAGCGAAAGTAGCTCGTCCGGTACAGGCTGAGGTGTGAGGTGCATGCGCCGCATCTCTTCCTGGGCATACTCCAAATCCTGATCGAAGCGGCCGCGGCTCCAGGCTACGGGAAACTGCACAAAGCCGTGCCCGTCCACGCGGCCTCGTTGCAAGGTCAGTACCCGCGTCGGCCCTTCGTTGAAGATTAAGTTGCCCGGCCCGTGCAGGCGCAGCAGCAGGGCGGCGGGCGGGACGCCCATCGAGGGCCGGGGCGTTTCTCCCGGCAGCTCCCACGCGTACTGAGTAGCCAGCAGGCCCCAAATTCGCAGGCTACCGTCGGCGGCTTCGTCAACGGCCAGCAGGTTGCCCGCCCGGTGCACCGTGGGGCTGAGACGGCGCAGCTCCTGCTCAGTGTAGGCGCGGGCCGGCTCAAAAAGCAGCACGTGCTGGCCGCGCTGGCCAGCTACGTGTGCCTCCAGCGCCTCAGCCGAGGCAAACACGAGCTGGCCAACCACGGGCCGGGCTTCCTCGCTGAGCAAGCTGGCCTGGTAGGCCACGGAGATAAACTGCGTCAGCACGGGCGGCGACGGCAGAGCTACGGCTGTTGCGTCGGGCCAGCGGCTCCGCAAGGCATTCGCCAAATCACTCGGGTAGTAATGCATGGCAGATGGCGACAGGATGAAGCAAAGGAAAGCCGAAGCGCCCGTCTCCGGTGGCCCAACTGCTACGTTGCACCAGCGGCAAAGTACGCCGCGACGCCGTCAGCTTGAAGCAGGGCCGCTACTGGGCAAGAGAACCATCTAAACGTTGTTGAAAAGCTGGGCGGGTCAGGCTCACCAGCCTTCGTCGACCGGCGCCAATGACCAGCTAGAGCAGCGCAACAGGCGGCTGGAGTTTCATTAGCTTCGGGCGTAACATTGAAGTTGGCAGAAAGGAGTTACCAAGATCAGGGCTTACTGGCTAGCTGCTTGTCCAGCATTTTAATAAAGTAGCCTCCTACCACCGAGCGGGCCTGAAAACCGACCTGTTTGGCATCGGTGGTTTCGTGCCAGTCGGTGAGCGGGACGCGGGTGGGCGAGTCGTTGGCGAATTGCCAGACCGGCTTGATTAGGGCCTGGAAGTCGGCTGGGTTGTCGGCCAGCGTGGCACTCCATATAATCCAGTCCGACTTGGTGTAGGTCTTGCGGCTGTCCAGCGGCAAGCCGTAGCGCTGCTGGTTTTTGAGGTAGAAAGCTACTTCCTGCCGGGCCACTTCTTTCGGAAAGATATCCAGGCCCAGCAACTTGTCCCAGACCAGGTTATACTTCTGGCTCCAGGAGCCGGCGGGCTTGTCGAAGGTCAGGGCGTAATGGTCGCCAGTGGCCGCCATAGCCATCCAGCGCTGGGCGTAGTCGCGGGCCAGGGCAGTGTACTCGTCGGCCGTTTTCTGGTCGCCGAGCTGCCGGGCCAGCTGCCCGTAGCAGGCAATACCCAGAATAGCCTTCACCGACAAATTGGCGTTGCGGGCCAGGTGGCCGGCAAAGTCGTCGGTGCTGAGCTGGTTGGCCGGGTCCAGGCCGTCGCGCTTCAGAAAGCCGACCCACTTGGTGAGCGTGGGCCAATGCTTGCGGGCAAAGTCGGGCTTGCCGTCCATCTTCACGGCGGCCGCCGTCAGAATCAGCATGTTGCCGGCTTCTTCCACCGGCATGTCCTCACCATAGGTCTGGCCGTTGGCCCGCGGGTAGGTGCCTACATCGTGGGCCGGAAAGTCCTTTTTCCACCGCCCCGACTCGCTGTACTCGAAGATAAAGCGCAGCATGCCCTTGGCCAGCTCGTTGTTGTAGCGCAGAAACAGGGGAGCCGAGGGGTAAGTCACGTCCACCGTCCCGATGGAGCCGTTGGAGAAGTTCTCTTTGGAGAACATAAGCACTTCACCCCTGGGCCCGGCCACGATTTTATGGGCGGCAATGGCCTGGCGGTAAGCCAGCTGGCACAGGTCGGCGTACTCTTTGCCGCCGGCCGCCTGGGCCTCGGCATAGAGCTGCTGATCGAAGGCGGCGCACCGCTGGCGCAGGCGGGCGTAGTCGGCTTCGGCGGCTGCCAGGGTTTTGGGCATGGTGGTGGCGGGGTCGCGGCGCCACCAGCCGCGCAGGTTCTGCCCGAAGTACTGCACCGAATACTGGTCGTCGTAGCCCAGCAGCACGTGCCGCTCGGTGGGCGTGGTTACGGCGCCCAGGTCCAGCACCGCGCCCAGGGCTGTCTGCTGGGCTGGGCCGCTGGCACTCGCCGCCTTGGCGGGGGCCGGCAGCGCGCCGGTTTTGGCAAAAGCTGCTTTCAGCAAGCCGGGCGCTCCGGTGGCCAGCCTAGCCGGACCGGGAGCCGCCAGGTAGGCTTGGCCCCAGTCGATGCGCACGTTGTCGCCGGCCCGAACCAGCACGGCCTGCTCCGTGGTGCCCACTGCCAGCCAGCTCAGGTTGCCGGTGCTGCCTGCCTGGGTTGTAACGGGCTGGTAGGGCGTGTTGGCCGCCAGGCTGCCGCTTTCCGTGAGCAATACCTGCACCAGGTGGGCCCTGCCATCAGTTGAAGCCGCCCCGAACGTGAGGTAGCTCACGGGCCGGGCCACGGTTTCCAGCTCCTCCAGCAGCAGGGGCGAAAGGAAATTCACGGTCAGCTGCACCGGCCCGGCCGCAAACTGATACGTGGTTTGAGTGGCCGTCACGGTGGCGCTGGTCTGGCGGGCGGTGGGCGTAGCGGGCAGCGGCAGCACTTCATACAAGCCGGCATCGAGGTACTCGCCTCCTCTCGGGCTGTTGCAGTGCATGGCCAGCAGGTTCTCTCCCTTGCGCAGGGCCTGGCGCGCCGTTTCGGGCACGTCAAAGTACTCATATCCGTTGTTCCAGTCGGGCTGGCGTAGCAGCAGCACCCCGTTCAGATACACCTCCACCGCGTCGTCGTGCCACATGTACAGGCGCAGCTTACCGGTTGTGGCGGGGTTGGCAATGGTTACCGTGCGGCGCACCCACACGTCGCCCTCGGTCCAGGCCGTGCCCTGCCGGTCCTTCTGGTCGGTAAAGGGAGCAGGGCCGGTTTTCCAACCCGTGGCCGCAAAGGCCGGCTTCTCCCAGCCCGCTGCCGGGGCCGCCAGGGTGTACTGCGCCGTGTAAGGCTTTTCCGGGGCCGTGGGAATAAGCGTGCGGTACTGGGGAGCGGCTTGGCCCAGAAACTGGTACACCTTACCGTCGACGCGCACCACGCCCTCCAGCGCCTGGGGCGCGCCGGTCCAGTGCCGGGTAGGCGCGGCGGTCAGCGTGTCCTGAAAAGCCCACACGCTGAAGTACGGGTCGTGGGTGATGAGCGGATAAGCGGGCGGCCGGAGCGTTTGGGCCAGCAGGTTACCGAGGCTAAGCCCGGTGGCCAGTAAGAAAGCAACGGTTTTTTTCATGCTTGGGAAAGGTAGGAGGGTAGAAGCGGCGGTTTGAAACTCGGCGGAGCGTTCAGCACGAGTTGAAGATAGTCGGCTACGCGTGCTTTCTTCAGCCGCTTCTTATGATTTAAGAATCAAGGTACTACACCACCGAGCTACCTTCCCGGCGCTCTTCCTCGCTGAGCGAAGTCGAAGCAGAACAGTCTGGGACTGGCCGCCAACGGTGGTTGCCACGTTGGGCAGGCAGTAGCAATGGCCTCGTCGCGCTGAGAAGTTGCTGGTTGAGTTTGAAAGACGAGAAGTGTCGATTCCGCTTCGTCTCACTGACCTTGCCGCACAGCTGCTGGCCCATTCCAATACCGCGTTTTCTTTGGGAAATGGCTGGGAAATGAGGTGGGGTAAAACGCAGAAAACCGCCTCAACAGGCTGCGTTTGCAGCCCGCTAAGGCGGTTTTCTGAGACCTTTCGCTATTTGTGAGAGGCCAAGTGGTGGTCACGTAGGGAGTCGAACCCCAAACCTTCTGATTCGTAGTCAGATGCTCTATCCAATTGAGCTACGCAACCTGATGAGTACCGTGAACGGAAACGCTTCTCCGTTTTGGTTGTGCAAAGATAGCGGGGAAACTCTAGGCTGCGCAAGCCAGGCAGTGCATTTTGCCGTGAAATCTGGCGGAAAAGCCTGCAAAATGCTGAATTTCAGCTGAAATTTTTTTGCGCCGATGTGGCGTCCGGCCGCAGGGCGCGCTTTAGGGCCTGCGAAAACAGAAAGTAGAGGCCAAACAGCGACACAGCCAGCAGCACTGCCACCAGCACCTTGCCGGCCGTGCCCGTGTCGGGGTTCTGAATCAGGGCCAGCACATCCTGGGCTTTGGTGCCTAGCCAGTAGAAAAACACTGTGCGCGGCAGCATACCCACCACCGAAGCCGTCAGAAACTGCCGGCGCGGCACGCCCACCACGGCCAGAATAAAGGTGATGAGGGCAAAGGGCAGTACCGGCGAGAGGCGCGTGAGCAGCACCAGGCGCCAACTGTCGCCGCGCAGCTCCTGCATCACGGCGTGGGCCTTCGGGAAACGCTCCAGCAAGCCAATGACCTTGCCCCGGTCGAGGGAAACGGCCAGCAGATAGCCTAGCAGCGCGGCCAGCATGTAGGTGAGCAGCATACCCGGAAAGCCCTTCCACCCCAGGTAAAAGCCCGTAACCAGCACTACCACCGTGGTGTGAGTGAGGGCGAAGGTCATCGTGAAGGCCACCACCACGAAGTACAGCACCATCTGGCCCAGCGTGGGGTTGCGCAGCCAGTCGGCGTTTTCGTGCAGGCCCCAGGTCAGCAGACTGTCGCCGACCAGGGGCAGGCCGGCCAGCAGCAGCAAGGACACCAGCGTGGAGGTGTGCTGCTGGAAAAGTTCTCGGAGAAAAGCCATCGGCAGGGAAAGCAAACGGGCCGGCGTTGCGCGGCCGGCCCGAAGGTAGAACGTAGAAATGGCTTCGATGGCTACGCCTCGGGCTCAGGGCCGCCGGCCAGCTGGGTTCCTCGTCGGTTTTGGCCCAGGAAAGACGAGCAACCACGCGGGCGGCAGAATACGAAGCCCGGCAAGGCAGAGCACCGCCGGCAGAACCAGCGGGCCGTTTGGCAATACAAACCGGCCCAGGCGCCCGGCAGACCAGCGGCCGAGGTGAGGGGCGGCCTAGCCAGGAGCTACTGCGTGAAAGGCGCCAGCCTGCCTACCTTTGTGGCCAACACTTCTCACCGACCCGCCTCTTACCTTCATTCCCGTATGAAATTCGGAACCAAGGCCATTCATGCCGGCGTACACCCCGACCCCGAAACCGGGGCCATCATGACGCCCATCTACCAGACGTCGACCTACGTGCAACGCTCACCCGGCGACCATAAAGGCTACGAGTACTCACGCACCCACAACCCCACCCGCACCCAGCTGCAAGACGCGCTGGCCGCCCTCGAAAACGGCACCCACGGCCTATGCTTCGCCACGGGCATGGCCGCCGTCGACTGCATCATCAAGCTGCTGCAGCCCGGCGACGAGGTTATTAGCACCAACGACCTGTACGGCGGCTCCTACCGCATCTTCACCAAGGTGTTTGCCCAGTACGGTATCAAGTTCCACTTCGTGCCCATGCACGACATGGCGGCCGTGGAGGAGAAAGTAACCGGGCGCACCAAGCTGATTTGGGTGGAAACGCCCACCAACCCCCTGCTCAACGTCATCGACATTGAAGCTGCTGCCCGCGTGGCCAGGCAAGCCGGAGCCCTGCTGGTGGTCGACAATACCTTCTCCACGCCCTACTTGCAAACGCCCCTGGACCTGGGCGCCGATGTGGTGATGCACTCCCTGACCAAGTACATGGGCGGCCACTCCGATGTGGTGATGGGGGCCATCATTGTGAAGGACGATGCCCTGGCCGAGCGCCTGCGCTTCCTGCAGAATGCCTGCGGCGGCACGCCCGGCCCGCAGGACTGCTTCCTGGTGCTGCGCGGCCTCAAAACCCTGCACCTGCGTATGCAGCGCCACTGCGAAAACGGCCGGGCCGTGGCTGAATTTCTGAAAGCTCACCCCAAAGTGGAAAAGGTATTCTGGCCCGGCTTCCCGGACCACCCCAACCACGCCGTAGCCGCCCGCCAGATGCGCGACTTCGGCGGCATGATTTCCTTTGTGCTGCGCGGCGACCGGAAAGAAGACGCCGTGGCCGTGCTGGAGAAGTTCGAGCTGTTTTCGCTGGCCGAAAGCCTGGGCGGCGTGGAAAGCCTCTCGGGCCACCCTGCCACCATGACCCACGCTAGCATTCCGGCCGAGGAGCGCCGCAAAGCCGGCCTCTCCGACTCCCTCATCCGCCTGAGCGTGGGCATTGAGGACGTGGAAGACTTGATTGAAGACTTGCGCCAGGCTATTGGCTAGCTGCGAATTGCGTTGTTGACCTACAGCGGCACCGGCAGTAGCTGGTGCCGCTGTTTCTGCAGGGTAGTGACGCTAAATTGATAATATCCGAAGAGGATTGGCGGTCTGTTACAGACGAGCTACCTTGCTCACTGTGAGAAAAAACGTTATTGACTACCGGTGGCAGCTAGTAAGTCTGCTGACTCTGTTCTGAATCTGCTCTTCCGCCACAGTGCGGGCGCAAACGCCCAGTCAACCCAAAACGGTAGCCGTGCGGGGTTCGGCCACCCGCGAACTAGCCCCTGAAACGGCCGAGCTGCTGCTGACCTACCGCGCCCAGGACCAGGTGCGCAACGCCGACCGGGCCCGCGAACAGCAAGACCGCTTGCTGGCGGTGCTGAACGAATACCGAATTGAGCCGGCTCGGCTAGTAGTGTACAACCTGATGGCAAGTGGTAGCGGCTGGTCGAAGACCACTAACTCGACGGTGTATTTGACTACGCAGTACAAGCTAACACTCGACAAGCCGGCAATAATTAACGAGTTGCTGCCCAAGCTGGTTCAGACCGGAGCTGATGAAGTGGTGGTCAGCAACCTACTAAGCTCCCGCCTCGCTGCCTTTCGGCTTGAAGTGGCGAGCTTGGCCCTGGCCGACGCCCGCACCAAAGCCCAGCATATTGTTCAACAGGCTGGGCTGAAACTAGCGGGCATCAGGACCATAGCTGAGGTGCTGCCAGCTGGTCCGGCTGCGCCGCTTATACCGGAACGTAGCCGGTATAGAATGTTAACTTTTGGTTCTGCAGCATCGGTAGGCGCGGATGCCGCTGATGTTGTAAATCCCGTAAATCCGCGAGCTATCCGCGTGCAGGTGGCTTTCGATGTGGAATATGAGGTACAATAATCTGGCACGGGGCCGGCTACGGGCTGCAAGGTAAACGCGGCTGTCATTCGTCACCTTAGAAAGCAGGGCCATTACGGCCTTGCTTTTTTATTGCCTCAACCATGAAAACTCCCTCCCGCTTCGACGGCCGCCGCTACCATAATACCATTCCCACCAGCATGTCCATGAACTATGGGCTGATGCTGCGGCGGTGGCTGGCGGGCCGGGAGGAGCGGGTGCCGCGCCGGCCGCTGGGGCCGTTCCGGGCCGATGCTGCCGCTCTGGCCGCGCCCGTACCGGCCGAGGCCTTGCGCGTGACGTGGCTGGGACACTCCACGGTGCTGCTGGAGCTGGACGGCCGCCGCCTGCTCACCGACCCGGTGTGGGCCGGGCGGGTGTCGCCGGTGCGGGGCGCCGGGCCCCGGCGCTTCCTCGTGGCTCCGCTGCCCCTGGACCAACTGCCTCTGCTTGATGCCGTGCTGCTTTCCCACGACCACTACGACCACCTCGACCGGGCGGCCATTCAGGCGCTGGCCCGCACCGGTGTGCCTTTTTACTACCCGCTGGGCGTGGGTGGCCACCTGCGCCGCTGGGGTGTGCCCC
Source organism: Hymenobacter sp. YIM 151500-1 (assembly GCF_025979885.1). NCBI lineage: Bacteria > Pseudomonadati > Bacteroidota > Cytophagia > Cytophagales > Hymenobacteraceae > Hymenobacter > Hymenobacter weizhouensis. The sequence goes on from NZ_CP110139.1 coordinate 4,679,400, forward strand.
GGCCCAGATAACCGAGCTGGACTGGTGGCAGGAAGCGGAGCTGCCCGGCGGCACCCACCGGCTGGCCGCCACGCCGGCCCGGCACTTTTCGGGGCGCCGCCTCACCCGCGACACCACGCTGTGGGCATCCTGGTGCGTCCTCGGCCCCCGGCACCGCGCCTTTTTCGGCGGCGACTCCGGCCCTTACGAAGCGGGCTTCCGCGAAATTGGGTCGGCCTACGGGCCCTACGAGCTGATTATGTTGGAAAATCGAAGCCTACGACGAGCTTTGGGCGGATATTCACAGGAGCCCCGACGAGGCACTAGTAGCCCACCATGCCTTAGGCGGCAGGCCGCTGCTGCTCCCATATTGGGACACATTCAACGTGGCTTTCCACGCTTGGTACAAGCCAGTAGAGGGTCTGTAGGCTGCCGCAGGTCCTGCGGTGCCCGTGCTATTGCCCGCCCCCGGCCAGCGCCTCAACGTAGCGGTCAACCCATTGCCGCAGCACTGCTAGCAGGATTGTAGGGCCTAAGCCGCAAGTGAAGACCGTTTGTGTTGAGTTGCAGGTAGTCAGGTAAAAGTACAGTAATAACATTTTTTTAATACAGGTACTGTTGAGTTTAGAGTAACTCAAGCTGCATTATACTGGTGAATAGTAGGTTGAAACAAGGAATCTTGGGTTAGTGGAAAAGTAAACTAGTCTGTGGAAAAGGTATTTTACTTATACTTGTCGCAGACGGCCGCACGGTGTTGGTTAAGATGCTGAGGCTTATAGTGTCTGCTTAGTGGCTTGGTTAGTGGGACTTACTTTTAATGCGTAGTAAGATGTGGGTGCGTAGTTTTTGGTTTACCCTTGCCTGGGTTGTGCTGCCGATACTGGTCTTAGCCCAGCGCCAGCGTACCACAAAATGGGAAAGCGGCACCCTGGAAAAAAACCAGAAAGTTGGTGTCTGGGAGTATTACAGCTATGCGGCCAACGGCGAGCAGATAGTAACCCAGAAATACGACCATACGGCTGGGAAGCTAGTCTACTGTCGCCCCGATGACAAGGAGTACCTGGCCGAAACAGAACCCGGGAAATGGACCAATACGCCGCTGACCCAAGCTCCCTGGTTTATCGGTGGGCACGAAGCCCTAGCTGCCTACATAGCCAAGCTCAAGTACCCGGCGCAGGCCGAAAGCCGGGAAGTTCAAGGTCGGGTAGTGGTGGGCTTCGTTATCGATACGCTGGGTCAAGTGTCGGATCATAAAATAATGCGGGGGATAGGCAGTGGCTGCGACGAAGAAGCCTTGCGGGTTTGTCGTACCGTGCCGGGCAACTGGGTGCCCGGCCGCATTGGGTCGCGGGCGGTGCCCGTGCGCTACGAGCTGCCCTTCACGTTCCGCCTCCACTAAGGAGTAATACCGTAGACCTAAAAAATTAGGTAAGTATTTGATTATTAATACTTTGCTTAAGTATCTTGGCCATCTGCTTTTTGATCGGCCACTCAAGCAGTGCGTCACAGGCAAACCGACAAAAGCTTTCGGATAAACTGTTGAAAACCAGTAAAAGGTCTAAGCTCTAGGTTCTAAACCCTAAGCACTAAGCACCAAGCATTACCGACCAGGTGCCAGCACTCCTGCTCTAAGGTCTTACTACTTACAACCATTTCCCTTGCTATACCAATCTTTCCACTTCACTCACCTTTAGAATGAAAAAACTCTTACTACTCGTGCTGCTAATCCTGAGCGGGTTGGCGGCCACGGCCCAAAGCGGAAAAATATCCGTCTCGGGGCGGGTACTCGACGCCAACGGCCAGGCCATACCAGGGGCAACCGTGCTGGAAAAAGGCACCAACAACGGCCTGGCCACCAACAGCGAAGGCATGTTCAGGCTCGACGTTGCGCCCGACGCCACGCTCTCCTTTTCGGCCTTGGGCTTCATGCCCCAGCAAGTGCCCGTCAACAACCGCAACACGCTCGACGTGCAACTGGAAATGAGCGCCACCGACCTCAATGAAGTGGTGGTGGTGGGCTCGCGCGGGCAGCCCCGCACCAGCGTTCGGAGCGCCGTGCCGGTGGACGTGCTCAACGCCCGCGAGTTGCAGGCCACCGGCCAAGTCGAGTTGGGCCAGCAAGTGCAGTTCACTTCGCCCTCGTTCAACTCAGCCAAAACCGGCGTGAACGGGGTGGCCAACTATGCCGACCCGGCCACGCTGCGCGGCCTCTCGCCCGACCAAGTGCTGGTGCTCGTGGATGGCAAGCGGCGCCACCAGTTTTCGGCGCTGAACCTGAACGTGACCGTGGGTTCGGGCACCGTGGTGACTGACCTGAACGCTGTTCCTACAATGGCCGTGGAGCGCGTGGAAGTGCTGCGCGACGGGGCAGCGGCCCTCTACGGCTCCGACGCCATCGCCGGGGTCATCAACTTGGGCCTGAACAAAAGCACGGGCATAGTTTCGGGCAAAGTGCAGTACGGCATAACCCAGGAAGGCGACGGCGCACAATACCTGGCCGGCGCCAACTACGGCCTCAAGCTGGGCTCGGACAACCCCGGCTACCTCAACCTGACCGTGCAGTACCAGCGCCAGGAACAGACCAACCGCAGCGACAACTACGTGGGCGGCATCTACACCCCTTTCCCGGCCCTGCCGGCCACTCCCACGGCCGCGCAAATCGCCGCCGAAAACGCCAAACGCGCCGAGCGGGGCGTGTACCCGTCGGTAGGGCAGCCCTTCAAGGTGGGCGTGTACGGCAGCAACCAGGCCGACATCTACCAGGGCTTTTACAACTTCGGCCTGCCCCTAGGCTCGGCCGGGTGGACGGTGTACAGCTTTGGCGGCTACTCGCGCAAAGACATCCTGGCCTATGGGTTTTTCCGCAACGCCCAGCCCAACAACGTCAACTACAGTCCCGTGCACCCCGACGGCTACTTGCCCGAGCTACCCGGCCGCAGCGACGACTACTCAGCCGTGGTGGGCCTGAGCCGCAAGGTGGCCGAGGGCTGGAACTTGGATTTTAGCAGCGGCTACGGCTACAACTACCTCGACCTGCACGCCAACAATACCGCCAACCCCTCCATGGGCGCGGCCTCGCCCACCGATTTCTACGTGGGCCGCAGCGCCTTCGGCCAGAGCACAAGCGAAATCAACGTGACGCGCAACTTCGGGGGGCTGCTCGGCACCAAGTCGTTCAACCTGGCTTTCGGCGGCCAGTTCCGGGCCGACCAGTTCATCCTGGAAAAAGGCAGCCCAGAGTCCTACTTCGTGGGCGAGTTTGCCCGGCCCGCGCCCGCCACGCCCACCTCGCCCGCCCGCACGGCCAAGGCCCCCGGCTCGAGCGGCCGGCCCGGCATCGCCCCCGAAGACGAAACCGACGCCACCCGCACCAACGTGGGCGTGTACCTGGACCTGGAAAGCGACGTGAACGAGCGCCTGCTACTGACCACGGCCGTGCGCTACGAAAACTACTCCGACTTTGGCAGCAACATATCGGGCAAGTTTGCCACGCGTTTCAACGTGCTCGAAAACGTGGCCCTGCGCGGCTCCATCAACCGCGGCTTCCGGGCCCCGTCGCTGCAGCAAACCTTCAACAGCGTGACCACCTCCACCGTGCAGGCCGGCGAAATTGTGCAAACCAAGCAGCTGCGCAACAACGACCCGCGCCTGCCCGGCATTGGCATCGGCGCCCCCAAGCCCGAAACGTCGTGGAACTACAGCGCCGGCCTGGCCGCTCAGCTAGGCGATAACTTCGCGCTGACTGTCGACGCCTACCAGATTGACATCCGCGACCGTATCATCAACAGCGAGCGGCTGCTCGTGCCCCAGGGCACGACGGGCGGCACCGGCATCGAGGCCCTGCGCGTGCCCTTCCGTGGCCTGAGCGAAATCCGCTTTTTTACCAACGCCATCGACACCCGCACCCGCGGCATCGACGTGGTGGGCACGTACCGGGTGAATTTCGGTGAGCGCAGCCGTCTGAGCGCCAGCCTGGCCGGCACGCTGAACGAAACCAAAATTTCGCGTTTCGGCGCCACGCCTGCCCAGCTCCAGGCCGGCACCCCCAACCGCGTGCTGCTCATCGACACGGTAAGTATCGGGCTGATCGAACGGTCGCAACCGCGCCAAAAGGTATTGTTTTCGGTTACCTACCAACTGGGCAAGTTCAGCCTCACGCCGCGCGCCACCTACTTCGGGCCCGTGGTGGCTTACGAGAAGCCCAACAACATCCCCGCCACCGCGAGCACGCCGGCCCGGTACGTGCGCCACATCAGCCAGGAGTTTGAGGGCAAAGCTGTGTACGACGTGGCATTGGTTTACAACGTGTTCAAAGCCGTGTCGCTGACGGTAGGCGCCAACAACGTAACCAACGTGTACCCCGACCGGGTAGATGCCCGCCGCTTCGCCAGTTATTCCAATGGCGAAATTCCCTACTCACGCAACGTGGCCCAGTTCGGTTTCAACGGTGCGTATTACTACACCAACCTCTCCCTGACCTTTTAAGTAGTGAGAACTTAGAGCTTAGACTTTTTATTGAAGCTGTTTAGAAAGTCAAAAGACCGTCATGCTGAGCGAAGTCGAAGCATCTCTCCCGCTTCGCCAGAGCTGTTTAACGGAGCGGTAGAGATGCTTCAACTTCGCTCAGCATGACGTCTCAATCTGCTTTTAACGACTTTCTAAACAGCTTCATTGGTTATCAATAGTTTACACAAAGACCTTCACCGGTTTACTTTTAGCGCATTACGTAGGCGCGGTGGAGCTGGGAGCCGCGAGGCTTAACGCCCCGGTTCCCAACTCCCCAAGCCCGAATGCCAAGCCCCGCCAATGTCTAACTTGCTGCTGCTGTTTGTGTGCCTGGCCGCTGGGGCAGCGTTGCGCCGCTGGCAGGTGGTGGCCGCCGATGCCCACACGGTACTGAACCAAGTGCTTATCTGGGTGCTGCTGCCGGCGCTGACGTTTCTGCACCTGGCGGTGGCGCGGTTCGACGCGCGGTTTTTGTTGCCCGTGGGCATGCCTTGGCTGGTTTTTGGGGCGGGCTGGCTGTTTTTTGCGGCGGCGGGGCGGCGGCTGGGCCTGCCCCGCGGCACCGTTGGGGCATTGGTGCTCACGGGCGGCATCAGCAGCGTGTCGTTCGTGGGCTTTCCCGTGTTCGAGTTGCTCTACGGCCGGCCGGGCCTGGAACTGGGCATTGTGATGAGCCTGGCCGGCTCGATGCTGATTTGCGTGACGTTGGGCGTGGGGGTGGGGGCGTGGTACGGCGCGGCCGAGCCATCCTGGCGCGCGATGGGGGCCAGTGTGCTGCGGTTTCCGCCGTTTGTGGCAACGCTGCTGGCGGGGCTGGCCCACGCGGCGGGCTACCAGCACCCGCCCTTGGTGCGCGCCGTGCTCGAACGCCTCAGCCTCGCTTATCCCGTGGTGGCCCTGCTTTCGGTGGGCCTGCAGCTGCGGCTGGTCGTGCCCAGCGCCCAGGCCCGGGCGCTGGGCCTGGGCCTTGCCTACAAGTTGGGGCTGGCTCCGCTGCTGGTTTGGGCAGCCTGCCAGGGGTGGTCCGAGCAGCACGGCTTGGCGGTGGACCTGTGCGTGTTAGGGGCCGCCATCGGCCCCATGAACACGGCTGCCGCCCTGGCCGCCCGCTACGGGCTCAACCCCGACTTGGCGGCGCAAATGGTGGGGCTGGGCATTCCGCTGTCGTTGCCGCTGCTGGCCTTGCTGGGTTGGTGGCTGCGCTAGGGGCCGCCAACGGCTGGCTTTCGGCCAGCCGCGCGCGGCAAGGGCCAGAAGGCAAGCTAAGTTGACTAGTATTTCGGGCAAGCTGCCGGTAAAAAACACTAATTTTTCCCCGCCATGATCCTGCAACGCCTTTCCCGCAACCTCACGCTTTGGGTGCTGCTGGCCATTGTGGCCGGGGCGCTGCTGGGCCATTTTGCGCCCGAGCCCGCCGTGCGCATGGAAGTACTTGGCAAGCGCTTCATCGACGTGGTGAAGTTGTTTATCAACCCCATCATTTTCCTCACTATCACCCTCGGCATCAGCACGATGGGCGACCTGAAGAAAGTGGGCCGCATCGGGGGTAAGGCCCTGCTGTACTTTGAAATCGTGACCACCCTGGCCCTGCTCATCGGGGTGGGCGTGGCGGCGCTGGTGCGGCCGGGGGCGGGCGTGGCCGTGGGCAAGCTCAACACTGCCAAGGTGGGCGAGTACACGCAGCGGGCCACCGAATTTTCGTGGGGAGACTTCCTGGCCGACAACCTCACCCTGCAGGTGTTGCTGGTGGCCATCGTGCTGGGCACGGTGCTGAGCAAGTACGCCGGCCGCGAGCCCATAATTCACCTGCTGAAAACCGCCGCCAAGTACGTGTTTCGGGGCTTGCACCTGGTCATGCTTTTCGCCCCCATCGGGGCGTTTGGGGGCATGGCCTTCACCATCGGCAAGTACGGCATTGCCACGCTGCTGCCCCTGGGCAAGCTCATGGTCACGGTGTACCTGACGATGGCCGTGTTTATTTTCGTGGTGCTGGGCGGCATCCTGCGCTACTGCGGCATCGGCCTCTGGGCTTTCCTCAAGTACATCAAGGCCGAATTGCTGATTGTGCTCGGCACGTCGTCGTCGGAAGCCGGCTTGCCGGGGCTGATGGAGAAACTCGTAGGCATGGGCTGCGCGCAGCCGGTGGTGGGCCTGGTGGTGCCCACGGGCTACTCTTTCAACCTCGACGGCACCACCATCTACCTGGCGCTGGCCACCTTGTTTTTGGCTCAGGTGTTCCACATCGACCTGACGGCGGGCCAGCTCCTGACCATGATGGGCATTTTGATGGTGACCAGCAAGGGCGCGGCCGGGGTGGCCGGCAGCGGCTTCGTGGTGTTGGCCAGTACGCTCACGGCCATGCGCGTCGTTCCGGTCGAGGGGCTAGCCCTGCTGATTGGGGTGGACCGCTTCATGTCCGAGGCCCGCTCCATCACCAACTTCATCGGCAACGGCGTGGCCACCGTTTTCTTGGCTCACCACGAAGGCGCCCTCGACCACGAGCAAGCGGCCACGGTGCTGGGCCGAGGCCCGCGCCCGCTGCGCTTTCGGCGCCGCCACCTCAGCAGCGGCGAGTACCTGGGCGAAATGGCTCAAAAAGCCAAGCCGCAGTAACCCGGCGGCCGGGTTGCGTACCGGCTCGCCCGGCGCGTCAGGGGCCCCACATTGCCGTGTTCCGGTCGTTGTTCCGGTAGCCTCGGCCGCCCCCAGGCCGTTTGGCTCCCACGGCGCCTGGCAGTTGACGCTCCCCAACGTGACGCTATAAATAAAACAAGCAAGTTTTGCCCTGAGAAAAGGTCCGACTACACCAGTCGGACCTTCTTGCGTGATATCTTAGCCGATGAGCCGGCGTTCAGAGTCGAAAACAATTCGCTTAATTTCGGCATCAGGATAATGTTCGGGCGCCGGTTTTGAGCTTTGTAGGCGGCGTTATCGTTGGGCGCCACGGGCGTATAGGCGCTCGGCGTCGGCTTTGCCTTGTTTGGGACAGTTTGGGGGCCGCAGGTCGTCGTATTGCTTGCTTTCCGCGGAGGGGCCTTGGGGTGGTTGTTTGCGCGGTAGCTTTTTGATTCATTTTCCTTCATCTACTCACCTTTTCCTTTCATTTATTCTCGAGCATGAAAAGATTATTACTGCTTGTGCTGCTGGTCCTGACCGGACTGGCGGCAGCCGCCCAGTCGGGTGGCACCTTGTCGGTTTCCGGGCGCGTGCTCAACGCCACCGGGGAGCCCGTGCCAGGCGCCACGGTGCTGGAAAAAGGCACCAACAACGGCACGGCCACTAACAGCGACGGGCAGTTTGTGCTGGAGGTGAAGCCCGACGCCACGCTTATTTTTTCGGGCATTGGGTTTGTAGCCCAGCAGGTGCCCGTGCAGGAGCGCAATACCTTCACCGTCACGCTGCAAGTCGGCGCCACCGACCTGAGCGAGGTAGTGGTAACCGGGTCCCGGGCCACCGAAGGGCGCTCCAACATCCAGACCACGGCTCCGGTAGACGTCATTTCGGCCCGTGAAATCCGGGCCTTTGCCCAAACCGATGTGGGGCAGGTGCTGACGTTTACGGCGCCTTCGTTCCAGAGCAGCCGCCAAACCATTGCCGACGGCACCGACCACCTCGACCCCGCCTCCCTGCGCGGCCTGGGCCCCGACCAGGTGCTGGTACTGGTGAACGGCAAGCGCCGCCACAACCAGGCCCTCGTAAACGTGAACGGCACCGTGGGCCGCGGCTCAGTGGGCACCGACCTGAACACCATTCCGGTGGCCAGCATCAAGCGCATTGAGGTGCTGCGCGACGGCGCGGCGGCCCTCTACGGCTCCGACGCCATTGCCGGCGTTATCAACGTGCAGCTCAAGGACGACACCACCGGCGTAACGGCCAGCTCCACTGCGGGCCAGACCGTGGAAAGTGACGGGGAGCTATTTCAGGCGGATGCCAACGTAGGCCTGGGCCTGGGTGGCCGGGGCTTTGTGGACCTGAGCGGACAGTTTCTGAACCGGGGCTACACCAACCGCAGCGGCGTGGACACGGCCCCGCTCATCTACCTCGGCGACAACAACGGCAACTACCCCGCTAACGCCAACACGCCCGCCCTGCGCGAGCAGCTAAAGCGCCGCGACGATGCCCTGGTGGCCGAACGCGGCTACGACCGCCGCAACCTGCGCTTCGGCAACTCGGAGCAGCGCAACTACGGCGGCTTCCTGAACGCCGGCTTCACCCTGAGCCGCAGCTTGGGCCTGGAAGCTTACCTCACGGCCGGCCTGATGCGCCGCGAAGGCAAAGCTGCCGGTTTTGCCCGCCTGCCCGGCCGCTTCAGCGCCCAAAACGACTCTACCTACTATCCCAACGGCTTCCTGCCCTTCATCGAGCCTACTATCATCGACCGGTCGGTGCTGGCGGGGGTGCGAGGCCAGGTGCTGGGCTTCGGCTGGGACCTGAGCAACGTGTGGGGCTCCAACTCCATGGAGTTCAACGTGACCAACTCCGTGAATGCCTCCCTGCCCCTGGGCACCAGCCCGCGCAATTTCTACGCCGGCCGCATCTACTTCCGCCAGAACACCACCAACCTGAGCTTTACGCGGCAGTTCCGCGACCTGAGCGGCGTGGAGTCGGTGAGCATTGCCTTCGGCGGCGAGTTTCGGGAAGATGAGTATGAGATTGGAGCGGGTGAGCCGGACTCGTACCGGAACGGCGGCCGCATTGCGCGCACCGGCACGGCCGCCAATGGCTCGCCGGTGTTAGGGCCGGCCGCGGCCGGAGCACAGGTGTTTCCGGGGTTTCAGCCCAGCAACGAGCTGAACCGCACGCGCACCAACGTGGCCGGCTACGCCGAAATTGAAAGCGACATCACCCCGCGCCTGCTGGTGAGCTTGTCTGGCCGCGCCGAAAACTACTCCGACTTCGGCAGCAACGTGAGTGGCCGCCTGGGTGTCCGCTTCAACTTCCTCAACGACGTGGCCCTGCGCGGCAACATCAGCAACGGGTTCCGGGCGCCCTCCTTGCAGCAGCGCTACTTCACCAACCAAAGCACCCAGTTTGTGCAGGGCGCCCCCCAAACCGTACTGACGGCCAACAACGAAAACCCCATTGTGCGGCAGTTTGGCGTAGGCTCTCTAAAGCAGGAAACCTCGAAAAACTACAGCCTGGGCCTAACGGCGCGCATTGCGCGCACGGCCACGCTTACCGTGGACGCCTACCAGATTGACATCGATGACCGGATTGCGCTCAGCACCCAGTTTAACCGCACCAACCCGCTGGTAGCAGGCTACCTGAATGCAGCCGGAGCCACCGAGGTGGGCATCGTGCAGTTCTTTGCCAACGCCATCAATACCCGCACCCGCGGCATCGACATCGTGGCCAACGAGCGGCTGACCATAGGCGCAAAAAGTACCCTGAACCTGACGGCGGCGGCCAACCTCACGGAAACCGAGGTGCGCTCCGTAAACGTCCCCAGTCAGCTGGCCGACCCCGTTCTGCGCACCATCTTCTTTGACCGGCAGCAAACCGGCCGCCTCGAAGACGCGCAGCCCCGCAGCAAAATTGTGCTGGCCGCCAACTACACCCTGGGCAAGCTGGGCCTGGAGCTGCGCACCGTGCGCTTCGGCGAAGTAGTGTTTCGCGACGCCCGCGTGAACCCCGAGCCCACGGCCGCCAACCCCAACCCGTTCCTGTTCTCCAGCATCGACCAGACGTTCTCGGCCAAGTGGGTTACCGACGCCACCCTGACGTTTCAGCTGCTGCGCCAGCTCCAGCTGGCCGTGGGGGCCAATAACATCTTTGACGTCTACCCCGACCAGTACCGCATCAACCCCCGCAACAACCCCAACAACTTTGCCGTGGACGGCACCAGCTACGTTTCCAACCTCGACAACACCAACCGCGGCCGGACCCTCTACAACCCCAACCAGTTCGGCTTCAACGGCGCCTTCTACTTCGCCCGCCTGAACCTGACCGTGGGCAAGTAGGCCGTCCTGTTGCTTGGCTTTTGCTGTGCTGCTACTGAGGCTGTTTAGGAAGTCACCCAAGGTGACTTGCTAAACAGCCTCAGTTATTTATTTCATTGCCAGGCAACGCTCAGGGGCAGAGCACTATCTGACGCATGAAACCAACGGTATAAGCTAATGAAGCGTTTTGTCTCGTGTTTGATTGTACTGAGTGTAGTGCTCACTACCGGGCGTAGCAGCTGGGCGCAGGGCTACGACCAGCTATTGCAGGAGGCCGCCGGACTACTGGGGCAGAAAAACTACTGCGCTGCTACCGACCTCTTCACGCGCGCCTTCGCCGACAGCACCAAGACCGGGCCTTACGACCTGTATGCCGGCGCGGCAGCCGCGGCCCATTGTCCGGGCAAGGAACCACTAGCCCTGCACTGGCTGCTCCGCCTGCCGCGGCACCCTAACCTCGCTGTTACGCCCCGCGACGTGGACAACATGGCCAAGGATGAGGGAATGGCCGCTCTGCACGCCGCACCGGAATGGACACGCTTCATTACGCAGATGCGGGGCGTTGCGGCCGAACGGGAAGCCGCCGCCCGCCGCGCCTCGGCACAGTGGTTGACCGATACCCGGAAGCGCGCCCTGGCACCGGCCGAGGCCAAGGGCCGTTACCGCGCCGCCGCGCCGGGTTTTGCCATGTACTACGCTCCCGTCGATACGGTGCAGGTGCCCTACCTGGTGTACGTGCCGCGCAGCTACCAGCCCGCCACGGCCGCGCCCCTGCTGGTGTATTTGCACGGCGGCATTGTGAGCACCCCGCAGTTTCAGCACCAGGACCCCGATGTGGCGGAGGAGCCCATCTTCGCCGCCGCCGACCGGCAGCAGGCTTTGGTGCTTTACCCGTTCGGGCGCAAGTCGTTCGGGTGGTTGCAGCAGCAGGCGGCTCTTACCAACATTCTGCGCATGGTGGCGCAAGTAAAAGCCCGCTACCACGTGGATGCCCGGCGCGTGTACCTGGGCGGCATGTCGAACGGCGGCACGGCGGCCTTCTGGTTTGCCTGCCAGCAGCCCGCCGGGTTTGCCGGCTTCTATGCCTTGTCGGCCATGCCCACCAGCCAACTGGGTTCTTTGAACTTCAAACAGCTAAGCGGCAACGCGCCGATGTATTCACTGAATGCAGAAGATGATCAGGTGTTTGCCTACCAGAAGGTGCAGGCTATTTACGAGCAGCACCGCGCCCAGGCCTCGCAGTGGCACTTCCTGACGAGGCCCAGCGGCGGCCACGGCTTCCTCTATGGCCCCGACGGCCCGGTCGCCCTGCACGAGCTGCTTACCCGGCTTATGGCTCCTTATAAAGTAATCCGGTAACGAAAGCTGCCTAAGAACCAACACATTCGGAGCGCAGACTAGGCAGCGCAACGGCTCTGCGTGCGGCACGGCAGTTGGGTTGGCTTATCTAATGGGTGCTGGCCTGGCTGTGAGCGGGCGTCCGGACCATAAAAAACGGCCTCATCGCCAAGTGGTGAGGCCGTTTTTTGTGCTCGGTATTCCGGATTCCTTATAGATTCATGTCGAGCACGATGCGGTAGTGGGCCTTGCCGGAGCGCAGGTGGTCCATGGCGGCATTAGCCTCGCTCATGGGAAAGTGCTCGGTTAGGGGCTTGATGCCGTGCTGAGCGGCAAAGCGCAGCATCTTGTCGGTTTGGGCGCGGTTGCCGTTGGGCGAGGCGCCCACCGACTGGTTGCCCAGCAGCAGCGGAAACACGGCCACCGGAATGGGCTCCAGCACGGCCCCCACGATGTGCAGCTTGCCGTTGGGCTTGAGCATGGCGATGATGTCGTTCCAGTCGAGCGACACGTTGGCCGTAATCAGCAGAAAGTCGAAGGTGCGGGCTAGTTTTTTCAGCTCGGCGGCATCGGTGCTCGAAGCGGTGCGGGTGGCCCCGAAGGAGCGGGCTTCCTCCATTTTGTTTGGGCTGGAGGTGAAGGCCGTAACGTCGCAGCCCCAGGCCTTCAGGAACATAATGGCCATGTGGCCCAGGCCGCCGATGCCGAACACGCCCACCCGGTCAGTCGGCTTTACGTAGTCGAGCAGAGGAGCAAACACCGTGACGCCGCCGCACAGCAGCGGGCCGGCATCGGCGGGCTCTACGCCGTCCGGAATGGGGACGGCCCAGAGCCAGTGGCTGCGCACCTGCTGGGCAAAGGCCCCGTGCCGCCCGATAATGGTAGGCTGCCCGCTGGTGCACATCTGCTGGTTGCCTTGCAGGCAAGGGTCACAGTGCAGGCAGCTGCTGGCGTTCCAGCCCACGCCCACCCGCTGACCGATGTGCAGGCCTTTCTTCTCGGCTGTTTCGCCTAGGCCCACAATGCGGCCGATGGCCTCGTGGCCGGGAACGAACGGGTAGGTGCTGATGCCCCACTCATTGTCCAGCATCGACAGGTCGGAGTGGCAGATGCCGCAGTACTCCACGGCAATGTCTACTTCCTCGGCACCGAGAGGGCCGGGGTCGTAGCTAAACGGTTCGAGGAGGCCGTGAGCCTCCTTGGCAGCCATTGCTTTTACTTCAGCCATTGGCATAAGAAAAGTTAAGTAGGTGAGAAATTAAGAAGCAGCGGTTGGCGGTAGCTGGTACAGCGTCTGGCCCCTGTAGCGACGCTACCCTTGGCGTCTCGTCGTCCGCGCCACTAGAACGGTAATCGTTCCGACGCTGAGACGCGGACCGCAGAAAGGCGTGGCCACAGGGCACGTCGCTACAGCAACCTGACTAACTGGTTAGCTACCAAAGCTGTTTAGGAAGTCATATAAAACATACCGGACCGTCCTGCTGAGTGCAGGCGCAGCCGAAGGCGAAGCATCTCTACCGCTTCGTTGCTGATAGCCGTTTCGCCCGTACGAGTAGAGTTACCCCCGGTAGAGATGCTTCGACTCCGGCTGCGCCTGCGCTCAGCAGGACGGTCCATCAACTTTCTAAACAGCTTCAACTCTACTAGCTTCTAAGGTGTTTCACTCCTAAACGAGGGGGTGCAGCTGGCAGTTACTTGCTGCATCTACCGGCTGCCTTGTTCTGGCTGGCGCGGCGCCGGGCCGCTCGGGCGCAGGAGCCAGGCTGGGTTTCTCGGCCAAACGGGTGGCCTCTGCTGGCAGCCCGGCCGCTGACGAGGGGAAGTATAAGCCCTACTTCCCCGTCGTCGTCGAGTTCGAGTCCAGAATCTTGAGCAGCTCGTTCAGTTTCGGCGTCAGAATGATTTCGGTGCGGCGGTTCAGGGCTTTGTTGGGGGGCGTGTCGTTTGGGGCGACGGGCACGTACTGGCTGCGGCCCGAGGCCGTGACGCGGGCCGGGGCCACGCCGCCCGCCGTGAGCAGGCGGGCAATTTCGGTGGCGCGCAGCACGCTCAGGTCCCAGTTGTCCTGCATGGCGCCGGCTGGGCGGCTGAATGGCACGTTGTCGGTGTGGCCTTCAATCACCACGTTCACGTCGGGCTGGGTGTTGAGCACGGCGGCCAGCTGCTTCAGCGCCTCCTGGCCCTTGGGGTCCACCTTCGTCGAGCCCGACTTAAACAAGAGCTGCTCCGACAGCGACACGTACACCTTACCGTCCTTCATCTGCACCTGCAAGTCGGTGCCCTGAAAGCCGCGCAGGGCGGCGGCCACGCTGGTGCGCAGGTCGTTCACGGCCCGGTCTTTTTCGGCCAGGGCCGTGGTAAGCTCGGCCAGCTTGGCCTCGCGGGTCGTCAGGTCCTGGGTCAGCTTGTCGATGTCGGCGCGGCTTTTCTTCAGGTTGGTGTCCAGCTCGCCCAGCTCGGCTTCGCGGCGGGCCAGGTCCTTGGCTACTTTGTTGTAGTCGGCCGATTTATCGGCCATGGCCCGGTCGGAGTTTTTCAGCAGCCGGTCGTAGGAGTCGGTGAGCTGGGCGTAGAGCTGCTGGGTGCGGCGCAAGTTGCGGCCGGTGGCAGTGGAGTCGTCCTGGAGGCGGCGGGCTTGCAGGCGCAGCTCGGTTAGCTCGTCGGTGGCTTTTTTCAGCTCCGCCACCGCCTGGCGCTGCTGGCGCTCCACGTCGGCGCGGGCCTGCTCGGTGGCGGCCTGCCGGGCTTTCAGGTCGTCGTATTTCTTGGAAGCCACGCAGCCGGGCAGGGCCGTAGCCGCCGTAAGGAGCACTCCAGCCAGAGCGAAAGAGGAAAAGTTTTTCACAGAAAAAACACGTTTCAGCACCAAAAACGAGGCCTGCCAGTCTACAGCCGGCTACCCCGCGGCAAGGTACGGGCCCGGCGCTGCATCGTGCAAGCTACAGGCGCCGTAAACAGCTGCCACCAGCCCGCACCAGCTGCCAGCGGCCTGGGATGAGGCACTGGTGTAGTTCCGGGATTCGGCTACTTTTGTGCGTTTGGGTAGGACGGGCTGGTTATGTACCGCCGGGCCCGCGCCGGTAGCCGGACCGAAACCCCGCGGGCCTGCTTACCTTTACCTGCTCACCTCTCGTTACCACTACTTTTAATTTTCCTCGCATGTCTTGGTTTAAGCGCGTAGAGAAAGGCATCGTCACGCCCACGGAGCAGAAGAAGGAGACGCCCGACGGCCTGTGGTACAAGTGCCCCGAGTGTAAAACCGTAGCCACCATGGCCGAGCACAAGCGCCTGCTCTTCACGTGCGCCAAGTGCAACCACCACGACCGGATTGACGCCGCCGAGTACTTCGACTTCCTGTTCGACAACCACGAGTACACCGAGCTGGACGCCGACCTGCGCTCGGCCGACCCGCTCCATTTCGTAGATACCAAGGCCTATCCGCAGCGCGTAGCGGCCACCGAGAAGAGCACCGGCCTGCGGGACGCCGTGCGCTCGGCCCACGGCCAGCTCAACGGCCTGGGCCTGGTGGTAGCCTGCATGGACTTCAAATTCATTGGCGGCTCCATGGGCTCGGTGGTGGGCGAGAAAATTGCCCGCGCCATCGACTACGCCCGCCAGCACCGCCTGCCCTTCCTGATGATTTCGCGCTCCGGCGGGGCCCGCATGATGGAGGCCGGCTACTCGCTTATGCAGATGGCCAAGACTTCGGCCAAGCTGGCCCTGCTGTCGGAAGCCGGCCTGCCCTATATTTCTCTGCTCACCGACCCTACCACCGGCGGTGTTACGGCCTCCTTCGCCATGCTCGGCGACTTCAACATTGCCGAGCCGGGGGCTTTGATTGGCTTTGCCGGGCCCCGCGTCATCAAGGAAACTATCGGCAAGGACCTGCCCAAGGGGTTTCAGAGCGCGGAGTTTGTGCTGGAGCACGGTTTTCTTGACTTCATCGTGGACCGCAAGGAGCTCAAGCAGCGCCTCACCGACCTGCTCACCATGCTGCGCCCGGCCGAAGTACCGGTGCCGGAACCGGTAGCGGCCTCCGTGGCCGTGTAAGCAGACCACGTTTTTTCGGCAAGCTTTTTGGAAAAAGCCCGTCAGACGAGCAGTGGACGCGTCTGACGGGCTTTTTCTGTGGTTGCCCTTCTTTTCAGCTCAGCACTAGGGCGCTATATCCGGTGGGGCGTGGTAAGCCAACTTTTTCAGGTCAACTCCAGTAAGAACCTGCGTCAACCGACATTTCTCCCTTACTTCTCTCACCTAGTTTCAACACGATGACTTCTCGTACTTCTCTCTTGACCCTGCTCATGGCCCTGGTGCTGTTCATCAGCTCCTGCGCCTCTTCGCAACAAACCACCAACTCCGGCAACCTGCCTGACGGCAACGGCACGGGAGCCCGCAAAACGGGCGTGAGCCGCACAGCCAAAGGCGGGGCCATTGGGGCCGGCGCCGGAGCTGCTGCCGGAGCCGTATTGGGCCGCGTAATCGGTGGCAAATCGGGTACGGCCGCTGGCGCCATCATTGGGGCCGCCGTGGGCGGTACGGGTGGGGCCCTCATCGGCCGCCGCATGGACAAGCAGGCCGAAGAACTGCAGCGCGACATGCAGAACGCTAAAGTAGAGCGCGTGGGCGAAGGCATCAAAATCACCTTCGACTCGGGCATTCTGTTCGACACCAACAAGAGCGACCTGCGCCCGGCTTCAATGAGCGAGATTCAGAAAATGGCTGAAATCCTCAAGAAGTATCCCGACACCAACATCCTCGTGGAAGGCCACACCGACAACACCGGCACCGACGCCATCAACAACCCCTTGTCGGAGCGCCGGGCTCAGGCCGTAGCCAACTACACCATAGCTCAGGGAGTTGAAGCCGGCCGGATTCAAACCAAAGGGCTGGGCTCGTCGGACCCCATTGCCGACAACACCACCGAGGCCGGCCGCCAGGCCAACCGCCGCGTGGAAGTGGCCATCTTCGCCAATGAGAAAATGAAAAAGGCTGCCGAAGAAGGCCGTCTGTAAGCTTCTTACCGCAGCTTCAGCTGATTTTTTTAAAAGGCTACTCGCAGGAGTAGCCTTTTTTTATAGATCTTGGCGGGCAAGCTGGGCTCCGGTTCGGTGTGGCGGCTGAGCTGGAACAGGACTTTCCGAGGATGACAAGTGAGCTGGTGGGTGGAGCTGTTTTGGCGCAAAGCAAGAGTGCAACTACTGCTGCGGGCAGTGGTTTACGGTAGGAAGCTTAAAATACAGCTTCTGGATAATTTTATCGAAGCTGAAACGTTTTTGGCAAGGTGGTTGCAAAAGTTCATTCAACAACATGACGGTAGCGGCGAATTTTTGCACTAAACAGATGCGTGCTGCCTGACTACAACAGATTCACACCAACACACAAACTTCCTTACCATGAAAAATCTCCGTTCGTTTTTTGCCTTGTTGCTGGCCGTGCTGCTGCTCGGCACCAGCGTAGTGCAGGCCCAGGATACGCCCAGAACCAAAAAGCCCATGAGCAAAACCCTGAAGGGCGGCTTGCTGGGTGCGGGTGGTGGCGCCGTAGTAGGCGGGGTACTGGGCCGCGTAATTGGCGGCAAAAACAGCACGGCCGGCGGGGCTATTATCGGTGCCGCAGTGGGTGGCAGTGCCGGTGCCCTTATCGGCCGCCGCATGGACAAGCAAGCCGCTGAACTACAGCGCGAAATGGCCGGTGCCAAAGTGGAGCGCGTAGGTGAAGGCATCAAAATCACCTTCGACTCAGGCATCCTGTTCGCCAAGAACTCGTCGTCTCTTACTCCCGCCGCCCAGGAAAACATCCGGGAGCTGGCCCAAACCCTGATCAAGTACGGTGACACCAACGTGCTGGTGGAGGGCCACACCGACAACACCGGCACCGATGCCATCAACAACCCGCTTTCGCAGCGCCGGGCTCAGGCCGTAGCCAACTATGCCCAGGCGCAAGGGGTAGACGCTTCGCGCTTCCAGGTATCCGGCTACGGCTCGCGCCAGCCCATTGCCGACAACTCGACCGAAGCTGGCCGCCGGGCCAACCGCCGCGTGGAAGTGGCCATCTACGCCAATGAAAAGCTGAAGAAAGCAGCTGAGCGCGGCACCATCTAATTGCCAACGCACAACTGCTGAAACGGCGGCTCCTGATGCAGGAGCCGCCGTTTTTTGTGTAATGGGGTACGGGCGTGGTGCAGGGGCCAGGCGACGAGCCAGGAACGGATGCGTATCTTCGTGGTGATGAAAAAGCTGGTTGTTAGTGTGGTGCTGGGCCTGCTGCCGCTGGTAGCCCCGGCCCAGTTGCCCAAAGTGGCTGCGGCGACAGTAGCCCCGGCCGGACTGCTGCAAGCAGGGCCCATGGTGGGCTACTCCGAGATGCGCGAGGTGATGTTGTGGGTGCAAACCACCGGCCCGGCTACCGCACAAATAGAGTATTGGGAAGCCGGCCAGCCCGCCACAAAATGGCGCACCGCGGCAGTGCGCACCACGCCCGCGCGGGCGTATACGGCTCACCTGCTGGCCAACCAGGTGCAGCCCGGCCGCCGCTACACGTATGCCCTGTACCTGAACGGTAAGCCGTTTCCGGTGGCGTATCCGCTGGCCTTTCAGAGCCAGGCCCTGTGGCAGTGGCGCACCGACCCCGCCGATTTTCGGCTGGCCCTCGGCAGCTGCGTGTACGTGAACGAGCCCGTGTACGACCGGCCCGGCCGGGCTTACGGCGGCGAGTACAGCATTTTCACGGCTATTGGTCAGCAGAAGCCCGACTTTATGCTGTGGCTGGGCGACAACACCTACCTGCGCGAGGCTGACTGGAACACCCGCACCGGCATCAGCCACCGCTACACCCACTCGCGGGCCGTGCCCGAGCTACAGCCCCTGCTGGGCAGCGTGCACCATTACGCCATCTGGGACGACCACGACTACGGCCCCAACGACTCGGACCGCAGCTTCGCCTACAAGGACCTGACCCTGGAAGCCTTTCGGCTGTTTTGGGCGAACCCCAACTACGGCCTGGGCGCCGCCGACCGCCGGGGCGGCATTACGGGCACGTTTCAGTGGAATGACGTGCAGTTTTTCCTGCTCGACGACCGGTGGTTCCGGGCGCCCAACAAGTACAAAACGGCCGAAGCAGACTACCTCGGCCAATCGCAGCTGCAGTGGCTGCTCGACGCCCTCACTTCCAGCCAGGCCACATTCAAAATAGTGGCCGTGGGCGGGCAGGTGCTCAATCCGGCCAGAGTGTTTGAGAACTACAGCAACTACGAGCAGGAGCGCGCCCAGCTGCTGCAAGCTCTGTCGGACCGCAACGTTCCTGGGGTGCTGTTCCTGAGCGGCGACCGGCACCACACCGAGCTGACCAAGCTGGAACGCCCTGGCCGCTACCCACTCTACGACTTCACGGCCTCGCCCCTGACCAGCAGCGCAGCCACCGGCGCCACCACCGAAGCCAACACCGGCCGTGTACCCGGCACCCTGGTGCTGGAACGCAACTTCAGCACCATCGACGTGCAGGGGCCGCTAAAGGAGCGCCGCCTGGTGCTCCGCACGTTCAGCGCCGCCGGCAAGCAGCTCTGGGAACGGACCATTACGGCGGCAGAATTGCGAAGCGAGTAAATGAGGTGGTGAGGATGAGGTAAGAGGCAGCCCCGTAGGGGCGGTATGTCGGTATAAGTCGGTAGAAAAGCGCCACCTCTTGTGTGAGCCAAGCCCCAGCGGGGCGGCATGTTGGTAGAAAACAAGTCAACAGGAAATATAAGCCCCAGCAGGGCGACGCCCACCGTCCGCAGACGTTGAGTGTCATCCTGCTAGGGCTTTCAACGTTTTTCTGCTTCACTCTTTACTACCGACATGCCGCCCCGCTGGGGCTGACCACCGTCACCTCATTCCCTCATTCCCCTCGTTTTGCAACCTCAAGCTCGGCCACCGGGTACAAGCAGCTATGCTTGCTCCCGCCGTTACCTACACCTCGCCGCCGGCTGATAAGGCCCTGGCCGACCACCAGATTCTGCACGAATTTTATGGCCCTGTGCCCACGGCGCCCCGGCGCACGCCCATGCGGGAGCTGATTAGCACCATCCTTTCGCACCGCACCACCCACGCCGACGAGGAGCTGGCCTACGACCGGATGCTGGAAGCCTTCGGGGATTGGGCCGGGGTGCTGGCGGCGCCTACTGCGGAGCTGGCCCACGCCATCCGCACTACGCGCTGGCCCGATACCCAGGCCCCGCGCATTCAGGAAGTGCTGCGCCGAATTCAGGCCCAGACCGGGGGCGAGTTCATGCTGGATTTCTTGGCCGACTGGCCGCTGGAGCAAGCTATGCAGTGGCTGACCGACATGCCCGGCATCGGCTTGAAAACCGCCTCGCTGGTGCTGCTGTTCAACTTCCGCAAGCCTGTGCTGCCCGTGGATGCGCACGTGCACCGCGTGGCTCAGCGGGTAGGTTTTCTAGGGCCTAAAGTATCGGTGGAGAAGGCCCACGCGGTGCTGTTGGCTTTGCTGCCCACGGATGCCGAGCAGCTCTACAACTTTCATAAGCACAACTACTGGCACGGCCAGCAGATTTGCTTTTTCCTGAAACCCAATTGCGCCCGTTGTCCGCTCAAAGGCTTCTGCAACTACTACCAGGAGCACTACGGTCCGGCTACCGCCGAGGCCTTAGCCGCCACGCCCACCCAGTGGAATGCGGCCTGGGGCAAGCTGCCGCACTAAGGTAGCTACAAGCTGTAAGCGGCAAGCCACAAGCTATTTGGTGGAAATCAACTGGCGCCTGGGGCAACTCCGGCCGTCGAAAGCTACAAGCTTGTAGCTTGCAGCTTAAAGCTTGCAGCCCAAAGATTATGCGCTTGGTTCGTCATCCGGTTTTGTGCAACTACTACGTCACCTACCGGTGCAATGCGCGCTGCTCGTTCTGCGACATTTGGGAAAAACCTTCGCCCTATATCCGGCTGGAAGATGTGGAGCAGAACCTGCGGGACCTGAAGCGCCTGGGCGTGTCGGTGGTGGACTTTACGGGTGGGGAGCCGCTGCTGCACCGCCAGATTCACGAGTTTGTGGGCCTGGCCCACGACATGGGCTTTATCACTACGCTCACCACCAATTGCCTGCTTTACCCCAAGTACGCCGAGCGCCTGCGGGGCAAAGTAGATATGCTGCACTTCTCCCTGGACGCCTCCGAAAAAGAAGTGCACGACCGGGGCCGGGGCGTAGCCTGCTACGATTTTGTGCTGGAAAGCATTCGGGTGGCGCGCGAGCTGGGCGAGCGGCCCGATATCTTGTTCACCGTCTTCCGCCAGAACCTACAGGACCTGGAAAAGGTGTACCAGGAAATCACCCAGCCCAACAAGCTGCTGCTTATCCTGAACCCGGCGTTCGAGTACAACAGCGTGGAAACCGGGGAACAGCTGACCAGCGAGGAGCTTGACTACCTCTCGGCTTTTGGCAAGCGTCGGGGCGTATACCTGAACGAGGCTTTCGTGCAGCTGCGCCGCGACGGCGGCAACCACGTGGCCGCGCCCGTGTGCCGGGCGGCCAGCACCACCCTGGTCGTTTCGCCCAGCAACGAGCTGGTGCTGCCCTGCTACCACCTCGGCGAGCAGAAATTTCCCATCAATGGGCAGCTTTTCGAGCTCTACCATTCGCCCGCAGTGCAGCGCCTGGCCGCCCTGGAAGGCCGCCTGCCCCAGTGCGAGGGGTGCACCATCAACTGCTACATGCAGCCCAGCTTTGCCGTCGAAACCAGCAAATATTTCTGGCAAGCCCTGCCCAGCACGCTCAAGTACAACTGGGAAAAGGGCACGTGGAAGCGGATGGTGAAGTGGTGACTGGTCAGGCAAATGTTTATCCTTGCAACCCACTAACTCACCTCATGCCTGCTCTTATCCTGCCCGTTAACGGCGTCTTGCCCGAATTTGGCCCCGATTGTTTCCTGGCTGATAATGCCACCATTGCAGGCGACGTGGTGTGCGGAGCTGAGTGCACGTTCTGGTTTAATGCCGTGGTGCGCGGCGACGTGAACCGTATCCGCATCGGCGACAAAACCAACGTGCAGGACGGGGCCGTGCTTCACTGCACCTACCAGCGGGCGGCCACCACCATCGGCTCCCGCGTGAGCATCGGCCACAAGGCCATTGTGCACGGCTGCACCGTCGAGGACGACGTGCTCATCGGTATGGGGGCTATTGTGATGGACCACGCCGTGGTGGGAGCGGGCTGCATCATTGCGGCTGGGGCTGTGGTGCTGGAAAATACTCAGTGCGAGCCGGGCTACCTCTACGCCGGCGTGCCGGCCCGCCGCATCAAGCTAGTTAGTGAGGAGCAGCGCCGGAACATGCTGCGCACGGCCGATAATTATGTGCTGTATGCCAGCTGGTTCAAAGAAAAAACAACGGAATAAGTCAATAACCTGTCAGGTAGCTATTGTCGGTGGCAGCTATTCGATGTAGCTTTGCCGCTCACCATTTTCTACCTCTTTTTCTATGACCAAATTTTACTCTTACCTCGTTGCCGGGTGCATGGCCGTTGCTTCATTGGCGTCGTGCAGCCGTTCTCATTATGCGTTTAAACCCGCTGCCTCGGCTTACCACGGCACTGTAGCGGCCGCCCGGCCCGAAGCGCCAGCCCCCCAGGCTGCTCCGGCAGCCCCCGAGCAGGCCACCGCTGCGGTAGTAGCTCAGCCCGCTAAACGGGCAGAGAAGGTAGCCGCCAAAGCTCCTGCTAAAGTTCAAGTAGCCGCGGCGTCTTCGGCTCCGGCCAAGAAGGCCACCGCCCTGCAAAAGAAAGTAGCTGCCAAAGTAGTTAAGCAGTTCCGCAAGCACCAGGAAACGGCTTCCGCAACCGAGGCGCAGTCAAAGGCTGGCCGCGCCGCTATTGTGGCTGGCGTGGGCATCTTGCTATGGCTGCTGGGTTACGCGGCCGGTATCGGGCTGATTGCCCTGATTGGCTTCCTGGCTTTCATCGTAGGCATCATCCTGCTGATTGTAGCACTAATCAACGGCAACTAACCCGTTTTTATCATCCCAACCTCCCAACAAGAAAGGCTCCGCAACTTGCGGAGCCTTTCTTGTTGGGAGGTAAGTGGACCGACAGTTACAGTGCCAGCGTCTCATCGGCTTCTACTTCGCGCTCGGCGGTGTCGGTTACGCGGAGCTGCACCAGCTCCACGGCGCGGCGGGAGCGTTTCAGCACCCGGAACTCGTAGTTGTCGAGCACGGCCACGTCGCCTACTTCCGGAATGTTGCCGTAGATGACGTTGAGCAAACCGCCCACGGTTTCGTAGTCGTCGCCCTCGGGCAGAGGGTAAGGGAGGTACTCGTTGGCATCGGGGATGGGCGTGGCGGTGTTGACGCGGTATTCGTTGTCCGACACCTTTTCCACCACCGGCACCTCATTGTCGTACTCGTCCTGGATTTCGCCGACCAGCTCCTCCATGATGTCCTCGATGGTGACAATGCCCGACACTCCGCCAAACTCGTCGGACACGATGGCCATGTGCATGTGCTTGCGCTGAAACTGACGGAGCAAGCGGTTAATCTTTTTGGTTTCGGGCACGAAGTAGGCCGGCCGCATAATCTTGCTGAGCACGATAGGCTCCTGGCGGCGAATGATTTGCAGCAAATCCTTCACGTAGAGCACGCCCACGATGTTGTCGATATTGCCCTCGTACACCGGAATGCGCGAGTAGCCTTCGTTGTACACCGTTTCCAGCAGGGCATCCTGCGGGGTGCTCACGTCGATGGCAACAATCTTGGTGCGGGGCACCATGATTTGCTTTACCATCCGGTCATTAAACTGAAACACGTTCTCAATCAGCTCGTGCTCCGAGTCTTGCAGCTCCCCGCCCTGCTTGCTCTGGTCGAGCAGCAGGCGCAGCTCCTCGGTGGTGTGCACCTCGTGCTCCGAGGCCGGCTGAACGCCCATCAGGCGCAGCACGGCATTGGAAATCTTGTTCATCACCCAGATAACGGGGAAGGTGAGAAAGTAAAACGCCTGTAGCGGCACGGCCACCACCATGCTGGTCATCTCAGCCCGCTGAATAGCCAGAGACTTGGGCACCAGCTCCCCAAACACGATGTGCATGAACGTAATCAGGCCAAACGAAATGGGTACGGCAAGGCTGTGGGCGGCAGCATTGGTCATTTCATAGCCCAGGCCATGCACGATGGCCAGTACAATGTCAACCACCACTCCTTCCCCAATCCAGCCCAGCAGTAGCGAGGCAATGGTGATGCCCAGCTGCGTGGCCGAGAGGTAAGCATCCAGTTTGTGTAGCAGGCGCAGCGTGAGCTTGGCAAACCAGTTGCCCTCCTGTGCGCGCAACTCCATCTGCGAAAGGCGGACTTTAACAATAGCAAACTCAGCCGCCACGAAAAACCCATTTGCCAAAACCAGCAAGAGGGTAAGCAATATTTTTAAGCCCATAGGTGCGGAAGCAAGACTCGACCGGTCTGCATTCCTTTATGATACAAAAGTACGAGAATGAGGGCAAGCAGTTCGGTTGAGCTGCTGCGTAGCGGCTGCCGTAGCCAATTCGGTGAAACCCCAAGTAGTATCTTCTGGTTCAGGAGGCAGCCCGCCCGGCTACTTTCTGGGCTTCTGCCGTTCTTTGCCTCTGCCGTAGGGCCGGCCGGTTTGCGGTGGCTGGTGGCCGGGCTGTTTCTTTTTGTTGACATGCGTACTCGATTGTATACCTACCTGCCGGCCCTGATGCTGGCGCTGCTACTGGGGCTGCGCGCCCCCGCCCAGGTGCTGACGCCCACCAAGCTGAGCACTACCCTGAGCAAAACCACCGTGAAAGCCGGCGAAGAGCTGGACCTGGTAGTAAATGCCCGGATGGAAGACACCTGGCACCTCTACGCCACCGACTTCGACCCCGACCTAGGGCCCACGGTGTTTACGTTCAGCTTCCCGAAAAGCCCCGCCTACGAGCTGGTAGGGCCGCCCAAGTCCATCGGGGCCAAGAAGAAATTCGACGACGTATTCAAGGGCGACGTCACCTACTTCGAGAAGACCGGCCAGATTCGGCAGCGCATCCGGGTGTTGCAGCCCGGCCCGCTTACCATCAAGGCCGGCGTGGAGTACCAGACCTGCACCGACGTGGACGGCCGCTGCATCCCCGGCAGCGAAACCCTTACGTTTGGGCCGCTGGAAGTAACCGGCGGCGCCGTGCCACCTGCCCCGGCTGCTACTCCCGCTACCACGGCTCCCAAAGCTGCCCCAGCTCCGGCGTCTGGCGGGCCGGCCACGGCTCCAGCCCCCACCCCTGCGGCAACCCCTGCCACCGAAACCGCACCAGCTGCTACCACCGCCCCAGAGGCGGCGGCTGCTCCGGTTGCGCCGGCCGTTACGCCGGAGGTCAGCCCGGCCGCTGCCGCTCCGGCTGCAGTAGCTGCCGCAGCGGTTCCCGCTGGCACCAGCAACCAGCCGGCCGGGGTGGTGCTGAGCTTGTGGAAGTATCTGCTGCTAGCTTTCGGAGCCGGGCTGGTGGCTGTGCTCATGCCCTGCGTGTACCCCATGCTGCCCATGACCATTTCGCTGTTTACCAAGCAGAGCCGCAGCCGCGGCGAAGCCGTAGCCAAAGCGCTGGTCTACGGGCTGTCCATCGTAGCCATCTACACGGGGGTGGGAGTGGTGCTGAGCCTGGTTTTCGGGGCCGATGCGGCTAACCTCATCAGCTCCCACTGGCTGCCCAACCTGCTGTCCTTCGTCATTTTCGTGGTGTTCGGCCTGTCGTTTCTGGGGCTGTTTGAAATCAATGCCCCCAGCGGCTTGGTAAACAAAGTGGACGCCCAGGCCGATAAGGGTGGCTGGTCGGGGCTGTTCTTTATGGCCGCCACGCTGGTGCTGGTGTCGTTTTCGTGCACGGTGCCCATTGTGGGGTCGGTGGCCATTGCGGCGGCCAATGGGGAGCTGCTGCGGCCCACGCTGGGCATGCTGGCGTTTTCGGTGGCTTTTGCCCTGCCCTTCGTGCTGTTCGCCTTGTTCCCCACCTGGCTGAAGTCTATGCCCCGCTCCGGCGGCTGGCTGAACACGCTCAAAGTGACCCTGGGCTTTGTGGAGCTGGCTATGGCCTTCAAGTTCCTCAGCTCCGCCGACTTGTCGTACCACTGGGGCCTGCTGCCGCGGCCGGTGTTTCTGGCCATCTGGATTGCCCTGGCCCTGCTGCTGGGCCTCTACCTGCTGGGCCGCTACCGCCTCTCCCACGACAGCGGCGACGCCACGCACGTAACCGTGCCGCGCCTACTGCTGGCGGCGGGCGTCTTTGCGTTTATGCTGTACCTGATACCGGGTTTGTTTGGGGCGCCGCTTAATGGCCTATCGGCGCTGGTGCCGCCGGCCACGCGCCAGGATTTTGCCTGGCTGAATTCCGGCGGCGAGTCGGCGGCTCCGGCTACGGCCGCGGCCAACGCGCTGTGCAGTCCGCCCCAGTACGCCAGCCGCCTGGAGCTGCCCCACAACCTGCCGGGCTACTTCACCCTGCAAGAAGCCCTGGCCTGCGCCCGGGAGCAAAACAAGCCGGTGTTTGTGGACTTCACGGGCCACAACTGCGGCAACTGCCGGGTGATGGAAGCAACCGTGTGGAGCGACCCGCAGGTACTTCAGCGCCTGCGCAACGACTTCGTGGTGGTGGCCCTGTACGCCGACGACAAAACCGAGCTGCCCGCCAGCCAGTGGTACACCTCGGCCCGCGACCAGCGCCTCAAGAAAACCATCGGTGAGCAAAACCTGGACTTCCAGATCAGCCGCTTCAACATGAACGCCCAGCCCTACTACGTGCTGCTCGACCCCAGCAGCACCCCCGAGCAGCCCCGGCAGCTAACGCCGGCCGTGGCCTATGAGTCGGACATAACCAAATTCGTGCAGTTTCTGGACGCCGGCCTGGCCCGCCACCGCCAAGCCACGGCCCGGCGGTGAGGTGGTAAATAGTGAGGTGGTGAGTTGTCCTTGCTTCGGCTCCGGCTCGCAAGGACAACTCACCACCTCAGCACGTATCTTCGGCCTGCACACACGCCCATTCCTGCTGCCATGACGACCCTACCCTCCCGCTTCCGTGCCGCGCTGCTGTCCGCCCTGCTGCTGGCCGCGCCGGCTTCGCTGCAGGCTCAAGCCTCCACTCCGGCCGCAGCTACTACCGCCCCCGACCCGTCGCGCATAACGCTGGTGATTCATGGCGGCGCTGGCACCATCACTCGGGCTAACATGACGCCCGACAAGGAAAAAGCTTACAACGAAGCCCTCAACCAGGCTCTGGACGCCGGCTACGCTATTCTGAAGCGGGGCGGCACTTCCCTGGATGCCGTGGAGGCTGCCGTGCGCTTCATGGAAGACTCACCCCTGTTCAACGCCGGCAAGGGCGCGGTATTCACCCACGACGGCCGCAACGAGCTGGACGCCGCCATCATGGACGGCCGCACGCTGGCCGCCGGCTCGGTGGCGGGCGTGACGGTGGTGCGCAACCCCATTACGGCCGCCCGCGCCGTCATGGAAAAGTCGGAGCACGTGATGATGGTGGGGCCGGGGGCCGAGCAGTTTGCCCGCGAGAAAGGCCTGGAAATCGTGGAGCCCAAATACTTCTACACCGAAGCCCGCTACCAGCAGCTCCAGAAAGCCCTGGCCGAGGAGCGCCGCCCCGGCACCCCCGACCAGCTCAACGCGCCCTCACAGTCGCAAGTAGCCGCCCCAGCCAAAGCGCCCACCAAAACTAAGGTAAAAGTGAAGCCCGGCAAGCCCCAGGGCAGCGTGCCGCCGTCGTTGATTTTCACCGAAGGCAAGAAGTACGGCACCGTGGGCGCCGTGGCCCTCGACCAGTTCGGCAACCTGGCCGCCGCCACCAGCACCGGCGGCATGACCAACAAGCGCTACGGCCGCGTGGGCGACGCACCCATCATCGGCAGCGGCACCTACGCCGACAACCAGTCCTGCGCCGTGTCGTGCACGGGCTGGGGCGAGTACTTCATCCGGGCCACCGTAGCCCGCGACGTGGCCGCCCGCGTGGAGCTGCAGCAGCTGCCGGTGCAGCAGGCCGCCCAGGCCACCATCGACAAAGTAGCCAAGCTGGGCGGCGACGGCGGCCTGATTGCCGTGGACCGGCAAGGCAACATTGCCATGCCGTTCAACTCCGAAGGCATGTACCGGGCCTACATCCGGGCCACTGGCGAGCGGCAGGTGCAGATTTATAAGTGACCAGGCCGCGTAGGTAACAATAAGATAAACGCCCCGTGCTAGTTACACGGGGCGTTTTTTATGCTCGACGATATCTTTTCCGCTTAAAAAGCCCGTTCTTTGCACCCGCGTTTACCGGACCAAGCGGGCTCGGGCTGCGGGCCAGGCCAACCGTGTGAAAAGTAAAAGGCGGCACCCACCCAGATGCCGCCTCTTGGAAAAGAACGTACCCACCCAGATACGCCCTGTTCTTCCCTCCTCACATGGTCCACCCAATATCACGCGTGCTGTAGAAGAAGGATTCGAACCTTCACGAAGTAGTTAGCCGGCCGCCGGACCAGTTTTTCCCGAATCTTCACCCCCGAGAGAGGAGGGCATGTCTGCCAGTTTCATCATTCTACAAGGTGTAAAACAATCCCTCACCGTTCGTGTTGGATTATGACAAATGTAGTGAGTTGATTGTTATTATAAAATAATTTCAGACATTTGAGGTGAAATTTACAGTCTTTTTAACAAACACACGCTTTCATTGAAATATAGGTAATTAATCCTTGAAAAAATGGCTCGTAATTATGAACTTGACGACACCGACCGGAAGATTCTGGCGCTGTTGATTGAAGACGCGAAAATGCCCTACACGGAAATTGCACGGAAAGTGCACGTGTCGGGCGGTACGGTGCATGTGCGCATGGCCCGGTTGGAGGAGTTGGGAATTGTGCAGGGGGCTACGCTGAAAATAGACTATCAGAAGCTGGGCTATGGCGTGCGCGCCTTTCTCGGCATCTACCTGCAGAAAAGCTCGGTGTACGAAAGCGTAGTGGAGCAGCTGCGCCAGATTCCGGAGGTGGTCAGCATCGACTTCACCACCGGAGCCTACGGCATCTTCGCCCGCCTGATTTGCCGCGACACCAACCACCTTCGGGAAGTGCTGCACGAACAAATTCAGCTGATTGAGGGCATTGAGCGCACCGAGACGCTCATTTCCCTCGAAGAAGCCTTCAACCGGCCCATTCAGCTACAGGAAGCACCGGTGGAGCGCCACGGCTAAGCTCTTGAGCTATAGTTACGGCGTCATGCATAGCCGCCTCTCGTCCGCAAGCCGGAGGAGAGGCGGTTTTGTGCGTGAGCAATAACAGCCTTACGGCTGCGTTTTAGCATTATTTTTTTGATGCAGGTAGGCCCATCCTTGGTTATAGCGTTGTAACCAGATATATTTCGACCCCCGAGTTGGTAATTTCTCAAGGTCAGTCGTTTATGCGCTTTCGTTACCCTGCATTGCTCGCACTGGCTGCCGCCGTGCGCCTGGCCCCGGCCCAAAGCCTGCCCGCCGTCTACCTCAACGACCGGGACGGCGCCACCGTGCCCGACAGCGCCACGCACTACCGCATCATCGACCGTAAAAACGAGCTGCTCGGCACATATTCCATGCGCGAGTATGCCCTGGATGGCACCTTGCAGCTGCGCGGCATGCTGTCGTCTATTGACCCGCCGGTGCGCAATGGGCTGTTTACGTGGTACCACGCCGGCGGGGGCAAGGCCGGGCAGGCGCACTACCGCAACGATGAGGCCGACGGCCTGTACGTGGGCTGGTACGAAGACGGCCGCGTGAGCCAGCGTGGCGAGTACGCCGATGGGCAGCGGGTGGGCCGCTGGATAACCGTGCACCGCAACGGCCAGAAACGCTCGGAGGGCCGCTACAACGCCGGCCGGCCGGTGGGAGAGTGGCGCTATTACTACGATACCGGCCAGCTGAGTGCCATTGAAATGCCCGACCGGAAAGGCAAGCCGCTGGCCCTGGCCTTCTTCAACGAAGACGGGTCGCCGTACATGGGCAAGCTGCATACCCGCGTGCTGCCCGAGTTTCCGGGCGGGCAGGCCGCCCTGCTCAGCTACATAGCCCGTACCACCACATACCCCAAAAACTCCCGGCGCAAAGGCATTACGGGCGCGGTGCACGTGAGCTACATGGTGGGTGAAGACGGCCGCGTAAGCCAGGTGCGGGTAGTGCGGGGCCTCTCGCCCGATGCCGACCAGGAGGCTCGCCGGGTGGTAGCCAGCCTGCCGGCGTTTCAGCCGGGCCGCGAGTACAACGTGCCCACAGCCATGACCTTTACCATTCCCATCTATTTCGCGCCTAACTTCTCACTGGTGTCGGGTCTGCGCCCGGCGCAGGTGCCGCCCTCCGAAGCCCGCGCCGCCGCCCCCGACGACACGTGGTAAGTAAGCCAAACAGCCTGCCGCCAATACTGATGACGCTAGAAGGTAGGCATCCTTAACCAGCACAAAGCCCCGCTTCTCTAGAGAAGCGGGGCTTTGTGCTGGCTGAAAGCAGCAAAAACAGGGCTTAGGCCGTTACCTGGGCGTCTAGCTTTTGGGCTAATACGTGCTTGGGCACGGCGCCCACTTGCTTGTCTACAATCTGGCCATTCTTGAACACCAGCAGCGTAGGAATGCTCCGGATGCCGAACTTGGCCGAGGTCTGGGGGTTGGAGTCTACATCCACTTTGCCCACAATGGCCTTGCCTTCGTACTCGCCGGCCAGCTCTTCTACTACCGGGCCTACCATGCGGCACGGACCGCACCATTCGGCCCAGAAGTCCACGAGGACGGGTTTATCAGAGTTGATGATCTGGTCGAAGGTAGCATCGGTAATTTCGATGGCTTTATGTCCCATAACAGTAGGGGTTTTGTTGAAAGGTGTTGAGCTGTTTACGGTCAACCGGGCCGCAAGGTAGCAGATTGCGTTTCAACAAGCCGCGGGCCGGAAAGTTCACTTCGGCCAGCGTGGCAGTTCGCTGGCTCAACTGTGCGCTAACCCCGGTAGTGCCGGCCGCGCTCAAGCCGGGCCGCCGGGGCTGGGTGCTACGGCTTAGGAATGATACGCCCGGGCGTACTCCTGAGCCCGGTGCCGGAGCTTATAGAACACGTACAGGTTAAAGAAGTGCATGGCCCCCAGAATCAGAATGATAGTGCCCACTTTGATGCTGAGCGTTTCTACGGTTTGCTGGTAGCTGGTAATTGCCCCGGCGCTGCGCAGC
Organism: Hymenobacter sp. YIM 151500-1; assembly: GCF_025979885.1. Classification (NCBI taxonomy): domain Bacteria; kingdom Pseudomonadati; phylum Bacteroidota; class Cytophagia; order Cytophagales; family Hymenobacteraceae; genus Hymenobacter; species Hymenobacter weizhouensis. The sequence goes on from NZ_CP110139.1 coordinate 4,710,346, forward strand.
GTGAGCGTGGCGTACCCCACGTTGATCAGGTAGAATCCCGTCAGCAGAAGCTTATTTACCGAGTCGGCCAACTGCTCGTTGCCGTGGAAGATGTCGATAAGGAACAAGCGGCCATTGGTGAAAAGAGTGCGGGCTACCCACACCGTGAGCAGAACCGTAACGGGCAGATACACGCCGTACACCAGAAGATGAAAGTTCATGGCTGTAAAGGTTAGAAGTGAGAGGTAAGAAATGAAAAGAATGAGCGCGGAGAAAGTCAGGAGAGGTGGCTCAGGCGAGCTGGGGCAACAGGTTGGCCAGGGCCAGGTCGCAGCTGGGATAGTGGAAGCGAAACCCGGCGGCGAGCAGCCGCTCAGGCACCACTTTGCGGCTTTTCAGGATCAGCTCGGTTTCGGTGCGTAGCAGCAGGGCGCCCACCTCCAGCAGCCACCGGGGCTGCGGCAGGTGCCAGCGCGGCCGGAGGTGCTGGTCGAGCAGGCCGTTGAAGTCCGCATTGGGCAGCGGCTGGGGCGCGCACACGTTGAAGACGCCATCCAGCTGGGGCTGGCCCAGCAGAAACTCCACGGCGCGGCAAAAGTCGACGACGTGCACCCAGCTAATCCACTGCTGCCCGCTGCCCTGCGGAGTGCTCAGGCCCAGCCGCGCCAGCCGGGCCATTACTGGCAGGGCGCCACCATCAGCGCCTAGCACAATGGCCGTGCGCAGCACTAAGCGGCGGGTATGGGGCGCGTGGGCTAGCCAAAACTCGGCTTCCCACTGCTGCGCTACCTGCTCCGAAAAGCTCTGGCCCGTCAGACCGGTGGCTTCGGTATTGGCCGGCTGCGAGCCGGTGGTGTGCTGGTAGATGGTGGCCGTCTAGGAGTTTAGCCACACGGCGGGCGGACGGTGGCAGCGGGCAATGGCCTCACCCAACACCCGCGTGCTTTCCGTGCGGCTGTGCAAAATAGCCCGCTTGTTGGCAGCGTGGTAGCGGCAATCCACCGAGCGGCCAGCTAAGTTGAGTACCACGGCGGCTCCCTCCAGCTCTGCCGCCCAGGGGCCGAGCGTCCGCCCATCCCACTGCACCATTCCGGTGGCAGAATCACCGGGTTGCCGGCTCAGGGTCACCACCCGAAATCCCCGATAAGCGAAGTAACGAGCTACATTCCGGCCTAGAAAACCAGTACCTCCGGCGAGTATCATGGTGGGCTTCTGCATACGCACTAAGTGGTTAGATGAGAAAAACTGTGGCCTCCAGCAGCAGACTGATAAAAAGACAGGTTATGTGATATTTAATACTTTCAATAAATATTGAAACATGCTGGTAAAAAAAGAGGCTTATGGGCTAGAGCGCATCAGCTTCATGAATGTGCTGACAAACCAGTTTTCGTCGGCTTTGATAAGGGTTGATGCTGCACTATCGGCTAGGTTAGCGAAGCTTTGGATATTGCCAATCATGTGAGTGAAAGCGGCTGCTTCGTCGGGTGAAGCAGTAGGAGATGGTTCCACCTGACTGATTTCGCCCAGCACGCGCATGATGGGCTCCAACTCCCGCTTGCGGCGCTCCTTCAGGATGAGCGTTGCCACGCGGTAGATATCCTTTTCGGCGAAAAAGAACTCGCGCCGTTCGCCGGGGCGCAATTCCTTACGCACAAGGCCCCAGTCCATGAGGGCGCGCACGTTCATATTGGCGTTGCCTCGCGAAATCTGTAGCTGCTCCATAATGTCCTCGGTGCTCAACGCTCCTACCGAAACCAGCAGCAACGCGTGTACCTGCGCCATCGTCCGGCTCACCCCCCAGGCCGAACCGAGGGTGCCCCAGCCTTCAATAAATTTGCGCTTGGCTTCGTCGAGTTGCATATCCTAAAGGTATATCCATTTCTCAAACTTTCAATACATATTGAAAATAAATTTAGTCGTTAATTTTTCACCGTAGCGTACCTGTGGAGCCACGTAGAAAAAAGTGTAAGAGCATAATTTTGAACTATTGGTTTTGTCTAAAACATCCGTTGAGTTGATGGGAAGCTATTAAGCAGGCGTAGTGTTCTAAAATAGGTTATTATTAAATGATATAGATATAAGACAAGACATTACAATAGTGCAACTACGGGTGATTGTGTCATAGAAAAGATCAACTACTACAAAGACCTACCGGTGGGCTGCGGCGTAAAACCCGGCAATGGAATCTACCACAACATCTGCTGCCCAGTCAAATCTGCCGGATCGGTTGTCGTCCGAGGTCGAGGCCCCGGTAGTGGTTCCCGTAATTGAGGAGCGGGCTGTCGTAAGCCGTGAAGTAGTAGAAACTGCGCGAGTGCGCCTGACCAAAACTGTTCACGAACGGGAGGAGGTGCTCAACCTGCCTCTGCAACACGAGGAAGTGCAGGTAGAGCGTGTTCCGGTCAACCAGTTCGTGGCAGATGGCGCGGCGCCGCCCGGTGTCCGTCACCAGGGCGACACCACCGTTATTCCGGTGCTGCGCGAAGTAATTGTAACACGCCTGCTTGTCGTAGAGGAAATACACGTCACCAAGCGTACCGTTACAGCCACTCATACCGAGCCCATTACGCTGCGGCACGAAGAACTAACCGTTGACCGGCACCCAGCGCCTGGTGCGGCCGGTCATGGTTCTGCTGAGGCAGCCCCGGCCGGCACCCCCCACCTGTAACCTGCCAATAACCTATTCACCTAATTTCTTTTCCATTTCCCATGAACCAGACCGTAGTAGGAATTTTTGATAGCGCCGAAGAAGCGCAGCAAGCCGCCCGCCAACTCGCCGCCGCCGGCTTCACCAAGGACTATGTAGACGTGGCCTCGTCCAGCGCCTACCGTAATGCCAGCGGCACTGCTACCACCTCAGCAGCCACTACCAGCTCGTCGGCTTCAGATGACGACAGCATCGGTGGCTTCTTCCGCAACCTGTTTGGGGGCGACGATGATGAGAATGCCCGCCGCTATTCGCATGTAGCCCGCCAAAGCAGCTCCTTAGTAACGGTGCATTGCCACTCGGCCGAAAACGCCCGCCAAGCCGCTGAGATTCTGGACCAGGCCGGGGCAATTGACGTAGAGGAACGGGCTGCCCAAACGGGCTATGCCCTGGGCAATAACCTGCAAGCCAGCGGCACGGCTAGCACTCAAGGCGCCGTATCGGCCCAGGTAATCGAAGAAAACCTGCAAGTAGGCAAGCGGGTGGAGCAGACCGGGGGTGCCCGCCTGCGCAGCCGCATCGTGGAGCGCCCGGTAGAAGCTCATGTACGTCTGCGTGAAGAGCACGTAACCGTGGAGCGCACTCCTGTAAACCGTCCCGCTACCGAAGCTGATTTCGCAGCCTTCAAGGAAGGCCAAGTTGAAATCACGGAAAGCGCCGAGCGGGCCGTAGTAGGCAAAGAAGCCCGTGTGGTAGAGGAAGTTACCTTGGGTAAAGAAGTGACTGAGCGTGAGGAAACTATCCGGGACACCGTGCGCAAAACCGAGGTGGACATCGAGCGTCTCGACAACACCACGGGCACCGGCACAACCGGCGACACCAACCGTTCTTAACTTTCCAGCGCAGGTTACGCTACCTGCTACTGCAACTGAAAAGGGCGCCAAAACTGGCGCCCTTTTTTTGTTTACTACCGCCTAGGTGCAGTAGTCAGAAGTACTTGAATCCGCGCCTAAATCAGCTGGCAGGCGTCGATTTCCATTTCGCGCATGCGGCGGATAAACTCCTTGGGCTCGATGCGGTAGCGGCGCGAGTAGGTGTCTACGGTAAGGTGCTCGTGGGGCTCGGCGAATTTGATTTCCAGCTTCTTGGAGCCCTGGCAGCCTTCCACCGCCTCCATAAACCGGTCCATAAAGGGCTCGGTGATGGTGCGCAGGTCGAGCTGCACCCGCACGCCGTTGGCCAGCTTCTCGGCCACGTTGAACAGGGGCTCCATGGTCAGAATTTTGAACTCGAACTGGTCGGAGTCGCGGAAGCGCTGCTGGTACTTGCCCCGAATGTACATGGGGGGCACCTGCTCTTTGTCGTAGTTACGCGGATTAATCAGGGCCGAAAAGCGGGTGTAGTCGTCGCGGAACAGGGCCAGGTTGAGGCTGGAGTCGTAGTCTTCCACGTTGAAGGACACGAAGGGCTGGCCGGTCTTGGTGGTCTTGAACAGGACGTTGGAAATCAGCCCGGCCACGGTTACTTCGCGGTTCTTGTAGTTTTCCACCTTATCAAGTCCGCAGGTGCAGTACGAGTCGATTTCCAGCTTGAAATCGTCGAGCGGATGGCCGGAAAGGTAGAAGCCTACCACCTCTTTCTCGCGGCGCAGCTGCTCAGTGGCGGGCCAGGGCTCCATGTCGGGCACCTTGGGCAGGGGCATGGCTACGGCCCCGAAGGCGCCGCCACCGAACAAACTCTGCTGAGCCGATTCCTGCTCCTGCTGGTACTGCTGGCCCAGGCGCACGGCCTTGTCAATCAGGTTCTGGTCGCCGCCGGGAGCTTCCACGAACTGCCGGCGGTGGTAGCGCTCAAACGAGTCGAAAGCGCCCGCCAAAGCCAAACTTTCGAAAGTTTTTTTGTTGACAGCCCGCAGGTTCACGCGCTTCGAGAAGTCAAACAGGTCGGTATAGGGGCCCTTCTTCTCGCGCTCCGCCACAATGCTTTCAATGGCGGCTTCGCCGGCGCCTTTCACGGCAGCCATGCCAAAGCGGATCTGGCCCTTCTCGTTTACGTTGAACTTCAGGATGGATTCGTTTACGTCGGGGCCGAGTACGGCCACGCCCTGGCGGCGGGCTTCCTCGATGAAGAAGGTCACCTTCTTGATGTCGCCCATGTTGTTGGTGAGCACCGCGGCCATGTACTCGGCGGGGTAGTTGGCCTTGAGGTAGCCGGTTTGGTAAGCCACCACGGAGTAGGCGGCTGAGTGGGAGCGGTTGAAGCCGTAGGCCGCAAACTTCTCCATCACGTCGAACACCTCGTTGGCTTTCTTCTCCTTGATGCCGTGCAGCTCGGCCGCCCCCTTGCAGAACTTCTCCCGCTCCTGGGCCATCTTCTTCATGTCCTTTTTGCCCATGGCCCGGCGCAGCAGGTCGGCGCCGCCCAGGGAGTAGCCGGCCAGAATCTGGGCGGCCTGCATAATCTGCTCCTGGTACACCATAATGCCCTGGGAGTAGTTCAGGATGGGCTCCAGCAGCTCGTGCGGGTACTCGATTTGCTCCCGGCCGTGCTTGCGGTTGATGAAGTTCGGGATGAACTGCATGGGGCCCGGCCGGTACAGGGCGTTCATGGCAATCAGGTCCTCGATGTTGGTGGGCTTGAGGTCCTTGAGGTACATGCGCATGCCCTCCGACTCGAACTGGAACGTACCGATGGTGTCGCCGCGCTGGTACAGCTCGTAGGTTTTGGGGTCGTCGAGCGGAATCTGGTCAATGTCGATGGTGATGCCGTGGTTTTTCTCAATCAGAGCCAGGGCGTCCACGATAATCGTGAGCGTCTTCAGGCCCAGAAAGTCCATTTTCAGCATCCCGGCACTCTCAATCACCTTGCCGTCGAACTGCGTGACCAAGAGGTCTGAGTCCTTGGACGTGGACACCGGAATGTACTTGGTGATGTCGTCGGGGGCGATGATGACGCCGGCGGCGTGAATGCCGGTGTTGCGCACCGAGCCTTCCAGCTTGTGGGCCAGGCGCAGAATCTGGCCGCGCAGGTTGTCGGGGGCTTCGTCCCGGAGGATATAATCCAACTCCGGGTTTTCGGCAAAAGCCCCGGCCAGGGTGGTGCCGGGCTTTTCGGGCACCATCTTGGCCAGCTCGTTGGTGGCCGGCAGGGGCAGCTCCATGGCCCGCGCCACGTCCTTGATGCTGCTTTTGGCGGCCATGGTACCGAAAGTGATAATCTGGGCCACCTGGGTTTTGCCGTACTTGTCCACCACGTAGTCGATGACGCGCTGGCGGTTCACGTCGTCGAAGTCGATGTCGATATCGGGCATGGACACCCGCTCCGGGTTCAGGAAACGCTCGAACAGCAGGCTATACTTAATGGGGTCGATGTTGGTGATACCCACGCAGTACGCCACGGCCGAGCCCGCCGCCGAGCCCCGGCCCGGCCCCACGGCCACGCCCATGTCGCGGCCCCGGTTGATAAAGTCCTGCACGATGAGGAAGTAGCCGGCAAAGCCCATGGCTTCGATGATGCGCAGCTCATAATCCAGCCGCTCCTCGATTTCGGGCGTACGCTCGGAGTAGCGGGGGCGGGGCCCATCGAAAGCACCTTTGTAGGTAAGGTGGCACAGGTAGGCGTCGGCGGTAGGGTGCTCGGCGGGCAGCGGGAAGTTGGGAAGCAGAATGTCGCGCTGGAGCTTGGGCGGCGTGATTTTATCAACGATTTCGTTGGTGTTGTCCACGCTTTCCGGCACGTCCTGGAACAGCCGGTTCATCTCCTCCTGGCTTTTGAAGTAGAACTGGTCGTTGGGGAAGCCGAAGCGGGAGCGGGGCTTGGGCATCTGGGCTTCCTCGTCGATGCGCATAAGCTGGCGCCGCACCTGGTCGTCGGAGGAGGCCAGGGGCCGCAAGTTGTCGAGGTGGTCGTAGAGTACCTTGTTGTCGGAAGACAGCAAGCGGAAGTACTTGGTCTGGAAGTCGCCTACCGGAATGCTGTGCTCCTCGCCGGTATTCACGCACAAAAGCAGGTCGTGGGGCGCAAAGTCCGTTTGGTCGACGTAGTGGGAGTCGTTGGTGCAGATAACCTTGACGTTGTACTTCTTGGCCCACTTCAGCAAGGTCTGGTTGAGGTCCTCCTGGCTTTTGCCGGTGTTGTCGATGTTCATCAGCCCGTGCCGCTGAATCTCGATGTAGTAGTCCTCGCCAAACACGTCCAGCCACCACTTCAGCAGCTCCTCGGCCTTTTCCTCGGTTTCCCACAGCAAAGCCTGCGGAATCTCGGCCCCGATGCAGCAGCTGGTGGCAATCAGGCCCTCATGGTATTGCAGCAGCAGCTCCTTGTCGATGCGCGGGTACTTCGAGTACACGCCTTCGATGAAGCTCATGGAGCAGAGCTTAGCCAGGTTGTGGTAGCCGGCCTGGTCTTTGGCCAGCAGCAGCTGGTGGTAACGGTTGTCCCGCTCGCCCTTCTCCCGGCTGAAGCTCTTTTTGTGCCGGTCTTCTACCAGGTAAAACTCACAGCCCACAATGGGCTTCACGTTGTACTTATTGGCCTCGGCCACAAAGTTGAACGCCCCGAACATGTTGCCGTGGTCGGTGAGGGCCACGGCGGGCATACCGTCGGCCTGGGCCTTTTTCATCAGCTGGCTGATGCTGGCCTGGCCGTCGAGCAGAGAGTACTGAGTATGGCAATGCAGGTGTGAGAAGGTAGGCATGGGCTGGCAAGCGCAGCGCCGTTGGGGCGCAGCGTAAGGTAAAGTTACCCGCGAATTAGAGGTTATAGGATACATTAACACTTTATCGCATATTGCGTATCGCGATACGCAATATGCGGTACGCAATAAAACCCTCTTACAATGGCAGTTCATAAAGGAATGAGACCCCAGGATGTAGTGGTACTTCTAAAGCTGATAAGCATGAGTACATATGAGGCTACACATAGCTTTGCCCTTGGGCAAATCCACTTAGCGGTTTCCCTAGGCTTAAGTCAATCCGAGATATCGAACTCATTGCAACGGAGTAGGATAGTAGGCTTGGTTAGCGAGAATAAAAGGGAGGTGTACCGACAAAATCTTCTTGAATTTCTCCTATATGGTCTACCCTATGTATTCCCAGCGGAGCCTGGAGTCGTAGTTATTGGAATGCCAACAGCTCATTCAGCTCCACCGTTGAGTAACATTATTATGAGCCAAGAACCATATGTTTGGCCTGACATAGAAGGAACTACGCGTGGGCAAGCAGTTGAGCCTTTATATAATAAAGTGCCGCATGCTGCTAAGGGAGACCCCCGGTTGTATGAATTACTAGCTTTAACGGATGCGTTACGGGTTGGCCGGGCACGTGAAAAAAAAATAGCTCAGCAAAAAATCAAAGAATACTTCGATGAATAACCACCGAAATACGCTTGTACTACAAGCAGTGGCTAATGCTTTAGGAGATATGCGTTATGAAGTTGTCTTTGTGGGTGGTGCTACCGTTGGGCTGTACGGCGACGCAAGAATAGCTCCTGAGTCGCGGCCTACGGAAGACGTGGACTGCATTATTGAGCTGGCTTCTTACGGAGAATTCGCGGCAATAGAAGAGAAGCTCCGCCGCCGGGGATTCCGGAATGATCCGACTAGTAAAGTACAGATACGATGGGTATGGCAGGGGTACACTGTAGATGTAATGCCAACTGATGAACGGATACTCGGCTTCAGCAACCCATGGTACAAAACGGGTATGCAGACAGCCGTAGAGTATGTATTGCCTGATGCTAGCGCCATTCGCATTTTGGATGCTCCGCATCTACTTGGTACCAAGTTTTGCGCTATGCGAAACCGCGGGGAAGACCTACGCTACGATTCCGACTTTGAGGATATTTTATATGTATTAACCTATCGACCACAAGTAGTAGAAGAGGTGGCAGGCAGTCTACCGAATCTACGTGCTTATCTGACAAATGAAGCCATTGATTTAATAGGCCGGAAAGATATTCAGGTAGTACTTGATGCGGCTAAAGACCGGGATATTACTGTAGAAATACTATTGAACCGTTTGCGTCAACTAGCACAAACGTAAGTTAAGTAAGTCATGCTTACTTCTCAGTCCGCTCAAATTCGAGTGCTGGGTTCATCAGCACGTCGCGGCTGATTTCGGCGGCCAATAGCTGTAGGTGGCGCCGCCGTAAGCCGGCACAAGCGGATGCACAGAAAATCCGTATGCGGGTCGGTGTATGCAGCGTCCTCGGCTTCAGAGTAGATGCCGGCCCACCCGAAGTCATGGGTGAAGAGAAAGCTGACGGCAAATAAGTCCAAAGACTGCATTTCCGGCTTCGCTGCCTTTCGCTCCAGCACGATACTCTGAAAGGTACTATTCTGCAACCGCTCATCCCGGCCACCTACATAATTGGCTGTAGTCCCACGCCAATGGTATACGAAAGAAAACAGCCCTTTGGGGCCGTTTCTTAGTACACTTAGACAGTACTTTAAGGCTACTTGGTGGCTTTCACCTGCAATTCTTCGCCTATCTTAACCTTCTCCGTAGTCTTGCCATTCCATTCCTGCAATTGAGCAGGCGTAACACCGTACTGGCGGGCAATGCTGAACAGGGTCTCGCCTTTCTGCACGGTATGGCGTGTGGCGGCAGCAGGTTTCGGGGCAGTCGGTTTTGGGTTGGTTTCAGTTGAAGTTAGTTTAGAAGCGGGGCTACCCGCAACCGAAGCAGCTGTAGGAGCAGAGGAAACGGCCTGAGGTTTAGCCGCCGCAACCGCTGAAGCCGGAACTGGCTTAGCCGAAACCGGGGCCGTGGCAGGTTGAGCCTTCGGCGCGGGAGCAGCCATTGAAGCCGAAGCAGCAGCCGCAACCGAAGCAGGCACCGCAGCCGGTGTCGCCACCGCAGTAGCGGCGCTGGGCGCTGGTTTGACAGTACCCAGGAAGCCGGCAGTCTGGAGCCGGTCGGCGGCGGCTTTGAGGGCGGGGTTTTTAGCGGCGCGGGCAGTGAACCCCTTGTACTGAGGGCTGCGCAGCAGCGTATTCAGCTCCACTTGCCAGGGCTGGCGGCGCAGGCGCTGGGCCAGCTCCTGCTGCTGCTCCCGCGACAAGCTGGCCGTGTAGTGACTCAGGCGCTGGTTGAGCACCGGAATTTCTACCAGGGCCTGGTCGACGAGCTGCACGGCGCGGGCGTCATTGGGCTCGAAGTAGATAGCGCGTAACTGCTGCACGCTGCGCTGCACCAGCCCCGACATGACGCGCACGGAATCTTCGGACAGGGGCGGCGGGGTGGGAGTAGAGGTTGATTCGGTTTGTTGGGCGTGGCCCGGCTGGGCCCACAGCAGCCCCAAAGCCAGGGCCACCACTGGTGCAGATAAAGAAATCCTCATAGAAAGATGGAAGGCCGAACAAATTCAGCGAGACGTGAAGAAAGCTAGTTTTTGGGTTTGATAAGCAGAATTTCGCCGGGCTTCACGCTGAAGTCGGGCTTGTTGTTCCACTCCATAATCAGCTTGATGGTGACGCCGTACTTGCGCGAAATTCCATACATGGTTTCGCCAGGCAACACAGTGTGGCGCACCGGAGCTGGCGCGGCCGGAGCCGAAGCTACTTCAGAACTCTCAACCTCGGGAGCCGGAACCGGCGTAGCGGCTGGCTTGGTGGGAGTTGGTGTAGGAACGGAAGCGGGAGAAGCCGTTGCTACAGGAGCCGACGTAGCCACAGCCGGTGCCGGGGGCACAACACGCAGCACCTGGCCAATGCGCAAGCTGGGAACGGGCGGCAGCTTGTTCCAGGCAATCAAGTCGGCCGGGCGCAGGCCAAAGCGCCGGGCTACCGAGTACAGATTTTCCTTGGGCTCTACCGTGTGCAGACCTGAGGCCGGTGCGGGCTCTACCGCAGCCGTAGTCGATGCCGTAGAAGCTGCCGCGCCCCGTGGCGTAGCGGCTACCGCCGGAACAGGTGCAGGGGTAGCCGCCACGGTGGGAGCTGGCGCAGCCGGGGCTGCCGGGGCAGGTGCCGGCTGCGCAGGAGCAGAAGCGGCTTGGGCTGGTGCTGTCGGGGCTGATACTGTCGGGGTCGGGCGGGATGCCTCACTATCTGTCTCCTCCGAGGCTAGGTCTTCTTCGCGCGGCTCATCGGCTACGGGGGCCGGGGCGGGCAGCGGCTTGCGGGGCGCTGGGGCCGGCACGCTGGGCTCCGGGCGTGGGGCCGTAGCGGAAACGGCGGCCGGCGCCGGGGGCAGCTCGTTCAGGTTTTCGGTGTGGGCATCGGTGGCGCTGTCGGGCTGCACGACGGAAGTAACCGGCGCCGCGGGAGCCGCCGGACGCGGGGCAGCTGGCGCCGGCCGGGTAGCGGGAGCCGGCGGCGCGGCGGGAACTTCATCTTCTGTAGCATCCTCCGGGCTCTGCGTGGTGGCGAGTGAGCCTTGGTCGGGCTGGGGCTCGGCGGGACGGGGCTTGGGCGGGGCTGTTACCGGCCGCTCAAACGCAGCCAGCGCCGCGTCGTTGGTGGCATTGGCGTACTCGACGGCTACGGTTTTGGGGCGGGTGTGCTGCATCCAGAGCACCCGGCCCGGCCGCAGCTCTTCGTTGCGGGCCATGCGGTTTTTGGCCCAAATAGCCTTGGCCCGCACCCCGTACTTCTGCGACACAATGGCTACGGTTTCGCCGGGGCGGGCCACGTGGTACTCTACGGCGGCTTTGTCGCGCTTTTTCTGCACAAAATAGGGCTGGCCTACCACGATGTTGTCGAAGGCCAGCAGGTCGTTGTACTGCATGAACTTGCGCAGCTTCAGACCCGCCCGCCGGGCCAGGCTTTCCTTGGTGTCGCCGGGCAGGGCCACCAGGGCGCGCAGGCCGTTTACGCGCACGAAGTCGGCGCTTTCGGGGTCGGGGGCGGGCTGGTTGAGTAGCTGGCCGGCCGTGGCGCTCTTTTGCTGGGCCGCCAAGGCCGTGGTTTGCAGCGGGTCGGTGATGGGCACCAGCATGGTGTACACCTTGTCGGTAGGCACGGCGGGGGCCAGCAGCCAGCGGTTATGGCGGGCCAGCTGCTCGGGGCTCTGTTGCAGAGCCGGAGCCAGCACGGCCAGCGGCTGCCCGGCCGGGGCCGGAAACTCCTGTAGCTGTAAAGGTGGCCGCGGGTTCAGCCCCACCGCCGACTCATACGCCACCTTGTGCGCCAGGAACGTCAGCACGTAGGGGTGGGTCCGCTCACTGATTTCCACCTCCGTGGCGCCGGCATCGGTGGGCAGGGTGTAGGGCTTGGTGCCGGTGAGGCCCAGGTTGTAGCTGAGCAGAGAATTAGCCCAGTTGCGGAAAACCTTGTTGCTGCGCAGCAGGTACTGGGCGGCGGCTTTCGAGGAGGCCACGATGTGCTTCCGCTCATCCACCGCGTCGTTCATCGTCAGTCCAAAGTCCTGAGCCGACTCCCGCTTAAACTGCCAGTAACCCACGGCGTCGTGAATGCTCTGGGCGTCGCCCTGCAAGCCGCTTTCCTGGAGGGCCAGAAAGTGAAAGTCGGCGGGCACGCCTTCCTGCTGGAGCACCCGGTCAATCAGCGGAAAATAGGCATCGGCCAGCACCACGCGGGCCTGAAACGAGGCCGGGTGGCGACGCAGAGCATCCACTTTCTGTTGCACGGCCTGGCGGCCGCCGTCGGTCAGGCGCAGCCGCAGCCCACCCAGGCTCAGCTCGGCGGGCACGGGCTGGGTTTGGCCCACCGCCAGCAGCGGCAGCAGGCCCAGAAATAAGAAAATCAGCTTTTTCATCAGCAAAGAAGCCCGCCCGCGCCCCGAATCCGCATTCGGCTCGGCAGTGGCTGGCTTACAAAGTAGAAGAAAAAACGCTGAAGAAAGCTGCAAGCCGTAAGCCTCAAGCGGCAAACTGCTGTTCTGAACAGGGTATTATACAGTCAACTTCTATAGCCGTTCTCAGGTCAGTGTATGCAGACCCCACTCCGGTAGGGTAGGGTGCAACAAGCGGCGGCTACATCCTCTTACTGGAGAGCCGCTTGCAGCTCACACACCTACATCCCACCTCCCGGCCGCCCCGGCCCGAAGCCGCCGGGGCCGCCCGGCCCACCGGGGCCGAACCCACCGGGCCGCGGGGCGTCGTCGGTGGGCGCGGGGGCGGCCGAGCTGCGGATGTTATAGGTGAACATCAGCATGAGGTAGCGCTGCAAAATGTTGGTGCGCACGTCCTCGGTGTAGGCGGCCGTCACATTGCGCTGAATGCTATTGTTCTGGCCCAGAATGTCGAAGGCGTACAGGCGAATTTCACCCTGCTGCTTGGCAAACACCTTCTGGCCCAAACTGGCATTCCAGAGCACAAAGTTCTGGTTGAAGCCCGCCGACAGGCCCCGGTTCAGCTGGTGGGTTACGTCGGTTTGCACCGTCAGGCCCTTCACCAGAATCCAGCTCAGGCGCAGGCTGGTGTTCTGGCGGAAAAACTCCTGGTTGGCCCGCGTCTGCACGGTGTTGCGCACGTAGGTCTGGGCCGAGTTCGACGACAGGGTGAAGTCCAGCTTCTCGCTGATGTTGCTGCTCAGTACCACGCCCAGGCTCAGGGAGGGCGTGCGGTTGTAGTTCAGCGCATTGTTCACCAGGCCCGGCGTCTGCGAGTAAGTGGCCCCGGCGTTCAGGTTGAGGTTGGACTTCACCACCTTTAGCGGGAAGCTGTAGTTGAGGAAGGAGCGGAGCGTGTACTGCTGGTTCAGGTTGACGGGCCGCGTAATCTGGCCCCCGGCTGGCACCGTCACGCCCCCAATGACGGTGGGCTCCACTACCAGGCGGGTGCTGTTGGTGATAAAGTTGTCGGTGTAGGAGCCGGCCAGCAAGGCAAAAAACGAGGTGGACTTCTCGGGCTGGGCCGCGGCGTAGCGCACAAACAGGTTGTGCTGGAATTCCTGCTCCAGGTTGGGGTTGCCGGTGGTCAGCTGTAGCGGGTTGGCATTGTTCACCACTTCTTGCAGCTGGCTGATGCTGGGCGCGTTGGTGCGCATCCGGTAAAACGCCCGCAGGTTCTGCTGCTTCGTGAAGTTGTAGCGCAGCATGGCATTGGGCAGCACGTTCAGGAAAGTGCGCTCCGTGGCCAGGGGGCGCGGGAAAGTCTGGTCGTTGTCGAGGCGGGCGTGCTGCACGCTGGCCCCCACCATCCACTGCAGCTGCTGGTCGTTGTAGCGGTAGGTCAGGCCGCCGGCATTGGTCAGGTAGTAGCTCTCGAACACGTTGCTGAGCGTGTCGTTGAGGCGGGAATAGGTTTGGGAGCCTGGCTCAAAGTCGAAGGTGCGGCGGTCGGAGGTGTTGGGCGTGTAGCCGAGGTTGTACTCCAGCTGCAGCTGGCTTTTCGGGCTCAGGGGCTCGGTGTAGGTGGCGTTGCCCTGCCAGGCCCAGCCCCGCTGGCGCAGGCGCGAGTTCTGGTTGAGCACGTCGGTGAAGGCCAACGAGTCGGGTTCCAGCACCGCCGTTTCCGACAGCAGGTAGTTGCTGCCTTTGCGGCGGTTGTAGGTGGTATTCAGCCCCAGCGAAAACGTGCGGCCCCGCGTCAGGAAGCGGTGGCGGTACAGCAGCTGGTTGGCGGCCGTGATGCCCGTGAGCGAGGAGCGGTAGTCGCTCTGGTTGGTGCCCTCGGTGGTGCTGGGCTCACCGCTGAGCGGGGTACGGAAGGTGCTGCCCAGCAGGTCGCTGGCGGCCGTGTTGCGCTGCACCGACAGGCTGGGCCGCCACACCAGAGAGTTCAGCGAGTCGAACTTGTGCTCCACGCGCAGGGAGGCGCGGTTGTTTATGTTGCGGCTCAGGGTCAGGGAGTTTTCGCCGTAGCGCAGCTCGTCGGTGCCGCTCCGGCGCAGGTTAAACAGGCGGGCAATTTCCGAGCGGGTGGTGTTGTCGCTCAGGTTGAAGAAGTAGCTGCCCTGCACGTCGGTTTTCGTCCCGAAGGTATTGGTGTAGTTCAAGCCCGCGGCGTGAGTGCGCGAAATACCGCCCTGGGGCTGTACCAGAAAGTCGGACGCGCCACCCTGGCCTTGCCCGCCGGGCCGGCCTCCTTGGGCCCCGCCGCCACCTTGCCGGCCGCCGCCCTGGCCCTGGCGCGAGGCGCCCACCACGCCCAGCAGGTCCTCGGTGCCGAAGTTTTGCTCGTTCACGTTGTTGGACTGAGCCAGCACCGAAATCCGCTCCTTGCCCTTAAATGAGTTGATATTGCCGTTGACGCGGTACCGGTCGTCCTGGGGCCCGTAGCCGGCCACCACCCGCCCAAACCGCCCGTTCCGAAACTGCGGCCGCGTCACGATGTTGATGGTTTTCTGCTGGTTGCCGTCGTCAAAGCCCGTAAACTGGGCCTGGTCGGAGGCCCGGTCGTAAACCTGAATCTTGTCGATGGCCTCGGCCGGCAGGTTGCGCAGCACGGCGTCGGGGTCGTTGCCGAAAAACTCCTTGCCATCCACCAGCACGCGCCGCACCTGCTCACCCTGGGCCTGCACCCGGCCGGTGCTGGGGTCCACGGTCACGCCCGGCATCTTGGTTATTAGGTCCTGGGCGTTGGCGTCGGGGTTAGTCTTGAAAGCGCGGGAGTCGAACTGGGCCGTGTCGCCCTTCTGTACGGCGGCGGCAGCCCGGCCCACTACTTCCACGCCCTTCAGGGCCACGCCGCTGCCGCTTTGCAAAGTCAGGCTGCCCAGTTGCACCGGCTCGGCGCCCACCTGCACCGGGCGGCGCAGGCTTTGGTAGCCCAAAAACGACACCGTGAGCAGGTGGCGCCCCGCCGGCACTCCCGAAATCGTGAACGAGCCATCAGCTTCCACTGCTGCCCCGCGCCGGGTAGAGTCGGGTAGCTGCACCAGCAGCACGTTGGCCCCAATCAGCGCCGACTGGTCCTTGGCATCCAGCACCCGCCCCGAAATGGTGGTCTGGGCCTGGGCCACGGAGGTGGTTATCAGCCAGAAAAAGAGAAAAAGGCAGAGGAGTCGTCTGTACATCACGTCGAGAAAAGGAAGCCACTAGCGTCAATAGACGCAGGTTCTTGCCCGACGTTTAATGGCTGGCTAATTATTTTCTGAAAAGCCGACAGCAATACGCCAGAACGAGTCTCGAGACGCGACCCTTGGCTTCGCCGACCTTCGGTTGGCGTCTCGTTGCCCGCGCCGTCGGCCCGGTTGTGCAGGCGGTGTCGTTCAGCGAGGAGACTCTATCTATTGCGTCTCTATAGCTTGCGCACCAAGAGCAGCCCGTCGCGCAGGGGCAGCAGCACGTTTTCCACTCGGGCGTCGGCTTGTACTTTAGCGTTGAAGGCGCGCACGGCCAGGGTGTCTTTGTCAGAAGGTTTTACCGCGTAGCCATCCAGCACCTTGCCGCCCCACAGCACGTTGTCGATGAGCAAGAAGCCGCCCGGCCGCACCTGGGGCAACACCAGCT
Source organism: Hymenobacter sp. YIM 151500-1 (assembly GCF_025979885.1). Taxonomy (NCBI): domain Bacteria; kingdom Pseudomonadati; phylum Bacteroidota; class Cytophagia; order Cytophagales; family Hymenobacteraceae; genus Hymenobacter; species Hymenobacter weizhouensis. The sequence goes on from NZ_CP110139.1 coordinate 4,726,330, forward strand.
CGTAGTAGGTGTCGTTGTTGATTTTATCGGCGTCGATAAACACCAGGTCCCAGGTTTCAGCCAAGCCCGGCACGATGCGGCGGGCGTCGCCCAGGTGCAGATGGATACGCTTATCCAAGCCCGCCTCGCGCACGTAGCGCCGGATTCGGTCTTCCAGCTCGGGATTCTGCTCCACTGTATGCAGTTCCCCATCCGAAGCCAGCCCTTCGGCCAGGCACAGAGCCGAGTAGCCCGTGAACGTGCCCAGCTCCAGCACCCGCCGCGGCCGCACCATGTGGCTGAGCATGCTCAGCAGCCGCCCTTGCGCATGCCCCGATACCATACGGGCGTGCAGCACCTGCACGTGGGTTTCGCGGTTGAGGCGGGCCAGCAGCGGGCTTTCGGGCGTAGTGTGGCGGTCGGCGTAGAGCTGGGCTTCGTCGGGAGTGTACATACAGTAGAGCGGGCTTCAGCCCGCCGCTCCACAAGGGGGAGTTAGAAAGTTGAGAAGTTGATAAGGGAGAAAGTGGCCTGATAGATGGCGCGGGGCCGGGAGCGGCGGGCTGAAACCCGCCCTACACCACCGGCACCAGCCGAAACAGCCACACCTGAAAGCCCGAACGGCCCGGCTCGTAGGAGGAACCTACGACGCGGTAGAGGCCTTCGTAGCGGTAGCCGTCCGCTGCCTTGCGCAGCACCCGCACGGGCTGGCCGGTTTCCTGGCTGCGCAGCAGGGCGCGGTTTCGGTCGTTCAGGTCCTGGTCGGTGGTTTGGTGGCCGGTTTTCGGGTCGCGGCCGCCGTGCCCGGCGTAGATGATTTCGTCTTCCCCGAACACGTCATCCTCATACTGATCGGCCAGCACGATAGAGTCGGCGCCCTCCTGAGCTGAGCCGCTGATGCCCGCCCGCGTGGGCCGGTGTAGCCCCGCGCGGCTCAGCTCCAGCCGGCTCGCCAGCACGTCGCCCGGCCGGTAGTAGCTCACGTGCCCGAAGATGCGCATAGCTGAAGTTTGGAAGTTTGGAAGTTGAGAAGGTAGAAAGTTAGGATGGAGGCTTGTTTTGATGGATTTCAGCTGAGCAGATGAGGAAACAAACGCCCACATCGTCACGCAGAAGTTGCTTTCTACCTTCCCAACTTTCTACCTTCTCAACTTCCAAACTACCCTTCCGGCACGTATTGTAGCACGCTGAGGTGGTCTTCGCGGAGGAGGTCGTTGGCTAGGTCCAGCAGCTCCGAGGAAGTGATGCGGCGCACCCGGTCAAAGATTTCGTTGAGGCTTTCGACGCGGCCCAGGTCCAGGGTGCTTTTGGCCAGCAGCTGCATCAGGCCGCCGTTGCTTTCCTCGGCCATGGCCAGCTGGCCCATGAGCTGCTCCTTCACCGTGTGCAGCTGGGAGGTGCCCAGGGGCTGCTCCCGCAGGCGCTTCAACTCCTTCATTACCAAAGAAACCGTGCGGTTCACCTGTTTCTTCTCGGTGCCGAAGTAGATGCCGAACAGGCCCGTGTCGGTGTAGGGCGAGTAGGTGGCGTCGATGGTGTACACGAGGCCGTATTTCTCGCGCACGGCCAGGTTGAGGCGGGAGTTCATGCCGGGGCCGCCCAGCAGGTTGCTCAGCAGAAAAAACGGAATGCGCCGCTCGTCGTGCAACGCGTAGGCCGGGCCCCCAATGAGGCAGTGAGCCTGGGTAATGGGCTTACGCTCCAGCTGCTCCACACGCTGGTAGCCGCCAAACGCCAGGCGTGGCCGCGCCCCCAGCTGCGGCGGCAGCGGGGCCAGAAACTTATCGGCCAGGCGCTTCACTTCCTTAAACGGCAGGTTGCTTACCGAGCTGAAAATCACCCGGTCGGTGCGCACGTTGTCTTGCAGGAACTGCCGAAAATCGGCCTGCTGGAAGCCCGACACACTCTCGCGGGTGCCCAGAATGTTGTGGCCCAGGGAGTGGCTGGCAAACACCACCCCGTCGAAGTCGTCCACGATGGCATCTTCGGGGGCGTCGTGGTACATGGCCATTTCTTCCAGAATCACCCCGCGCTCCTTCTCAATCTCTTTCTCCGGGAAAACCGAGTGAAAGGTGATGTCCGTCAGCAGCTCAAAGGCCCGCTCAAAATGGGTGCTGAGCAGGGAGGCGTAGAAGCAGATTTTCTCCTTGGTGGTGTAGGCGTTCAGCTCCCCGCCCACGGTTTCGAGGCGGTTGAGAATATGAAAGCTCTTGCGCTTTTCGGTGCCCTTAAAGGCCATATGCTCCCAGAAGTGCGCCAGGCCCAGCTGGTGGGGCTTTTCGTCGCGGGAGCCGATGTCGAGCAGAAAGCCGCAGTGGGCAATTTTGGTGTGTGGTACCGTTTTATGCAGAACCCGGATGCCATTCGGCAGCTCGTACAGGTCGTATTCAGACATTCAGATAGGGACTTATGGTCTTGGGGGCCTAGGGTCTTAGTGTAGAAGCCCGGCCCTGTATAACCGCCTGAGCAGGCCGGTAGTTGCAAAGGTACGTGAGGAGGTGAATGGAGATGAGGCGACAGGTAACAAGTAATAGGTGATAAGTGACAGGTGACAGGTGACAAGAGGACCGTCATGCTGAGCGAAGCCGAAGCATCTCTACTGCGGGCTAATCTCAATCGTGCACACGGCTTCCGCTGCATAGCCTAGGGGTTAACCCCTGGGCTACGGAGGGCCCAACCAAGCGGGAGAGATGCTTCGACAGGCGGACGCTGGATAGAGCATGACGGGCTACTTGTCACTTGTTACCTGTCACCTTCTCACCTCATCACTCATTTCCCTCTCCGCCAGCGCCGCCAGCAGCTGACTGGTCTCAATACCATACGCGCAACGAAAATGACCCAAGGGGCACTTCCGGTAGCCGTGCAGGCCGCAGGGCTGGCACTCCAGCTCCTCCGGTATCTGCACCACCCTGGAAAACGGACTCAGTGGCCCGAAGCCAAAATACGGCACCGTAGAACAGTATACGGCGCACACCGGGGCGCCCACGGCCGAGCACAGATGCATGGGTGCCGAGTCGTTGACGTAGTTAAGCACGGCCCCGCGCATGAGGGCTGCTGAGGCCAGTAAGGATAGTTTTCCGGCCAGGTTTACCACACCGGGGCGAGCCGCGCGTTCCAGGAGCTGCTGGCAGGCGGCCACGTCGGGCGGGCCGCCCAGCAGGTACACGGTGTACTGCGCCGGCAGGGCCGCCAGTAGCTTCAACCACTGCTCCTGCGGGAACTGCTTGGTAAACCACACCGACGTAGGCGCAATGCACACGTAGGGCCCAGCTGCCGCGTACGGTGCCGCGGCGGCTTCATCGGCGGGGGTAGGGTAGAGGCGGGGCGGGATGGTGGGGCCCTGGTAGCCGGGGTCGAGCAGGTGGAGGTTGCGCGCCACCTCGTGCACGCCGGCCCCGATGACGTGGGGCAGGGCCCGCGTAAACCGAAACGAAAACGGATTCTGCTGGAATCCTAGCCGCTCCGGCGCCCCGGAAAACGCCGTCAGAAAGCCCGTGCTGGCGAAGCGCTGCAACGTCACGACGCGGCCGTAGCCCCCGCGGCGGATGCGCTGCAACAGGTGCCACAGGCCGCGGTACTTATCCTGCTGCTTGTTCCACACCAGCACCTCCCGTACGTGCGGGTGCTGGCGCAGCAGGCCTTCGTTGCCCTTGCGCACCAGAAAGTCCACCGGCGTATCGGGCTCGGTGTGGTGCAGGTGCTCCAGCAGGGCCGTGGCCAGGATAACGTCGCCGATAAAGGCAGTTTGGATGAGCAGAATCGGGCGGGGCGGGGCAGTAAGCATTCGGGAAGACGCTGGTGCCGCAAAGGTAACGCGGCTACAGTTCGCGCTACACTGCTACAGCCTCATTGCCTAACTTGCGAAACGACTTCCGAACCTCACATTTCCCGCCATGCGCTACGGCTCCATTGCCCCCGAGTTGTTCATCGAAAACCGCCGCCGCTTCACCGAGCAGCTGCCCCCGGCTTCGCTGGCCATCTTCCACTCCAACGACATCCAGCCCACCAACGCCGATGGCACCCTGCCCTTCCGCCAGAACAACGACCTGTTCTACCTCTCGGGCGTAGACCAGGAAGAAAGCATTCTAGTGCTCTTTCCCGATGCCGTGCTGCCCCAGTACCGCGAAATTCTGTTTCTGAAGGAAACCAGCGAGCATATTCTCGTCTGGGAAGGCTACAAGCTCACCAAAGAGCAGGCCCGCCAGCAAACCGGCGTGCGCACCATTCTCTGGCTCGATTCCTTTAAAACCATTCTGCCGGCCCTGATGAACGAGGCCGAAAACGTATTTCTCAACACCAACGAGCACATCCGGGCCGTGGTGGAAGTGGAAACCCGCGACGCCCGCTTCATCAAGTGGATTCGGGAGGCCTACCCGCTGCACCAGTACCGCCGCGCTGCGCCCATTCTGCACCATTTGCGCGCCATCAAGAGCGAGGAGGAAATCCGGCTGATGCGCCGCGCCTGCGGCATCACCGAAAAGGCCTTCCGCCGCCTTCTGGGCTTTGTGCGGCCCGGCGTGATGGAGTACGAAATCGAGGCCGAAATCCACCACGAGTTTCTGCGCAACGCCTCGCGCGGACCAGCCTACGGCTCCATCATTGCCAGCGGGGCCAACGCCTGCGTGCTGCACTACACCAGCAACGACCGGGAGTGCCAGGACGGCGACGTGCTTCTGCTTGACTTCGGGGCCGAGTACGCCAATTACGCCAGCGACCTGTCGCGCTCCATTCCGGTGAATGGGCGCTTCACGCCCCGCCAGCGCGACGTGTACGAAGCCGTGCTGCGCGTGATGAAGTTTGCTACTTCTCAACTCGTGGCTGGCAACAACATCGAAGACTACCACGCCGCCGTGGGCCGGCAAATGGAGCAGGAGCTGATTCGGCTGGATTTGCTTAACGAGCAGGACGTGCGTAACCAGGACCCGGCCGCTCCGCTCTACAAAAAGTACTTTATGCACGGCACCAGCCACTACCTCGGCCTCGACGTGCACGACGTGGGCGCCAAGTACCGGGTGTTTGAGCCCGGCATGGTCTACACCTGCGAGCCGGGCATCTACATCCGCGAAGAGGGGCTGGGCATCCGCCTCGAAAACGACATTCTCATCACCAAAACCGGCAATGAGGACCTGATGCGCACTATTCCGCTGGAAGCCGACGACATCGAGCACCTCATGCAAGCCAGCCAGAAATAGACCTGCCGGACGAAAGTTTGCTAGTGCTGGCAGCCCCGGCCGGAGCCCCGTAAGACAAGCTGGTGCCCTAGCCGCGGCACCAGCTTTTTTTATTTTTTTCGGAATCTGGTTTCGCGGTATAGTTCTATTTGAAGGTGCCTGCTAACCAAGCGTGCCTATATGAGTTTGATTTAATATAATCTTCTGTCTATGTTACGGTTGAGTTGGCCGTAGCCCAACGTAAACGCGGTTTTTAGCAGAGCCGTAACAACTTTATTTCGCTTAGTGGGGTATAGGCGGATAGTCCGGAGTGCGGCTACCCCTCTCGTGGGCTAGTTCGCCTGTGCAACTTCCTCACCTAACTTCGCCTTATGAAACATCTTTTAGCAACCACCACGGCTCTGGGGTTAACGCTGCTCGCGGCGGCCCCGCGGGCTCAGGGTCAGACGGCGGACCGCAAGACCGCCATCAGCCTGTACGGCAGCGCCTTCCAGTACAAAGGCAACTTTGGCTCCGACTACTGGAACTGGGCTGAGAACAAGTACAGCCCCGGCATCTCCATCAACCGCTACCTCTCGCCAGGCCTCGACCTGGCATTGAGCGGCAACTACGTGAAGTTTGAAAAGAGCTTTGCTGCCGGGGCGCCGAACTACGGCAGCAACTTCAATACTAACGTAGTGAATGTGAACCTGGGCCTGAAGCTGAAGTTGCTAAAAGAAGATGCCTTCTTCCGGCCTTACCTGCTAGCGGCTCCTGGAGTAGCCTTTACCAGCCGTGAGGGCACATTCAACGGAAACGGCCAGTCTATAAACCTGGATAACGACGAGTTGCAGTTTGACCTGTTTGGGGCTGCCGGTCTGAATTTCCGGCTTTCCGATGGAGTTGCTCTGTTCGTGCAGACGGGCCAGCACTTTCCGCTGAGCGCCAACATCGATGGCAACCCCAACCGCGACGACAACAGCATCGACGACCGGTATCTGCAGCACACCGCGGGCCTGACCATTGCTTTCGGCAAGCCCAAAGACACCGACCAGGACGGCGTGCCCGACCGCAAAGACAAGTGCCCCGACACGCCCAGCGGCGTGCAGGTAGATGAGAACGGCTGCCCGCTCGATGGCGACAAGGACGGGGTGCCCGACTACCAGGATAAATGCCCCACCGAAGCCGGCACGGCCGCCATGGAAGGTTGCCCCGACCGTGACAACGACAGCGTACGCGACGGTGACGACGAGTGCCCCGACCAGGCTGGCGTACCCGCTCTGCGCGGCTGCCCCGATGCCGACGGTGACGGCGTAGCCGACAAAAACGACAAGTGCCCCGACACCCCGGCCGGCACCCAGGTAGATGCCAACGGCTGTCCGCTGGTACTCGACTCGGACAACGACGGCGTGAAAGACGACGTGGATAAATGCCCCGGCACGCCTGCTGGCTCCCGCGTAGATGCCAACGGGTGCCCGCTGGAAATTGACCCGGCCGTGCGCCAGCTGGAGCAGCCCATCCGCTTCGAGACCAACAGCACCGTGATTAAGCGCACCTCGTATGGCACGCTGAACAAGATGGTGCAGGCCTTGAAAGACCACCCCGAGTACAGCCTGCGCATCATCGGCCACGCCGACTCGCGTGGCACCGATGAGTACAACCAAGGTCTGTCGGAGCGCCGGGCTGGCTCGGTGAAACGTTACTTCACCGGCAAGCAGGTTGACCCCGCCCGCATCACCACGGAAGGCCGCGGTGAGTCGGAGCCGGCTGCCCCGAACACCTCGAAGACCGGTATGTCGCAGAACCGCCGGGTAGAGTTCAAGTTTGAGTTCTACATCCCGAGTGCTCCTCAGCCTTAAGCGGCCCGGAGCGTAAATCAAAAAAGCGGTGCACGAAGCTCGTGCACCGCTTTCTTGTATCAGGACGGCTAACAGATGAGTTGGTAGATGAGCCAGGAGGGAGGCAGCTTCTTTGCTAAACCTGATGAATAACTCCGGTGCGACGCACCTGCTTGCCCAAGCCTGGCTGCGCGCTTACTTTCTGCAAGTACCCCCGCTGCTGCCTAACGCCACTGGCAAGTCTGCGTAAAGGCCAAGTAAATCCTGTTACTTTACCACTATGAAACTTCATACTCTCTCCTTCTTCCTGGTAGGCTTGCTGCTGTTAGCAGGCTGCCGGGCCAGCGGCCCCGGCAAGCCGGCCCGCACCGTGGCCGAGTTCTTCTCCAAATACGAACACCGCTCGGGCTTCAAAGCCACCGATTGGAACGCGGGCCTCGTTACCCGCCTGATGCTGGGCCGCTTGGGCAAGCTGGCCGGAAACAACGACGTAGCCCAGGCCCTTACCTCGATACGCAACGCGCGCGTGCTTACCTTCAGCCCCACTACCAACCGGGCGCAGAACCTCGTGGCCGAGGGTCTGATTCAGGAAGTGGACGGGCTGCTGGCCAACGAGCGGTACACTCCCCTGACCGTCGACAACACTGACCAGACCTCCCAGCTGCGCTACTCGGTGCGGGAGCAGGGGGGCCGCGTGTCGGAGTTCGTGGCCGTGGGCAACGTGCGGGGCGTGCCCGATTCGTTTATGCTGGTATCCGTGGGCGGCAACTTCACCCGCGAACAGGTAGCCCAGCTCGCGAAAGTCCTGCCCAACGTTGTCCTCGAAGCCGGCAATCAATAAACAATCACAGATTAGGCAGATTAAGCTGATTGCACAGACTCAACTAATACGTGGTGCCGCAACACGGCAGTTAATAACAAAAAGGCTTGCCATATGGCAAGCCTTTTTTACGCTGGAAACCGGACAGCAAAGCTGTTCAGGAAGCCGCCAGACCGTCCTGCTTCATCTAGCGGCTCTTGCCGAACCGAAGGTCGCCGGAGGTAAGCAACTCTACCGCTTCATTGCGGATGGTTGCTTCGTCTGCACGATTGAAGATAGGCAGCGGTAGAGCTGCTTGCTTACGCCTTCCTTCGGTTCGACTGCGGCTACGCACCCTTGGCTTGATGCGCCACCTGCTCAGCAGGACGGTCTAGCAGCTTCCTGATCAGCTTTAATTGATCAGTGAAATCAGTTCAATCTGCCCAATCTGTGATTATGGGTTAGTCGAAGGCTACCACGTTCAGAAAGAACACGTCGCGCCCGGTGCCACGGTCGGGGCGCACGTGCTGGTAGCCGGAGGCCAGGAAGCGGCTGCCGTACCAGGGCTGCAACTGCTCTTGCTGCGTGCTGGAGGCTTTTTCGCGGGCACCGGTCAGGGTCGTCAGCAGGTCTACCTGCTGGTCGTTGGGAGCTGCCACGGCGTGGTCAATAATCTTGTAGTGCAGGGTGTTGTCGTGGAGGTAGGCCACGGCGAGGCGGCGGCCGTCGGGCAGGGGGCGCAGGCTCACGGTTTCGCGCAGGTCGTAGCGCTGCACGTCTTTCAGCAAAAACGAATTGTCCCAGAGCAGAGTGCCGTTCTTATCGAAGCCGCACAAAACGGTGTGGGTGGTGCGGTAGCCGTCGAAGTTGCGCATGGAGCCAGAGTAGCGCGACCAGGCGTTGCCGTACGGGCTGAGGCCCCCAAACCCACTGTAAAAGAACGGGTTGTAGCCGTAGTTGGAGTAGTTATAGCGCGGGTAGTACACTTCAGCGGCCAGCACGTAGCCCTGCTCAAACGGCAGCAGATCGTGCATAAGCAGGCGGTAGCGGAGGCGGTATTGCCGGGCGGCGGCCCGGCGCCGCTCGCTGCGCTGGCGCAGCCGGGCCACGCGCTCCGGCTTCATAAAGTCGAAGAAGTGCTTCAAGTTCAGGAAGTCGTAGAAGCGCAGGGCGCGGTGCGGGGCCGCGGTGGTGCTGCCTTCCCCCGGCAGGGCCGTGGCAAACAGGCCCTGGGAGTAGCGGGAGTCGCGCAGGGTGTAGGTGCCGGCCAGCAGGCGGGCGGCACTGTCGCCGGGGCTGAGCTGGGCTTCCAGCAGGCCCCGCTCACTTTCGGCCTGCACAAACTCGGAGTGCAGCAGCTGCCCCTGCGCCGAGAGCTGCTTGAGCTGCAGCCGCGACTTAAACCCATTGGTTTCGCTGAGCACAAACTCGGCCCGGCGCGTTACGGAGTCGGCCAGGAAGTTGAGCGTGGCAGGCAGGGGCTCGTACACCGACGGCAGAAACCGGAACTGAGCCGTTTTCAGGTTCAGCAGCACCACCGTGAGGTGCTGCTCCAGGGCTACGGTCACGAACAGGTTGCCGCCCAGGGCTTTCAGGTCGTGAATCTCGCGCACCCGCTTGGTTTGAAACTCGCCGCCGCCCAGCTCGCCGGTGCGGCTGTCGAAAGCCGCTACCCACAGCGTGCCCGGCACGCCGGAGTTCTGAAACAAGGCGTACACATCGGTGCCCTCGGCGCACACGCGTTGCAGGTCGAAGCCGCGCGGCACGGGCACGGGCACGCGCCGGCCGGGCTGCAGCTGGGCGTCGAACTTGTGAAAAAAGAACTCTGCCTGGCCCGTAAACAGCGGGTCCTTTTCGACCAGCAGCACCACGCTGCTGTCTTCGGACAGGGGCTGCACGTACACGTCGCTGGAGTAGTGCGTCAGGGGCAGTTCGAGCCGGTGGGGCTGCCGGGGAGTGGTGGCCTGGGCCAGTCCGAGCACCGGCATCAGCAGGCAAAGCAGGAAAAAGTAAATCTGTTTCATAACGGACGCCACAGCTGCCGGAGGCAGGCAGCAGGCATGGGGAAGATACAACGAAAGACGCGCAAAGTCACGCCGTTAGGTAACTCTGTTGAAGAGCAATTCATTCCCTGCATACAGGCTGATAATGCCGGAAAAACCACAGTTGAGTGCCCTCTGTCTGCCCCGCGCCATCGGAAGCCCTGGAGGACGCTTCGCGTTACTGTCCCAGCTCCAGAATAGCGTCGAACTCCTCCGGGCGCAGCGCCATCACCGACAGGCGCGACTGGCGCAGCAGGCCAATCTGGCTGAGGCGGGCATCCTGCTTGATTTGGGCCAGGCTCACGGGGCGGGGGAGGGGCTGGTGGGGCTTGAGGTGCACGGCCACCCAGCCGCTGCCTGCTTCAGCGGTGGCGTCGGGGGCGGCAGCGGCGGCTACTTCGGCCACGCCTACCACTTGCTTATCGGTGACGCTGTGGTAGTAGAGCACCAGGTCGCCGGGCTGCATTTGCTGCAGGAAGTTGCGGGCCTGGAAGTTGCGCACCCCGGTCCAGTCGGTGCCGCCGTCACGGGTGAAATCAGCCCAGGAGTAGGCCGCAGGTTCGGATTTAACGAGCCAGAAATTCAAAGAAAAGGTGAGTGAATGTGAGAAATGAGGAGAATGTGCAAGGAAGTGAACAGCCGCGGCAGGGCGGCATGTCGGTAGCAAAGGTCGAGGGAAAAGACAAAAGCCCCAGCGGGGCGACACTCATCGTCCGCAGGCGGTAGGTGTTACCTCGTTGGGGCTTCGACGCGTTTAGGCCGTGCGTTTTCTACCAGCATGTCGCCCCGCTGGGGCTACTCACTCCCATGTTCGTCACATTCTTCATATTTCCCACATTCCGCACATTCTATCCACATTTCCTTTACTCCACCCTTCTCACCTTCAACACGTCGTTCTCCAGAGACACTACCTCCAACTTGTAGTCGGGGTCTTTTTTGTCTTCGAGGGTGATGCGCAGGGTGTGGTCGTTTTCGGCGGTCCAGCGGCCTTTGCGGCCCTCGATGCCGTCGGTAGGGGCAATGTCGTACTGGGTAAACAGGCCATTGTGGTCGATGGCGAAGCCGGTACGGCCCCTGGAAGGGGGGAAGGGGTAGGTGTTGGGACGGTACACCTGAATGTCGCCCTGGTCTTCCTCGTGGGCGTGCAGCCAGGTGCGCTCCAGCTGCTGCATACGGGCCGCGGTTTGGGCATCGGAGCGGCAGGTGGCAGCCAGCAGCAGCAGGCACAGGCAGGAGGACAGTAACGGAAGCAGGCGCATGGCAGTACAGAAGTGGCGAGCAAGTCGCCGGCAGCCGTTGAAGGCCGCCGGCCAGGAACAGGAGTGACGAGAGCCCACATTGGCGCCCCAGCGCCGGGCGGCCTCATTCACCTCCCCAATCTACGACTTTGCCCCGTACCTTTACCGGCCGCCCCGCCGTTCATCCTATTCTACTCTTGCCTTGCTAGTGGACAACCGCGCCCTGATTCGTGCTTTCCGCCTCGCCGCCCAGCTCATGGAGCTACACGAGGAAAACCCGTTTAAAATCCGGGCCTACGAGGGCACGGCTACTGCCCTGGAGCAGCTCAGCTTTCCGGTAGCCGAGGTGGAGCGCACCGGCCTCCCCGACCGGACCGGCCTGAGCAAAACCGCCGCCGCCAAAGTGGCCGAAATGCTCGATACCGGTTCCTTCGACGAGCTAAACCGCCTGCTCAGCATCACCCCGCCCGGCGTGGTGGAGCTGCTCAAAGTAAAAGGCATCGGCCCCAAGAAAATCCGGGCCCTGTGGAAGGAGCTGGGCATTGAAAGTGCCGAACAGCTGCGCCAGGCCGCCCAGAATGATGAAGTAAGCAAGCTGAAAGGCTTCGGCAAGAAAACCCAGGACGCCATCCTGGCCGCCCTCGAATTCACGGACCAGAGCCGCGGCAAGCTGCTCTACCCCCAAGCCGAAGCCCTGGCCGACGACCTTGTGGCCCGTCTGCGCCAGGCTCTGGGCACCGAGCAGGTAGCAGTGGCCGGCGAAGTACGCCGCCGCCTCGAAACCGTGGAAACTATACGCCTGGTGGCCGCCACCGAGCAGCCGGCCGCGGCTCATGCCGTGCTCAGCAGCCTGGACGGTCTCACTGCCGACCCGCGCCGTTCGGGCCCCTGGGCGTGGCGGGGCACGGCTACGGCCTCGGGCGCCAAGGTGGAAGTGCTGCTGGTGCCGCCGGCCGAGTTTACCAATGAGCTGTTTCTACAGTCGGCGGCTGAAGAGCACTTGAGCGAGGCCCTGGCCGATGAGACTCGCCCCGGCCAGCCAGCCACCCTGCGCCGCCTGCTGCACGGGCAGCAGTTTGCCTCGGAGCAGGACATCTACCAGCGGGCCGGCTTGCAGTACGTGGAGCCCGAGCTGCGCGAAGGCCTGGGCGAGCTGGCCCTGGCCCGCGACAACAAGCTGCCCCGCCTGCTGGAAGTCGAGGACCTGCGCGGCTCCCTGCACAACCACAGCACCTACTCCGACGGCAACCACTCCCTGCGCGACATGGCCACCTTCCTGCGCGACCGGGGCTACGAGTACCTCGGCATCTGCGACCATTCGCAGGCCGCCCATTACGCCAACGGCCTCTCGCCGGAGCGGGTGCGCCAGCAGCAGCGCGAAATTGACGAGCTGAATCAGGAGCTGGCGCCCTTCCGCATTTTCAAAGGCATCGAGTCGGATATTCTGGGGGATGGGGCGCTGGACTACCCGCCCGCCGTGCTCGAAACCTTCGACTTCGTGGTGGCTTCGGTGCATTCCAACCTCAAAATGGACGAGCGGAAGGCCACGGCCCGCGTGCTGCGCGCCGTCGAAAACCCGTACACCACCATGCTGGGCCACCCCACGGGGCGCCTGCTGCTGCGCCGCGAAGGTTACCCCCTCGACCACAAGGCCATCATCGACGCCTGCGCCCGGCACCAGGTTATCATCGAAATCAACGCCAACCCCTGGCGCCTCGACCTCGACTGGCGCTGGGTGCGCTACGCCCTCGACCAGGGCGTGCCGCTCAGCATCAACCCCGATGCCCACCACACCGACGGCTACGCCGATATGCGCTACGGCGTGCTCATGGGCCGTAAAGGCGGCCTCACCAAAGACATGACCTTTAATGCCAAGTCAGTAGAGGAAGTGGCCGCCTACTTCGCCGAGCGCAAAGCCCGCATCAAGCCCCCGCTGGCGTTTCAGGATTCGTTGTTTGGGTGAGCTGTAGGGGCGCGTCGCCCGCGCCTGCCCGGCTGTGCCAGTTAGGCGGCCCAGTATAAACAGCATCACGCCTGACCCGAACGCAGCCTACGGATAAACAACGGGCGGGCGCGGGCGACGCGCCCCTACTCAGATGAAAATCCTAATTCTACGCTTTTCTTCCATTGGCGACATTGTGCTGACTACGCCGGTGGTACGCTGCGTGAAGCAGCAGGTGCCGGGGGCGGTGGTGCACTACGCCACCAAGCCGGCCTTTCGGGGCATTCTGGAGTCGAACCCCTACGTGGACCGGGTGCACTGCCTGACCGGCTCGTTGGGAGAGTTGGTGGAAGAGCTGCGCGCCGAGCGGTTCGACTTTGTACTTGACCTGCACCACAACCTGCGCACCACCCTGCTCAAAGCCCGGCTGGGCGTGAAGTCGGCGGCGTTTGATAAGCTGAACTGGCGCAAGTGGCTGCTGGTGAGCCTGAAAATCAACGTCTTGCCCCGCGTGCACATCGTGGAGCGCTACCTGGCCGCGGCCGCGCCCCTGGGCGTGCGCAACGACGGCAAGGGGCTTGACTACTTCATTCCGCCCCAGGACGAAGTAGACCTGAGCGCCCTGCCAGCGGGGTTTCAGCAGGGCTACGTGGCCTTTGCCATCGGGGCCCAGCACGCCACCAAGCGCCTGCCCGTAGAGCGGATTATCGAGCTGTGCGGCCTGCTGCGCCAGCCCGTGGTGCTGCTGGGCGGCCCCGCCGACGAAAGCACCGGCCACACCGTGGAACTGGCCTTCGACCAGGGCGCCGCTACCTCGCCCGCGCCCGTCCGGCAAATTCCGGAAAGCCCGTACTACTTTCCTAAGTCCCCCAGTTCCCCAGCCCCCCAGACCCTCATCTACAATGCCTGCGGGCAATACTCGCTGAATCAGTCGGCCTCTTTGCTGCGGCAGGCGCGGTTCGTAGTCAGCCACGATACGGGGCTGATGCACATTGCGGCGGCCTTGCACAAGGAGATTTTCAGCGTGTGGGGCAACACCGTGCCGGAGTTTGGCATGTATCCCTACCGCACCGAGTTCCGGGTGCTGGAAGTGCCGGGCCTGTACTGCCGCCCCTGCTCCAAAATCGGCTACGAAAAGTGCCCCCAGGGTCACTTCCGCTGCATGCGCGACATCCGCTTCGACCTCGACCTGCCCCCGCCGCGGGACGGACGGTAGAAGGGACCTTCGCTGGCTTTTCAGAGGGCAGGGTGAATTTGTTTCAGAATATGGCAATATAATTGTGTTCGGCCCGGCGTAGCCTGCCGGGCGGTTTCTGTTTTCCTTTTATAGTTCATCGTATGCAAATTTCTACCCCTCGGATACTGGCCGTGCTGCTGGTGTCGCTGCTGCTCACCGCCTGTGGGCCCAACATCTACCTAGCGAATGATTTTCGCGCCTACGCTCCCAAGCACAAAACGGTAGCCATTCTGCCGGCCGCCGTGACCATGCAACTGCGCCCCAACCAGGCCCGCAACACGTCGGCCGAGCAAATGCGCGACATGGAATTCAAGACTGGCCTCGATTTTCAGGATAGAATATACGCTTGGCTGCTGCGCCGCAGTAGCCAGCGCGGCTACACCGTGCAGTTTCAGGACGTAATGCAAACCAATTCCCGTCTGCGCGAAAGCGGGATTCCGTTTGAGGAGTTGCGCGCCCACTCCCCGCAGGAGCTGGCCAAGCTCCTGGGCGTGGATGCCGTGCTGACCACCAGCGTGCGGACCAACAAGCCCATGAGCGACGGCGCCGCCCTGGCGTTGGGGGCCGCCTCCCTCTTACTGGGCGGTGGCGGGTATGGCGGCGCCACCAACGAAGCCAATATCTCGGTGACTATCCATGAGTCGGACGCCGGCAAGCTGCTGTGGAAGTACGACTTCGTAGCGGCCGGTTCGGTGGGCAGCTCCACCGAAGGCGTCGTAAACGCGCTGATGCGCAATGCTTCCAAGAAATTTCCTTACACTCCCAAATCGTAGGCTACCGGCCCGGCCGGTGGTAGCTTCTGAAAGCTGCTCTCATCCGGGAGCAGCTTTTCTTTTACCCAAGTGGCAGAGAAAAGCCAGCTGAGTAGCCCGTGCCGGCAGAAAACCGTACCTTTTGCAACCCACGCAGGGCGGGCCAGAATGGTATTGCTGGGTGCCATCCGGCCGGCTTCGGGGTTGTTTTCCTGCTCATGCTCTCGTATCTGGCTTATGGCTGAATCTGCTGATAAAACGGTAGTGGTAAAAGTGGGCCCCGAGGCCCTGCTGGCCGATGTGCAGGCCGGCCGCCACACCTGGCTGGTCGACGAGCCCGCCGACGTGGGCGGGCAGGACCGGGGCCCCACGCCCTACGACCTGCTGCTGTCGGCGCTGGGCGCGTGCACGGCCATTACTCTGCGCCTCTACGCTACCCAAAAGAAGTGGCCCTTGGAAGGCATAGAGGTGCGCCTGCGCCACCAGCGCGTGCACCAGCAGGACTGTGAGCAGTGCGAGCAGGCCGGCCACATGCTGGAAGAGGTGCAGAAAGAATTGCGCCTGCTCGGCCCCCTCACCACCGAGCAGCGCCAGCGTCTCGAAGCTATTTCCGCCAAGTGTCCCGTCCAGAAGACCCTCACCGGCAGCCTCCGCATCGTGACCTCGCTTGTAGAAGAGACGCTTATAGAAGAATAGTGTCATGGCAAAGACGCAGGTCACCGTAATCTGTCATTCTTACCACCTTCCCATTATGGCTATCTGCACTCACCTCCAAGCTATTGAAACCCTGATTCCGGCGCCGGCCGAGCACGTTTGCCCGGAGTGCGTAGCCCTGGGCGACCAATGGGTGCACCTGCGCGTGTGCCAGACCTGCGGCCACGTCGGCTGCTGCGACTCGTCCAAGAACAAGCACGCCACCGGTCACTTCCGCGCCACCCAGCACCCGGTAGTTACTTCGGCCGAGCCCGGCGAGCAGTGGGCCTGGTGCTACCAGGACGAGCAGCTGGCCGAATACTAAATCACAGATTAGGCAGATTGAGCGGATTTCACAGATGTAGGAGCCCCTGATACTGTGCTGCGAAAAGCAAACAGCCGCCCGATGAGGCGGCTGTTTGTTAAGTGTAGCAATCCGTGAAATCCTTTTAATCTGCTCAATCTGCGACTTAGGCTGTGATTTTCTCGAACCCGCAGTAGCGGTGCAGCACCTGGGGCAAGCGGATGCTGCCGTCGGCTTGCTGGTTGTTTTCGAGCAGGGCCGCCACGATGCGGGGCAGGGCCAGGGCCGAGCCGTTGAGCGTGTGCAGAAGCTGGGTTTTCCCGTTTTCGGTGCGGTAGCGCAGCTTGAGGCGGTTGGCCTGGTAGCTTTCAAAGTTGCTGGCCGAGCTTACTTCCAGCCAGCGGCCTTGGGCGGCGCTCCACACCTCCAGGTCGTAGGTGAGGGCCGAGGTGAAGCTCATGTCGCCGCCGCAGAGGCGCAGCACGCGGTAGGGCAGCTCCAGCTTCTGCAAAAGGCCTTCGATGTGGGCCAGCATTTCCTCTAGCTGCGCGTAGCTGTGGTCGGGGTGGGCAATCTGCACGATTTCCACCTTATCGAACTGATGCAGGCGGTTGAGGCCGCGCACATCGGCGCCCCAGGAGCCGGCCTCCCGGCGGAAGCAGGGCGTGTAGCCGGCATTGCGGATGGGCAGCTTCTCGGGCTGGATGATTTCGTCGCGGTAGAGGTTGGTGATGGGCACCTCGGCCGTCGGAATCAGGTACAGATTATCCTGGGCGTCGTGGTACATCTGCCCGTCCTTGTCGGGCAGCTGGCCGGTGCCGTAGCCGGAGGCTTCGTTTACCAGAATGGGCGGCTGGATTTCGTCGTAGCCGGCGGCGCGGGCCTCGTCGAGGAAGAAGTTGATGAGGGCGCGTTGCAGGCGGGCACCCTGGTTTTTGTACACCGGGAAGCCGGCGCCCGTGATTTTGTTGCCCAGCTCGAAGTCAATGATGTCGAGCTTCTTGATCAGCTCCCAGTGCGGCTGGGCCGAAGCCGGCAGCTCGGGCCGGGCGCCTACTTCGCGCACCACTTCATTATCCTGGGCCGTGCGGCCTTCGGGTACGCTGGTGTGGGGCAGGTTGGGCAGCTTGTAGAGAGCCTGCTGAAGGGCAATTTCCACCTGGCTCAGCTCGTCGGCGTGCTGCTTGGTGTGCTGCTTTAGCTCGGCGGTGCGGGCCTTCAGGGTTTCGGCGCCGGCTTTGTCGCCCGACTTCATCAGGGCCCCAATCTGGCGGGCCAGCTCGTTGGCTTCGGCCTGGGCCGTGTCGTGGGCGGTTTGCAGGTCTTTGCGGCGCTGGTCCAGGGCCAGTACGGCCTGCACGTCGGCCTCGGCCGTTTTATAGTGCTTTTTGGCCAGGCCAGCCAGCACCGCGTCGGGGTGCTCTCTCAGTACGGAAACTTGCAGCATATCAGCGGAAGGGAAAAGTGCAGCGTGGGGCCTTTAGAAAGCCTGCACAGAACAAATCAGAACAAAACGAAACAAAGGCAGAACAAAACAGAACAAGGCAAAAGTAGGTGGTCTGAACTACAGATACGGGCTTTTCGTTACGACTGCACACGCCACCTGAGCGGGAGAAGACTTCTGGAGCTCGCCGTTTGAGGTTGGGGAAAGGGAAGTGGCGCCCGGCTCGTTTGGCAGCTCAGAATGCCAATCACTTACGAGCGGTAAATTTCCCGCATCCGATTTGGCAGTTCCAGCGTATTACGCTAACATTGCGCTAGCAAGCCGGCTGCTGATTGCCGGGTCCGCGGATAGTATTTCACGCGTACGGCCCGTACTTCTTCCCAGCGCCTCTCCGGCTACCGCCCTTCTGCTGCTATTCATTTTCTCCCGGATCCTGTATCTGGCGCGGCCCCTGCGGCTGCTGTTTGTGTCCGGAATGGCCCGTGCTGCCCTGTCTTTGGCTTCTAGCCCCGCCTGTTTTTTTGCCTTGCTTCCTATATGTACACTATTGATGAGCTGAAGGACCGTTTGCTGTCCGAATTGAAAGAAATTGCCGAAAAGCTAAACGTCGGAAACTTCAAGAAACTCAGCAAGCAGGACCTCATTTACAAGATTCTTGACCAGCAGGCCATTACGCCGCCCGACAAGTTGCCCCAGAAGATAAAGCCCGCTACGGCTTCCGCCGAGGCTGCTCCCGCTGCTGCTGAGCCTGCTCCGGCTTTGGCCGAAGCGGCTCCGGTGGCCGCCGTTCCAGCCAAGGCCCCGCGGGCTGCCCGTCCCGCCCGCCCGGCTACCCGCCGGGAGCCCGCCCGTGCCGCAACAGCCGAAGCCTCGGATGTTGCCGTAGCCGAAGAGGAAGCTCCTGCTGCCGCCGTAGCCGCGCCGGCCCCGCTTGTGGATGCGCCCCAAATTGCCATACCAGCGCCCGCCGAGTCTTTGGATGGCTCTGCTGATGGCTTGGTCGATGGCGCGGCTGACCCCGACCGGCCCGTGAAGCTCTATCAGCGCCCGGAGCGCCGCCCCCGCACCGACCGTGCCGGCCGCCCCGTGCCGGCTCCCACGGCTAATGGCCCGGCCCCGGAAACTGCTACTGCCCCTGAAGCTGCTGGTGAGGCAGTGCCCGCCGAAGCTCCGGCTCCGGAAGCCCCAGCCGCTCCGGCCGAGGCCCCCGCTCCGGCACCCCGGCCCCAGGAAAACGGCCGCGCCGATGGGCGGGCTTTCCGCGACGGCCGCGAGTTCCGGCACGACCAGCCCCGCCCCGATGGCCGCGCCGACCGCCCCGAACCGCCCCGCCCCGACGGCGCCCCGCGCAACGACCAGCCCCGCGAGCCGCGGCCCGAGGCCCCCCGCGCCGAGTTCCGCCACGATGCCCCGCGCGACAACCGCGACCCGAACCGCCCCCTGCGCGACGGCAGCCGTCCCGACGCCCGCGACATGCGGGAACAGCGCCGCGAGGAGCGGTTTGCCGCGCGGGAGATGCAGCGCCAGCAGCGGCAAGAGCAGCGCCAGGAAGTACGTACGGGCACCGCCGAGCAGCCCCGGCCTTCCCGCGCCGTGGAGTTCGACATCACCATTCCGGGTGATGGCACGCTGGAAATGATGCCCGATGGTGGCTACGGCTTCCTGCGCAGCCCGTTCTACAACTACCTGGCCTCGCCCGACGACATCTACGTGGCGCCCCAACAGATCAAGCAGTTTGCCCTGAAGGCCGGCGACACGGTGAAGTGCACCATCCGCCCGCCCCGCGACGGCGAGAAGTACTACGCGCTGGTGGGCGTGGACAGCATCAACGGCCGCTCGGTGGAAGAGGCCCGTGACCGTATCCCGTTCAACAACCTCACGCCGCTGTTTGCCGAGGAACGCCTGAAGCTGGCCACCAAGCCCAGCCAGTACAGCACCCGCATCCTCGACCTGTTTGCACCCATCGGCAAGGGCCAGCGGGGCCTGATTGTGGCCCAGCCCAAAACGGGTAAAACGGTGCTGCTCCAGGAAATTGCCAACGCCATCAGCGAGAACCATCCAGAGGTGTATCTGATGATTCTGCTCATCGACGAGCGCCCGGAGGAGGTAACTGACATGGCCCGCTCGGTGAAGGCCGAAGTGCTTAGCTCGACCTTTGACGAAACGGCCGACCGCCACGTGAAAATTGCCACCATTGCCATGGAAAAGGCCAAGCGCCTCGTGGAGTGCGGCCACGACGTGGTAATTCTGCTCGACTCCATCACCCGCCTAGCCCGCGCCTACAACACGGTGCAGCCGGCTTCGGGCAAGATTTTGTCGGGTGGTGTGGATGCCAATGCTTTGCACAAGCCCAAGCGCTTCTTCGGGGCGGCCCGCAACGTGGAAGATGGCGGCTCACTCACCATCATTGCCACGGCCCTCATCGAAACCGGCTCCAAGATGGACGAGGTAATCTTCGAGGAATTCAAAGGCACCGGCAACATGGAACTGCAGCTGGACCGTAAGCTGGCCAACAAGCGCATCTTCCCGGCCATCGACGTGCCGGCCTCCGGTACCCGCCGCGAAGACCTGCTCATGAGCAAGGACGAGCTAAACCGGGTGTGGGTGCTGCGCAAGTTTATGTCGGACATGACGGCCTCCGAAGCCATGGAGTTCCTCAAAGACCGTATGAAAGGCACCAAGGACAACGACGAGTTCCTGATGGCCATGAACGGCTAGGTTGCGTGTCGTCAGCTGACCCGATTATAAAAAGCCCGCTTCACAATCGTGAAGCGGGCTTTTTGTGTTTAAGACTTTGTGTTTAAGACTATGAACGGACGGTCATGCTGTCGTGCGCGTGGTAACTGTCATGCTGAGCTTGCCGAAGCATCTCTCCCGCTTCGTTGTAGTGCTAATCAATTAGCCCGCGGTAGAGATGCTTCGACAAGCTCAGCGTGACGATTACCTTCTAACATCAGCACGCGAGGTGCTGCACTCCGTTCGGCATGACAGGCAAATGCCGGCAAAGTAGCGTTTGGTTGTCGGCAATTATCCCCGGTTCTTTGCGGTTATGGCACAGCATGACCTCCCCGAACTTCTTTATATCTACGATGCGTACTGTGGCTGGTGCTACGGCATGAGCCCGGTGCTGCTGCGCGTGCAAGAGGCCTTTTCCGACCGCCTGACCGTGAATGTGCTCAGCGGCGGCATGCTAACCGGCGAGCAGGCCGAACCCATCGGGGAAGGCTGGGACTACATCAGCCAGGCTATGCCCCAGGTGGAGCGCGCTACGGGCGTGCAGTTTGGGGAGGCATACAAGCAGCTGGGGGCGCAGGGCACGTATTGGCAAGACTCGGAGGCCCCGGCGCGGGCGCTGTACGTGTTTCGGCAGCTGGATGAGTTGCAGCGGGTGCTGCCCTTCGCCCACGATGTGCAGCGGGCCTTGTTCTGGGCAGGGCGTGACCTTAACCAAGCTGCCACCTATGAGCCGCTCGTGGAAACATATAGGCTGCCGGCCGCCAGCTTCCGGCGCCTGTTTGACCTGCCCGAAACCGCTGCCGCTGTGCAGCAGGAGTTTGGGGCCGTGCGCCGTATCGGGGTGCAGGGCTTCCCCACCGTTATTTTGCGCGTCGGCGCCCAGGGCTACGTGCTGGCCCGCGGCTTTCAGCCCTACGATGTATTCGTGGCCGGCCTCGAACAGGCTTTGGCACAGGCTGAAGAAGAGCAGACTGGCCGGTAGCGGAGCTTTTACGGCTGCTCCGGCAAAGAGCCGTAGCTGGGTGTTACGGTAGCAGAACCTCGTCTGCTGAGCAGAAAAATCTGCGTCATCTGCTTATAATCCGCATAATTGGTGATGCTCAGGGCCAGAGCAGCATCAGCACGAAAGCCAGGCTCAGGCACACCGACGACACCTGGTTCATGCGCATGGTATGCTCGAAGTCGGCGGCGGCGGCATCCTGCCACACGGCGCGGGCCCAGCGCCCGAACAGCATTACCACAGGACCAGTGGCGGCTAGAAAAATCAGCAAGTGGTGCGGGGTACGGCGGTGCAGGTAGATGAAAGCCAGCAGGGCCGCACCCAGGGCCAGGGCCAGACCCGCCCACACAAACGTGCCCCGGATTCCCAGCCGCAAGCTCAGGGTTAAGTCGCCGCGCTGGGCATCTTCTTCGTGCTGGTACACCTGGGTGAGCGGATAGGAGCCGCACAAGAAGATGGTGCTGACCAAGGCCAACCCTAGGTTGGTAGGCGCCAGCAGCTCGGCCGTGCTGGCGCCCACGCCCACCTGCGTCATCAGAAATGTGTAGGCGCCCTGAAACACCACCACCACCACCGTACTAATCAGCGGATACTTCTTCAGGCGGATACCCTCGTAGCTGTAGGCTTTCGACACCAGCAAATACACGACAACCAGCCCTGCAAATGGCAGGCTAAGCAAGGCCGAGCCCAGCACGGCCAGCCCATCAAACAGCCACACCAGATGCAGCAGCTCCGCCGAAACTTTGGGCGGGTGCTTCAGCCCCCCGATGCTGCCTTCGTCCCGGTCGTAGTAGCTGTTGTAGCCGTTGGAGGCCGGGTAGGCCAGCCCGTGCAGCACCAGAAACACACCCAGGGCCCGCCACTCGCTGAATGGCCGCGGCATGGCACTCAGCCCAAACCAGAACACGGGCATGAGGTAGAGCGAGAATGGAATGCGGAGCAAGGGCAAGGCCCGGCGGTAGGCAGCTAGTGTCATAGCAGCTAAGCTACAGCTTACGCTACATTGTTGGGCGTACCCAGCAGATACGTCACTTCCGGACCCCACCAATGCCGCACCTTGCCGGCCTGCCAGGTATAGGCATTTTGCGGATCGGCGCGGCGGGCCAGGGCCAGCAGTTGCTCGGGTGGGTAGAGCCGCAGAATCGATACGCAGCCGTCCCAGATGGTGAACAGCGGAATCAGGGGCACTACGTAGGTGAAAAACAGCCGGCTCAGCCGAAACGGCCGCATAAAAGGCGTGGCCAGCAGCTGGGCCACGGGCAGCACCGTCAGAGCCAGCCCGATTTCCAGCCAGTGCTTGCCCGCCCCTTCAAACACCCCAATCCCGGCCCGTTGCCGCACGGCATCGGCCAGAATCTGCTCGGCCAGGGGCGGCGGGAAATGGTGAAACGCCGAAAAGATAACCCGAAACCCGCGCAGGTGCGCCGGCACAGCCGTGGCATCCACGGCCGAAGCCTCGAAGGCTAGGCCGGGTGTGCGGGCTGCCAGCAACTGCCAGGCTGCCGGCTGGGGGTACAGGTCGGTGAGGCAGATGCGCGCCTCGGGCAGGCTGCTCTGGCGCAACTCATGCAAGATGCCCTCGGTGCCGCCACCCGCGCCGGCACCCAGCTCCAGCAGCTCGGCGCTACCCGTGCGGCGCAGGGCCTGGGCCAGCAGCGGCACAATGGGCCGGTAGGTACCCAGCGCCGAAATCATGAACCGCAGGTAATCCATCATACCCGCCCGAATAACGGCCGGAAACCAGGGCTGGTCTTCAAACTCGAATAGCTGGAGGCGGAGCTTCACGAGCCCTTTTTACGCAAGGTGAGCAGCGGGGTATAGGAAAGGCGTAGTAAGTCACGGTTTACATAACAAGCCGCAGCTACCGCCGACAGCAGCCAGGGAAAGCTCAAGCCGAACATTGCTATTGAATAGTACTTAAGAAGCATTCCGAATGGGCCGTTGTTTACTACATACAGAAATCCTACTACAAGCACGGTAGCTCCCGCCACATACGCCAGGAAAATACCAGCCGTGCCGAGCGTTAGTAGCAGTACCCGGCGCCACCGGGCTGGCTGAAGCAGGGCCTCACGAAACAGCCGCCGCATTGGGGGCTGGCGGAGTAGGGCAAACAGCCAGGCTGGTAGAATACAGATGCCGACGAGGTAAACAAACATTCCCCCTAGGTCGCGTGAGTTCTTCGATTGAACCACGCTCAAAACAAAAAGCGCTAGAAAAATCAGAAACAGGAAAAACACCCCGCCCACCACTGTGTAGGCCGTATGGCGCCGGACACGTGCGGCTATGTCGGAAAACACGGCTTCTGGAACCATGCAAGGCAGGAAGGTGACCAAATGGAAAATCCAGACGCGTAAAACGACTGCAATGCCGCAAGCTACAGCATTTCAGAAACCATCTTCGGGAGCGAGGCGGCACCTTGCCGGGCGCAAGCCATTGGCGCCGCCACTGCCAGTCGTCTTATTCAGTGCCTCACGACTACAGGAGAGGTAGCGGTTGACGAAACTGCACGTGACGGCGCACTGGCAGCCGAAAATTCAGGTGCGTAGAAAATAGTTGTGCGGAGTGCTTGTAATCTAGCAACTAATTGATGTGCTTTGCAACACAAAGTTCTTTACGGAAAGATATGTCGAAGCCCGCCACCGACCCGCTAGCCCAGCTCACCGAGATTCGCGCCATCATGGAGCGCAGTTCCCGCTTCATCTCGCTTAGCGGCCTGAGCGGGGTAGGGGCGGGGATGGTGGCGCTGGCCGGGGCCGGGGTGGGGCACTTGTATTTGCAGCAGCGCTACCCCTATGCGGGCTACCTGCGCCTACTGCAAAGTACGGCTGAGGAGCGCCAGGCGGTGCTGCCGTTTCTGCTGGTGCTGGCCCTGGGCATCATGGGCGCGGCGCTGGCGGTGGCCAGCTTCTTCACCATCCGCCGGGCCCGCCGGGCTGGGCAGGCCGTCTGGAGCGCGCTAGGCCGGCGGCTGGCTATTAGCCTGCTGATTCCGCTGACTGCGGGCGGACTGTTCTGCCTGGCGCTGTTTCTACAGGGAGCCGTGGGGCTGGTGGTGCCGGGGCTCCTGGTCTTTTATGGCCTGGCCCTGCTCAACGCCAGCAAGTACACCCTCGACGAAATTCGCTGGCTGGGCCTCACCCAGATAGTTCTCGGGCTGGTGGCCCTGTTGTTCCCCGGATTTGGGCTGATGTTCTTTGCGCTAGGTTTTGGCCTGGGCCATATCGGCTACGGCCTGCTGATGTACAACCGCTACGAGCGAAATCAATCCGTAGAAACCAGAAGTGAGAGGTAAGAGCATGCTCTTCACAAGAGTAAAGCGAAAGTTTCCGCCTCTGTCTCACTTCTCACTACTCACCTCTCACTTCTAATTTTGAAACACGTCATCCACACGCTCAACAAGGCTTTCGACAACCGGGTGCGGTTGGGCGTCATGGCGGTGCTCATGGCGAATGACGCGGTGAGCTTCAACGAGCTAAAGGAGGCCTTGGACTTGACCGACGGCAACCTGGCCAGCCACGTGGCGGCCCTCGAAAAAGCTGGCTACGTGCTCGTAAGCAAGCAGTTCGTCGGCAAGAAGCCGAATACCACGTACTCGGCTTCCGCGGAGGGCAAAACCGCCTTTCAAGACCATTTGGCCGCTTTGGAAAAATTGCTGCGGGGCAACAGCTAATTTTTTTGTCCATATACTTTGAATCACAAAGTTCTTTTAAGATACATCACTCATGAGCACACTATCTTCTTCGCTGCCCCTGCCGGCGGCTACCTCGCAGGAGCGGCCGGTGGCCGTGCCCCTTACCACCTTGCAAAAGCTGCTGATTCCGGCCGGGGCCATTCTCTTTGACGTGCTGTTCTGGCAGCAGGGCGTGGGGCTGAACCTGGCCTTGTACACCGCATTCGTAGTGGCCGCCACCGTGGCAGGCCTGCCGCGGCACGCGCCGGTGTGGCACTCCTCTTACTTTCGGCTGCTGCTGCTGGGCACCCTGCTCAGCACGAGCGGCGTACTCTGGACCGGTTCGGCGGCCGCCCAGCTGGCTTGCGTGGCCTCGCTCATCATGCTGCTGGGCTACGTCAACCAGCCCCACCTTAAGCTGGTGGTGTACGCCTTGCTCACGGCCCTGGCCGGCGCCGCGCGGGCAGTGCCGGGGCTGCTGCCCTACCTGCGGCTGCCACGCAGCGGCGCGAGCCGCTGGAGCCGCACCCGTTTCTACGGGCGCCTGCTGGTGCTGCCCGTGGTGGTGCTCGGGGTGTTTCACCTGCTGTTCAGCGTTGCCAATCCGCGCTACGACGCCCTGGCTTCGGCCGCCTTTGCGCGGGTAGGGGAGTGGCTGCTGGCCCTGTTGCCGGGGTTGTCGCCACTGCGGGTGCTGTTTTTTGGGCTGGGGCTGGTGCTCACGGCCGGGGCGCTGGTAGTGGTGCCCTTCCACTTCTTCCAGGACCAGGAGTCGCGCCTGGGCGAGTTTGTGCGCCGGCAGCGCGACCGGGTGGCTTCGTTCGGGGTGCGGCGGCCCGATTTTCGGAATCAAAGCTTCCGGGTGCTCGACCTGCGCAAGGAATACCTGGCGGCCCTGGCCGTGTTTGGGCTGGTAAACCTGTTGCTGCTCATTGTCAACCTGATTGACATTAACTGGATTTGGTTCGGCTTCGAGCCCAGCCCTGGGTTCGACCTCACGCAGTTTGTGCACGAGGGCACCTACGTGCTCATCCTGAGCATTCTGGTAGCCATGGGCATTGTGCTGTGGTTTTTCCGCCGCAACCTCAACTTCTACGCCCCCGGCCTGGTCCTGCTGCGCTGGGGCGCTACGGTGTGGACCGTGCAAAATGCCGTGCTCGTGGTGTCGGTGGGTTTGCGCAACTACTACTACATCGTGCACACGGGCTTGGCCTACAAGCGCATCGGGGTGTATGGATTTCTGCTGCTGACGGTGTTTGGGCTGGTCACGGTGCTACTGAAAGTGTGGCAGCGCCGCTCGGCCTACGGGTTGGTGCGCCTCAACTCCCTGGCTGCCTACTGCCTGCTGCTAGTCCTGGCCCTCGGCAATTGGGAAGTGTGGATCGTGCGCTACAACCTTCAGCCTCGCTTCCAGACCGTAGACCTGGGCTTCCTGCTGAACATGCCCGAGCGGGTACTGCCCGAAGTAGCCGCCCGCCAAGACGTGCTGAGCGGTATGACGCGCATCATCCTCAGCCCGCCCGGCACCTACACGGAAACTACCGGCACCCCGGAGCAAGGCCGCGCCGCCATCCAGGCCCGCATAGAAGACTGGCGCCGCCGCTACCCCCGCTACCACAGCTGGCACGACTGGACCTACGCCGAGTCCCGCGCCTTTGCCCAATTATCCAAGCCGTAGTGAAGCGCAGAAAGCAAAGCCTGCTCCGGGCCGGCGCCCAGCCCAGCCGCCTACCACCTGACCAAGACGAAACACCCCGCAACCAACGCAAAACACCCTGCAACCTACCCCAACTTACGCCAATTTCTTGATTCAATCATCTATGAACCCTGTTTCTGTAAGCCTCACGCTGACCGGTCTGCTCCTCTGCGCCGGCTGCGTAACGGCCCTGGCCTGGCTGCTAACCTGGCGCGAGCGAGCCGCCACCCCGCCCCTGCGCCATCTGCGGCTGGTGGCCGTGGTGCTTCCCACGGCTGCCGTGCTGCTGGGCGTCGTGCTCTGGACCTTGCTGCACGTGATGCTGCTGTGGGCGCCTGGTTCCGGCGCCCTGGCTGTCCGCTAGCCTTCCTGCTCATGCTACCTGCCGAACCCCACCTGCATCCTGCCCCACTAGCCGAAGCCGCCGTTGCTCCGCCACCCGCGTCCTGGCTAGAGCAACTGCTCGGTTTCCTCTGCTACACTGTGCTGCCCGCCGTGCCGCGGGGCTTGTGGCTGGCGGGGAGTGGGGCATTGTTTAGCTGTATCAACTTGCTATTGCTCGAAGAAGTCTGGCCGAATACGCCCAAGGCCGAGCCAGTTTTTAGTACTGCTTTTGTTTTGTGTGCTGTGCCTGTGCCTTGGTTGTTGGGTTTCACCACGTACCGGGTAGCCGCCGCCTTGCAAAACTGGAAGTGGCGGATGCTGTGGCAGCTGGTGTATGCGTGCTGTTTCGTAGGTGCTTGTCTGCTGCTTATCCCGGAGTGTATAGGCGTGTTTATCCTACTTTCTAGTTTGTAGCTAATACCTCGTGACCTAATGCAAAAGCCCCCGGCCTGCGCAGTGCAGCCGGGGGCTTTCGGGCTGTAGCGACGCGACCCTTCGCGTCTCAATCGGTGAACGTCGCCGGTAAAGGATAACCAGTCGAACGACAACCGTTGAACGACAGCCAACCGGCATCGTTCAATGATTAAGACGCGAAGGGTCGCGTCGCTACACCTAATCGGCGTTGCCGGTGGCGCCGTCATCGGTGAAGTCGGCGGCGTTGTTAGGGTTGTGCTCGGTGTAGCTGGCTACCTCGTTGGTCAGGGCCACGTCTACGTTGGCAGCCGCGCCGGCCGGAGCGGCCGAGCCTTTGTCAGCGCCAGGGGCGGCGTTGCTGCCTGATTTTTCTGGGGTCTGGTTGCTCTGCTGACTTTGGCTAAAGGGCCAGCTTTTGCGGTTGTAGCTGATGACGGCGCCAGCGGCCAGCACGGCTACCGAGGCACCAATCCAAGCGGTATTTGCTTTCATCGGAAAGAAGAAATGAACAGTGAGAAAACGATGAATGGTCCGGCTCTTGGTTGGGGCCGGCGCCGTACCCTCGGTTACGGGCGGGCAGGAGCAGAGTTGTATGGATTTAGCTGGCTGGCCCCGCCGGCTCGGAGTTCATCG
The DNA here is from genome assembly GCF_025979885.1 of Hymenobacter sp. YIM 151500-1. NCBI lineage: Bacteria > Pseudomonadati > Bacteroidota > Cytophagia > Cytophagales > Hymenobacteraceae > Hymenobacter > Hymenobacter weizhouensis. Next base: position 4,754,281 of record NZ_CP110139.1, read on the forward strand.
GAAAAAGACCTTTCGCCAGGCGGCGGGCCGGCAGCAAGTGGAAACAGGATACGCACCGGGCCGCCCCTAACTGGTATATTTGCAGCTTCCTAGCCGGGCTTGCCCGACCTGTTTGCCTCACCGCGCGTTGCATGTCCGTTCCCAAGACGTCGAAAACAAATCTGCCGGCTGTGCCGGTCCGCCGCTGGCCCAATATTTTGTCGCGTACCCTGTGGGGGCTGTTTGTGGTGGGCGTAGGCATCTTTTTGCTCTATCCCATCCTGGTCAGCATGAACTTCCTGTTCCTGTTTGGCAAGTCGCCGAGCCTGGAAGAGCTGGAAAACCCTAAAGTGGAGCAGCCCTCCGAGGTGTTCACCGCCGATGGCGTGCAGATTGGGCGCTACTTCCGCGAAAACCGCTACCCCGTGCCGCTGGACCAGATGTCGCCCTGGCTGGTGAAGGCCCTGATTGCCACCGAAGACGTACGCTACCACGAGCACTCCGGCATCGACCCCAAGGCCATAGCGCGGGCCCTGGCCGGCGTGGCCACCGGTGGCAGCGGGGGCGGGGGGTCCACCATCACCCAGCAGCTGGCCAAAAACCTCTACAAAACCCGCCGCGAAGAAAACACCGGGGCCCTAGGCCGCGTGCCACTGGTAGGCACCATCATCAGCAAAACAAAGGAGTGGCTGACGGCCGTGGAGCTGGAGCGCCGCTATACCAAAGAGGAAATCCTGCGCCTCTACCTCAACACCGTGGAGTACGGCTCCCAGGCCTACGGCATCAAGGTGGCGGCCAAAACCTTCTACAGCACTTCCCCCGACAGCCTCACCGCCGAGCAATCAGCCATGCTGATTGGCATGCTGAACAACCCCACGGCTTACAACCCCAAGTTTCACCCGGTGGCGGCCCGCAAGCGCCGCAACCTGGTGCTCACCCGCATGGGCCAGGCCGGTATGCTGCCCGCCCAGGAGGTAACCGCCCTGCAGCAGCAGCCCATTGTGCTGCGCTACCAGGTCGAAAAGCACGTGGATGGGCCCGAAACCTACTTCCGCGGGGCCGTGAGCCAGTTCGTGAACGACTGGTGCAAGAAGAACGGCTACGACATGTACCGCGACGGCCTGCGCATCTACACCACCATTGACTCACGCATGCAGGAGCACGCCGAAGAAGCCGTGCAGAAGCGCATGAAAACCTTGCAGCGCACCTTCGACAACTTCTGGCGCAACCGCGGCAAGAACCCCTGGGTGGATGAGGACGGCAACGAGATTCCCAACTTCATCGAAACCCAGATGAAGCGCACCGACCAGTACAAGGAGCTGGCCGAGCGTTACCAAGGCCGCCCCGACCTCCTGGACTCGGCTCTGCACCGCAAGCGGCCCATGAAGGTGTTTACCTGGAAAGGCGACGGCGACACCACGCTGGTCATGTCGCCGCTCGACTCGCTGGCCTACTACAAGCACTTCCTGCACGCCGGCCTGATGACCATGGACCCGTTCACCGGCCACATCAAGGCCTGGGTGGGCGGGCTGAACTACCGCTTCTTCCAGTACGACCACGTGAAGCAGGGCAAGCGCCAGCCTGGCTCCACGTTCAAGCCCTTCGTCTACCTCACTGCCCTCGACAACGGCTACTCGCCCTGCGACCGAATCCGGGATGAGCGCGTCACCATTAAGTATGTCGAAAACGGCAAGGACATGGAGTGGCAGCCCGACAACGTCACCCGCGAATACACCGGCTCCAACATGACCCTGCGCCACGCCATGGCTCGCTCCGTCAACTCCGTGACGGCCCAGCTCACCGAAAAAGTAGGCTGGGAAAACGTCGTGAAGTACGCCAACAAGGTCGGCATCCGGAGCAAGCTGCTGCCGGTGCCCAGCATCGGCCTGGGCTCGGGCGGCGACGTGAGCGTGTACGAGATGGTGAATGCCTACAGCACCTTCGTCAACCAGGGCTTCCGCCCCGAACCCCTGCTCGTGACGCGCATCGAAGACAAGAACGGCAACGTCATCGTGCAGTTCGACCCCCAGCAGAAGCGCGTCATCCCCACCGAAACGGCCTGGCTGATGCTGCACATGCTGAAAGGCGGCATGGAGGAGTACGGCGGTACCTCCCAGGGCTTGTGGGAGTACGAGCTGTGGCGCCGCAACAACCAGATCGGGGGCAAAACCGGCACCACCAGCAATTACTCCGACGGCTGGTACATGGGCGTCACCAAGGACCTGGTAACCGGCGTGTGGGTAGGCGGCGAAGACCGGAGCATCCATTTCTTCCGCTCCCAGCAGGGCGAAGGCAGCCGCACGGCCCTGCCCATCTTCGGCATGTACATGGAGAAGCTGTACGAGGACCCCGACCTGGACATCCGCATGGGCCCCTTCCCCCAGCCCACGGTCAAAATCAGCAAGAAGTACAACTGCGTGACCGAAGCCCCGCGCCCCCGCCGCGAAGAACTGGCTGTCGATACTATCGTGGTCGATAACCTACTGGAAAACCTGAACAGCGGCACCGTGCCCGTGCCGGACAGCTTGTAGGTTGGCAGCGTAGGGCTGTGCCCCGTGTAGCCCGTTCACCGGAGCGTCCCATATACTGGCACTTCGGCCTGTCGTTCGCAATCTGGCGGTTTTCACCTTCATGCTCTCACGCTTCCGCCGAAGCCCAAGGAGCAGCAGAAGCAGTCCAGCAGCCACCAGCGCCGACCAGCCGTGAAAAGCCCAGCGCCAACTTCCGGCGGGCGTGGCGGCTCGGTTTGCTTCCAGGGAGTTGCTCCAGGCAATAAACGCATCGGCCATGGGCAGGACGCCGAACAGATACCGTTTCTGCCCGCCACTACTCCAGGGCATCCCGAAAGCTTCAATACTATTGCGCAGACCAGTGGCCGTGGCGCTGTCGCCGAAGCGCTGCATGGTGTGCCGCCCCACAATGGAAGCCCCCGCCCACGCCCACCAGCAACACCCGCAGCAGGGTCGGCATAGGTTACCTTTCGGCGTAGAACGATTCCAGCGCCGCCTTCAGGTGCGGATACTCGAACGTGAAGCCCTGCCGCAGTACCTTGTCGGCACTCACCCGCTGGGAGGCCAGCACAATTTCGCTCATCTCGCCCATCACCAGCTTCAGGCCGAACTCTGGCACCTTGGGCAGCACCAGGGGCCGGTGCAGCACCTCGGCCAGGGTTTCGGTGAATTCTTTATTTGTGACCGGGTGCGGAGCCACGGCGTTGTAGATGCCCTGCCACTGCGGCTCCTCTAGGGCCTGCATCAGCAGGCGGCACAGGTCGTCGAGGTGAATCCAGGACATGTATTGCCGGCCGGAGCCCAGCGGAGCGCCGGCCATCAGCTTCACGGTGCGGGCCAACGGCACCAGGGCGCCGCCCTCCGGGCTCAGCACAATGCCGATGCGGAAAATAACCGTCCGGATGCCCTGCTGCTCCACCGTCTGGGCGGCGGCTTCCCACTGCTGGCACACGGTAGCCAGAAAATCATCGGGCGCCGGAGGGACCTGTTCGGTTAGTATCCGGTCGTCCTGGTCGCCGTAGATGCCAATGGCCGAAGCCGACAGAAACGCCCGCACGTGGTGCCCGCCCTTGGCCAACTCCCGCGCCAGCAGGGTGGTAGCGCCGATGCGGCTGTCCAGGATTTCCCGCTTGCGCTCCTCGGTCCATTTGCCTTCCGATACGCTGCTGCCCGCCAGGTTGATAATGTAATCGGCGTATTTGATGGCGGCCTCGTCCAGGGTGCCGGCGCGTAGGTCCCAGCGGAAGCTACGGTAGCGTCCCACGGCTTCGGGCTTGCGGCTGAGAATGGCCACCTCGTAGCCGGCGTCGATGAGCATGTCGGCCAGGCGGGAGCCAATCATGCCGGTGCCCCCGGTTATCAGAACTTTGCGGGACATTCCTTCGGGTTGCTGGGTGCTCATGCCGTCATCGGGGGTGCGGGAAGTGGTGCCGTCCGGGCGGGCTGCGCCGCCAATCGGCCCGAAACCTATTCAATAATAATCAGAACAGCGAAGCCAGTGCGTCGGCTGGGCAAGCGCCTCACTTGCCCAGCAAACGCAGAAACTCACGGCGCAGCGCCTCGTCCTCCCCAAAAGCCCCGCCGTACTCGGCTGTAATAGTGCTGCTGCTCGTGTCATTCACGCCGCGGCTCATCACGCACAAGTGGTCGGCTTCGATGAGTACGGCCACGCTATCCGTACGCAGCGTAGTTTTCAGCTCCTCGGCAATCTGCCGGGTCAGGCGCTCCTGCACCTGGGGGCGGCGGGCAAAGTACTGCACCACCCGGTTGAGCTTGCTCAGGCCCACCACGTGCTCACCTGGCAAGTAAGCTACGTGGGCCTTGCCAATGATGGGCACGAAATGGTGCTCACAGCACGAAAACAGCGTAATGTCGCGCTCCACCAGCATGTTGTGGTACTGATAGCGGTTCTCAAACAGGCGCACGTCGGGGCGGTGCTCGGGGTTGAGGCCCCGAAACCACTCGTGCACGTACATCTTGGCTACGCGCCGGGGCGTGCCGCTGAGGCTGTCGTCGGTGAGGTCGAGGCCCAGCACCTGCATGATTTCGCGGAAGTGACCCGCAATGGCGGTTACTTTTTCGTCTTCGCTCAGCGCAAAGGCATCGGCCCGCAGCGGGGTGCGCAGGTCGGGCGGCAGGTGGAAGTCGGCAGCGGGAAAACGACCGGCCGCTTCGTCCGCCGCCGGTGCTGCAGACGCGGAATTATCCATGATATTCTACAAAGTTGCGTTCGGTCTCGTACAGCGTGACCGACAAAGCCAAGCGCTCCTCCACGTGAGGGCGCAGCCGGTTCCAAATCACAAGGGCAATGTTCTCGGCCGTGGGGTTGAGGGTGCGGAATTCCTCCGTGTCCAGATTCAGGTTCCGATGATCAAAGGTATCCAGAATCTCGCGTTTGATCAGGTCGCTCAGGCGCTTCATGTCATACACGTAGCCCGTCGCCGGATCTATCTCCCCCGTCAGCCGGACAATCAGCTCGTAGTTGTGCCCGTGATAGTGCGGGTTGTTGCACTTGCCAAAAACCGTGGCGTTCTGCTCGTCGCTCCAGGCTGCATTGTGCAGCCGGTGCGCGGCATTAAAATGTTCTTTGCGGCAAACTGTTACTTGCATAGTCGAAAATGAACCAGGTGGACAGGCGTTTGTTTCGCGCTTGTTCCGGAAAGGTGGAAGGCGCCGTTAGGACGAAAAAATCATATCAATGCGTATAAATAGTTGCAGCGTGTTTATACGAGGTATGAATTATTTAACAAATCTTGCTTCCTTGCAAAAAAATAAGGCCAGGGCGTGCAAACATGCTGAGACACTGATTAAATTTGGTGAGTCAGAATCAGCAATGGCATGGTTCTGGTCAAGCCCTTTGCAACTCACTTCTTCTCAACCTATTTCATTCTCTATGAAACGAGGCGTACTCCTTTCTCTGTTGCTGACAGTCGTATCAGCGGTGACTAGCTACGCGCAGAAGTCGCCCGTGGACGAAACGGACATGGCCATCAAAGGCATTCCGCGTAAAGGCCAGCGCGTGGCCATGCAGCTGGACAGCAAACGGGTCGAAGAATCCTGGAAAAAACAGCTGGACGAGCAGTTTTCCACCAAGGTGAAAGCCGATAAGGGCATTTACACCATGGACGGCGTTGTAATTGAGTCGATTTCTAAGACACCGATTCGCGTAATCAGCAAGGTCGATGCCGTGCCCACCGGCACCACCGTATGGTGGTCGATTGACCTGGGCAATGCCTACCTGGGCAAAGACGCCACACCGGTGCAGTGGAAAGCTGCCGAAGCTTACCTGAAAGATTTCGCCCGCAAGCTCTACCGCGAAGACTTGGCCGTGCAGGTAGCCGAAGCTGAAAAAGCCCTGGTGTCGTCGCAGAACAACCACATGGCCGTAATTGCCAAGGGCGACGCCATCAAGAAGGACATCGAGAAAAATAAAGCCCGCAAGGCCGAAATCCAGCAGATGCTGGCGCAGAATGCCGCCGAACTGCTGCAGTTCAATAACCTGGTGGACATGAACCTGAAAGAGCAGGAAGCCGCCCGCGCCGACATTGTAAACATGCGCGTGGCACTGGAAGCCGTGAAAGAGCGCATGAACAAAATCGAATAGCGGCTGACCATAGCCCATCAAGCACAAAGCCCCGCCATACCAGCGGGGCTTTGTGTTTACAGCCAGTCGAAACGGTTAAGTCAAACCGTGGCCCGCAGAACAGAAGGTTGCTGTTCGCTGGTAGATAGAAACAGGTGGCAAAGAAATCAAACTGGGTAGCTTACCGCATTCGGGCTCGGATTTGCTGCTCGGCGTAGTGCTCGTCTTTCCAGCCCGCAATACGCACCGGGCCCGCCGAGCGCCAGTGCTGAAACCAAATACTCAGGGAAGAACGCACGCCCGGATACCGCGCGGTAAGGCTACTCAGGCTCACAGCTTCGGGCAGAATACGCTGGGCTGGCCGGGCAGGCACTGCAATAACCACGTGCTCCAGGCTACCATTCACATCCAAGAGCAGCAACGCCACGGGCAGCACCTCCAGCACCGTGCCGGCTGGCTGGCTTTCGGCCAGTACCAGGGCTGCCAGTGGACGCGGGCCAGGATGAGCAATGGAAGGCGGGAGGCTGGTTCCCGGAATAAACCCCAGATTGCCGGGAAAAGGCAGAAACTCAATCCGCTGCTGCAAGCCCGCCCTCTCCACGGCCCGGAATTGGTTGGTTTCCGGGTCGTAGCGTTGTTCGAGGTTGGTCCCGGCTGGCACTTCCACCACCACCTGCAGTAGCTTATGCTCTGCCGAAAAGGTAGGCAGGTCGCCATACTTGGTGGTACAGGCCGCTAAGCTCAGCAGCAGCAACAGCCACGCGAAACGGCCGAAATCGGGGCGGACCGGGGCGGCAGTCGGCAGCAAGGCAGGACTATAGTGTGGCATAGGAAGGGCAAGGAGTTTGGCAGCGAAATTGGTGAACAGCAGGCAGGTAGCCCGAAGATGACTAAAATTCCGAGTGAAACGAGCTGCGGCACGACGTAAGCGGGCCAACTGCCCGGCTATAACCTTTGCCGTTGGGTTGCGTTTGGAAAGGCATCCAGAACCCTGCTGCCTGTGGCAGCTCAATCCGCCAACCTATGTCCTTTCACAAAATCACCAAAGACGATACCCAACACCAAAACCACCTCGACGGCACCATTAAAAACCTGACCGGCGACTTGGTAGAGGAAGCCAGCAAGGCTGGTTTCGATAACGTACTGCAGCGGTGGATAGAAGACCTGAAAGACGTTAACAACCCCGAACTGCACCAGCTCATAACCGACCTTCAAGCCCTGAAGGCTCACTTCCACGGTGGCACTATCGACGTTACGTTGGTAACTCAACTGCTAAGCCGCCTGGGCACCAACACCAGCAAGGCTGCCATCTTCGCCGAAAACCCAAATACTGCCGAGCGGGTAAGCAAGTTGGGTGACGCCCTGACGGCCGCCGCCAGCCAGCTCAAGCAATCAGCTAAGTAAGAAAACTAAGCACTGCTTCTCTTTCAAGAAGACGGGCAACAAACAACAAGGCCGGCTCCTGACACAGGAGCCGGCCTTGTTGTTTGCTGGCGCTATAGAGAAACAGCTTACGCCGTGGCTTTGTCGGCCAGGGTGTTGCGCTTCTCTTTGATACGGGCAGCTTTGCCCGACAGGCCGCGCAGGTAGAACAGACGGGCGCGCCGAACCTTACCGCGACGGATTACCTCAATCTTGTCGATGTTGGGCGACAACAGGGGGAAGATACGCTCCGTGCCGATCTGGTTGGAAATCTTACGAACGGTGAAGGTTTCACCGTTAGAATTCGTGTTTTTGCGCTGAATCACAACACCCTGGAACTGCTGAATGCGCTCCTTATTGCCCTCGCGGATTTTCACGTGGACGTTGATGGTGTCGCCGGCGGCAAACTGGGGGAAGCTGGCGCGGCGCTCCTGGGATTCCTGCTGGATAAAATCGAGTAGTACGCTCATGGCTGGAAAAACTGTGAAGGACGGCCGCGCCGTCCGAAGGGGTTTCTGGTAAAGAGGCGCAAATATAGCCCTCTGATTTGATAAAGCAATGAGGTAGAAGGTGAATGAACAGGCAGAATGTGGTAAATGTGGTAAAGCGGGGTGATACCCTATACGTACCCCATTCTGTTCATCCACTTTCACTCAAGAAAGCAAGTCGGGCCGGCGCTGGCGGGTGCGCTCTACGGCTTGCTCGTGCCGCCACACGTCAATTTTAGGAGTGTTGCCAGAGAGTAGAATATCGGGTACTGCGAGGCCGCGCCACTCGGCCGGGCGGGTGTACACGGGCGGGGCCAGTAGGTTGTCCTGAAACGAGTCGCTCAGGGCTGATTCTTCGTTGCCGAGCACGCCCGGCAGCAGGCGCACCACGGCATCCACTAGCACCGCGGCCCCCAGTTCGCCCCCACTCAGCACGTAGTCGCCGATGCTGATTTCGTGAGTAATGTAAGCCTGCCGGATTCGCTCGTCCACGCCCTTGTAATGGCCGCAAAGCAGGAGCAGATTGCCGGCCAACGACAGCTGATTAACCAGAGGCTGACGCAGCGTGGCGCCGTCGGGAGTCAGGTAGATGATGGCCTCGTAGCGGCGCTGAGCCAGCAACTCGTCGAAACAGGCCGCAATGGGTTCGACGCGCAGCACCATGCCGGCCCCGCCGCCAAACACGTAGTCGTCGATCTGGCCGTGCTTGTTGATGGCGTAGCGGCGCAGGTCATGCACGTGAATCTCAACCAGCCCTTTGTCCTGGGCGCGCTTTACGATGGAATGCGCAAACGGACTTTCGAGCAGGGCCGGCTGGCACGTAACGATGTCGATGCGCATTATGCAGAAGGCGGGGTGCCAGGCTTGTCTTCCTCCTCATCGGGCTCCGTAAACTCGTCGGGCTCGTCCCGCTCCTGCGAGGCGGGTTGCAGGTACACGTCCAGCAAGCCGGCCGGCAGGTTCACGTAGAGCTTTTTGGTTTCCGCATCGGCGCTCAAGACCAGCTCATCGACCACCGGCACCAGCACTTCCCGGCCCTGGTAGCGCATACCCATCAGGTCTTGCTGGGGCATTTCGTAGAAGGTTTCCACCACGCCCAGCTCACCCAGCGCCTCATCCACCACCGTGTAGCCAATGACGTCGTGGAAATAGAACTGGTCTTCCTCCAGAGCAGGTAGCTCGGCCAGGGGGCGCCACAGCTTGGCGTTGCGCAGCAGCTCAGCCGCCTCAATGGTATCCACGCCCGTGAGCTTGAGCAAGGCCCGCTCCTCGGTTTGCGGCTGGAGCTTGTCGATGCTGTACAGCTGCAACTTGCCCGGAGCCGCAGGCAGCTCCACGTACACCGACTTCAGGCTGCGGTAGGCGTCCAGGTCGTCCACGTCCATAAACGCCACCACAAAGCCCTTCAGGCCGTGCGTTTTGCCGATAGAACCCAGCTCGTAACACTCGTCGATGGTCATGGGGAAAAGGAGTTAGAAAAGGAAAAAGTTTAGAAGTTAGAAAGTCTGGAACGGATGCTGGTACACGTACCACCGGTCCACTTTCTAACTTCCAAACTTTCTAACTTCTACACTAAGCTTAAGCGCCGGCCTCCTCGGTCGTTGCGGCCGGAGCTTCGGCGTCGGTGGCGCCGCCTTCGGCAGCGGGGGCAGTGGCAGCCAGGGCAGCAGCCTGCTTCTGGCGCAGAGCCTCGGCGCGAGCTTCCTTCACCTTGGTTTCAGCGGCCAGGCGCTGCTGGCGAGCTTCCTCTTTGGCGTTGCCCAGGTTAGTACGCTTGCCTTCAATCTTGGCGTCTTTCTGCTCTTTCCAGTCGGTGTAGCGCTGGTCGGCGGTTTCCTGCGAGATGGCGCCTTTGATTACGCCAAGCTGCAAGTGCTTGCGGTACAGCACGCCGCGGTAGGAGAGCATGGCGCGCACGGTATCCGTGGGCTGGGCACCTTTCATAATCCAGTCGAACGCCTTGTCACCGTCGAAATTGATGGTAGCGGGGTTGGTCTGGGGGTTGTAGGTACCGATTTTCTCGATGAAGCGGCCGTCGCGGGGCGAGCGAGAGTCGGCAACAACGATGTCGAACATTGCGGCCTTTTTGCGGCCACGGCGGGCGAGGCGGATTTTAACTGCCATAAACCGGGTTGGTTAAGCGACGCATCCCGTGCGTCTGGTTGAAAATGAGGTGCAAAGGTAAGCACAGATTTATCGGATTGAAAGGATTGCGCGGATTCTGTTCGGAATGACAAAGCCCCTGACACTCGCAAAAGCGTCAGGGGCTTCATCTGTTGTTGTACCAGGAGCAGACTACGCGGCCATGTGCACGGGCTCCTGCCACTTGCGCTTCACCTTTACCACGCCCAGCTTATCCATGCCCCAGATAAACAAGTAGGTGGGGTCAAACTCCCACTTCTTCACGCCGAAGTTGACGCGCATGGGCAGCTTGTGGTGGTTGTTCTGGAACAGCTCCCCGAAGGCCAGAAAGTCAAAGGGCAACGTGTTTTTGGAGTGGTCGTGGTTGTCGAAGTTCTGATAACCGTACTTGTGGCCGCCCCAGTTCACAATAGCGCCGTGGATGGGACCCATCAGGAAGTGCACTGGCAGCAGCAGAAACTGCCACCAAGCCGTGGCAAACTGTACGTAGAACAGCACGTACAGCGTGCCCCAGCCAACGCGCGAATACCAGGTGTCGCCCAGGTTTTCGATGGCTTTCCACTCCGGATAGTCGCCCTCAAACCGCTCGGCCAGCTCATAGCGCTTGTTCAGCACGTCGTTGTAGATGTTCTTGGTCTTCCACATCATCGTGAAAGCATTCGAGGAGTACAACGGGGAGTGCGGGTCCAACTCGGTGTCGGAGTAGGCGTGGTGCATGCGGTGCAGCAGCGCATACGCCCGCGGCGAGAGGAAGGACGAACCCTGGCAGATATAGGTGAATAAGAAGAAGAACCGCTCCCAGAACTTGTTCATCGTGAACATCTTGTGGGCAGCGTAGCGGTGCAGATAGAACGTCTGCGTGAAGAGCGACAGGTAGTAGTGCGCTACAAAGAAAAAGAGAACTGGCATGGCCAAACGGGTTAAGAGCAGCAGGAGAAACGACCGAAGGCTCGGCCCGCATAAGGGCGGCTTGTGAATAATCGTTCACAATCGTTTTACAAACCTACGGCCAACCCCAAGCAGTGTGCAATTCAGCTGCTCAAAAGGCCAAAATGTTATAGGTGGCAGTAAGAAGTAAGAAGTGAGTACCGAGAAGTGAGAGGTGAGACTTTCGTTCTGTAACCCAGCCGGGCTCTCAGAACAAAAGTCTCACCTCTCACTTCTCGGTACTCACTTCTACCCTAATAATATGCTTGCGCGGGCTCCCAGTGGGCTACGTCGGGGAGGGGAGCTACGAAGCACATTTCCTCCTTGGTAACGGGGTGTTGCAGCTCCAGCTGCCGGGCGTGCAGGGCAATGCTAACATCGGGCAGGGGCGCCAGGAAGCCGTACTTCACGTCGCCGACGATGGGCGTGCCCAGGCCCGAGCTGAGCTGCACCCGAATCTGGTGGGGGCGGCCGGTGATGGGGTTTACCTGCACCAGGCAGCGCGTACCGGCCGAGCCCAGCACCTTGTAGTCTAAGTCTGATTTTAGGCCCTGGCCGTGGCGCTCGGTGTAGGCCTTGGTGGTGTTGCGGATGGGGTCCTTGACCAGCCAGTGCGTGAGGTGGCCTTCGGCGGGCTCGGGGCACTTGCCGGTGAGGGCCCAGTAGGTTTTGTGCACTTTGTTGTCGCGGAACAGCTCGTTGAGGCGGCTCAAGGCCTTACTGGTTTTGGCCAGCACCACCACGCCGCTCACGGGCCTATCGATGCGGTGGGCCACGCCCACGAAAGCGGCGCCGGGCTTCTTGTACTTAAAGCGCAGGTATTCTTCGGCCTTGGCTGAAAGCGGCTCGTCGCCGGTGGCGTCGCCCTGCACGAGCAGGCCGGCGGGCTTGTTGATGACGAGCAAGTGGTTGTCTTCGAACAGAATTTCCTTCTGCTCCGACCATAAATTAGGACGGTTCACTCTGGTGGGAATTAATAATTAATAATTAGCAATTAAGAATTGGCAAAGAGCCTTGCTGCCGCCTAAAAACGAAGCCTGGCCGCTACCGATTTCAATTATTAATTATCAATTACTTATTACTAATTAAAACTAATACGCTTCGTCCTGCGTGGGGAAGTCGCGGGACTTTACGTCCTGGATGTAGCGCTGCACGGCGTCGTGCATGAGGTTGCCGAGGTCGGCGTAGCGGCGCAGGAAGCGGGGCTTGAACTCCTTGGTGATGCCCAGCATGTCGTGCACCACCAGCACTTGGCCGTCTACGTCGGGGCCGGCGCCGATGCCGATTACGGGAATTGTGAGCTGCTCGGCTACCTGCCGGGCCAGGGCCGACGGAATTTTCTCCAGCACCAGGGCAAAACAGCCGATTTCCTGGAGCAGCAGGGCATCTTCGATGAGCTTTTGCGCCTCGGCTTCTTCCTTGGCCCGCACCGTGTAGGTGCCAAATTTATAAATACTCTGCGGAGTAAGCCCCAAATGCCCCATTACCGGAATGCCGGCCGTGAGGATGCGGATGATGCTATCCTTGATTTCGGCCCCGCCCTCCAGCTTGATGCCGTGCCCGCCCGACTCCTTCATAATGCGGATGGCCGAGCGCAGGGCCTCCGAAGAGTTGCCCTGGTAGGAACCGAACGGCATATCCACCACCACAAAGGCCCGCTTCACGGCCCGCACCACACTCTGGGCGTGGTAAATCATCTGGTCCAGCGTGATGGGCAAAGTTGTTTCGTGGCCAGCCATTACGTTGGAAGCCGAGTCGCCCACGAGCAGCACATCAATGCCCGCCCCGTCCAGTAGCTGCGCCATCGAGAAGTCGTAGGCCGTGAGCATGGATATTTTTTCACCGCGCTGCTTCATGGCGAGCAGCTGGTGCGTGGTCACGAGCTTGACTTCCTTGTGCTGGGACATGTTGTAGGGACTTAGGAGCTTGGGGGCTTAGGGTCTTAGAGGCAGGAGGCCCGGTAGTCACCGGTCAACCACTCCAAAACCAGGCACAGGTGAAACCGGCTGCCAAAACTGCGGAATTTTTAGAAAAAACCGGCTGTCCGTCATCTAAGTCCCCAAGACCCTAAGTCCCTAATTATTCAAGAACGTGCGGTTGCGGCTCAGCTTCAGGTCCTGGAGCAGGCTGGACTTGGCGGCAATGGTGACGAAGTAGCCGCGGGTGGGGCCGAAGGGGCGCCAGTTGCCGTTGATTTGCCAGCAGTGCAGGTCCTTGAAGACGTCGAGGGTGGTGAAGGCCGCGTTTTTGTTTACGAAGTCGTAGTTGGTGCTGAAGCCGAAGCGCAGGGTTTCAGTGAGCTTCACCGAACCGTTGAGGTTGAGCGTGGCGGCCGTGTAGGGCGAGTTGCGTGGACGGCCGGGGCGGACAATCAGCGGGCCTTGGTTGGCGTAGGTGGCCGTGAAGTTGGTGCTCAACTCCCACGGAATCTCGAAGTCCACGTAGTCCTCGTAGGGGTTAACTGGGCGCGGCGAGCCAAGCGTGGGGTCGTTTACCGGGGCTACGTCGCGGGGCACGGCCGATTTGCGCTTGCCCTGGGCCGGGTTGAACTGGTAGCTCATGGTGAGTTGGGCCGAGGCCAGTCGAGCCAGGCGGGGCCGTTTCTGGTCCCACAGAAACTTGTCGATGAGGCGGCGGGCGGAATCCTGCTGGTAAAACTCGAAGTTGCCGTTCAGCAGAATGTTCAGCTTGCGCGCCACCTGGGTGCGGAACACCGCCGACAGCGGCGACAACTGAAACGAATCGGCCGCCAGGTTGTAGCCGATGTTGAAATCCAGGCCGTCAATCAGGCTGACCTTGTTGAAAGGCGTGGTACCGGTGGTGTCGTTGCTGTTGCGCACCTTCATTTCCACGGAATTCTGCAAGGAGAAATTCACCTGGCTCACCTCGGTGCTGGTGGGCACCCCAAACACAAAACCGTTGAAACGGGGCAACAGTAACCCTTCGTTCCGGCTGTATAACTCCGTCGCCGAATAGGGGCGCCCGGTGCTCGGGTCGCGCAGGTTTTGAACATCAGTCGCCTGAAAGGCGTCCGAGCTGCTGGTCAGGTCAGGCGAGTAGTTGTAGCTGACGCTAGGCGTAATCTTGTGGCGCAGGGCCTGGATTTTGCGCGTGCCCTTGCGCACAATGGTGCCGTACAGGTTGGTGGTCAGGTTGACGCCACCGGAGTAGTTGTAGAGGCGGTTGAAGCCCGTAACCGTATCAATGCGCACGGCCTGGGCCGTGGGCTCAAACCGGTAATCCAGCTTTTTAAAGTACCACACTTCCCCGTAGCTGACCGTGGGATTGATGTTGATGTGCTTAAACGTGTAGGAGCCCAGCGTAATGCCAAAGTTGTGACGCACGCCGGTTTGGGAGTTGCGCAGCAGGGTGTTGAGGGTGGAGAATTTCACCGGCACCACCGTGGTTTCGCGGGAGCCGCCGATGAGGGGGATGCCGCTTTGCAGCTGGCGTGCGGGCAGGGAGTTGGAGAGGCGGTTCTGAGCCGTCAGGTCGTAAGAAAAGGCCAGCTGTTCGTAAATCTTGCGCGGCTCCAGGCCCAGCAGCTCGTACACAAACTGCCGCGCCACGCCCACCGTCACGTCGGGCAGGGTGAAGTCCATGGTGCCCGACTGGGTGTTCTGGCTTTGGCTGAGTTGCAGGGAGTAGTTGATGGGCGCGTTGCGCAGCTGCTTGGCGTAGGTGATGTTGGACTGGAACGCCGGCGAAAGGTAGCGGCGCGGGTCCAGGGAGTTCTGGCGGTAATAGTCGCCGTTGCTGCTGCTGATGTTGACGTTAGCCGAAAACCGCCCGCCTCCCGGCCGGGCCACCGGCGTGTGCGACCATTGCACAGCAAACGTCTGCGCGGAGCGGGGCAGGTTGAAGTTGGGGTTGGTATTCACGTCGGTGGAGCCCAGTAACCGGGTGGTGGGCTGGGAGGAATAGTTGAACGTGAACAGGCCGCTGTAGCGGTAGCGCGTGATATACTGCACTTCGGCGGTGCCGCGCCAGCCCCCAAACTTCTCGGCGTTGCCGGAGTAGATGTCGCCGGTGAGGCGCACCCCGATATGCTCGTTGGCGGCCCAGTAGTAGCCCAGGTTGCGCAGGAAGAAGCCCCGGTCGGCGGCCTGCCCGAAGGTGGGGAAGATGATGCCCGAAGCCCGCTTACCAGCTGGCGAAGGAAAATACCCGAACAAAAAGCCCAGGGGCGTGGGAATGTCGCCGATAACGAGGTTGAACGGCCCGGTCACGACCTTGCGCTTCTCGCCCGGCACCAGCTTCATCTTGGAAGCATTGATGTAGAAGTGCGGGTGCTCCAGGTTGCAGGTGGTGTACACGGCGTTGCGGCCGAAAGCCTCGCCCTCCTTGTTTTTCTTCAGCGTTTCGGCGTGAATAAACCCTTCACCCTGCTGGGTAACCACGCCCGTAATGCGTCCGCGCCGGCTCTTGGTGTTGTAGGCAATCCGCTCGGCCTGGTAGGTGGCGCCGGCATCCGTAAACACGGGCTTGTCGCGCAGGCGGCCGGTAGAGTCGGCTGCTCCCTCGGCCGTCACCACGTTGGTGGTGTAGTCGACGGTGATGCGGGCGGCCTTCAGGTTCATAGTGCCGTAGTCCACGTTGGCCTTGTCGTAGAGAATGGCCCGCTTGTTCTGCACCTCAAACCGAATGGAGTCCTGGGCTTTGTACTTCACCGTGGATTCCACGTTGCCGCGGCGGCCTCCGGCAGCTACCCGCAGCGAGTCGGGTGAGCCAGATACCACGGCGGCTGTGTCCTGGCGCACGGGGGCGGCCGGCTGCGGCGCATTGATAATGCGGGGCGGGCGGCGCACATCGGCGGGCACGTTGGTGGGGCGCGGTAGCTGCTGGGCGTGCGCGCGGGGCAGCGCCGGCAGGCTCAGCAGCAGCGTCAGCACTATAAACCAGGGTTTCAATAATCTAAAATTAAAATTGGACACGGATGCGGGCGGGGCCACGTAGTTTTTATCGTTTATTTTGTGGCGGTTTGCAAAGGTAGCGGGTCGCTACCCCATCTAACGAACTCCGTGCGGAATATTGTCGCTGTAGCTACGGCTGGCCTGCTTTTTTTGGCCAGCTCGTTGTCCCTGAGGGCCGTGGCGCCGGGGGCGCCCACGTTGCCTCCCAAGTATAAGCTGCGCACCGTGGTGCTGGATGCCGGCCACGGTGGCAAAGACCGGGGCTGCGCCGGCGTGAAGGCCCGCGAAGCCGATGTGGCCCTGAAAATTGTGCTGGCCCTGGGCCGGCACATCGAGGAAAACATGCCCGACGTGAAGGTGGTCTACACCCGCAAAACCGACGTGTTTGTGGAGCTGGCCGACCGCGCCGGCATTGCCAACAAGCACAACGCCGACCTGTTTATCTCGGTGCACTGCAACGCCGCCGCGCCCAATGCCTTCGGCACGGAAGTCTGGACCATGGGCCCGCACAAAACCGACGCCAACCTGTCGGTGGCCAAGCGCGAAAACGCGGTAATCTTACAAGAAGACAACTACAAGGAGCGTTACAACGGCTTCGACCCGACTTCGCCGCAGAGCCACATCCTGTTTTCCTTGTACCAGAGCGCCCACATCGTCAACAGCATCCGGTTTGCCCAAAAGGTAGACCGGCAGTTTCGTACTACGGTGGGGCGGCCCTCGCGCGGGGTCAAGCAGGCGGGCTTTCTGGTGCTCTGGAAATCCACCATGCCCTCGGTGCTGATTGAGGCCGGCTTTCTAACCAACCGCCGCGAAGAGCAGTACCTAAACGATAAAGCCGGGCAGTCGTATATGGCGTCAGGTATTTACCGGGCTTTCCGCGACTACAAAAATGAGCTGGAAGCAACCACTGGCGGCGACTAAGGCTCGTTGCCGTTGTATAGTTTGCCTTCTATTCCCGTCTTCCACTAACTCCTGACCACCGTGTCGAAAGAAATCAAAGTAGCCTTGCTGGGCATTGTGGCCATTGTGGCGCTGGTGCTGGGGTTCAACTTCCTGAAAGGCAGCAACCTGCTGTCATCGGACCGTACGTTCTATGCCAAGTACGACAACGTAGACGGCCTGACCGTGGGCAACCCGGTAATCCTCAATGGTATAAAAGTGGGCCAGGTCAAGGAAATGCACCTGGTGCCCGAGGAAGGCAACCGGGTGCGCGTGGCCCTGGAGCTGCAGAAAGGCGTGGTGGTGGGCGACTCTACGATAGCCAGCCTGAGCGGCTCGCTGCTGGGCTCTAAAACCATTACCCTGTTCATGGGCAAAAACTCGAAGGAGTACAGCGGCGGCGAGGAGCTGAAGTCTTACACCGTGGCCAGCATCACCGACGCCTTCCAGGCCAAGGCCCTGCCCGTGCTGGGCACCGTCGACTCCACGCTCATCAAGGTGAACAGCTTTCTGAGCAAGGATGCCAAAGTGAGCCTGCAGCAAACCCTGCTCAACGCCCAGGGCAGCACCGAGGCCCTGCGCAACCTGCTGGTGATGAACCAGCGCAACATCAACCAGATTACCACCAACATGGCCCGGCTGACCAAGGACCTGAACACGACCAGCCAGAAGTTTGACCGGATTGCCGCCAACTTCGCCCAGCTCAGCGACTCGCTGAAAGGGGCGCCCGTGGGGCCGGCTATGCGCAAGCTCAACGCCACCATGGGCGAGGCCCAGGCCACGATGACCAGCCTGAACAAGTCGCTCAACGACCAGCAGGGCTCCCTGGGCAAGCTCATCCACGACACGGCCTTGTACAACAACCTCAACGCCACCGCCGCCAGCTCCAACGCCCTGATTTCCGACCTGAAAGCTAACCCCAAGCGCTACGTGCACTTCTCGGTGTTTGGCGGGGGCAAGGAAAAAAAGAAAACCGAAACTACAGTAAAGGCAAACGGGGAGGTAGAGAAGGAAACCAAAACTGTCACTTCCCCCACAACTTCTGACACCGCCGTGACGCCTCAGGCCCAGTAGAATCACAGATTAGGCAGATTTTGAGCAGATGACGCAGATAGTAGAGGTTGCATCTGGGTTACCTGTTTAAAATCTGCCTAATCTGTGATGCACATCCTTACCTTTGAAATCCGCCCCAGGGCGGATTTTTTTGTGCTGATTTCCCACCTTCCCACCACCCAGCCCATCCCCGCATGGACCTCGAGTTCAACAAAAACGAAGACCAGCTTAAGCAACTAACCTTTCAACTTCAGCAGCGCCTGAAAAAAGTGCAGCTCGGCGGCGGCGAGAAGCGCATTGCCGCCCACAAAGCCAAAGGCAAGCTCACGGCCCGTGAAAGGATAGAATACCTACTCGACAAAGACACTGAGACGCTGGAAATCGGGGCGTTTGCGGGGGAGGGGATGTACCCGGAAGAGGGCGGCTGCCCCAGCGGGGGTGTGGTGGTGGTGATTGGCTACGTGCAGGGCCGGCAGTGCGTGGTGGTAGCCAACGACGCCACCGTAAAGGCCGGGGCCTGGTTTCCGATTACGGCCAAGAAGAACCTGCGGGCCCAGGAAATCAGCATCGAAAACAAGCTGCCTATCATCTACCTCGTCGATTCGGCGGGGGTGTACCTGCCCATGCAGGACGAAATCTTTCCCGACAAGGAGCACTTCGGCCGCATCTTCCGCAACAACGCCGTGATGAGCAGCTTGGGCATCGTGCAGCTGGCCGCCATCATGGGGCCTTGCGTGGCCGGCGGGGCCTACCTGCCCATTATGAGCGACGAGGCTATGATTGTGGATGGCACCGGCTCGGTGTTTCTGGCCGGTTCCTACCTGGTAAAGTCGGCCATCGGCGAGAGTATCGACAACGAAACGCTGGGCGGGGCCACCACGCACTCCGAAATTTCGGGCGTGACGGACTATAAGTTCGCCAATGACGAAGAGTGCTTGGACCACATCCGCAACATCTTCGACAAGCTGGGGGCCACACCCACGGCCGGCTTTTCGCGCAAGACGCCCGCCCAGCCCAAGGAAAACCCGCAGGAAATTCTGGGCCTGCTGCCCGCCGACCGGGTGAAGCCCTACGACATGATGGACATCATCCGGCGCTTGGTAGATGATTCGGAGTTTGAGCCCTATAAGGACCTCTACGGCCAGACCCTCATCTGCGGCTTGGCCCGCATTGATGGCTGGGCGGTGGGCATCGTGGCTAACCAGCGCAAAATCGTGAAGACCAAGAAGGGCGCCATGCAGATGGGCGGCGTCATCTACTCCGACTCGGCCGACAAAGCCGCGCGCTTCATCATGAACTGCAACCAGAAGCGCATCCCGCTGGTGTTCCTGCACGACGTGTCGGGCTTCATGGTGGGCTCCCAGTCGGAGCACGGCGGCATTATCAAGGACGGCGCCAAGATGGTGAATGCCATGAGCAACTCGGTGGTGCCCAAGTTTTCGGTGATTGTGGGCAACTCATACGGGGCCGGCAACTACGCCATGTGCGGCAAAGCCTACGACCCCCGCCTCATCGTGGCCTGGCCCACCGCCCAACTGGCCGTGATGAGCGGAGCCGCCGCCGCCAACACGCTCCTGCAAATTCAGGTAGCGGCAGCCGAAGCCAAAGGCGACAAGCTCACCGACGAAGCCAAAAAAGAAATGTTCGACCGGATCAAAGCCCGCTACGACGAGCAGCTCTCGCCCTACTACGCCGCCGCGCGGTTGTGGGTGGATGCTATTATTGACCCGCTGGAAACCCGCAAGGTTATTTCGCAGGGCATTGCCATGGCGAATCACGCGCCGATTGAGCGGGCGTATAATGTGGGCGTAATTCAGGTTTGAGGATGATGGAACTATGCAGTAGGCAGGTAATGGGTCTTAGTTGGCTTGTAGGCTTTGGCTATGTAATTCTAATGACAAACAGCTGGTCTGGTAGGCCACATAAAGCACCCTATAACAAGTTATTTAACCTAAGAACATATAGCTTACATCTGATTGCAAGCAGTCTACTATGTCTTATTGCATGGGATTGGTGTCGGTATGCGTTGCCTCCAACTGGGCTTGTTTCACCTGTTATATTCCTACTGCTTTTTTTACCAATTGATTTGTGTATTCAACGAGTGACTGGCCGTCACATCATTATTGCAACTCGCTGGGATAATAAGCCTGAGGAATACAAATGGTACATAGATGGACCTCTCGCATTTCTGCTTACCAGCATTCCACTAATTGCACCTGGCATTATATCAAATTGGTACAAGACGTAATTCTTTATTGTATAGGGTTTTCAGGAACGGTGTACTTGGGGTGTAGAGACGCGACCTTTCGCATCTGGGCTACACAGTTCAAGAAACTGCTATAATTCGCAAATAACTGCTTTACATTTACCCGGCCCGTCCGCACCATCCGGTGCGGCGGGCCGCGGACGTTTCAAGCAACGCAGAACGTATCCAGGCTGATTCGTGTAGATTGTAGTACCGCTTAAACTATTGTCCTGCCCGTATGAAAACGCTAACCCTCACCATCCCTGATAATCTGGACCTCACCGATAGGGAAGCCGCCATGCTGCTGGCTTCCCGGCTGTACGAGCAAGGTAAACTGTCACTGGGGCAAGCGGCGGAGCTGGCTGGTTACAGCAAGCGCACCTTCATGGAGCTGCTGGGGCAATATGGAGTATCGGTTATCAACCATTCGGCCGATGATTTGGCGCGTGATGTAGCCAATGCCTGAATTGGTTATTTCCGACGCCAGCTGCCTGATTCTGCTGACCACTATTGGTGAGCTGACGATGCTACAACGGCTGTATGACACCGTACTTACCACGCCCACCGTGGCGGCTGAATATGGAATGCCGCTGCCGGAGTGGGTGAAGCTGGAAGCAGCTCACGATGAGTATCGACAGCAACTTCTGGAAATGCAACTGGATGCGGGGGAATCGAGTGCCATTGCGTTGGCCTTAGAAAAAGCACACTGCACAGTAATTCTGGACGATTATAAAGCCTGTCGCGTGGCTGAACAAATGGGGTTGCAACTCACGGGCACCTTGGGAATAGTAGTGAAGGCTAAACGACGTGGAATTATTCCGGCCGTGAAGCCACTGCTGCAACGCATCAAACAGACCAACTTCCGTCTGTCGGTCGAGTTAGAGAATCAAGTATTGCGGCTGGCCGGCGAGTTATGATAAAGTATATCTACCTCTTAGCCGGCTGTAACGGCGCGGGCAAAACCACCACCGCCTACGCCCTGCTGCCGACACTGCTAGGGTGCCGGGAGTTTATGAATGCCGATGAAATTGCGTGATGCTCTCACTGTTTCCCAGCTCGCCAGCACCACCCGATGCAGCGGGCCGCTGGCGTTTCGGGGCAGTGCCTGCCGGGCCGTGAAGTAGCGGGGGAATACTACCTTTCAGGATAAGGAAACCAACCCTCGTGTTATGACCGCCGACTACCTCACCAGTGCCCGCAAGCAGTTCGAGTACTACAAGCTGCTCGGCGACCGGACCTTTGCCCAACTGCCCGACGAGGCACTGTTCTGGCAGTACAATGCCGAAAGCAACAGCATTGCCACCATCGTTAAGCATCTGTGGGGCAATATGATGTCGCGGTGGACCGACTTTCTGACTACGGACGGCGAGAAAGAGTGGCGACAGCGGGAAGCGGAGTTCGACAACGACGTGCAGACGCGGGCGGAGCTGCTGGCCCGGTGGGAGCAGGGGTGGAGCTGCCTGTTTGCGGCCCTGGACTTGCTGAATGAAAGCAACTGGCACACCATCGTGTACATCCGCAACCAGGGCCACTCGGTGCTGGAGGCCATCAACCGGCAACTGGCGCATTACCCGTACCACATCGGGCAAATCGTGTACATCGGCAAAATGGTGCAGGATGCCGGCTGGGAATCCTTATCCATTCCGCGGGGGAAGTCGCAGGCGTTTAACGCCGAGAAGTTTGCCCAGCCCCAACGCCGCGCCCACTTTACCGACGAATTCTTGACGGGCCCAGCGCCTTCTTCTCCGCACTAAGTCGGGCGTTTGGCCGGGACGTCCTAGCCCCGCAGTTCTTTTCGGGGCACTGACGAGAAAAGGCATAAAATCACTGTGGCGGCTACTACGTAAGCAGGTACTGAACCTAACATGTGGCCTATGAAACGTCTGCTAATTACCGGCGCCACCGGCAACGTGGGAATGGAAGTGCTGCGGAGCCTGGCCGTCACCCCCACCGACGACGTAACCGTGCTGGCCGGCGTCCGGGACGTAGCCAGGGTCCAGCCGCAGCTGCGGGAGCTGCCGACCGTGACGCCCGTGCGCTTCGATTTCGCCGATGCCAGCACCTATGAGCCCGCGCTGCGCGGCGTGACTGGCGTGTTTTTGCTGCTGCCCGCCGGGCTGCCCGATGCTCCCCGGCGCTTTGGGGAGCTGGTGGCAGCAGCGCAGGCGGCGGGCGTGCAGCACGTGGTGTATATGTCGGTGCAGGGGGCCGAAGACATGCGCCTGATTCCGCACCACCGGATTGAAAAAGCGGTGATGCAAGGCGGCGTGCCCTACACGCTGCTGCGGCCGGCTTACTTCATGCAAAACTTCAACAGCACCCTGCGCGACGACCTCGTACGCCGCAACCTGATTTACCTGCCCGCTGGCCAGGCCCGCTTTACGCTGATTGACGTGCGCGACATTGGGCGGGTGGCGGCCGAGGTGCTGCGCCAGCCCACGGCCCACGCCGGCCAGGCCTACACGCTCACGGGCACCGAGTCGCTGACTTTCGGTGAAATGGCTGTTACGCTCACCCAGGGCCTGGGCCGGCCCATCCGCTACCTGTCGCCTAACCCGCTACGTTTTTTTCTCACAAAAAAGCGCCAAGGCACAGCTACTGGGT
Source organism: Hymenobacter sp. YIM 151500-1 (assembly GCF_025979885.1). Taxonomy (NCBI): domain Bacteria; kingdom Pseudomonadati; phylum Bacteroidota; class Cytophagia; order Cytophagales; family Hymenobacteraceae; genus Hymenobacter; species Hymenobacter weizhouensis. The sequence continues at coordinate 4,777,086 of NZ_CP110139.1, forward strand.
TTATTCTGATTATGATTCTGCTGCACTACCTGGCTCGCTTCCAGCGGACGGCACCCACCACCGACTGGGTGCAGCGCGTAACCGGGCAGGCTCCGCTCACCTTCGCCGAGTACGTGCGCGACTACCGCGCGGAGTTGAGTTGAGCATCAAGTCAGCATGGGCCGGGGGTGGAATGAACAATGGCTGGCATGCACACGGATTGAAGAACCGGTAGCTACCGGCCTTCCTCCGCGCCCTCTGCGCCAAACTTCTGCGCCCTCTGCGGGAACCAACCCCCACGCTGCCCGCCTGCCCGTATAGCCGGAAAAACCTGAAGGCCATGACCAAAAAAACCGTTTCCGAAATCATCATTGACACCCTGCAAGCGGCCGGGGTGCGGCGCGTGTACGGCGTGGTGGGCGACTCGCTCAACGGCCTCACCGACGTGATTCGCACCCGCGACGACTTGGAGTTTATTGCCGTGCGCCACGAGGAAGCCGGCGCCTTTGCGGCCGGGGCCGAGGCCCACCTCACCGGGGAGCTGGCCGTGTGCTTCGGCTCCTGCGGGCCCGGCAACACCCACCTCATCAACGGCCTCTACGACTGCCACCGTAGCCGTGTGCCGGTGCTGGCCGTGGCCGCCCAGATTCCGAGCGACGAAATCGGGACGGGCTACTTCCAGGAAACGCACCCGGAGCGGCTGTTTCAGGAGTGTAGCCACTATTGCGAGTTGATTTCGGCGCCTAATCAGGCCGTGCGCATCATTGAGGCCGCCGTGCAGCACGCCCTCACCGAGCGCGGCGTGGCCGTCATTGTGGTGCCCGGCGACGTCACCCACCTCAGCATCGAAGCCCCCGAGTCGCGCCTGCCCGCCCGAGGCCGCACCGCCACCCTGCGCCCCGCCGACGCCGACGTGCGCCAGGCTGCCGACGTGCTTAACGCCTGCGACAACATAGCCATTCTGGCTGGAGCGGGCTGCGCCGACGCCCACGCCGAGCTGCTGCAAGTGGCGGAAGCATTGCAAGCCCCCGTGGTACACGCCCTGCGCGGGAAGGAGTTCGTGGAGCCTAATAACCCATACGGCGTGGGGTTGACGGGCTTGCTGGGGATGCCCGCCGGCTACCATGCCCTCATGGACGCCGACGGCATTCTGATGCTGGGCACTGACTTTCCGTACAAACAGTTTATCCCCACCGACGCCCGTATTGTGCAGGTAGACGTGCGCGCCCGCCACTTAGGCCGCCGTGCCCGCGTGGAAGTGGGCCTGCCCGGCGACGTGGCCGACGCCGTGCGCCAGCTGCTGCCCCACCTGCGCCCCCGCACCGACCGCGCCTACCTCGACGCCGCCCTACGCCGCCACCGCGACGACCAGCACAATCTGCGCGAGCTGGCCGACGGTGAGGCCGGGGCCGCTGAGCTGCACCCCCAACACGTGGCACGCCTGCTGAGTGAGCTGGCCCAGGAGGATGCCATTTTCACCTGCGACGTAGGCACGCCTACCATTTGGGCGGCCCGCTACCTTGCCATGAATGGCCGGCGCCGGCTCATTGGCTCGTTTAACCACGGCAGCATGGCCAGCGCGCTTTCCCAGGCCATTGGCGCGCAGCTGGCCTACCCCGAGCGGCAGGTAGTGGCGCTGTGTGGTGATGGGGGCCTGGCCATGCTGCTGAGCGAGCTGCTCACGTTGCGCCAGCACCGTTTGCCGGTGAAAGTGGTAGTGTTCAACAACAGCGCCTACGGCTTTGTAGAGCTGGAAATGAAGGCCGCCGGCACCCTGGAATACGGTACCGAGCTGGACAACCCCGACTTCGGGGTCCTGGCCCAGGCCGCCGGCCTCACCGGCCTGCGCGTGCACGACCCCGCCCACCTGCCCGACGTGCTGGCCCAGGCCCTGGCCACTCCCGGCCCCGTGCTGGTAGATGCTGTGGTGCGTCGCCAGGAGCTGAGTATGCCGCCCACCATCGAAGGCAAGCAGGCCCTGGGCTTCGGCCTGTACGCGCTGAAAGCCCTGATGAACGGCCACGGCAGTGAGCTACTGGAACTAGCCAAGACAAACTTGGGAGGACGGTAGGCGGACGGTGGTGAGTTGAGTGTAGTAAGAGAGAAATGGTACTCAGCTAAGCTGTCCGGATAGAGCATGACGGTTAGCCCCCAACGTCAGCACGCGGGATGCTTCGGCTGCGTGGACGCCAGATAGAGCAGGACGGCCTTTTCCTTCGCTGTCTACTCAGACTAACTCAAAGCTTTGAACAACTCTCCAAACCGCCGCAAGAAACTTGCTGAGAACTGGCAGGCGGTGAACATTCTGCCCCGAATACCGTGTTAATTCCTGGCAACCGGCCGTGGTGAACCCGCGCCGGTTGCTTTTATTTGCTATTCGCCGCATCAAAGGCCGTTTCGGCGGCCTGTCTGCTTCATGACCAACAAAGAAATCAAAGCCCTTATCTCCCTGCTCGACGACCCCGAAGTTGCCCCGCAGATTCAGGAGAGGATTCAAACCCTGGGCGAGAGTATCATTCCGTTTCTGGAAGAATCGTGGGAGGAAACGCTGGACCCCCAGCAGCAGCAGCGCCTCGAAGACCTGATTCATCACCTGCAATTCGAGGGCCTGCAGCAGCGCCTGCGCGTGTGGCGCGACTCGGGCGGCGAAAACCTGCTGGAAGGCATGTGGCTGCTCAACTCCTACCAGTACCCCGACGCCGACTTGCAGAGCCTCAACCGCGCCATCGAGCAGCTGCGCTTCGAGGCCTGGACCCTGCTCCAGCCCGCCATGCACCCCGCCGACCAGGTGCAGGCCCTCAACCATGTGCTGTTCCGGACCCACAAGTTCGCGGCCAACACTCAGAACTTTCACTCGCCGGCCAACTCCATGCTGCACCGGGTACTAGAAACCCGCCGCGGCAACCCATTGACCCTGTGCGTAATCTATCTGCTGGTAGCTCAGCGCCTGGGCTTGCCGGTGTTTGGCGTGAACCTGCCCAATCTGTTCGTGCTGACCTACCGCTCCGAAAACCGGCAGGTGGAACCGTTCTACATCAACTGCTACAACCGGGGGCTGATTTTGTCGCGCACCGATATTGAGCACTACATTGCCCAGCTCAATCTCACCCCCAACGACATGTTCTACGAGCCCTGCTCCCACATCGACATTGTGCGCCGGGCCCTACGCAACCTGCAACTCAGCTTCGAGAAGCTGCAAGAACCCGCCAAAGCCGCCGAAGTAGCCATTCTGCTCAACATCCTCACCGACGAAGCCGGCCCCACCACGGACGGCCCTGATGAACAGTAGCCTCACCCCCCGGCCCCCTCTCCCGCGGAGAGGGGGAGCCTGACGCCAGGTCGTTCTACGCCGCCCTGTCGGCTACCGCCTCCAAGACGGCTACCAATATGAACGTTCCGGCCGCGTAGCGGCCAGTAGGTTTGTAGAGTAGATAGAGATAGATGGGGAAGAACAGCATGGCGCCGCGTAGCGGTGCAAGAAACGTTTAGGCGCCTCTTGCACCGCTACGCGGCGCCATGCTGTTCTTCCCCATCTATCTCTATCTACTCTACAAACCTGCTGGCCGCTATGCGGCTGCTGTTCGGTGCCGTCCTCAGTGGTAGCCGTTCTGGAGGCGGTAGCCGACAGGGCGGCGTAGAACGACCTGGCGTCAGGCTCCCCCTCTCCGCGGGAGAGGGGGCCGGGGGGTGAGGCCTACCGCTTAATCAAACAGCCAGCGGCGCGTTTGTCGGGGACGCCGACGGGGCGGCCGGCCAGCAGGTTGTCGAGGGCTTGTTGCACGTAGCGCTCCTTGACGTAGCCTTCCACCTGGGCGTTATCGTCGATGGCGCCTTTGTAGCGCACGGCAAATCCGCTGCCGACAGGTTGAAGCACTACTACTTCGGGGGTTTTAGTGGCGCCCAGCAGAGTGCTCACTTTCTGGCCTTCGTCGGTGAGCAGGGGCAGGTCGGCGCCGCCGGTGGTTTTGATTTTCAGCTTCTCAGCTTCGCCAGCATCGGCGCTGTCTTCCAGATTAATAGGAGCGTTGACGAACAGAAACTGCACGCCTTGGGCGCCGTAGGTGGTAGCCAGCGAGGTAAGGCGATTCTGGTAAAGCTTGGAAAACGCGCAGGTCGGGTTCACGAATACCACCACCACGGCCTTGCTGCCGGCGTAGCTTCGCAGGGCCACCTCGGCATTGGTGTCATTTTTCAGGCTGAAATCCGGAACCGAGCGGCTGCCCTGGGCCCGAACTGCTCCGGCAGCAACGGTACAGAGCAGCAAGGCCGCGGCGGCAATCAGCGTTATTTTTCGACGAGACATGGCAGAAGGGGAAGGGTAGAAGAGGGCTGGAGCCGAGCGGCACGCTCAGGCGCAACTCGCCTCGGCTAAGGCGTAAGTTAGGACGTAGCCCGGACTTGGTTGCAAGTAGTGGACCGGGTGTTGGCTGCGGGAGTTTTCGAGGAGCAGGTGTCCCGTCAACACACCGGCCTCCCGCAGCCTAAACGGATTGAGCAACAGCTGCTCTTTGAACACCAGGCCCCGGCGACTGTGCAGCTTGTACAAGGTTTCTTTGGCACTCCAGTACAAGCTGTGCTTCACAAGGTCGTCGCCGGCATCGGCCCGCTCCGCTTCCGACAGAAACCGCGGGGCCAACTGTTTGGCTTTGGGCCGCACTAGTTCAATATCTATGCCAACGCCCCCTCGGGTGCAAACTAGTCCCGCCACCCACTCCCCGGAGTGCGACAACGAAACCCCGTAGCCGGGCACTTCGGCAAAGAAGGGCCGGCCGTGGGCATCGGCGTGCAGCAGGGCCGGAGTGTCGTTCAGCTCCCGCAGCAGCTGCCGGGCCAGCACGCGCCCGGCCAGCCACTGCCGGCCCCGGTCGGCGTCGCGCCCCGCCGGCCAGCGGGCCAGGTAGTGCGGCCAGGAGCTTTCGGGCAGCCACTGCCACAGCTCCTCAGCCGATTCCGTCAGCTGCCACAGCCCCAGCACCGCCGTAGCAGAAGCGGGAGAAAGGGAATGCAAAGGCATAGGGCAAAGGTAGGTTGTTAGGGACTTAGGGTCTTGGGGGCTTAGGGTCTTGGGGGCTTAGGGTCTTAGTTGACGTGCAATCAAAGCTGACCTCCTGAGCCTGCGAACCGAAGGAAGGCGAAGCCAAGGACTTAATGACCACTGAACGGCTAACAGCAGCACATTAGTTGAAACAACGATTCGTCCAGCTGTCAGAAGGGCCTCCGGCTACGGCATCAGGATGATAGTTATAGTCGAACAAAACTAAGACCCTAAGCCCCCAAGACCCTAACAACCTACCTTTGCCCTATGCCTTTTCTGCACCGTCCCCAGGTTCATAAGCTTGCTGCTCTGACCGGCCACCGCGACTGTGTGTATGCGCTGGCGGGTATGCCGGGGGCGGGTGCCTTTTACTCGGCGGGGGCCGATGGCCTGGTGGCAGCGTGGAGCACCAATGAGCCGGAGCGCGACGGGGAACTGGTGGCTAAAGTCGACAACTCGGTGTACGCCCTGCTGCACCTGCCCGCGGCCGGCCTGCTGGTGCTGGGCCACAACTTTCAGGGCGTGCAGGCTATTGACTTAGAAGCCCGAAAGCTGGCCTACGCCACGGCTTTGCCACCCGTTCCCATCTTTGACCTTGTAGCAGATATAGCCCGGCAGCGCCTGTACGCGGCCCTCGGCGACGGTACGCTGGCGGTGCTGCGCCTGGCTGATTTTCAGGTGGAAACCTTGCTACGCTTGTCCGACAAAAGCCTGCGCTGCCTGGCCCTGCACGAAACCCGCGGCGAGCTGGCCGTGGGCGGCTCCGACTGGCGCGTGCGCATCCTCGACGCCGACACACTCACGGTAAAGCACGTGGTGGAGGGCGCCACCAACTCGGTATTCACGGCCGCTTACTCGCCCGACGGCCACTACCTGCTCACGGCCGGGCGCGACGCCCACCTGCGCGCCTGGGACGTGGAGGCCGGCTACCAGGAGCACCGCACGCTGGTGGCACACATGTTTACCATCAACCACCTGGCCTTCTCGCCCGATGGCAGCCTGCTGGCTACGTGTAGCATGGACAAAAGCATTAAGCTCTGGGATGCGGCTACGCTGGACCTGCTGCGGGTGGTAGACCGGGCCCGCCACGCCGGCCACGGCACCTCGGTAAACAAGTTATTTTGGCCGGCCCAGCAGAATCGGCTAGTTTCGTGTAGCGACGACCGAACCCTGGCCGTGTGGCAGCTGAGTGCCGAGTAGGAGCTGAAGTGCGAGGCCCGCGGCCAACATCAGCGCCGCCCTGCTCCGTTGTACTACCGTTCTGCTGCTTGTGCCCGCCCAGGGCGCGTCGTACGCCCGCTTCTTTACCCCAGTGCCATGAAAATTACCGCCCTCGATATCCGGCAGAAAACCTTCGAAAAAGCCTTTCGAGGATTAGATAAAGACGAAGTGCAGGCCTTCCTGCTTACTCTCTCTCAGCAGTGGGAGCGGATGGGCGACGAAAACCGGGAGCTGCGCCTCAAGCTCGACCACGCCACCCAGGAAGTAAGCAAGATGCGCGAGGTGGAAACCAGCCTCTACCGCACCCTGAAAACCGCCGAAGACACCGGCAACAGCATCACCGAGCAGGCCCAGCGCGACGCCCAGCTGCGCATCCGCGAAGCCCAGCTCCAGGCCGAGCAGCTCCTGGCCGACGCCCGCCAGAAAGCCCGCTCCGTAGTGGAAGAAGCCTACCAGCAGGCCGAGCGCACCGTGGCCGACATGCAGAAAGAGGTGAACGGCCTGGGCCAGGAGTGCCAGCGCCTCGAAAACGTGCTCGACGGCCTCGTGCGCGACCTGCACCACCTGGCCGCCGACGCCCTGGAAAAAGTGGAAAAGGCCCGCGCCCGCCCCAAAGCCAGCACGGCGGCCATCCTTTCGCGGGCAGCCAGCGTAAAGGTAAACCGGACCGATGCTCGGGACGATTCACCTAAAACTGCCGCTTCCATGCACGTTCATACGCCTGCTTCCGCCTCGGCTGCTGCTGTAGCTTCGGCTCCTGTTGCCTCGCCTTCCTCTTTCGCGCCCCGCGAAGCCGCCCCAGAGCGGACCGCCGCTGCCAGCCTGGCGCCGCAGCCCACCGGTTACAACCCCAAGCCTGGCCAGCAGCCCGATCCGGGCGCCCCGGCCCGCACCACTGGTCCGGAGATTGAGCGGCCCGGTGGCCCGGCCGAGAATCCGGGCATTTCTCCCGCCCCGCACGTCGATCCAGTGGCTCCCACGCACGTGCCCGACCCCACCGGACCCCGCATCGAGCCCACCGCTCCCGATATTCAGCCCATCGGCCCCGGCCACCCCGAAATCACCCAGCCCTCGCCGGCCACTCATCCGGGGTTGTCGGCCGCCAGCCTGGGCGAGAAGTCGTTTTTCGACGAGATATAAACCCTGAAAAAAGTAGCTCACACTGTACCCGCATCGGCCAGCGTTTTGGCTGGTGCGGGTATGTTTTTTAGAGCTGGAAAGTGGTGAGCGGCGCGGTTCTGGAAAAGACCTAGTAGGTTGCGGCCTCATTTGACGCTACACCGCATGGGCCAGATTGCGCTGGAAGGAATGGAGTTTTTCGCGTTCCACGGCTATTACGACGAGGAGCAGAAAATCGGCAATAAATACGGCGTCGACCTCTACATCGACACCGACCTGCACGCGGCGGCTGCCTCCGACCAGCTGCGCGAAACCGTGAACTACGAGGTGCTGTACCGCGTGGTGGCCGAAGAAATGCGCGCCCCGGCCCGCCTGCTAGAGCACCTCGGCCACCGCGTCATGGACCGGGTGCTGGAGGAGTTTCCCTATATCCAGGGCGTGCAGGTCATCGTGTCGAAGTTCAACCCCCCGCTGGGCGGCATCTGCCAGCGTGCCCGCGTCACGCTTGCGCGGCGGCGCTAACTGTATCCTACTACTTCTACTTCAGGATTGAAATGAGGCGCCGGTAAGTATAGCACCCTGCTAGCCGGTTCAGTCTGCCCAACGACACCGCTTTGTAGCTACTGGTGTGCCTGATTAGCGGGAGCTTGCCTATCATTGTGCGTAGCATCGGACTATAGATGTGCAGCTATTTAGTTACCGTGCTGTCTATATTGTAAGTTGAAAGACAGCAACTTACTCAACCGTTTTAATATCATACGAAATAAATCGTAGATATTCCTTGCTTCTACGAATCAGTTCGTATATGTTTGATATACGAACTGATTCGTAGGGTTTGGCTGGACGCTTCTCGACCGGGGAGAAGCGGTGCAGCAGCCACGGCGGTTCGGGGACTCACTGTACTTTTTCGTTTTTTCTATGAGTAAACCGTCCATTCCTAAGCCTACCGATTCGGAGCTGGAGATTTTGCAGGTGCTGTGGCAGCACGGCCCCAGCACGGTCCGGTTCGTGAACGACGAGCTGAGCCGCCGCCGCGACGTGGGCTACACCACCACGCTCAAGCTCTTACAGCTCATGCTGGAGAAAGGCCTCGTGCTACGGGCCGAGGACAGCAAAACCCACGTGTACCGCGCCGCCGTGCGCGAGGAAGAAACCCAAGGGCTGCTGCTCGACCGGTTTGTGGAGTCCACGTTTGGGGGCTCGGCCATGAAGCTGGTCATGCAGGCCCTGGGCAACCGCCGCACTTCCCGCGAGGAACTGGCCCAAATCCGGCGCCTGCTCAATGACATCGAGATTAAAAACGATTCAACTCCACCCTCAACCCCCGACGCTCCATGAACTGGCTTGAACACGTATTGCCGCCGGCCCTGGTGCGGGCCCTGGGCTGGACCCTGGTTCACTCGCTCTGGCAGGGCGCCGTGGTAGCCCTGGCCCTGGCCGGGCTGCTGCTGGTGCTGCGCCGCCACCGCGCTACGGTGCGCTACACGGCTTCGGCGGTGGCGCTGGTACTGCTGCTGGGACTGGCCGCCGCCACCTTCGCGCGGTACTACCTGGCGCATCCCACCCCCGATACGTCCGACCAGGCCATGGCCGGATTTCTGGTGGGCGACGAAGCCGCCGTGCGCGCCGATGGCATTGTGCCGGTGGCTATGACCGAAGCTGCGGTGGCGGAGCTCAATGCCGAAGCAGTACTAACCGTTGACCCCGAGCCAACCGGCCTACGCAGCTGGCTGGCCTACTTCGACAACAACCTGCCGGTGCTGGTGGCGGCCTGGCTGCTGGGTTTGCTGGCCATGACCCTGCGCCTGCTGGGCGGCCTGGCCTACGTGCAGCGCCTGCGCCGCTACCGGGTGCAGCCCCTGGCCGCCGAGTGGCAGGAGCGCCTGGCGGTACTGGCCGACCGGGCAGGCCTGAAGCAGCCCGTGGAGCTGCTGGAATCGGCGCTGGTGCGGGTGCCGGTAGTGGTGGGCTACCTGCGGCCGGTGGTGCTGCTGCCCCTGGGCACGGTGTCGGGGCTGAGCACGGCCTATCTGGAAGCTATTCTGGCCCACGAGCTGGCCCACGTGCAACGCCGCGACTACGTTCTGAACCTGGTGCAGTCGGTAGCTGAGACGCTGTTTTTCTACCACCCCGCCGTGTGGTTTATCACGGCCTGCCTGCGCACCGAGCGCGAAAACTGCTGCGACGACATAGCTACCAGCCTGGTGGGCGGCAACCCGCTCACCGTGGCCCGCGCCCTGGCTGCCCTGGCCGAGCTGAGCGCCGCGCCCGAGACGCCGACCCAGCTGGCGCTGTCGGCGCTGGGGCCCGACGGCTCGGTGCTGGGCCGCATCCGGCGGCTGGTGCAGGGCCGCACGGCCCCCACGTTTTCGGAAGGCGTGCTGGCGGCTTGCGTAGTGCTGGGCGGGCTGGTGCTGCTGACCTCGGCCGTGGCCCTGGCCGACCCGCGCCCCGCTTCGCCCGAGGCTTCCACCGACGAGGGTACCCTGGCCCGCCTGCCCTTCCTGGAAACTCAGTCCGCCGCCGACACCACCAAGCGCAACACCACGGCCGCTCCCGCGGCTCCGGCGCCCCTCATGCCCAAAACGCCGGCCGTGGTGGAGTCGGATGCGGCCGTGCGAGTGCAAACCGACGACGACGGCCCGCGCCGGAACAAGCGCAACGCTTCTGCCCAGCAGCCGATGATTATCGTCAACCCCGGCACCCACCGGGGCGGGGCGGGTACCGTAGTCATCGAGAAAGACAAAAAAGGCCGCGTAACCAATCTGACGGTGAATGGCCAGCCAGTGGAAGCCGCCAGCAGCCGGAAAAAAGGCAAGGGCGGCAGCCGGGTCGAAGTGGTGCAGGTGCCCGACTACCGCGGCGGCTGGGCCAACGACTTCTCCAGCTTCGACTTCCACTTCAACCCGGACGTTGCGCAGGAATTCAACTTCCGGGGCTCGGGGATAGACAAGGCGGAAGTAGCACGTATGCGGGAGCAGGTGCGGAAAAGCATGGCCGATGCTCGGCTGCGCATGAAAGAAAACGCCCTGCGCTTCCGGAAAGGCAACGGGCAAACTTGGTCCCTGAGCTCCCTCGAGACTGACGTGCAGCGAAAAGCACTGGTGGAAGCCGAACGCGCCCTGCAAAACACGCTCAAAGACGAAAACCTGAGCGAAGAGGCGCGTGAGCAAATACAGGAGCAACTAGAGGAGCTGCGCGAGGAGAGAAGTGAGTTGCGGGAACGGTTTCGGGAAGACCTGGAGGAGCAGGTACGGGAGGCAGAAGAGGAGCTGCATGACCAGCAGACGCGCCGCCACGACGAAGAGATGCAGGAACACGCCCGGCAAATGCAGCGCCACGCCGAAGACATGCGCCGCCTGGAAAACGAAGGCCACCACGAAGACGATGATGCCACGGCCGTGCTTACCCGGCAGCTGCGCCAGGATGGGCTGATTACGGATGAGGAAAACTTTCAGTTCAGCCTCAGCCCCGTGCAAATGACCGTCAACGGCAAAAAGCAGCCCACTGCCACCCGCGACAAATACCTGCGTCTGTGGGAAAGCAAGTCGGGAAGCAAGCTGACCAAGGGCTCCATCAACATCAACCGTCAGTCGTCGGGCCGCCGTACGGGCTCGATGCCCGCCCCGCTGCGGCCCCTGCGCCCGGCCCGGCCCGCCAGACCCGCCCGGCCCAGTATAGTCCCGGCTCCGCCGGCCTCGCCCGCGCCACCGGCTCCCGTTGCCCCCCCGGCTCCGCCCGCGCCGCCGCGCATGGACACCGACGAAATTAGGGAGCAGCTGCGCAAAGACGGGCTGGTTGGAGCCTCGGACAAAAGCTTTCAGTTTCAGCTAAACGATGATGGGCTGGTTGTGAACGGCCAAAAGCAGCCGGCTGCCCTGGCCGACAAGTACCGGCGCCTGTTGGATGCCCCGGATGCCAAAGGCAGCCGCCGCAGCCGCAACATTCAGATTTCAGTAAGCGAATAGGCGACATGGCCCGGCCGCTGCCACCGCGGCGGCCGGGTTTTTGTAGCGGCGCCCGGCCCCACGAGGCAACGGTGGGTACCCCACCTGCATCTTTGGCGCAACCTACCCTGCTGCACGCCGCCGGGGACGCTGGCTTGCAGTCGGATTATGACCTTTTGCACTATTTTCTCTTTAAATTATTCTACGATTTGAATCACTTCTCCTCTAGTTGTTTTGCGCCGATGCGTACCGTGTTGTGTATGATGGGCTGGCTGTGGCTGGCCGGTGCCGGGTTGGCCCACGGCCAAACAGCTCCGGCAGCCGCCAAGCCCGCGGCGCCCACCCTGGCTCCCAAGCGGCAGCTGCAAGCCGTGCGCACGGCCACGGCCCCTAAGATTGACGGGCAGCTCGACGAAGCCGTGTGGCAGACGGCCCCGGTGGCTGACCACTTCATTGAGCAGCAGCCCACGCCCGGCCGCCCCGAAAAGCACCCCACCGAAGTGCGCGTGCTCTACGACGACGAAAACCTCTACATCGGGGCCCGGATGCAGGACGTCAGCCAGGACTCGATTCTGCGGGAGCTGAGCCAGCGCGACGACATCGGCAACTCCGACTGGTTTGGGGTGTTTCTGGACACCTACCACGACCGGCTAAACGGATACGGCTTTATCGTGACGCCGGGCGGCGTGCAGGTGGACTCGCGCTACTCGCCGGCCGCCGGCGAGGACGGGGCCTGGAACGCAGTGTGGGAGTCGCGCACACAGGTGAACGAGCGGGAGTGGGTGGCCGAGCTGCGCATTCCGTACTCGGCCATTCGGTTTGCCAAGGCGCCTGAGCAGCTTTGGGGAGTAAACTTCGGGCGGCAGCGCCGCAGCACCCGCCAATCGTTTTGGTGGAACGAGGTGAAGCCCGAGGTAGATGGCTTTGTGAACCAGTGGGGCGAGCTGCAGGGGCTGCAAAACCTGGTGCCGCCCCTGCGCCTCTCGCTCACGCCCTACGTGGGGTACTACCTCAACCACTACCCCTACAATCAGCCCGACCAGCGCAACACCAGCACCAGCATCACGGGCGGCGCCGATGTGAAGTGGGGCATCAACGAAAGCTTCACCCTCGACGCCACCCTGGTGCCCGACTTCGGCCAGGTTATCAGCGACAACCAGGTGCTCAACCTCTCGCCCTTCGAAGTGCAGTTCCAGGAAAACCGGCAGTTTTTCACTGAAGGCACCGAGCTGTTCAACAAGGGCAACATCTTCTACTCGCGGCGGGTGGGTGCCACGCCCATCGGCTTCTACGGCGTGCAGGGCCAGCTGAATCCGGGCGAGGAAGTAGTGAAGAATCCGTCGGTAACGCGGCTGATCAACGCCACCAAAATATCGGGGCGTACCAGCAAGGGCCTGGGCGTGGGCATATTCAACGCTATCAGCAACAACGAGTACGCCACCGTGCGCCACGAAGGCACCCGTGAGGAACGGGACATTCTGACCCAGCCCCTGACCAACTACAACATCGTGGTGCTGGACCAGTCGCTCAAGAACAACTCTTTCGCCTCCCTCATCAACACCAACGTGACGCGCCAGGGCACCACCTACGACGCCAACGTGACCGGCGGGCTATTGCGCCTGGCCAACAAGAAAAACACCCACGCCCTGGATGTGCGCGGCTTTTATTCGCGCCGGCGCGGGCAGCTCTTCAACTCCGAAAGGCGGGTGGATGACCAGGACGGCTACAAATACTACGTGAACTACGGCAAGATTTCCGGCAAATTCACCTGGAACGTGGACCACGGCATCGAGTCGCACACCTACAACCCCAACGACCTGGGCCTGCTGTTCGCCAACAACTCCATCGAGCAGTCCGTCAACTTCGGCTACAACATCTACTCGCCTTTCTGGAAGGTGAACCGCCTGAACACGTACTGGGGCGCCAGCTACCAGCTCCTGGAAAAGCCCACCCGCTACCAGGAGGCCTTTCTGTACTGGGGCGGCAGCACCACCTTCACCAAAAATTTTCTTTCCACGTGGATCAACTTCGACCTCGCGCCCACCACGCGCGACTTTTTCGACCCGCGCGTAGAGCCGATTGGGCGCTACTTCGTGCGGCAGCCGGGCAACTTCGGCATAAACGGCGGCATGTCGTCGGACTACCGCAAGAAGCTGGCCTACGACGTGTACTACGGAACCCGCTTCTTCGGCCCCGATAGCCGGGTGGTGGGCGGCGACGTCCGCCGGGGCCGGCGCAACCTGGCGCTGACCGTGGCTCCTCGCTACCGGGTCAACAACCACCTCAATTTCCGCTATGAAGCCAGCTACCAGCTTAATCTGAACCAGATTGGCTACGCTGGCGGCCTCGACTCGATGAGCTACCCGCTGGACCGGCCGTTTATGAAGAACTTCAACGGCGACGTGTTGCTGGGGCGGCGGCGCGTGTCCACCGTCACCAACACGCTGAACGCGGGCTACACCTTCACCAACAACCTGTCGTTTACCATCCGGGCCCGCCACTACATGAGCCACGTGCGCTACCGCGACTTCAGCCGCCTGCGCCCCAACGGCGAGGAAGAAGCCACCGATTACCAGCGCAACCGCAACACCACCTTCAACGCCTTCAACGTGGACGCCTTCCTGACCTGGTGGTTTGCGCCCGGCTCCCAGGTATCGGTGGTGTGGAAGAACTCGACGGCCTCGTTTCTGCAAGCCGAAGAAGCCCTGCCGCAGTATTTCAGCAATTTCAACAACACCATCAACACCCCGCACAACAACTCCGTGTCGGTGCGGGTGCTTTATTTCCTCGACTACCTCATGCTCAAGCCTAAGCGGAAGTTGTGATGTAGTGTGAAGTTAGTAGTTCGCGTATCGGCCGAGTTGTCAGAACGGGTATCGTTGGGATGGCCCGCCAATACGCGAACTACACAACTCCTACTACACCTGCCCACATCCGAAAGCGCCCCGCCGGAACCATCCGGCGGGGCGCCTTCAGATGTGGGGAAACGGAGCTAGACTTTCAAAACCTTGAAGGCGGCGGATTTAGTGGAGGCGGGGGCAGGACTTTCCAGCACTTCAAACCCGCACTTGCCGAGGCGGCGCAGGTTGCTGGCGTACACGCCCGTGAGTGTGTCGCGGGTCTTGCGCAGGGTGGGCAGCAGGATGGCAAGCTGTTAGCGCTGCTCATAAGGGTTTTCAGGTCTTTTTCCATCCGGTCGATTAAGGCCTGCATCTTGGCGGTAGTGTCTACAGGTGAAGGCTGCTAGCTGGCGGGCGAAAGCAGTCAGGCAAGCCGTGAGCCGCAACGGAGAATACTCTATCTTAAGGCAAGTTATTGCTAGTGCTATTTCCTGTTCTATGTCCCACTACTCCTCTGCCCTGATTGAATGGCACTTCCGGGGCCACTGCTATACGCCCTTGCACGTGCACTACGCTCTGCGCCAGCCCACCGCCCATACCGGCCAGGTCAGCGCCGAGGTGCGGCTAGCGGGGGTAGACCTCTGGCTGGCCGGCCCCGACCTGCACGGCCCGCCCGCGCAGGAGGTCTACGACTACATGCTCGACCACTACACCCAGCGCAGCTCCCTGGTGCTGGTGCGCCGCCCCACGGGCCAGCCGCTGCGCCGCTTAGCCGTAGAGGATGCCTACTGTACGGGTCTGGTAGAGCACTTCGAGCCCGGCAACGCGGCGGGCTGGCCGGCGCTGGTACTAAAGCTGCACCTCTCGCCCGAGGCCCTGCGCATCAACGAGGTCAAGGTTGAGGCCTTTACCCTGCTGCCGGGCCAGTCCACGCCCCAGCAGCGGGAGCGGGCCCGCACCCCGCCCCAGGAGCTGCCCCCCTCCGCCACTCTGGCCGCCCACTTGCGCCAGGCCGCCTTCACGGGCCTACCCATCCCCGCCCCGGCCGGGCCCACCCACCGCCTAGCCGAGTTGCCGGAGGAGGAGCTGCTGCACACCATGCAACGCCACGGCCTGCCCCCAATGGGCGTCTCGTTGTCGTACTTGCCTTCCGATGAGACACTACGCGCGCTGACGGTGGAATTCGGCGTTGAGTTTGCCGTCATCTACACGCTGGGGCCAAGCAAACGGAAGGGGCACTATACCTTGTATGCGGGTGATGAAGACAGTGTTAGGTTAAATAAAGACCCGAATGAATATCTTCTTAAGCATACTCATCCACGCGGTACTCCTCAGCCGAGTGAGCACGATATTAGGTACTTAAAAGAGCAACAAGCCGTAGGGTCTCGACAGGTTAAATCGGTTATCCTGCCACTTGGCAAAGCCAAAATAAACTTTACAAAAGACTCTCCTTTCATTCCTTCGCAACCGCAGTAACACTATGGATTTGTTAGAAAAAATTGAGCGCAACCGCCATTATTGGGAGGAACCCTCTAAATATGTGTTGGTCAAAACTGTCGACGCTGCTTCTGCTCAGCATGAATATCAACAGTATCTTATTATGGAAGCTGATGATAGACGCTATGTCTTAATCAATGATAATGCTTTAGCGAAGGCAATCATTGAACGCATGATTATGGCCGGTTGCACTATTTATGAAAACATGAAAACCTATGACCAAGCCGTGCCACTAAAGCCAAAGCCCACGGAGTTCAAGCCGTGGTGGTAACCTAGCCTGGCAACGTACAGAACTGGCCGGCGCTGGTGCTCCGGCTGCACCTTTCGCCCGAGACCCTGCGCATCAACGGCGTCCAGGTCGAGGCCTTTACCCTGCTGCCGGGCAAGCCCACGCCTCAGTAGTGAGAATGGGCCCGCACCCTGGCCGTAGAACCGCCCTTTTACGGCCCATCTGCATCAGGCTACTCTTATGTGTACATTTTGCGCCCTTTGGTAGGGTTGGTACGTACCGCTTGGCTGAACCAACAAAGGAAGAACATAATGCACATTGCCGCCGTCACCCTCGTGGTCCGCGACTACGACGAAGCCATACAGTTCTACACCCGGCAGCTCGGCTTCGACTTACTGGAAGATACTGACTTAGGTGAGGGAAAGCGGTGGGTACGGGTGGCGCCCGGTGGGCAGGAGCCAGCCCTGTTGCTAGCCCAGGCCGCCACTGCCGAGCAAGCCGCCTGCATTGGCCGCCAAACCGGGAGCCGCGTCAGCTTCTTCCTCCACACCGACGACTTTGCCCGTGACTATGCCCGGATGCAGGCCCGCGGCGTACAGTTTCTGGAGCAGCCCCGCTACGAAAGCTACGGCACCGTGGTCGTGTTCCAGGACCTCTACGGCAACCAGTGGGACTTGCTGGAGCCTGCCCGTTGAACAAGCATGTAACGCGAAGTTTCACTTCGCGAGGCGTCCGCGCCGTTGGGAGCCGCATCCAGGCGGTATCGTTCTTGCATCTCGCGAAGTGAAATTTCGCGTTACATGCTTGGGCCGTTCTGTACAAGGCCATTCAACGGCCGAGTGCGTGCGACGCGCCCCTACAGCCGTAGCAGCTCCTCGGCGGCACTGAAGGCGGACTGGCGGCCTTCCTGTACGCGCTGCTGCACCTCGGCCAGGCGGGCCTGCACTTCGGGGCGGGCGTAGAAGCGGGTTTCCAGGGCTTCGCGGATGGTTTCGTGCAGCCAGTGCAGGTGCTGCTCCTGGCGGCGGCGCTGGAAGTAGCCGCTCTGCTGGGTGTGCTGCACGTACTGCTCCACCACCTGCCACACCTCGGGCACACCAGCGCCGGTGAGGGCCGACGACGTGGTAACAACGGGACTCCACTGACTGGGGGCCAATGGGAACAGGTGCAGGGCGTTCTGGTACTCGCGGCGGGCCCGGCGGGCGGGCACTTCGTTGGGGCCATCGGCTTTGGTGATGGTCACGGCGTCGGCCATTTCCATGATGCCTTTCTTGATGCCTTGTAGCTCGTCGCCGGCCCCGGCCAGCATCAAAAGCAGAAAGAAATCCACCATGCCGTGCACGGCGGTTTCGCTCTGGCCCACGCCCACGGTTTCGATGAAGATGACGTTGTGGCCGGCGGCTTCGCAGAGCACCAGAGCCTCGCGGGTGCTGCGCGTGACGCCGCCCAGGCTGCGGCCGGCCGGGGAGGGGCGGATGTAGGCCTGGGGATGGGCCGCCAGCTGATTCATGCGGGTTTTGTCGCCGAGGATGCTGCCGCCGCTGCGCTGGGAGGTGGGGTCCACGGCCAGCACGGCCAGGCGCTTGCCCTGCTCCTGCACCAGATGCAGGCCCAGGGCTTCGATAAACGTGCTTTTGCCCACACCCGGCACGCCCGTGATGCCCACCCGCACCGAGCGCCCGGCGTGGGGCAGCACCGCGTCGAGCACCTGCTGGGCCAGCTCCTGGTCGGTGGACAGGGTGCTTTCCACCAGCGTAATGGCTCGGCTCAGCACTACCCGGTTGCCGGCCAGGATGCCCTCACTATATTCGGAAGCGGAAAAGCGTTTGGGCACGAAGCGTTGGAAAATGTGGCGCAAGCTTTAGCTTGCGCCGTGCGCCGAAATAGAAAAAAACCGTTGCAAAGGGTTTGCAGACAGCTACCGGCGCAAGCTAAAGCTTACGCCACATTTTTCGCCATGAAACACTGTGTACTATTGCTGGCGGCTGCGCTAAGCCTACCGCTCACGCTGCGCGCCCAAAACGAGCTGAGCAACTTCACGGCCACCGGCCGCGGGGGCGTGGCCACCACCTTCGCCACCGACTACCAGGCCATCGGCATCAACCCCGCCAACCTGGGCCGGGTGGGCGGAGCCAAGGTGGCCTTCACCATTGGCGAGTTTGGGGTGGGAGCGGGGTCCCAGTCCCTGGAGCGGCGGCAGCTGAACCGTCTGCTGTTTCAGCGTAAAGAAACCCTGACGCCAGACGGCAAGCGGGAGCTGGCCCGCGCCTTTACCTCCGACAACGCCCTGAACCTGAACGCCGACGCCACCACCCTGGCCGTGGCCGTGCAGCTGCCCGTGGTGGGCGGCGTGGCCGTGAGCCACCGGGTGCGCACCACGGCCCACGTGGGCCTCAACCAGAACGCCGCCGAAATTGCCTTTCTCGGCCGCAACGCCCCCATCTACACCAGCGCCTCAGCCGGCAATGTGCCCCTGGTGACGGAAGCCCTGGCCGGCACCGACCTGCAGTTTGCCCTGCTCAACGAGTTCAACCTGGCCTGGGGCACCCGCCTCATCGACCAGTCGTTGTTTCAGCTGTCGGCCGGGGCGGGCTACCGGTACGTGCAGGGCGTGGGCATCATCGACATCCGGGTGCAGCCGGGCAGCCTGCGGGCCTACACGGCTATGTCGCCGGTGTTTGATATCGACTACGGCTCGGTGATGAACAACCCCGGCTTCAACTTCCGGGCCCGCGCCGACGGCCTGCAACCCGTGGGCCGCGGCCACGGCTTCGACCTGGGCCTGGCCGTGGAGGCCGGCAAAGCCCTGCGTCTGGGCCTGGCCCTCACCGACCTGGGCCACATGACCTGGGAAGGCAACCTGCTCACGGCCAACGACCAGAAGCTCAAACGCCTGAACTCGGAAGGCATCGGCAGCTACAACTTCATCCGGGAAGTGGCCGACATCTTCGCCTCCGGCACCGACAGCCTGTTTCAGTACACGCCCGGCCAGGAGCGCCGCGCCAGCCTGCCTACCAAGCTGCGCACCGGCGTGGGTGTGCGCGTAAGCGAGTTTTTCGAGGCCGGCCTCGACGTAACCGTGCCCCTGAACACGGTGGCCGGCAACCTGCCCACCACCTTCGTGGGCGTCGGCGTCGACTACAAGCCCACCAGCTGGGTGCGTCTCAGCTCCGGCCTCAGCGGCGGCGCCGGCTACGGCCTGAGCGTACCCCTGGGCTTCACCATCACCAATCCCATCTACGAAATCGGCATCAGCACCCGCGACGTAGCCGGCCTGCTCACCTCCAAAAATCCCTACCTGTCCGTGGCCGCCGGGTTTCTGCGGTTTAAGCTGGGCGGGAAGACAGAATGAGGCCTCACCCCCCGGCCCCCTCTCCCGCGGAGAGGGGGAGCCTGACGACAAACGTTCGACGCCGCTACGTCGGCTGAGGCCTCCGTACCGGCTTACCGCCCTCAAAAGAAAGCGCAAAGCGCCATTACAGGTTTGTAATGGCGCTTTCCTTTATGTTGATGGTAGCAGTTCCGGAGGCGAAAGCCGAAGGGGCTGCGCAAAACAACTCCGTTAGGCTCCCCCTCTCCGCGGGAGAGGGGGCCGGGGGGGTGAGGCCCTACGGCTCCGTAATGAAATTCGGCAGGCCGAGCTTGCTGCGGCGGCCACCGAGCTTGAGGCCGTCGTCGGTGTAGGTGGCCTGGTCGGAGTTGGGGTTGCGGATGATGCCCAGGCTGGGGTTGTCTTCGCGGGCCACGTAGATGTTGCCATCGGGGGCGCGTTGCAGGGAGCCCACTTTGCGGTTGGCCGATTTGCCGATGACTTTGGCCTGGCCGGTTTTCAGGTCGAACTGGAAGATTTGGGCCTGGCCGCCGCCTTCGCCGTTGCTGGAGCCGTAGAGCTTGGTGCCATCGGGCGAAAACTCCACGCCGTAGGCTTCGGGGTAGGGCGCGAAGGTTTTGACGTTGCGCACCTGACCGGTGGCGCGGTCGAAGTCGAATACCTCATACTTGTTGGCTTCGCGCCAGAGAGCCACGGCCAGCTTGCGGCCGTCGGGCGAGAACTTCATAGCCCCGATGGCGTTGCGGCCCGGCCCGGCGTGCATGGAGCCTACGTTGCTCATAATGGGCTTGGTCTGCACCCCGTCGGCCGTGACGAGGAAGGCCACGAAGGCGTTGGAGTTCCAGCGGTGCGCCACCACCCACACGTCGCGGCCATTCTGGTGGCGCACGGCGGCCAGCTTCTCCGCCACCGGCGAGATGAGCAGTGCATTGGCGCGGGGCACGTCGCCCAGGCCCCGGTCGCGGGTCATGTCCACGATGGAGTAGCGCAGGCCGTTGCTGGTGCCCTGGGCGGCCACCGTAAACACGTAGAACACGTTGCCGCTGCCAGGGTCGGGCACGATGAGGGCGCTCTGGGTGCTGGAGTTGGAGCCCATGAGCTTGCGGCCGTTGGGCATTACCTGGTGCTGGCGGTTGAATACGAACTCGCCGTTGGTGTAAAACAGCAGCTGCCCCTGCTGATTGGTGGCCACCGCCGAGCCTTCGTAGGTGGTCATTTTGTTGGTGAGCAGCGGGGTAGGGGCGCCCCCATCGGCCGGGAACTGCAGCCCCGCCTGCTGCCCAAACAGCCAGATAGACTGCTCCCGCTGGGCCAACGCCGCGCCGGGCAGCAAGAACAGCAAGGCGTACAGTACGCTACGTAAGCGCGTCATAGCAAACAAAAACAAAGGTGTTGGAAGGATGAGATGCAGGCCCTGTAACGGAATTTCGTGCCAAAATAAGGTGCCGAAACCTGGCGGCAGACTTAGCCAGCAGAGCTGGCGCGTCTGCCCGCCGGGGGATGGGGCAAGTCTCCGGACTTGCGGCCGCGCAGTGGCCAGGCGGTACCGCGCCGTATGGCTAGATAGCGAGGACAAAAGATGTAACGCGAAGTTATACTTCGCGACACGGCAGCACAATGCTGGACCGCCCCGCGTGTCCCAAGGCTGAAGCCCTGGGCTACGTAGCGAGACATTTTTTCCGCTGATTAGCTCAGGGCTTCAGCCCTGAGGGCCAGAACGACACCTATGCAACGATGCCCGCGGCAACGCTACATTCAGGCAGGCGGCTCTTACGCTCGATGGCCGCCTGCGGCGGCCGCAAGTCCGGAGACTTGCCCCCATTTCCCGGCGGGCAGACGCGCCAGCTCTGCTGGCTAAGTCTGCCGCCAGACCAGATCTGCCGCCAGAAACGCTATATATCCCACTCGCCCGCCAGCAGGCGCGGAATCAAAGGCTGGATGATGCGGTAGCTGGCACCCCACAGGGCATAGCCGGCGCCTACGCGGTAGAAGGGCACGCGGCGCGGGCCCGGCCAGCCCGGCAGCTGCCACACTTCCTCGGCGTGCGTGGCCGCGTCGGCCAGGTGGCGTAGCGGAACCTCCAGCACCTCGTCGATTTCGGCGGCTTGCCACTGCCAGGCGGCAGGGCGGCGGATGCGGCCCAGGTAAGGCGTGATGCGGAAACCCGTGGGCACGGCCACCGGCGGCAGCGAAGCCAGCACTTCAACGTTGGCGGGCAGCAGGCCAACTTCCTCGTAGGCCTCGCGCAGGGCCGTAGCCAGCAGGTTCTCGTCGGTGGGCTCGGGCTTGCCGCCGGGAAACGCCAATTGTCCGCCGTGCACCCCAAACGCCGCCCGCCGCACCAGCACCACCTGCACGTCGCCGGCGGCGTCGCGGAACACGGGCACCAGCACGGCCGAGTCGCGCAAGTGGCGGGGAATGGGAAAGTCGGCAACCGAAGGTGGAACGAGCATGCCCGCAAAGTACGCCGCCCCCGGCAAACCAGTGCTGCCCTGGTTGTTCAAGGTATTCAGCCAGCAGTTTTCGGGCGGAACGGGCATAACAAAGGGCTTGTCGCCAGACAAGCCCTTTGCAGATACTACCCGTAGAAAAAGCTGCGGGAAGTTAATACAGGTAATCCAGGGCCGTTTTGTCGTTGGCATTGAACGGCCGGTCGTCGTCGGCCCCAATGCAGGACAGCATCCAGGAGTCGGGGTCGGGGCCAACGGCAGTGCCGGGAATGTAGATGGCCCCAACGGTGCTGGCGCCTTCATTCACCGCCTGGCCGCCGCAGCTGTAGCTGCGGTCCATGTAGTCGGTGTGGCGGAAGCCGATGCAGTGCCCGATTTCGTGGGCCAGAACACTGGCAATAGTCCCGGTGGAAATGTCCGGGCCGAAGGCGCGGGAGTTAACGCGAATCAGGTTGAAAGGCTCGCCGCCCGAAGGGAAGCCCGCGGAGGCCAGGTAGTCGCCCGCGCCCCGCAGAATGCGGATGTCGGCGCCGCTGGATACACGCGCGAAGCGTAGTTGTAGGTTTTCCGCGTTATAGCGGTCCAGGGCCACGTCCAGGGCGGTGGTAAAGGAAGCAGGAAACTGGTTGGAAATGCTCACGGTGATAGTGCGCGGCAGGCCCGTTACCAAATTGGTGGTGCGGTACTGCTCGTCCTGGCCCACGCGCAGCAGCTGCACCGTCGGCCGCTGCTGCAAGTTCTGGGCAGTCAATAAAATGTCGCCTTCGACCAGATAGTTGCCGTCTTCGTCGCGCCGTACATTCTGAGTGCTGAACCCCAACTGCCGAATCTGGCTCAGCGTGGCAGCGCTGATTTCCTGGCCGGCGGCAGCTGGTACATTTTCTTTTTCCGTGCAGCCAGCAACGGTCAGGGTGAGGGCCAGGCCAGCGGCCCAGACGGGAAGCATGCGTTTCATCATAATAAGTTGGTTGTAAAAGATGAATGGATGGGGAAAAGCTATGCATATTTTACCTATAACAATAATGTTTGGTACTATTCTTTCACAAGAATCCTATTCTATTGGGAAGTTGCTATTTCAGAGCAAGCCTTACTACCCTCAGACCCCCTAAAACCCGGACTTCCGCTAGCGGCTGACTTCGATACCTTTCACTTTATCTTTACCTACCCCAAGCCACCCCCTTCTCCGCGTGCCTGACTTTTCCGCTTCTGCTGCCCCTGCTGCTTCCTACGACGTGCTGATTGTGGGGGCGGGTCCGGCGGGCACGGCCTGCGCCCTGGCCCTGGGCGGCAGCGGCCTGCGCGTGGCCCTAGTCGATAAGGCCCGCTTTCCGCGCGACAAAGTGTGCGGCGACGCCATTCCCAGCCCGGCCCTCAAGGCCCTGCGCCGCCTCAACCCCCGGTACGCCGACGAGCTGCGCGCCCTCACCGCCGCCCACCGCACCGACATGGCCTGTAGCCGCCTGGCCTCGCCGGCCGGGGCCGAGGTGAGTGTGTACTGGCAAGACCCGGCCTTCAACAGCCCCCGCCTGCACTTCGACCACGCCCTGCTGGAGCTGGTGCGCCGCCACACCACCACGGTAATTCTGGAAGACTGCCCCATCCGAAGCGTGGCCGCCACGGCCGAAGGCGTAGCCGTGCAGCCCGCCACTGGCCCTTCGCTTACGGCCCAGCTGCTCATCGGCTGCGACGGAGCCAATTCGGTGGTGGCCCGGCAGCTAGCGCCCTGGCCCCTCGACCGGTCCCGGCACTGCGCCGCTGTGCGCGCCTACTACACGGGCGTGCAGGACACGCCCGCCACCACCAGCGACTTTGTGTTTCTGAGCCGCCACCGGGCCGGATACTGCTGGGTGTTTCCGGTGGGCGAGGGGCTGTTCAACGTGGGGTTTGGCATGCTCTCCGAGGACATTGCCCGCGAGCAGGTTGATTTGAAGGAAGTGCTGGACGAGGTGCTGGCTACCCACCCGCGGCTGGCTCCGCGCTTCCGCCAGGCCCGGCGTCTGGGCAAGGTGCAGGGTTTCGGGCTGCCCCTGGGCGGAGGGCAGCGCCCCCTCACTGGTCCGCGCACCCTGCTCTGCGGCGACGCCGCCGCCCTCATCGACCCCTTGCAAGGCCACGGCATCGACCAGGCCATCATCAGCGGCTTGCTGGCTGCCGAGCACGCCCGCCGCTGCTGCGCCGCCCGCGACTTCAGCCCCGCTGCCCTGCAACCCTACGCCGCCCACGTGCAGCGCCGCCTGGGCCGCGACCTGGCCCGCCACTACTGGCTGATGCGCCTGCTGGCCCGCGCCCCCTGGCTGGTTGAAGCCGCCTTCAGCGCCGCCCGCCTGCCCGCCCTGCGCCGCTGGCTGGTACGCCTGATGGGGTAGGGAGAGGAACTTCTGGATAGCTGCAAGCCACAAGCTACAAGCTCTTCAAACAGGCTTGCAGCTTGCAGCTTGTGGCTTGCAGCTATCCAGAAGCTACCTTCGCCGCATGAACACTGCTGCCCTACTCGACTTCCTTGCCGACCTTGCCTTGCACAACGACCGGGACTGGTTTCAGGCCCGCAAAGGTACCTACGACGGGTTGCGGCGCGACTTTGAGGCGGCCGTGGGGCGGTGGCTGCCGGAGCTGGCGCGCCTGGACCCCACGCTGGCCGGGCTGGAGGCGCGCCGCTGCATCTTCCGTATCTACCGCGACGTGCGGTTTTCGCGCAACAAAGACCCCTACAAAACGCACTTCAGCGCCTACTTTGCGGCGGGCGGCAAGGCCGGCACCGGGCCGGGTTACTACGTGCAGATTGGTCCAAACGGGCAAACCCTGCTGGCCGGCGGCCTCTACCAGCCCGACCGGGAGCAGCTGGCCCGCATCCGGCAGGAAATCGACTACAACGGGGCCAGTCTGCACGCCCTGCTGCAAGCGCCGGAGTTCCGGGAGTTCTTTCCGAATGGCTTAGAAGGGGAGAAGCTGAAAAAAGCCCCCGCCGGCTACCCCACCGACCATCCTGACGTGGAGTTGCTCAAACATAAAAGCTTCATTGCCGCTTACGCTATTCCCGACGCCACCGCCCGTGGCCTTGACCTGGATGCCACGGTGCCGGCCGCCTTCCGGGCCTTGCAGCCCTTGTGCACTTGGCTCCGCGAGGCCGTGACGCCGGGCGAGTAAGCCGGGGCTCAGCCCCAAGGTCAGCCCCGAGGCACTGGGCTGCGTATGGCACAGGCACCCCCTTGTTATATCACTTCATGTTTCGTTACCGATGAATTTCACTTCCTCCCGCCCCGAAGACCTGCTGTTTGACGCCGCCCGCCGCGGCGACGTAGCCACCCTGCAAGCCCTGCTTCAGCAGGGCGTCGACGTCAATGCCCAGGACGGGCGCGGCTTCACGGCCCTCATTCTGGCGGCGTACGACGGCCACCTCGACGCCACCCGCCTGCTGCTGGAGGCCGGCGCCAACCCCAACGTGCACGACGCCAGCGGCAACACGGCCCTGATGGGCGTTTCCTTCAAAGGCTACCCCGAAATTGCCCAGCTCCTTATCCAGCACGGCGCCGACCTCGACGCCCGCAACGGCAACAACGGTACCGCCCTGATGTTCGCCACCCTGTTCGGCCGCCACAACATTGTGCCCATCCTGCTGCAAGCCGGCGCCGACACCACCCTGCGCGACGTGCGCGGCCTCTCAGCCCGCGACCTGGCCATCCAGCAAGGCAACGAAGAAGCCCTGAAGCTGCTCGGCGAGGAGTAGGCAGCAGAGCCACAAAACACAACAGCGCCGCCGCGGACTGGTCCGCGGCGGCGCTGTTCGTAGGGGCCGGATGAGGCCTCAGTCAGAAATCAGCCTAAATAGGTAGTAGGTAGACAAGCAAATGATTGCCATCCAACTACCAACTACCTACTACCAACTACCTAGTATAGGTAGTTGAGGGCGGTTTTGTCGTTGGCGTTGAAGGGGCGGCTCTGGCCCGAGCCGATGCAGGCCAGCATCCAGGAATTGGGGTCGGCGGCCGATGGGGTGCCGGGGATGAGGATGGCACCGACCGTGCTGGCTCCCTCGTTGGCAGTGGAGCCGCCGCAGCTGTAGCTACGGTCCATATAGTCGGTGTGGCGGAAGCCGATGCAGTGCCCGATTTCGTGGGCCAGGATGGTGCCCAGGTAGGCCGCGCTGGGGTTGTTGCCGATGGCGCGGGAGTTAATCTTCACCTCGTTGTGCGGCTCGCCGGCCGCGGTGGGGAAACCCGCCGACGCCAGGTAGCTGCCGTTGCCCCGCACCAGGCTGATGGTGGCGCCGCTGGAAACGCGGCTAAAGGTGATTTGCAGGTTTTCGGCGTTGAAGCGGGCAATGGCTTCGTCGAGGCCGGCCACGTAGGAGGCGGGCAGCTGGCTGGAAATACTCACGGTAATAACGCGCGGCAGGCCGCCTACCAGGTTGGTGGTGCGGTATTGCTCGTCCTGGCCCACGCGCAGGAAGTTCTGGGCGGCCCGCTGGCTTAGTTCCTGGGCGCTGAGGCGGATGTCGCCCTCCACTATGTAGGTGCCGTCTTCGTCGCGCTGCACGTTGCTCGTGCTGAAGCCCGACAATTTGATTTGGTTCAACGCCTCGGCGCTGATGCCTTGCTTATCTTGTACTACTGCTTCTTTTTCAGCGCAGCTATTCAGCAGCCCCGATACGAGCAGGGCACCCAGCAGAATAGGAGAGGAAAACTTCTTCATGAGTAAGTGAATGGAAAGTGGGTGGTGAGGTGTAAAATTATTTTGAAAATTTACAGCGTTATTTTGGAAAGTGATACTTCATAAATTGATTTTATTGAAAAATTTACACCTTATATGGTGAATAATTATGTATATTATAAATACTATAATCAGGCCGCTACGCCAATCCGTGCCTTGGGTATACAGAAAAGCCCGTGCCACTGCGAGTTGCAGAAGCACGGGCTGCTTGCCACTGAATCCAAACTACAGCGCCTCACCGAATAAGCTCACGACCTAACCACACCACATCGGTGGCTGGCCGGCTCGCCGCGCCGGCTACGCCAGGCGTTACGTCAGCGGCTGCCACACCACATCGGCAACGGCGGCGGTGTTGGTGGAGAGGTAGCGGCTGTACAGCTCCTGGGCTTGGCCCTGGGCGGGCTCACTGCCATCGGAATGAAGAACCAGGAGCAGAGCGTCGGCGGGTAAATTCAGGTGGCTGCGGAGCTGCTGGGTCAGGATGGGGGAGATGGTCAGGCCGTCTTGCAGCTTGACGACAGTAACGGCCTGCCCATCCTGCTCGATGCGGGCAAACACACCAGCGGGGCCGGTAGAAAAGGTATCAGTATTCATACAGTTGGCTTGGGTGAGCCCTGCTATACGCAGGCCCGACCCCCGGCGCCTAGCCGGCACCTGAGTAAAAGCGAAGCCCTAGGTAGAAACCTCAGCTCCGACAACACAGGTGCTGGCGGGCCAGAACTCAGCTCCAGTGGTTGCCGCCCCAACGCCAGGGGAGAGAAGGCAGCGCAACACGCTGAGCGTTGCCTGTACCTAAGCTTGCTTCGGAATGAAAACGGCCTGCTTCTGGCGGGCCATTTCAGTGTAGGATAGGGCGCTCGTGGCGTTAAGCGGGCCGCTTGGTAGAAAAAGCACGACAGGTAGAGAAGCCGGCAGCTGAGAATTGCCAAGTAATAGCGTACTTATCTGGAGCAGAAGCAGGTCCTTCCTACCTCGAAAACGTAGCCATGATAACAACTACCAACCGGATTCTCGGCGCCGCGACCATGGTGCTAGCCCTGCCCGGTCCGGGCCGGGTAGCGGCCCAGGTTCGCCCGACGGTAAACCACGTCGCCCTGTACGTGTACGACCTGCAAAAGAGCACGGACTTCTACCAGAACGTGCTGGGGCTGCGGCAAATCCCGGAGCCGTTTAAAGATGGGCGGCACGTGTGGTTTCGGATGGGGCCGCACAGTCAGCTGCACCTCATACAGGGCGCCGCCCGGGTAGAAGAACACGCCAAAGACACGCACCTGGCTTTCCGGGTCAAGAACCTGCGCAAGTTCATGGCCCGCCTAGACCAATCCGCCACGCGCTACAGCAGCTGGACCGGGGAGGAAAAGCAGCTAACCGCCCGCCCCGACGGCGTGAAGCAAGTGTACCTACAGGACCCCGACAACTTCTGGATAGAGGTAAATGATGACCGGTTCTGACGGGCCGCCGCAGCCGGTACGCCGCTGCCTCTGGCACTACTGCCAGCCCTGCCGGTAGTCACGCTTGATGAAGCGGTTCACGTCGTCGAAGTTGGTGACGCGGAGCTGCTTCGGGTCCCACAGCAGCTCGATGCCGCGACCGGGGTAGTCGACGCCAGGACCGGTGGTTTTGGGCCGCTGCAAGTCGTAGCCCCGGATGGCGAGGTTGGCCATCAGCAGGGCCTCGGTGAGCGGACCCGCCACCCCAAACGGGGAGCTGACGTAGTGGTTGCCGTAGCCGGCCAGGCAGGCTTCCACCCACTGGGCGTAGTGGCCGTCGGCCCCGCCGGGCACGCGGGCAATGGTGGGTTTCACGTGCACCTCCTGGGTGCGGGAGGTGGGCAGCAGGCGGGGCTCGGCGGCGTACGTGCTAGCCATCATCTTGCCCTTTTTGCCAATGAACAAAACCCCATTGCCCCCGTCGCCAAACCGCTCGTTGGGACCTAGCTCCTCGGGCCGTTCGGGCTGAATACCGCCGTCCATCCAGTGCACGGTGACTTCCTGCTTGGTTTTGTCGGTTTTGGGGAAGGTCAGGATAACGTGGCTGGAGGGCGGGCAGCTTTCGGGAAAGTAGCCGCGCTTGAACTCATCGACGTACACGCTGCCCACGCTGGCCTGCACGGCACTGGCGTACTCCAAGCCCAGCACCCGGAAGGGCGCTTCCATCAGGTGGCAGCCCATGTCGCCGAGGGCGCCAGTGCCGTACTCCCACCATCCGCGCCAGTTGAAGGGCACCAGTTTATCGACGTAGGGCCGGTAGGGCGCCGTGCCCAGCCACAGGTCCCAGTCCAGCTCCGGCGGCACGCTGGCGGCCGGGGCCGGCCAGGCAATGCCCTGGGGCCACACGGGCCGGTCGGTCCAGCAATACACCGTGTGAACCTTGCCGATGACGTTGGCGTCGTACCACTCCTGGAGCTGCCGCACCCCGTCGCCGGAAGCGCCCTGGTTGCCCATTTGCGTAACCACCCGGTACCGCTTGGCCGCTTCAGTTAGGGCGCGGGCCTCGTACAAGTCGTGGGTGAGCGGCTTTTGCACGTACACGTGCTTGCCCAACTGCATGGCGGCCAGCGTCACGGCGGCGTGGTTGTGGTCGGGCGTCGCCACCGATACGGCATCGAAGTTTTTAGCTTCCTTGTCTAGCAGCTGGCGCCAGTCTTTGTAGTATTTAGCCTGCGGAAACGCCTGCACGGAGCGGGCCGCCCGCCGGTCGTCCACGTCGCAGAGGTAGGCTATTCGGGCCTTGCCCGAGCGGGCAAACGCCGCCAGGTCGCTTTCCCCTTTGCCGCCTACGCCCACTCCGGCAATCAGCAGCTGGTCGCTGGGGGCGGTGTAGCCTTTGCCGCCGAGAACAAAGCGCGGCACAATCAGGAAGGAGGCCGCCGCGGCGGCACTTTGCTTGATAAATTCGCGCCGGGAGGGCGAAGCTGGAAGTTGGCTCATGAGAGAAGGGTAGAGCAGCGAAACACAAACCAAGCGCCCTTCAGACGTTTGGGCACGGCGGCCCACTTAACTCCCTGGGCCCGAATGGGGTAAGACCCTTAAGGTAATAAAATCATGAATACACTCACCCTCCCGGACCCATCCTGTTCCACTTATTTTCAGGCGACTAGTGGCAGCCCCGGCTAGGTAGAAAATAAAGCTTCGTAAGAAGGTGTTTCTTCAGGGAGTGGACGGGTGTTGGGCAGGCGTTTCGCCTCACCTCCGGTGCCTTTCCGAGGGAGAAAAGGAGCCTGACGGGTACAGACGGTACTTTCACAGGAGAACCGCTCCGACAAGGTGTTTCCTCGCCTTATGAGATAGATGGTGCCAAGCAGAGCGTTCGGGCCTGCGTAGCCTCAACCTAGGCAATAGTCGCCACGTCAATGACCGTTTGCGCGGCTATGGAGCCCGGCCACTGGGTCCGGCCCAGCAGCTCGGTCAGGTGCTCCGGCAGCTCCGCCACCGTGAGCGGCCGAGCCGGCCGAGCCACCACATGGTACTGCCGGTGCGCGTCGTTGTGCAAATCGGTTTTGGCAAAGGAAAATAAGCCGCGCCGGGCGTAGCGGGGTGGCTAGGGTAGGTGGGGCTGTTCACCGTCAGGCCCGCCCCCGGCTCCGCGGCAGTAGTCTCGGGCAGATTCAGGAAATAGGCGTGCAGCTCCAGCAGCGCCGCCTCATCCGCCGCCACCGACTCCGGCAGTCGCCCCCCACCCGAAGCTACGTGCAGGACGTGCCCGGCCGCATCGGTGGCAAACCAATCAATGTCCGCGTCGGCTTGGTCGGAGGGGTGGATGCGCATGGAGATGATCGTTATTTTTAAAACAAATTCTTTAGAATATTTCACATAATGCAAATAATTGATATCAAAACATGATGGGAGATTTTAATTTATTTTCTTAATAAGAAATATTATATGATTTCATTGCTATTTTATTTTAAATGCACGCAGATATTTTTCGGCTTCACGGTATTTATTAAATTGCTCGTCGTAACTTTTTATAAAATCAGCAGCAGATTCTACATCCTTGCTGCGAACACGCCCCCCTAATACGATCATTTGCGGGCGGCACCTGCTCATGCGAGTTGCTATGGTGTCAGCTATTACAAATGGTACTCCACCACCAATATCTAAAACCCGAAGTTTAGGAAATTGGCAAAAGTCAAGTGGTTGATTTTTGAATCGATTGAAGAAATAGTATTCTCCCCCTGCGCCTCGCCCCTGCAGATGAAGATACCCCCCCCTGCTGGCAGACGTTTAAAATGTAGCTCGTATTTCCAGGCACGAGGGTAAAACCACAGATTACGCAGTTTCATACCTATTAGAATAGCCTCAACGTTTTGCAGGTTCTGCAAGGACTTCGGGAGGCTATCTAGTTCTTGACCACGTAAGTCAAGTACGCGCACTTTATCGGATTGTTGAATGGCAGTTACTATATCATGGTATACTCCCCGCCGTTGTGCCTGTGCACTTAAGCACACAAAACATCCAGCTAGCAATACCACTATTTTCATTGTGCCTATATAAGAAGTAGCAAGGTGCTGCAAGCTACAACGGAAAGCCAAGCAAACCGCAAGTACATATACACTACATGTACACTACATTGTCAGCGTGTATGCCCTCAGTAGCCTCGAAACAGCCTTTTTAAGCGCATACATATACACAACATATACACAAACCTTCATGCTGTCTCTAGAGCTTGCTGCCCTTTGGGTGTAGATATGTACCGTTGGTTGAGGTGCTTTGGAACTTCTGGCAGGGTGAAGGCCAGGTACCCATCGAGCAAAAGAGGGGTGATATATCGAGTTGAGTTGGTAAGTGAGCTACTCAACCCTAATTCCGCCAGAATCTCCCTGCGAGTGCGTGGCTGCTGGCAGAAGCGCAGGATGTGCAGCTCCCGGCTCGTCAGTTCGCGGGTGATGAAGTCAGGATGGATGGGCAGCGTGACGAGGAAGTAGGAGTGGGCCTCGTCCATCTCGAACACGGGCGGCGGGGAGCCGTTGGCCTGCATGGCCCGCCGAATCTTGGGCAGGCCAGTGGCGCGGCCTTCGGTGAGGTGCAACTCGCGCAGAAAGTCGCCGACGCGGCGGTTGCGGTAGTCGCGCGAGACGATGCGTGGCTGCCGGAGCATGTGTGGCGTTACGGGCGGCAAGGCGCCAGGATAGCTAATGATTTCCAGCTGGCCGGGCCGTACGTTCACTTCAATGGTCTGCTGGCTTTCGTAGCTGCGGTGGTACACGGCGTTGGCCAAGGCCTCTTCAAGGGCATCATAGGGAAAATTAAAAAAGCGCTGGGCCTCTGCCCGGCCGGAGATCTTGCGGACTTCTTCGCGCAGCACCTGGTTGCGCAAGTAGTCCAGCGCCTGACGCAGCTGCCGGTGCAGCGGCCCGGTGAAGCGTTTTTCCGTGAACTGGTCGCCTACTTCGTCGCGGTACACAACAACTTCAATCACTGCTCCGCGAAAGAAGCGTTCCGGATGTTCGCTGAACATGAGTAAGCCAATATTCAGCGGCTTTCTGTATTCTGGCGGGCCGCTCACCAGGCGCATCTGCTCGCACAGCTCGGCAAAGGGCATAGTTTCGGCTTCGTCGGCTAGGTTGCTGCGGATTTCGCGGAGAAAGTCGCGGATAAGAGCCGGGCTCAGGTTATGTAGCTCGGCTTGGTGGTTGATGCGGTCATCGAAGGGCACTTTGGCAGCCAACTCCAACAGTTGGTGTTCGTCGGCCTGGGTGCGCACCTGCACGGTGCTGGCGTAGCGGCGAATAAAATAAGCCTTCTGGCCTTTGTGCTCTTTGCCGAGGGAAATCGGCGCCTTGTAGGGCCGCGTCTGCCCGCCCGGTACCCAAATAATGAACAGCCATGCCCCCTGGTACTGCACTGGCTGCGCCACGGGAAAATAGGGTGGCGTAATCTGGTGGCAGAGTTGCAGCAATTCCTTCTGCATGTGGTCTAGCTGCTCCACAAGTACACCCTCGGGCGGCAGCACCGGGCGCCCGTCCTGCTCCCGCACGCCCACCACGATGTAGCCTCCGCCCCAGTTGTTGATGTCGTTGGCGAAGGCGCAAATTGAGTGCAGAATGTCCTGCGGATTCCAGCCGGTTTTAAATTCCAACCGCTCCCACTCCACCGTATGACCGGATAACAGTTCCGAAAGATTGACAGGTAGCGCCATAAGCCGGTAAATAAGCAAAACGGCCGGAAGAACCGGCCGTTTGTCTGCAATAACAAGAGGGCTTACACCTCTGCCTGCGCCAGCTTCCCCAAAATCTCCTGGGCCGCCACGGCAATGACGGTGCCGGGACCGTACACGCCGGCCACGCCCGCATCGTAGAGGAATTGGTAGTCCTGGGCGGGGATGACGCCGCCGGCAATAACGAGAATGTCTTCGCGGCCGAGCTGCCCCAGCTCCTCGATGAGCTGCGGAATCAGGGTTTTGTGGCCGGCGGCGAGGCTGCTTACGCCCACCACGTGCACGTCGTTTTCGGCGGCTTGGCGGGCTACCTCGGCGGGCGTCTGGAATAGGGGGGCAATGTCCACGTCGAAGCCTACGTCGGCGAAGCTCGTGGCAATGACTTTGGAGCCCCGGTCGTGGCCGTCCTGGCCCATTTTGGCCACCATCATGCGGGGGCGGCGGCCTTCGCGGGCGGCAAAGTCGTCGGCGGCCTGGCGGGCCTTGGCAAACTCCTCGTCGTAGTTCATTTCATGAGAATACACGCCCGAAATAGCCCGGATGGTGGCCTGGTGTCGACCATACACTTTCTCCAGGGCATCGGAAATCTCGCCCAGCGTAGCGCGCAGGCGGGCGGCGTTGATGGCGAGGGCTAATAAGTTATCGGCTTCCCCGTTCGCCTCACCCCCTAGCCCCCTCTCCGAGGGAGAGGGAGGACTAGTTTCTAGTGTTTTAGAGCTAGTGTTTTCTAGAGCTAGTTCCCCCTCTCCCTCGGAGAGGGGGTTAGGGGGTGAGGCGACTAGGCCGGCCCGCGCCGCCTCCGTCAGGGCCGCCAGCGCGGCTTGCACAGCGGCTTCGTCCCGCTCCGCCCGGATCTTCTGGAGGCGGGCAATCTGGGCTTCGCGCACGGCGGCGTTGTCGATGTCGAGGACTTCGATGCTGGTGGCTTCGTCTACGCGGTACTTGTTCACGCCGACCACCGTTTCCTTGCCCGAGTCGATGCGGGCCTGCTTGCGGGCGGCGGCTTCTTCGATGCGCATTTTGGGCAGGCCAGTTTCAATGGCCTTGGCCATGCCGCCCAGCTCCTCCACTTCCTGGATGAGGGCCCAGGCCCGGTCGGCCAGCTCGTGGGTGAGGGTTTCCACGTAGTAGGAGCCGCCCCAGGGGTCTACTACGCGGGTGATGTCGGTTTCGTGCTGAAGGTAGAGCTGGGTGTTGCGGGCAATGCGGGCCGAGAAGTCGGTGGGCAGGGCAATGGCCTCATCGAGGGCGTTGGTGTGCAGGCTCTGGGTGCCGCCCAGGGCCGCCGCCATGGCCTCAATGCAGGTGCGGGCCACGTTGTTGAAGGGGTCCTGCTCGGTGAGGGAGTAGCCCGAGGTCTGGCAGTGCGTGCGCAGGGCCAGGCTCTTGGGGTTTTGGGGGTCGAACTGCCGCAAGAGCTTGGCCCAGAGCAGGCGTCCGGCCCGGAGCTTGGCGATTTCCATGAAGTGGTTCATGCCGATGGCCCAGAAAAACGACAGGCGTGGAGCAAACTCGTCGATCTTCATGCCCGCCGCCAGGCCCGTGCGCACGTACTCCAGCCCGTCGGCCAGGGTGTAGGCCAGCTCCAAGTCGGCGGTGGCGCCGGCTTCCTGCATGTGGTAGCCCGAGATGCTGATGGAGTTGAACTTGGGCATGTGCCGGGCCGTGAAGGCGAAGATGTCGGCAATGATGCGCATGCTCGGCAGGGGCGGGTAGATGTAGGTATTGCGCACCATGAACTCCTTCAGAATGTCGTTCTGAATGGTGCCCGCCAGCTGCTCCGGCTGCACGCCCTGCTCCTCGGCTGCCACAATGTAGAAGGCCAAGACGGGCAGCACGGCCCCGTTCATGGTCATCGACACTGACATCTGGTCCAGCGGAATCTGGTCGAAGAGAATCTTCATGTCCTCCACCGAGTCGATGGCCACGCCGGCCTTGCCCACGTCGCCCACCACGCGCGGGTGGTCGGAGTCGTAGCCCCGGTGCGTAGCCAAGTCGAAGGCCACGCTCAGGCCCTTCTGCCCGCCGGCCAGGTTGCGGCGGTAGAAGGCGTTGCTTTCCTCGGCCGTCGAGAAGCCCGCGTACTGCCGGATGGTCCAGGGGTTCTGCACGTACATGGTGGCGTACGGCCCGCGCAAATACGGCGCCACGCCCGCCCCAAAGCCCAGGTGGTCGAGGTGCTGCACATCGTGGGCCGTGTAGAACTCCTTGAGCGGAATGCCTTCGGGCGTGCTGGTCTCGGGAGCTTCAGCAGGCGGCGCGGGCAGCTGGCCGGCGTTGTAGGGGATATGAGCGAAATCAGGTTTCATGGGTCTGGATGTAGGGGCGCGTCGCACGCGCCCGGTCGTTGAACGACTCGCGGGTGGAAAGGTAGTTGGTCATCAACGCCGGCCGTTCAACGACCGGGCGCGTGCGACGCGCCCCTACCTTGCAGGCGGGCCAAAACGTCTTCGGTGCTGTAGCCTTGCACGGTGAATTCCTCGAAGCCGAACACGCGCACGGCTTCTTGCAGGGTGGCCAGGTCGGCGGTGAGCAGGGCGGGCGGAATGAAGGTGGGCTCGTCGAGGGGCACGTGGCTGATGGCGCGGGCCAGGCGGCCGAACTGCTCGGGCGTGGCGTACATGAGCGTGGCTTCCTCGGGCGACGAAAACAACACCGACAGCGTGCCTTCCGGGTGAGCGTCGCGCAGCTCGGGCCGCTCCTGCTCCGGCAGCGTCCTCAGAAACGACTCCAGAATCAGCTGGTTGGTGTGGGCACCGAGCAGTACCACGGCCGCGCGTTTCCGTTTTTTCTCGCGGCGCTCAAAGTGCAGGGCCGTAGCCAGGCGCAGCACTTCGGTAGGGTAGGTGGCGCGGGTGCTGTCGAACTCCCGGCTGCGCAGCAGGCGCTTGGGGTTGTAGTCGAACTGCTCGTGCGGGTTGTGGAAGCGGTTAGTGCCCACCACCACCTGCTCGCCGGTAGCAATGCGCCGGAACTGGGCCTGGGCCGCCGCGTGCAGCTCCTGCAACACGAGGCCCGTGGCCGCGGGCAGGCCGCCGGCCTCCTCCACACGCTGAAACAGGGCCCAGGCCTCGCGGGCCAGCTGGTCGGTGAGGGTTTCGAGGTAATAGGAGCCGGCGGCGGGGTCCTGCACCCGGTCCAGGTAGGCTTCTTCGCGTAGCAGCACGGGCAGGTTGCGGGCCAGGCGCTCGGCAAACTCATTGGGGCCGTGAAACAGACTGTCAAACGAGCCCACGCTTACGGCGTCGGCCCCGCCCAATACGGCGCTCATGGCCTCGGTGCTGACGCGCAGCAGGTTGGTATGCGGGTCGAGGGTGGTCTGGCTCCAGGTGGCGGTGCTGGCCAGGATGGTGAGCCGCTGGGCCACCTCGGCCGGCACCCCAAAGGCGTGCAGCAGCGTGGCCCACAGCCGCCGCAACGCCCGCAGCCGGGCCAGCTCCGGAAAGTAGCTGGGGTTGATGGCCACGTGCACGTGCAAGGCCGCCGCCACTTCGGCCACTGACACCTCGCCCAGGTTGGGCAGCTCACTTAAATAAGCCGCCGCCGTGCTTAAAGTAAAGGCTATCTGTTGCGTAACGGTGGCGCCGCGGTTGCCATACAACGCCGCGTTCAGCCCCAGGGCCCGAAACTCCGGCCAGCTCCGGCTCCGGCGCACGGCGTCGGCCAGGTCGCGCAGCTGGACCTTGAGGTCGGGGGCGTGGCGGGTGATGGGGTCCGAAACCAGGAAGCCGCGCAGTACGGCGCCGGTATCGGCCAGGCGCTGCACCAGGCCGGCCGCGCCGCCGCGCACGGTGTAGCCCACGTACGTGTCGTTCAGGGGCAGGCGCTGGTGCAGGTAGTCTACGTCGAAGGCCTCGGCGTTTTCCAGCACAAAATGGGCCCCGTCGGCTCCGCGGGTCAGGGTGTTGGCGGCCCGGTCGATGGCGGCGTGGCCCGGCTCGGTGGCCGGCACGGTGTAGGTGGGCACGTTGCGCCAGTGGGCGCCCGGCCGAACCTGCGGGGCCGGGGCACCGCCCAGCTCGGCCAGGGCTTCGCGGTGGTAAAAGGGCTGCACCGCAAAGCCATCGGGCGTCTGCCAGGCGAGGGCGGCCGGGTCCTGCCCCTTCAGGTCGCGGCGGATGCGCTCCTGCCAGGCGGCGGTGGTGACGGGTTCAAACTCGGAAAAGGAAACGGGCGCGGAGCGAGGGGAGTCAGCCATAGCCGGGAGTGCAGGTGGGAAAACGGGCCAAAAAGGCGGGTTAAAGATACCGGTTCGGGTCTAGAATGCCGGTGCCGAGAATAGTGTACGAGGCAAAGCTTTCTTCTACATTTGCCCGATTTTTTACCAATTCAACTTTACTCATACACCTTGCTTATGCATCAACACCTACGTCTACTACTCTTTCTGGCTAGCTTAGGAGTCTCCTTACACGCGGCGGGTCAGTCCGGTTTCCGGCCCGGCTACGTGGTACCCGTAGCAGGCGACACGCTGCGCGGGGAGGTGGAGCTGCGCGGGGCCCAGCAGGTAGCCCGGCTCTGCCGGTTCCGAACCAACAGTGCCAGCGCGGTTACTGAATACCAGCCGGCCCAGCTGCGCGGCTACGGCGCCACGGCCGGGCCCCGCTTCGAGACGGTGCCGGCGAAGCCCGGTTTGCCCGTGTTTATGGAAGTGCTGGTGAGCGGCAAGGCGTCATTGTACACGATGTATAATGACGACGACGAGCAGCAGTTTTTTATGCGCAGCCCCCAGGGCGCGGTGCTGGCCCTACAGCAGCGCGACACCGTGAAGACCGCCGAGCCCGGCGCCCGCAGCGCTCAGGTGAAAGAACGGAACTACCTGTTCCGGCCCGTGCTCAAGCAAGCCCTGGCCGACTGCCTGCCCGCGGTAATTACCATCCCGAAGGTGGAGCTGAAGGAGTCGCAGCTGCGGAAGCTGTTTGTGGCCTACAACAACTGTGGCCGCGAAGCCCCGGCGGCCGACGTCGCACCCGCCGCCAGCAAAGCGGCGCTGGGCCTGCTGGCCGGGGTGTACCGGGCCACCCTGCCATTCGGTAATAACCCGCGCACTACCCTGAAAACTGGTTGGAACCCCACGGCGGGGCTGGCGCTGAGCTTCCGGCCAGGCCGGTTTGGCGAAAAGCTGATGCTGCGCCTGGAGGCCTTGTATACGCAGGATACTTTCGAGGAAGAAGTGACTGTGCCAGGCTCGGGCATCAACCTCCTCGGCACGGCCCAGCGCCGCACCGATGTCAAGCTGAACGCGCTGCAAGTGCCCGCGCTGATTCGCTACTCGCTGCCGGGCCGGCGGCTGCGCGCTTTCCTACAGGCGGGGCCCCAGGCCAGCATCGGGTTTGGAGGAAGCGCCCAGCAGCGGCGCACCGAGCAGATGAACGGCTCGGCTCCCTCCACCACTACCACCTCCTACGACGTGCGCACGTTCCGGCTCGGTGGTGCTGTGGGCGCTGGCCTCACCCTGAAAGCCGGCACCGGAGCTGTGCAAGTAGAAGTGCGCCGGTCGTTTACCGATACTCCCGTGGAGCAGAAAGTGGCCGGTGGGGTGCAAGCCACGCACTTGCTGCTGGGCTATCAGTTCCGCTAGAGCAAAAGCCGAAGAAACTTGGCGGCGCCCGCCCAGGCGTGCTCAGGTAGCACGCCTGGGCGGGCGCTATTGTTTGCAGCGCAACTCCCGGCGTCCTGCCGTACCTTTACCACTCGCTCCTGCTTTGTAGTACCCTATGCAATTTCTTCGTTCCCAGCTGGCGGCCCTGGGGCTGCTGGCGGCCACTACGCTGCTGGCCCCGGCCTGCCAGCGGGCCGGCTACGTGCCCACGGCCAAGCTGGCACCCGCCACGGCTCAGCCCGTGGGCCCGGCCCTGGCCGAAAATCCTGCCGCCCTCGACCTTATTGCGCCCTACCGCCAGCGCGTGACGGAACAGATGACCACGGTGCTGGGCCAGGCCCCGGCGGCCATCACCAAAAACCCTGGCGAGTCGCCGCTGGCCAACTTCGTGGGCGACTTGCAGCGCCAGCGCGCCAGCCGGGAGCTAGGCCAGCCCGTGGACCTGGGCGTGATGTCGAACGGGGGGCTGCGGGCTCCTATTCCGGCCGGGCCCGTAACCATGGGGGCGGTGTTTGAGCTGATGCCGTTCGAGAATGAGCTGGTGGTGCTCAGCACCCCCGGTCCCGTGGTGCAGCAGCTGTTCGACTACGCCGCCCGCGTGAAAATGCCTGTGTCGGGGGCTGTGTACGCGGTGACTCAGGAAGGAAAACCCACGAGCATCAGCATCGGCGGACAGCCTTTCGACCTGGCCCGCACCTACACCATCGCCATTTCCGACTACCTGGCCGGGGGCGGCGACAACATGACCTTCTTCAAAACCCTCAAGCCCCGCGGCACCGGCATCCTGCTCCGCACCGCCATTGCCGACCACATCCGGGAGCAAACTCAGCAGGGCAAGGCCATTCAGGCCGCAGTGGAAGGACGGGTCAAGTTGTAATGTGGCGAATGTGGGAAATGGGAGAAATGTGGTAGAATCAGAAGAACACTCGTTCCGCACGTTTTCCTATTTGTCACATTTTACACATTCCCTCCACATTCTGCACATTATATTCACATTCAGCATAGTACCTCCGTGGATCGTCGCGAATTTCTGAAACATACGGGCCTGGGCGCGGCTAGCCTGGGGCTGCTGGGCGCGGCGGCGCTGCCAGCCGCGGCCGCCGACAACCAGGCCCGGCGCCTGACCATTCTGCACACCAACGACATGCACTCCCGCATCGAGCCGTTCCCCGGCAACGCGGCGCAGTGGGCCGGGCTGGGCGGCATGGCCCGGCGGGCGGCGCTGGTGGAGCAGGTGCGGCGGCAGGAAGCTAACGTGCTGCTGCTGGACTCCGGCGACATCTGGCAGGGCACGCCCTACTTCAACTTCTTCCAGGGCGAGCTGGAGTTTAAGCTCATGACCCAGATGGGCTACGACGCCAGCACCCTCGGCAACCACGACTTCGACAACGGCTTGGAAGGCTTGCAAAAGCAGCTGCCCCACGCCGGCTTTCCCTTTCTTATTGCCAACTACGACTTTACGGGCACTCTGCTGGCCGGCCGCTTTCAGCCCTACCAGGTGTTCGAGAAGCAGGGCCTGCGCATTGGGGTGTTTGGCCTGGGCATTGAGCTGGCCGGGCTGGTAGCCGACAAAAACTTTGGCGCCACCACATACCTCGACCCCGTGGCCACGGCCAAAGAAATAGTAGCCAAGCTGCGCGGCCCCGAGCGGTGCGACCTGGTCGTCTGCCTGTCGCACCTCGGCTACAAGTACGAAAGCGCCAAAATCGACGACCGGAAGCTGGCGGCCCAGGTTGGCGGCATCGACCTGATTCTTGGCGGGCACACCCACACTTTCCTGGAGCAGCCCGAGCCTATCGACGGGCCAAACGGCCACCGCACCCTCGTAAATCAGGTGGGCTGGTCGGGAATTAACATCGGCCGAATCGACTACACCTTTGCGCGGGGAGCCCGCCGGCCCAGTGTGGCGGCAGCTCAGGTGCTGCCTGTCCAAACGGTGTAAAATGCAAGAGGTCGGAGCGTTTTTTTGTCTCCTGACTTTTCCACATTTTTGTCTCCCCCTCAAAAAAACGGGCTCCTCAGGGCCCGCGCCGAGCCCTCTTTTCTCCCCCACCTCGCACCTGTTGCTTTTGCCGTATTGTATTG